>NZ_CP075371.1:1308804-1963206 GCF_018459925.1 Nocardioides aquaticus
GGAAGTGGTCGTCCTGCTGGTGGATGCCCATGCCCTCGTCGAAGGGGATCGTCATCCCCGCGGCGCAGCGGCGCCACTCCTCGGCCTCGGCCGGGTCGAACCCCAGGCGGTGGCGCATCCGGTCGTACGACGCGGTGTCGGTCTCGCGGACCAGGTCGACCGCGCACGCGGCGCGCTCGAGGTTGTAGCGCGCCATCACGTTGGTGAACAGGTTGTTGTTGACCACCGTCGTGTACTCGTCCGGACCGGTGACGCCGTGGATGTGGAAGGTGTCCGTGCCGTTGCTGCGCCAGAAGCCGAGGTCGGCCCAGAAGCGGGCGGTCTCGACGAGGATGTCGATGCCGTCGCGGAGCAGGAACCCGACGTCGCCGGTCGCGTCGACGTACTTGGACAGTGCGTAGGCCACGTCGGCGTCGATGTGGACCTGGGCGGTGCCGGCGGCGTAGTAGGCCGAGGCCTCCTCGCCGTTGATCGTGCGCCAGGGGAAGAGCGCGCCGGTCTGGGCCAGCTCCCCGGCCCGGGCCTTGGCCGCCGGGAGCATCCGGGCCCGGAAGTGCAACGTGTTCCGGGCGAGGTCGGGCTGGGTGTAGGTCAGGAACGGGGCGACGTAGACCTCGGTGTCCCAGAAGTAGTGGCCCTCGTAGCCGGAGCCGCTGACGCCCTTGGCGGGCACGCCCTGCTGGTCGGCGCGGGCGCTGGCCTGGGCCAGCGAGAAGAGGTTGTAGCGGATCGCCTGCTGGATGGAGGCCGAGTCCTTCGCGCCCTCGTCGAGCACCACGTCGGTGTTCTGCCAGAACCGGTCGAACCAGTCGTGCTGCACCCGGTGGTAGTGCTCGACGCCGTGGCCGGCCGCGCGGTCCAGCGTGCGGTCGCAGCGGTCCGCGAGCTCGCGGACCGGGACGCCGCGCGAGGTGTGGTAGCTGACGTGCTTGTCGAGCCGGATCGGGTGACCCTCGCGGGCCTCGACGCGGAAGACGACCTTGGCGAGGTCGTCCTCGTGGGAGGCGCGGACCTCGTGGGCGTCGGCGCAGTCGAAGACGTGGTCGGCCGCGACGCAGATAGTCATCTGCGAGTGGGCGGTGCGGTAGCCCAGGACCATCCGGTCGGGGGTCGCCGAGGAGGTGCGGGGGAGCAGCACCCGGTCCTCGAACGCGCTGGCCTTGCGGGGGTCGACGCCCTCGCCCATCGCGGCGTCCGGGACGTGGTACTCGTCCTTGCCGTCCTGACGGTTCAGCAGCTGCGAGGAGATCACGATCGGGGCGTCGCCCTCGAGCATGGTGACCTCGAGACGCATCACGACGAGGTGCCGCTCGACCATCGAGACCATCCGGGACGACTCGACGCGGACCCGCTTGCCCGACGGGGTGCGCCAGACCAGGCTGCGGCGCAGCACGCCGTCGCGGAAGTCCAGGGTGCGCTCGTAGTGCTCGAGGTCGGCGGTGCCGAGGATCAGGGGCTCGTCGTCGACGTAGATCTTGAGGACCTTGGCGTCGGGGGCGTTGACCAGGGTCTGGCCGGTCCGCGCGAACCCGAACGCGGCCTCGGCGTGCCTGATCGGCCAGGTCTCGTGGAACCCGTTGACGAAGGTGCCGTGCGCGTAGGCGTCGCGGCCCTCCTCGGGGTTGCCGCGCAGGCCGAGGTAGCCGTTGGCGGTGGTGAAGAGCGTCTCGGTGACGCCCAGGTCGGCCGCCGAGTGCGACGTCTCGACCAGGCGCCAGGGGTCGGCGGGGAAGCGGCCGCGGTCGAGCGGGTCGCTGGTGGCGTCGTGGGCGATCACGAGGCGGCTCCCGCGGTCCCGTCGGCGGGCACGAGCTCGGCGAGGTCCGAGACGACCAGCGTCGCGCCGGCGGCGGTCAGCACGTCGGCCCCGGCCCCGCGGTCGACGCCGACCACGTCGGCGAACCCGCCGGCGGCGCCGGCCTTCACGCCGGACACGGCGTCCTCCAGCACGACGCAGCCGGCGGCCGAGGCGCCGAGCTCCTCGGCGGCGGCCAGGAACGTGTCGGGGGCGGGCTTGCCGGGCAGGCCGCGCTCGGTGGCCACGACGCCGGACATGACGAAGGCGAACCGGTCGAGCAGGCCGGCGGCCTCCAGCACGGCCGGGGCGTTGCCCGAGGACGACACGACGGCGAGCGGCAGGCCGAGGTCGCGCAGGTGGTCGAGCAGGGCGACCGAGCCGGGGTAGGCGGTCACGCCGTCGCGCTCGAGCACCTCGTTGAACGCGTCGTTCTTGCGGTTGCCGAGCCCGCAGACCGTCTCGGCGGCGGGCTCGTCGGTGGGGTCACCCTCGGGCAGGGCGATGCCGCGCGACGCGACGAGGTCGCGGACGCCGTCGTAGCGCGGCTTGCCGTCGACGTGGGCGAAGTAGTCGGCGTCGGTGTACGCCGAGAGGTCGGCCCCGGCCGGCGCGTCGCCGGACTCGCGGAGGCCGTCCAGCCAGGCGTTGAACATGTGCGACCAGGCGCGCATGTGCACCTCCGCGGTCGGCGTGACGACGCCGTCGAGGTCGAAGAGGACGGCCTCGTGGGCCGGCCAGGACTGCGCGAGGTGGATTGGCACGTTCCAAGGGTATGGGCAGGAGCGGGCCCGCGGGCCTGGACGGTGGTGTGGGACGTGTCATGGGCGGTCCGCGCGGTGGCCGGCCGGCAGGGGAGACTGGCCGCGTGAGCGACTCCCCGCCGCCCTGGGCGCCCCCGCTGCTGGCGGTGCAGTTCCTGACCCGGGTCCCCGTGCCGGGCACGGCGGCCCTCTCCGGGGAGCAGGTCCGGGTCGGCCTCGGCCGCAGCCTGGTGTGGTTCCCGGTGGTCGGCGGCCTGGTCGGTCTCGTCACCGCCGCGGTCGTGCTGGGCGCGGGCACCTGGTGGCCGGCGTGGGTGGCGGTGCTGCTGGCGCTGGTGGTCGAGGCACGCCTGACCGGGGCGTTCCACGAGGACGCGGTCGCCGACACCTGCGACGCGCTCGGCGGCGGGACGACCCGCGAGCGGACGCTCGAGATCATGAAGGACAGCCGGGTCGGCTCGTACGGCGCGCTCGGGCTGGTGCTCGCCGTCGGGCTCCGCGTCGCCCTGCTGACCACGCTGGTGGCCACGGCCGGCGCCGGGCTCGTGGTCGCCGGGGTCGTCGCCTCGGCCGCGCTGGGTCGGCTCGGCGCGGTCACGGTGATGCGGCTGGTCCCGCCGGCGGACCGCCCGGCCGGGCTGTCCAAGGACGTCGGCGGTCGGGCGTCCGGACGGACGCTGGCGACGGCGTCCCTGCTCGCGGTGCCGTTCGCGGTGCCGCTGGCGGTCCTGGACCCCGTCGGGCTGCTGGTCGGCCTGGTCGGGTCGGCGCTGCTGCTGGTCTGGTGGGGGCGCGTGCTGGTGCGCCGCCTGGGCGGGCAGACCGGGGACTGCCTGGGTGCGGCGGTCTACGCGGTGCAGCTGGTCGTGCTGCTCGGCGTCACCGCGGGGTGACCGCTGGCTGACCGCTGGCTGGCCGCTGGCTGACCGAGGGCTGACCTGCGCCGCTTGCACGCGCGCCGGCGTCGTAGCCTCGCCCCATGAGCACCACGGTCGACGGCCCCGGCAGCAGCACCCTCGGAACCCAGGGCGCCGCGCCCGGCGTGGACATCAAGCCACGCAGCCGCGACGTGACCGACGGCCTGGAGAAGGCCGCCGCCCGCGGCATGCTGCGCGCGGTCGGGATGGACGACGACGACTTCCTCAAGCCGCAGATCGGTGTGGCCTCGTCCTGGAACGAGATCACCCCGTGCAACCTGTCGCTGGACCGGCTGGCCAAGGCGGTCAAGAACGGCGTGCACGCCGCCGGCGGCTTCCCGCTCGAGTTCGGCACGATCTCGGTCTCCGACGGCATCTCGATGGGCCACGAGGGCATGCACTTCTCGCTGGTCTCCCGCGAGGTCATCGCGGACTCGGTCGAGACGGTGATGATGGCCGAGCGCCTGGACGGCTCGGTGCTCCTGGCCGGCTGCGACAAGTCGCTGCCCGGGATGCTGATGGCCGCGGCCCGGCTCGACCTGGCCAGCGTCTTCCTCTACGCCGGCACGATCATGCCGGGCAAGGTCGACGGCGAGGACGTCACGATCATCGACGCCTTCGAGGCCGTCGGCGCCTGCCTGGCCGGCAAGATCAGCCGGGAGCAGGTCGACAAGGTCGAGCGCGCGATCTGCCCGGGCGAGGGCGCCTGCGGCGGCGCGTACACCGCGAACACGATGGCCGCCGTCGCCGAGGGCCTCGGCATGGCGCTGCCCGGCTCGGCCGCCCCGCCGGCCGTCGACCGCCGCCGCGACAAGATCGCCCACCAGTCCGGGATGGCCGTCGTCGAGATGCTGCGCCAGGGCATCACCGCGCGGCAGATCATGACCCGGGAGGCCTTCGAGAACGCGATCGCGGTCGCGATGGCGCTCGGCGGCTCCACCAACGCCGTGCTGCACCTGCTCGCGATCGCCAACGAGGCCGAGGTCGAGCTGACCCTGGACGACTTCACCCGGATCGGCGAGAAGGTCCCGCACCTGGCCGACATGAAGCCGTTCGGCAAGTACGTCTGGGTCGACCTCGACCGCGTCGGCGGCATCCCGATGGTGATGAAGGCCCTGCTCGAGGCGGGCCTGCTGCACGGGGACGCGCTGACCTGCACCGGCCGTACCGTCGCCGAGAACCTCGCCGACATCGCGCCGCCCCCGGTCGACGGCACGATCATCCGCCAGCTCCGCTCGCCCATCCACGCCACCGGCGGGCTGACCATCCTGAAGGGCTCGCTGGCCCCGAGGGTGCCGTGGTGAAGTCGGCCGGTTTCGACGAGTCCGTGATCACCGGCACCGCCCGGGTCTTCGACGGCGAGCGCGCCGCGATGGACGCGCTGACCGCCGGCGAGATCACCGCCGGCGACGCCGTCGTCATCCGCTACGAGGGCCCCAAGGGCGGGCCGGGCATGCGCGAGATGCTGGCGATCACGGCCGCGATCAAGGGCGCCGGCCTCGGCAAGGACGTGCTGCTGCTGACCGACGGCCGCTTCTCCGGCGGCACGACCGGCCTGTGCGTCGGGCACGTCGCCCCCGAGGCCGTCGACGGCGGACCGATCGCCTTCCTGCGCGACGGCGACACGATCACCCTCGACGTCGCCAAGCGCCTGCTCGACGTCGACGTGGACGAGGCCGAGCTGGCCTCCCGCCGCGAGGGCTGGGAGCCGCTGCCGCCGAAGTACACCCGCGGCGTGCTCGGCAAGTACGCCAAGACGGTGCAGTCCGCCGCGGCCGGGGCCGTCACCAGCTGACCGGGGGACTGTCGCGACGGCGTCGGGGGCGAGGCGTTCCTCACCCGTCTGCGCGGAAGAGGCCGCCGGGTCCTCGGGTTGGACCCGTCATGACCACACTCGCCATCATCGGAGCAGGGAGCGGCCTCGGCGCCGCCGTCGCACGTCGGTTCGGCCGCGAGGGCTTCTCCGTCGCGCTCATCTCCCGCCACCAGGGCCGCCTCGACGCGCTCGCCACCTCGCTGGCCGACGACGGGGTGCAGGCCCAGGGCTTCGCGGCCGACGTCCGCGACCCGGCCTCGATCCGGCGCGCGCTCGACGAGGCCGTCAAGGCCCTCGGCCCGATCGAGGTGCTCCAGTACAGCCCGCTGCCGGACAAGAAGTTCATGCGGCCCGTGCTCGAGACCACGCCCGAGGACCTCGTCGGCCCGGTCGAGTTCTCCATCTACGGCCCCGTCGCGGCCGTGCACGAGGTCGTCCCCGGGATGCGCTTCCTGGGCGAGGACAAGGGCACGATCCTGTTCGTCAACGGCGGCTCGGCCGTCAAGCCCGGCCGCGCCGTCACCGGCACCTCGGTCGCCTTCGCGGGGCAGGCGGCGTACGCCCAGCTGCTCCACGAGGAGCTGAAGGAGGAGGGCATCCACGTCGGGCAGCTGATCATCGGCGGTGCGATCGAGCCCGGCGGCGAGAAGGACCCCGAGGTCCTCGCCGACCGTCTCTGGACGATGCACGCCGAGCGCGGCGAGTTCCGCCACCAGGTCTCGACCGACTGACCCGTCCGGACGACCTAGGGTCGGCGGGTGCCCGACACGGACCCCGCCGACCCGCCCACCACGCCGTCCACCACGCCGGCCGGCTCCACCGACGCCGCCGCGCTCGACGCCGCCGACCCGCTGGCCGCCCACCGCGACCTCTTCGTCGGCTCCGAGCAGCCGCTGGTCTACCTCGACGGCAACTCGCTCGGGCGTCCGCTGCGGGTGACCGGCCCGCGGCTCGCGGCGTTCGTCGACGACCAGTGGGGCGGCCGGCTCATCCGCGGCTGGGACGAGCAGTGGATGGAGCTGCCGACGCTGCTCGGTGACCGGATCGGCGCCACCTGCCTCGGCGCGGCCCCGGGCCAGACGGTCGTCGGCGACTCGACCACCGTGCTGCTCTACAAGGCCATGCGCGCGGCGGTGGCCGCCCGGCCCGGGCGGCACGAGATCGTCATGGACACCGACAACTTCCCCACCGACCGCTACCTGGCCGCGGGGGTGGCCGAGGAGCTCGGGCTGCGGGTCCGGTGGGTCGACGTCGACCCCGCGGCCGGCGTCACCGCGGACCAGCTGGCCGGGGTGCTGGGTCCCGACACGGCGCTCGTGGCGCTCAGCCACGTGGCGTACCGCTCGTCCTGGGTGGCCGACGGCCCCGCCCTGACCGCGCTCGCCCACGACGCCGGCGCGCTGGTGCTGTGGGACCTGTCGCACTCGGTCGGGTCGGTGCCGCTCGCCCTGGACGCCTGGGGCGCCGACCTCGCCGTCGGCTGCACCTACAAGTACCTCAACGGCGGGCCCGGCTCACCGGCCTTCGCCTACGTCGCCGCCCGGCACCTCGAGGGGCCCGACGCCCTGACCCAGCCGGTGCGCGGCTGGATCGGGCACGCCGAGCCGTTCCGGATGGGGCCCGACTGGGCGCCGGCCGCGGGGATCCGACGGATGCTGTCCGGCACCCCGCCGGTCGTCGGGATGCTCGCGCTCGCCGACATGCTCGACCTGCTGGAGGCGGTCGGGATGCCGGCCGTGCGGGCGAAGTCGCTCGCGCTGACCCGGATGGTGGTCGACCTCGCCGACGACGAGCTGGCCGAGCACGGCGTCGAGGTGGTCTCCCCGCGCGCGGCCGAGCGCCGCGGCGGCCACGTGACCCTGCGGCACCCGGCGATGCAGGAGGTCACCCGGCGGCTGTGGGCGCGCGACGTGGTGCCGGACTACCGCGACCCGGGCGGCCTGCGGCTCGGGCTGTCGCCGCTGTCGACGTCGTTCGCCGAGGTGCGCGCCGGGATGGACGCGATCGCCGAGGAGCTCGCCCCGCCGAGGTGACGCTCGCGGACAGCCGAGGTGACGCTCGCGGACAGCCGAGATGACGCTCGCGGACAGCCGAGATGACGCTCGCGGACAGCCGAGGTGACGCTCGCGGACGGTCCGCGGCGCTCTGGTGGCCCCTGTCGGCGCACGGCCCTAGGGTCGGCACATGGACCAGCGACTGAGCTTCGTGACCATCGCCGTGCCCGACCTGGCCGCCGCCCGGGCGTTCTACGTCGACGGTCTGGGCTGGCACGCCGACGTCGAGGTGGGCGACGTGATCATGATCCGGGTGGCCGACCGGGTCGTGCTGTCGCTGTGGGAGCAGGCGTCCTTCGAGAGCGAGGTGGGCCCCGTACGCACCGGGCCGGGCCTCGTCCCGGTGACCCTGGCCCACAACGTCGCGTCCCGCAGCGAGGTCGACCTCGTGCTCCAGGACGCCCGGGTGGCCGGCGCGAGCGAGGTCGGTCAGGGCGCCTCGCGGGAGTGGGGTGGCTACACCGGCTACTTCGCGGACCCGGCCGGCATCCGGTGGGAAGTGGCGTTCAACCCGGGCCAGATCGGTGCGTCGGTGCTGCCGTGACGGCGCGATCCCACCCTCACAGGGCTGTCCCGACGGGGGCGCCGCGGGCCAGGGTGACCCGATGAGCGACGAGCAGCAGCAGGACCACCAGGACCAGCAGGACGAGCAGCGGGACGAGACCCCCGCCGAGCCGCAGGAGGTGCACGCCCCCGACGGCCGCGACGCCCACGAGAAGGGCACCGCGACGCTGGAGGAGCCGGACCCGAAGGCGGTCCTGGACGGCCACGGCGTCGAGGCCGCGCTGCTGGACGACTGGCGGATCATGTTCGACCAGCTCCACGCCCGGTTCGAGACCGGCGACTTCGCCACCGGGCTGGCCCTGGTGGACCACGTCGGCAAGGCCGCCGAGGCCGCCGACCACCACCCCGACGTCGACCTGCGCTACGGCTTCGTCGAGATCCACCTCAGCAGCCACGACGTCGGCGGCGTCACCAGCCGCGACATCGACCTGGCCCGCACCATCAGCGACCACGCCGGCCGCCTCGGCGCCCGGGCTGCCACCGAGAAGCTCCAGGTGCTCGAGATCGCCCTCGACACCCGGGACCTGTACGAGGTGCGCCCGTTCTGGGCCGCGCTGCTCGCCTACGACGCCCCGGAGGACGACGACGCCGTCGTGGACCCCGACGGCCGTGGCCCGACGTTGTGGTTCCAGGTCACCGACGAGCCGGTGACCGAGGCCGACCGCCAGGCTGCCGCGTCGCCGGTCCAGCGTTTCCACCTCGACCTGCGCCTGCCCCCGAGGACGCCGATCGTCGGATCAAGGCGGCGCTGGACGCCGGCGGCACCCTCGTCTCCGACGCGGTGGCCCCGCGCTTCACCGTGCTCGCCGACGCGCAGGGCAACAAGGCGTGCGTGACCACCTGGCTCGGACGTGGCTGACGCGTGATCCTGCCCCCGCCTCCGTCGGTCGCCGACGGGGCCGAGCAGCAGGACGTCGTCTCCTGGGTCGCCGAGCACCTCGGCGACCTCGCCCTGGAGGGACCCGGGGGGATCGCCGCCGGGGGGATCAGCGGCGGCCAGTCCGCGGCCGACACCGCCCTGGCGACGCTCGACGTCACCGGCTACGCCTCCCGCCGCAGCACGGTGCTGCCGGAGTCGCGGCGCGGCGCCAGCAGGATGTCGCCCTACATCCGCCACGGCCTGCTCCGGCTCCGCGAGGTCTGGGACGCCGCCGGTGCCGCACCCGCCCGCGACCGCCGCAAGTACCGCGACGAGCTGCTCTGGCAGGAGTACGCCCGGCACCTGTACGCCCGCGTCGGCACCGACCTCGGCACCTCGCTGCGCCACGACCAGCCGCGGCCCGCGCCCGGGGCCGTCGCGGCCGGACCGGTCAGCGTGGCCGACCCGTGGCCGGCGCAGATGCGGTGCATGGAGGTCGTCGTCGGCGAGCTCCACGACGACGGCTGGCTGGTCAACCAGACCCGGATGTGGCTGGCCTCGCAGTGGACGGTCCGGGCCGGCGCCGACTGGCGCGACGGCGAGCAGGAGATGTTCGTGCACCTGCTCGACGGCTCGCGGGCGGCCAACCGGCTGGGCTGGCAGTGGACCACCGGCACCGGCAGCGGCAAGCCGTACGGGTTCAGCCGCTGGCAGGTCGAGAAGCGGGCGCCGGCCCTGTGCGGCTCCTGCGCGCTGTCCCACGCCTGCCCGGTCCAGTCGTGGCCCGACGCCGACCGGGGTCCCGCCGTCGACGGCCCCGACCTGTCCCGCGGCGAGATCCCGGCCGGCCCCGCGACGATCGAGGGTGACGGGGGAGAGGTGGTCTGGCTGACCGCGGAGTCCCTCGGCGAGGGCGACCCGGCGCTGGCCGCCGACCCCGCCCGGCCGGCCGTCTTCGTCTTCGACGAGCCGCTGCTGCGCCGGTTGACGCTCTCGGGCAAGCGCCTGGTCTTCCTCGCCGAGACCCTCGGCGAGCTGGCCGCCGGCCGCGACCTGGAGGTCCGCCGGGGCGTGGTCCCCGAGGAGCTGGGTCGCCGCCCCGTCGCGGCGACCTGGGCACCGGTCCCCGGCTGGGCCCGTCACGCCGCCCGCGTCGACGTGGTCGAGACGCACCCCTGGCCCTGGCTGGCCCGTCCCCGGCCGACCGCGGTGCAGTCCTTCTCGGCCTGGCGCAAGGGCATCGGCGCGCCCGCCCCGTGACCCACCCGCCGGGCCGGGCGGTGGACGTGAGTCCACGACCTGGGACCGGTGTCTCACCATGTGGCCAGTCGAGCGTAGGCTGCTGACGCGGCCAGGGGCCCCGGGCTACGGTGGCGGCATGCGCCACCTCCTCGTACGTCCTCGACGCGTCGGCTAGTCACACCGCCAGCGCGTCACCCCTCGTTGCCCGGGCAACCGAGGGGTTTTTTGTTGCCAGGACCAGCCCCGAGAACGGACCAGACATGACCCAGCAGAGCACGACGACGTCGTCGGGCACGATCACCGGCGCGCAGAGCCTGATCCGCTCGCTCGAGGCGGCCGGCACCGAGCACGTGTTCGGGATCCCGGGCGGCGCGATCCTCCCGGCGTACGACCCGATGATGGACTCCTCGATGCGCCACATCCTCGTCCGCCACGAGCAGGGCGCGGGCCACGCCGCCCAGGGGTACGCCGCCGCCAGCGGCCGGGTGGGCGTCTGCATGGCCACCTCGGGCCCCGGGGCGACGAACCTGGTCACCCCGCTGGCCGACGCGCACATGGACTCGGTGCCCCTGGTCGCGATCACCGGACAGGTGGGCGCCTCGATGATCGGCACCGACGCCTTCCAGGAGGCCGACATCCGCGGCATCACGATGCCGATCACCAAGCACAACTTCCTGGTCACCGACCCCGCCGAGATCCCGCGCGCGGTGGCCCAGGCCTTCCACATCGCCTCCACCGGGCGCCCCGGCCCGGTCCTGGTCGACGTGGCCAAGTCCGCGCTCACCGCGCAGACCACCTTCGCCTGGCCCACCGACCTCGGTCTGCCCGGCTACCGCCCCGTCACCAGGCCGCACGCCAAGCAGGTCCGCGAGGCCGCCCGGCTGATCCTCGAGTCCCGCAAGCCCGTGCTCTACGTCGGCGGCGGGACCATCCGCTCGAACGCCTCGGCCGAGCTGCTGCGCCTGGCCGAGATGACCGGCATCCCGGTGGTCACCACGCTGATGGCGCTCGGCGCCTTCCCGGACTCCCACCCGCAGCACCTCGGGATGCCCGGCATGCACGGCACCGTGGCCGCGGTCGCCGGCCTGCAGAAGGCCGACCTGCTGATCACCCTCGGTGCCCGCTTCGACGACCGCGTGACCGGCAACCTCGACTCCTTCGCCCCCGGCGCCAAGGTCATCCACGCCGACATCGACCCGGCCGAGATCGGCAAGAACCGGCACGCGGACGTGCCGATCGTCGGCGACGTCCGCGAGGTCCTCGCCGACCTGATCGTCCTGCTGCAGGCCGAGGCGGACCAGGGCACCACCGGCGACTACGAGGGGTGGGTCGACTTCCTGGCCGGGGTCAAGAAGACCTACCCGCTGGGCTACGACGTGCCCGCCGACGGCGCGCTCTCCCCGCAGTACGTCATCGAGCGCCTCGGCGCGATCGCCGGCCCCGACACCATCTACACCTCCGGCGTCGGGCAGCACCAGATGTGGGCGGCGCACTTCGTCAAGTACGAGAAGCCGCGCACCTGGCTCAACTCCGGCGGCCTCGGCACGATGGGCTACTCGGTGCCGGCCGCGATGGGCGCCAAGGTCGCCTGCCCGGACAGCACCGTGTGGGCCATCGACGGCGACGGCTGCTTCCAGATGACCAACCAGGAGCTGGCCACCTGCGCGATCAACGACATCCCGATCAAGGTCGCCATCATCAACAACGAGTCGCTGGGCATGGTGCGGCAGTGGCAGACCCTCTTCTACGAGGAGCGGTACTCCAACACCGACCTGCACTCCAAGCGCATCCCCGACTTCGTCAAGCTCGCGGAGGCGTACGGCTGCGTCGGCCTGGCCTGCGAGCGGCCCGAGGACGTGGACGCCACGATCGAGAAGGCGATGGGCATCAACGACACGCCCGTCGTGGTCGACTTCCGGGTCCACCGCGACGCCATGGTGTGGCCGATGGTCGCCGCCGGCACCTCGAACGACGACATCAAGCACGCGCGCGACCTGGCGCCCGAGTTCGACGAGGACGAGCTGACATGACCAAGCACACGTTGTCGGTCCTCGTGGAGGACAAGCCCGGCGTCCTGGCCCGCATCGCCGGGCTGTTCAGCCGCCGCGGCTTCAACATCGAGTCCCTCGCGGTCGGCCCCACCGAGCACGTCGACATCTCCCGGATGACGATCGTGGTCAACGTGGAGTCCACGCCGCTCGAGCAGGTCACCAAGCAGCTGAACAAGCTGGTCGAGGTGATCAAGATCGTCGAGCTCGACCGCGACACCTCGGTGACGCGCGAGCTGATGCTGGTCAAGATCGCCGCCACGCCCGAGACCCGCGGGCAGGTGCTCGACACCGTCCAGCTGTTCCGCGCCAAGGTCATCGACGTGGCCAGTGAGGCGCTCACGGTCCAGATCGTCGGCAACCGCGACAAGCTCGGCGACTTCCTGCGCGTGGTCGAGCCCTTCGGGGTCCGCGAGCTCGTCCAGTCGGGCATGGTCGCGATCGGTCGCGGGCAGCGCTCGATCTCCGAGCGCTCGCTGCGCCCCGTCGCGCCGACCCGGGCCGTCTGAGCCCTCCCGCACGCACCACCTGACGTACCCACCCATCGAAGGAGAGGCCCACCTGTGGCTGAGATGTTCTACGACGACGACGCCGACCTGTCCCTGATCCAGGGCAAGAACGTGGCGGTGATCGGCTACGGCAGCCAGGGCCACGCCCACGCGCTCTCGCTGCGCGACTCGGGCGTCGACGTCCGCATCGGCCTGCAGCCGGGCTCGAAGAGCCGCGCCAAGGCCGAGGCCGAGGGCCTGCGCGTGCTCACGCCCGCCGAGGCCGCGGAGGAGGCCGACGTCATCGTCATCCTCGCCCCCGACCAGCACCAGCGGAAGCTCTACGCCGAGGAGATCGAGCCCCAGCTCGCCGAGGGCGACACCCTGGTCTTCGGCCACGGGTTCAACATCCGCTTCGGCTACATCACCCCGCCGGCCGGCGTCGACGTCTTCATGGTCGCGCCCAAGGGCCCCGGCCACCTCGTGCGCCGCGAGTACGTCGACGGGCGCGGCGTCCCCGTGCTCGTCGCCGTCGAGAAGGACGAGTCCGGCGACGCCTGGCCCCTCGCCCTGGCCTACGCCAAGGCCATCGGCGGCCTGCGCGCCGGCGGGATCCGGACCACGTTCACCGAGGAGACCGAGACCGACCTCTTCGGCGAGCAGGCCGTGCTCTGCGGCGGCGCGAGCCAGCTGGTCATGTACGGCTTCGAGACCCTGATCGAGGCCGGGTACCAGCCCGAGGTCGCCTACTTCGAGTGCCTGCACGAGCTGAAGCTCATCGTCGACCTGATGTACGAGGGCGGCATCGCCAAGCAGCGCTGGTCGATCTCGGACACCGCCGAGTACGGCGACTACGTCTCCGGCCCCCGGGTCATCGACCCGAGCGTGAAGGAGAACATGAAGGCGGTGCTGGAGGACATCACCAACGGCTCCTTCGCCCAGCGCTTCATCGACGACCAGGACGCCGGCTCGCCGGAGTTCACCGCGCTCCGCGAGAAGGGTGCCGCGCACCCGATCGAGTCCACCGGCAAGGAGCTGCGCAAGCTCATGGCGTGGGTCAAGAGCCACGACTCCGACTACGTCGAGGGCAGCTCCGCACGCTGACCTCCCACGGTGGGCCCGGTCGTACGACCGACGGTCACCGTCCGCAGCACCTCGAGCCCGTCGCCGGGAACACCGGCGGCGGGCTCGTGCGTTGTGCCGGCATGCGTATCGAGATCTGGTCCGACGTCGTCTGCCCCTGGTGCTACGTCGGCAAGCGCCGGCTGGAGAAGGCGCTGGTCGCCCTGGGCGAGGCGCACCCGTCCGCTGCGCCCGGCGGCCCGGAGGCGCCCGAGGTCGTCTTCCGCTCCTTCCAGCTCGAGCCGGGCGCGCCCACCACGCCCACCGACTCGCTGGCCGAGCACCTCGGCGGCAAGTACGGCGGCGGCGCGGAGAACGGGCGCCGCCTGATCGACCAGATGGAGGCCGTCGCGGCCGAGGAGGGGCTGCTCTACCGTCTCGGCGACGCCCAGCGGGTCGGCACCCTCGACGCCCACCGGCTGCTGCACGCGGCGCTGGAGGTCTCGCCCGCGGTGCAGGCCGACCTCAAGGAGCGGCTGATGGCGGCCTACATGATCGAGGCACGCAACGTCGCCGACCACGACGAGCTCGTCGCGATGGCGGGGGAGTCGGGGATGGACGAGGCGGTGGCCCGCGAGGTGCTCGGCAGCGGCGCCCACGCCGACGGCGTGCAGGCGGACGTCGAGCAGGGCGCGGCGTACGGCATCTCCGGGGTGCCCTTCACCGTGGTCGACGGCCGGTACGGCGTCTCCGGCGCCCAGCCGGTCGAGGTGTTCACCCAGACCCTCGAGCGGGCGTGGACCGACGCCCACCCCGAGCCGGCACCCCTGCTCACGACGGTCGGCGGGACGGCCGGGGGCGAGGCCTGCGGGCCCGAGGGCTGTGCGATCTGAGTGTGACCCAGGTCGCAGGTGCAGATGAGAGGACTCTCATCTAAGGTGAGCCTCACCTAAGAACACCGGGAGGCGGCACCGTGCTCGCGAACTACCTGATCGGGCTCCGCGAGGGGCTCGAGGCCGCGCTCATCGTGAGCATCCTGGTCGCCTACCTCGTCAAGACCGACCGACGTCACCTGCTCCGCCCGGTCTGGGCCGGTGTCGCGCTCGCTTTGCTGGTCAGCCTGGCCTTCGGCGCGCTGCTGACCTACGGCCCGCGCGGGCTGACCTTCCGGGCCCAGGAGCTGATCGGCGGAAGCCTGTCGATCATCGCCGTCGGCTTCGTGACCTGGATGGTCTTCTGGATGGCCGGTGCCGCCCGCGGTCTCAGCGGTCAGCTGCGTGGACGGGTCGACGCCGCCGCCGAGGGCCGTCCCTGGTCGCTGGTCGTGGTGGCCGTGCTGGCGGTCGGGCGCGAGGGCCTGGAGACGGCGCTGTTCCTGTGGGCGGCCACGCAGGCCGGCACGGACGCGGCCGTCGTCGGCGCGCCCGCGCCCACCTGGCAGCCGCTGCTCGGCGCCGGGCTCGGCATCCTCACCGCGGTCGTGGTCGGCTGGCTGCTCTACCGCGGCGCGGTCACGATCAACCTGTCGGTGTTCTTCACCTGGACCGGCGCCTTCCTGGTCGTCGTCGCGGCCGGGGTGCTCTCCTACGGCGTCCACGACCTGCAGGAGGCCGGCGTGCTGCCGGGCCTGAACACCCTCGCCTTCGACGTCTCCGACGTGATCGAGCCCGGCGCTTGGTACGCCGTGGTGCTCAAGGGCGTCTTCAACTTCTCCCCGGCCACCACCGTGCTCGAGGCCGTGGCCTGGGTGCTCTACCTCGTGCCGACGATGACGCTCTTCCTGCGCTCGGTGCGCCGCCGCGACGCCGGTGGGCCGCCCGCACGGCCGCCCGTCCCCGCCGCGCCCGCCGCCTCGGCCTCCTGACCCTCCCTGCTCCCGCCTCCCGAAGGAACCCGCTCCATGACGCACCTGCGCCCGCTCACCGCCACCCTCGCCGCGCTCGCCCTCGGCGGCGGGCTGAGCGCCTGCACCGAGAACGCGCCCGCCGGTGACGCCGCCGGGGGCGAGGGACGCGCGCTCAGCGTGTCGTCGACCTCGGACGCCTGCGAGGTCTCCGCCGAGGAGGCCCCCGCCGGCACCCTGACCTTCGACGTCACCAACGCCGGGGACGAGGTCACCGAGTTCTACCTCCTCGCCGAGGACGGCCTGCGGATCGTGGCCGAGGTCGAGAACGTCGGCCCGAACCTGTCGCGCCAGCTCGTCGTCGACGCCCCCGCCGGCGAGTACGTCACCGCCTGCAAGCCCGGCATGGTCGGCGAGGGCATCCGCTCGGCGTTCACCGTGACGCCGTCCGACGAGGAGGTCGTGGTCTCGGCCGACGAGCAGCAGCTCGTCGACGACGCCGAGGGCAGCTACCAGACCTACGTCCAGGACCAGTCCGACCAGCTCGTCGTGGGCACCGAGGCGTTCGTGGCGGCGTACACGAGCGGGGACGACGACCGCGCCCGTGAGATCTACCCCGAGGCGCGCACCCACTGGGAGCGGATCGAGACGGTCGCGGAGTCCTTCGGCGACCTCGACCCGCAGATGGACGCCCGTGAGGCCGACCTCGAGCCCGGCCAGGCCTGGACGGGGTGGCACCTGCTGGAGAAGGACCTGTGGCCCCAGCGCGCCCAGGGCTACACCCCGCTCACCGACGCCGAGCGCGCGCGGTACGCGGGCAAGCTGATGGAGGACACCGAGACCCTGGACGCCCGCATCGGCGAGCTCGAGCTCACCGTCGACCAGATCGCCAACGGCTCCCGCGGGCTGCTGGAGGAGGTCGCGACGGGCAAGGTCACCGGCGAGGAGGAGTACTGGTCGCGCACCGACCTCTACGACTTCCAGGCCAACGTCGACGGCGCCCGGGTGGGCTTCGAGGGCGTCCGCCCGCTGCTGGAGGAGAAGGACCCCGAGCTGGCCGCGCAGCTCGACCTGCGCTTCACCGACCTGCAGGACCTGCTCGACGAGCAGCGCCGCGGTGACGGCTTCGTCGGCTACGACGAGGTCCCCGCCCGTGAGATCAAGCAGCTCGCCGACGCCGTCAACGCCCTCTCCGAGCCGCTGTCGCGCCTGACCGCGGCCGTGCTGGCCTAGGCGGCGCGCGTGGTGCGGGGAGTCTCGCGGCGCGGCCTGCTCGGCGGCGGCGCGGCGGCGGTCGGGCTGGCCGGGGCGTACGGCCTCGGGCGCGTCGACGACCCCGCGACCGCGACCGCGGGGGCCGGCGAGGAGCGCTACCCGTTCCGCGGGGAGCACCAGGCCGGGATCGTGACCCCGGCCCAGGACCGGCTGCACTTCGCCGCCTTCGACGTCACCACCGACTCGCGGGACGAGCTGGTGGCGCTGCTGCAGCTCTGGACGGCCGCCGCCGAGCGGATGACCGGCGGCGGCGCGGCCGGCCCGGTCGGACCCGTCGAGGGCGCGGCCGACCTGCCGCCGGACGACACGGGCGAGGCGATCGGCCTGCCGGCCAGCGGGCTGACCCTGACCTTCGGGTTCGGGCCCGGGCTGTTCCGCGACGCCGCCGGCACGGACCGGTTCGGGCTCGCGGACCGGCAGCCCGCGTCCCTGAAGGACCTGCCGCACTTCCCGGGCGACCAGCTCGTGGGGCGCCGTACCGGGGGAGACCTGTGCGTCCAGGCCTGCGCCCAGGACCCCCAGGTCGCGGTGCACGCGATCCGCAACCTGGCCCGGATCGGCTTCGGGACCGTCGCGATCCGGTGGTCCCAGCTGGGCTTCGGACGCACCTCCAGCACCACGGCCGCCCAGGACACCCCGCGCAACCTGTTCGGGTTCAAGGACGGCACCGCCAACGTGCGCGCCGAGGACGACACCGCCCTGGGCGAGCACGTCTGGGTCGGGGCCGACGACGACGCCGCCGGCTCGTGGCTGGCCGGCGGGTCCTACCTGGTCGCCCGACGGATCAACATGACGATCGAGACCTGGGACCGCCAGACCCTGGCCGAGCAGGAGGGGATCGTGGGCCGCGCCAAGGGCACCGGCGCCCCGCTGTCGGGCGGCGAGGAGACGACCCCGCCGGACTTCGCGATGCCCGGCAGCAACGACCAGCCGGTGATCCCCGTGGACGCCCACGTCCGCGTGGTGCACCCCTCGTCGAACGGCGGCGCGCAGATGCTGCGCCGCGGCTACAACTTCGTCGACGGCACGAACGAGCTCGGGGGCCTCGACGCCGGCCTGTTCTTCCTCGCCTTCGTCCGCGACCCCGAGACCGACTTCGTGCCGGTGCAGCTGGCGATGGCGCGCAGCGACGCGCTGATGGAGTACCTGCGGACCACCGGTTCGGCCCTCTTCGCCGTGCCGGCCGGCGTGGGCGAGGGCGAGCACGTGGGCCAGGCCCTCTTCACCTAGGCCCCGCCCGCCGAGATGACGCTCGCGGACAGCCGAGATGACGCTCGCGGCGGGTCGAGATGACGTTTGCGGCGCGGCGGGGCCGACCGTGGGGTACACCTGGGCGGTGACGGCCCCCCGTACGACCCGTTGGTCGGTCTCCCTGCTCGTCTGCCTGGTCCTCAGCGCCTGTGCCCCGGCCGGGGCGGCGCGCGACCGGCTCCCGGATCCTGGCGACCGCGACCCCCGGCCGCTGGAGCCGGTGACGACCCCGGCCCCCGAGCTGACCCCGCCGCCCGGGCCGGAGACGGGGAGGGCGACGGTCGCTCGCGGCGGCGGCCGTCCCAACGTGGTGGTGGTGATGGCCGACGACATGCGCGTCGACGACCTGGACTTCGCGCCGAACGTGCGCCGGCTCGTGGGGCGCGAGGGGCTGACGTACGAGAACTCCTTCTCGCCCTACCCCCTGTGCTGCCCGGCGCGGGCCTCGTTCCTCACCGGCGCCTACGCGCACAACCACGGCGTCTACTGGCACGAGGCGCCGGAGGGCTACTCCGTCTTCGATGACTCCCGGACCCTGGCCACCTCGCTGCGCCGCGCCGGCTACCACACCGGGTTCGTGGGCAAGTACCTCAACGGCTACGGGCCGATGCGCTCGAAGGTCTCCGGGCGGCCCTCCTACACCTACGTCCCGAAGGGGTGGACGGACTGGGTCGGCGCCTTCGAGGACCCCGACGTGCCGGGCATCCACGGCGGCACCTACTACTACTGGGACACCCCGTACAACGTCAACGGGCGCACCGACAACACGCACCAGGGCGAGTACCAGACGAACACGATCGGGGACTTCTCGCGCACCCTGGTCCGCAACTACCACCGGGCCGGCGGCCCGTTCTTCCTCAACGTCAACTTCGTGGCCCCGCACCACGGCGGCCCGCCCGAGCGGGACGACCCCCGCGGCGACGCCTTCCGGACGCCCGCTCGGCCCGACCGGGTCCGCGGGATGTACGACCGGCTCGTCACCCGCCCCTCGGGCCTGGCACGGCGCGGGGTGGCGGAGGACGTGTCCGACAAGCCCGGCTTCTTCTCCCGCCTGCCTCGGGTCGGTGCGAACGCGCGTCGCGCGCTGACCGAGGTGACACGACAGCGTGCGGAGGCCGTCCACGTGCTCGACGAGCAGGTCGGGCGGCTGGTGCGCGAGCTGAAGGCGACCGGGGAGTGGCGCGACACGGTCTTCGTGTTCACCTCCGACAACGGCTACTTCCTGGGCGAGCACCGCAAGCTCACCGGCAAGGTGCTGCCGCACGAGCCGTCGTTGCGGGTCCCGCTGCTGGTCACCGGTCCGGGTCTGCGGCAGGGCGAGAGGCGCTACGACCCGATCAGCACCGTCGACCTGACCGCCACGATCCTCGACGTCGCCGGAGCACGGCCCCCGACGGCGGCCGACGGCACCAGCCGCTGGGACGCCATGCGCCGCGGTGACCAGGGCTGGTCGGTCCCCGTCCTGACCGAGTCCACGCACACCTCGGGCCGGCCGGGCCGTGACCGACGCTGGTTCCCCGCCGGTGAGCGACGCACCGGGCTGGGCCTGCGCGTGCCGCAGTACGCGTTCCACCGCTACCGCGACGGGGCCGGCGAGCTCTACGACCTCCGCGCCGATCCCGCGCAGCTGGAGAACCGGTTCGACGACCCGGCCCTGGCCGACGTCCGGGCGGTGCTCGAGGGCACCCTCCGCGACCTCAAGGACTGCAAGGGCAAGACCTGCAGGACGCCGATGCCGGAGGAGCTCCGGGCCACTCCGCAGCAGGCCCGGGAGCTGGGGGAGCGCTACTGGTCGGTGATCGACCGGTTGTACGGCCGCTGAGCCGCGCGGCCGTCCCCGGACAGGTCGAGCACCCGGTCCACCCCGATCGCGTCGAGGAACGGCTGGTCGTGGCTGGCGACGACCAGCGCGCCGCCGTAGCCCTGCAGCGCGTCGACGAGGGCGTCGTACGACGCGAGGTCGAGGTCGTTGGTCGGCTCGTCGAGCAGCAGCAGGCGCGGGGCCGGCCGGGCCAGCAGGACGGCGGCCAGCGCGGCCCGGAAGCGCTCACCACCGGAGAGCGCGGCGACCTGCTTCCCGGCCGCGGCCCCCCGGAACAGGAACCGGGCCAGGGAGGCCCGCACGTCCTGGACCGGGGTCCCGGGAGAGCGCGCCGCCACGGTGTCGGCGACCGAGAGGGCCGGGTCGAGGTCGTCCCGCCCCTGACGGAGCAGCCCCACCGGCACCGACACCTCGACCGTCCCGGCCGTCGGCGCGATCTCACCGACCAGGGTGTGCAGCAGCGTCGACTTGCCCGACCCGTTGGCGCCGACGAGCGCGACGCGTTCGGGGCCGCGGAGGTCGAGGTCGACGGAGGTCCCGGTACGCAGCACGAGGTCGCGGCAGCGGAGCACCTCACGGCCACGGGGCACGGCCGTCCCGGGGAGGTCGACGCGCAGGGTGCGGTCCTCGCGGAGCCGGTCCTGGGCCTGCTCGAGCCGGTCGCGGGCGCCGCGCTCGCGGTCGGTGTGGACACCGCGGAGCGTCGCCGCCGACCCCTCGGCCTGGTTCTTCTTCGCGTCCACGACCCCTCGGGGCAGGCCCTGGGTGGCCTCGGCGCGCCGGGCGACGCGCCGCCGTCGGGCCAGGACCAGCTCGGCGTCCACCCGGTCCTGCTTCTGACGGCGCAGGTCGGCGCGCGCGGTGACCACCGCCTGCACGGCGGCGCGCTGCTCGGCGTCGACCTGCTCGAGGTAGGACGACCAGCCCCCGCCGTACCAGCGGACGCCGTCGGTGCGCAGGTCGCCGACCCGGTCGACGTGCTCGAGCAGCGCGCGGTCGTGGCTGACGACGAGGACCGTGCGCGGCCACGTCGCGACGAGCTCGTGCACGCGCTGGCGCGCCTCACGGTCGAGGCTGTTGGTGGGCTCGTCCAGCAGCAGCACCTCCGGACGTCCCAGCAGCAGACCTGCCATGGAGACCCGGACCAGCTCGCCGCCGGAGAGCTCGTCGGCGCGGCGGTCGAGCACCGAGGTGTCGAGGCCGAGGCGGTCCAGCTCGGCGGCGGTCCGCTCGACGACGTCCCAGTCGTCGCCGATGGTCTCGAGCAACGTCGAGAGGCGGGCGGGGTCGGGCTCCCCGGCCTCGAGCGCAGCCAGGGCCCGGACGACCCCGCCGATGCCGAGCAGGTCGACGACCGGTCGCCCACCGGCGGCGGCCGCGAGGTCCTGACGGAGGTGGGCCACCCGCCCGTACGCCCGGACGTGCCCGCTCGTCGGCGTGAGGTCGCCGGCGAGCAGGCGCAGCAGCGTCGACTTGCCCGACCCGTTCACGCCGACCAGGCCGGAGCGGCCCGGGGGGACGACCAGGTCGAGGTCGTGCAGGCACGGGGTGCCGTCGGGCCAGGTCAGCCCGAGGCCGGAGGCGGCGAGGACCGTGGGGTCGGTGGTGGGCACGAAGGCTCCTGAGGACGCGGGTCGGACGGCCACCCGGGGGGCGGCCGCGGCGGACGGCGGCTCAGAGCTTCAACGCGGGGCACCTGGTCGTCGGGGACGGGACCGGTCCAGCGTCGCACGCCGTCGGAGGCGCCGGCCACCGGTTTCCGGACGGCGTCGGGCGCCGGAACCGTCATCTCGAGGCGCCGCGAGCGTCATCTGGGCTGTCCGCGAGCGTCATCTCGGCGGTGCCCGGTCAGGCGACCATCACCCGACGGCGGGCCCGCGGCGGGCGACCCGGCTGGGCCCCGAGCGACTCCCAGGCGTCGGCGAGCACCTCGACGGCGTGCTCCAGCTCGTGCACCGGCCGGGTCCACGGCACGCGCACGAACCTGTCCAGGCCGCCGCCCGGGGCGAACATCGGGCCGGGGGTGACCGCGACGCCGCGCCGCTCGGCCTCTGCGGCCACGGTCGTCGCGCTGCCGTGCGGCAGCTCGCACCACAGGGCGAGGCCGCCGCCGGGCACCACGAACCGCCACCCGGGCAGACGTCGGCGCACCGCCGCGACCAACCCGTCGCGCTGCTCGCGCAGCCGGTCGAGGTGGCCCGGCAGCACCGGCCCACGGCCCAGCAGCCGGGTCAGCACGAGCTGCTCCAGCACGGGGCTGCCGAGGTCCATGCCGAGCCGGGCGTCGGTCAGGTCGGCGACGAGCGGGTGCGGTGCGCGTACCCAGCCCAGCCGCAGGCCTCCCCAGAAGCTCTTGCTGGCGCTCCCGAGCGTGATCGCGTCGGCCGCGAACGCCGCCATCGGCGGTGGCATCACCTGCCCCTCGAGCGCCAGGGCGGCGTGCGCCTCGTCCACGACCGGGACCGTGCCGGCCCGGTGCATCGCTGCCGCCAGCCGCTCGCGGTCCGCGGCGTCCATCAGGTGCCCGGTCGGGTTCTGGAAGTCCGGGATGACGTAGGCCAGCCGCGCCCGCGCCTGCCGCACCACCCGCACCGCCGCGTCCACGTCCCAGCCCCCGGGGTCGACCGGTGACGGCACCAGGCGCGCGCCGCGCCGCGACAACGCCTGGGCGGCGTTGGGGTAGGACGGGGAGTCGACGACCACGCGCACGCCCGGTCCGCCGAGGGCCTGCTCGACCAGGGCCGCGGCGGCCAGGGCGCCGGGGACCACCAGCACCTGCTCGGGGTCGGTCGGGAGGCCCCGTGCCTCGTACGAGGCCGCGACGGCGGCCTGCAGCACCGGCAGCCCGGCCGGGAAGTAGCCGTGCCCGGCGAGGTACGGCGGCAGGTCCGCGGCGGCCTCCGCGTAGGCGGCGGACAACCCCGCCGGGGCGGCGGTCGCGGAGCAGGACAGGTCCACCCCGCCCTCGACGTGGCGGGGCTGCAGCGCCCGGTCGAGGCGCCGGGACGGCCCGCCGGGCATCCGGACGAAGGTGCCCGCGCCCTGGCGCGCCTCGGCGTACCCGCTCTCGCGCAGGGCGGCGTACGCCCGGGTCACCGTGGTCCGCGACACCCCGATCGCGCCGGTCAGGTCACGCTCGCTGGGCAGCCGCGTGCCGTACGGGACCCGGCCCGACCCGACCAGCTCGGTGACCGCGTCGGCGAGCCCGACGTAGGCCGGGGTGCGGTCGAAGCCCTCGACAAGGGTCGCGAGGCGGGTGGCGGAGATGGACTGCTGCATGCAGTCCACCGTCTCACGAGTGGCTATGGAGAAGAAGGCCAATCGGGCGCAGACTCGGAGCATGCGCAGCACCACCACCGTTCCCGCCCGTCCTCGGGCCACCGTTCGCCCCGGCCTGGCCGACCTCGGCCCGATCGAGCAGCTGCGCGCCGGTCGTCTCGGGCGTCGCCTGGTGCAGCTGACCGTCGGGCTCGCGCTCTTCGGCGTCTCGGTCGCCCTGATGGTCGACGCCGGGCTGGGCGCGATGCCGTGGGACGTCCTGCACGTCGGGGTCGCCGGCAACGGGCCGCTCAGCGTCGGGCAGGTCATCGTGATCGCCAGCTTCGTGGTCCTGCTGCTGTGGATCCCGCTGCGGGAGAAGCCCGGGCTGGGCACCTTCGCCAACGCCGTCCTGGTCGGCGTCACGGCCGACCTCACGCTGCGGGTGCTGCCCGCGAGCAACGACCTGCTCTGGCGCGTCCCCGAGATGCTGCTCGGCATCGTGCTGTGCGCCGCGGCGGGAGCGCTCTACATCGGCTCCCAGCTCGGCCGCGGACCCCGCGACGGCCTGATGACGGGCCTCAACCGGCGGACGGGCCTGTCGTTGCGGCTGGTGCGCACCGGCCTCGAGGTCACCGTGGTCGTGCTCGGGCTGCTGCTCGGCGGCGTCGCCGGCGTCGGCACGGTGCTCTACGCGCTGGCGATCGGCCCGCTCACCCAGCTGATGCTGCCCCGGGCGACCGTGGAGCTGCCCCCGCCCGACCGCACGGCCCGTCCCGCCTGACCGGAACGGTCATCTCGACGCGCCGCGAGCGTCATCTCGACGCGCTGCGAGCGTCATCTCGGCTGTCCGCGAGCGTCATCTCGTCAGCGGCGGGTGGCGATGATCGCCGCGGCGTCGGAGGCCACCATCACCTCGGCCGCGGTGAAGCGGTGGTCCGAGAGCCACCGCTCGCGCATCGCGTCGACCCGGCCGTCGGCCATCGGCGGCCACTGCTCGCACGGCACGAAGTCGTCGAGGACCACGATGCCGCCGGGCTCGACGAGGTCGGCGACGGCGTCGACCGAGACCGCGGTCGGCTCGCCGGAGTCGAGGAACAGCAGGGAGAACGGGCCCTGGCCGCGCAGGGTGCCCCAGTCGGCCGAGCGGACCTCGACCTGCGGGTCGTCGACGAAGATCTCGGCGGCGGCCTCGGCCAGCGTCGCGTCCAGCTCGGCGGTCAGGATGCGCGCGTCCCCGCGCAGGCCCGAGCGCAGCCAGGCCGTGCCCACGCCGCAGCCGGTGCCGAACTCGGCCATCGTCCCGGTGCGGGTGGCGGCCAGCGTGGCCAGCAGCCGGCCGGTCTCGTTGCGGCAGAAGGAGACGTAGCCCGCCCGGCGGGAGACGTCGAAGGCGCGTCGCACCACGGCCGGCAGGTCGAGGGGGGCGCTCATCGCCCGATCCTCGCACCCGTGAGACGGCCGTCCCAGCCCGCGGACGCGCCGTGGCACGATCGGGACATGGCCCGCTCGGAGGACACCTCGCTGCTGGAGGTGCTCGCGATCCCGGCCATGGTCGGCGTGGGCGCACTGATCGCCGTGCAGTCGGAGATCAACGGCCGTCTGGCCACCGAGCTCGGGGGAGGGGCGAAGGGCGGGGCGGCCGCCGCCGTGGTCAGCTTCGGGCTCGGCCTGGCCGTGCTGGCCTCCGTGGTCCTCGCGGTGCCGCGGCAGCGGGCCGGGGTGGTCCGCATCCTGTCCGCCGTCCGGGGCCACCGGCTCCCCGCCTGGCAGCTGCTCGGCGGGGTCGCCGGGGCCTCCCTGGTCGCCTCCCAGGGCCTGGCGGTCGGCACGATCGGCGTCGCCCTGTTCACCGTGGCGATGGTCGCGGGACAGACCTCCAGCGGCCTGCTGGTCGACCGGGCCGGCCTCGGGCCCTCCGGCCCCCAGGCCGTCAGCACGGGCCGGGTCGTCGGGGCGGTCCTGACCGTCGGGGCCGTCGTCCTGGGTGTCGCGGGCCGGCTGGGGGGCGGGGACCCGCTGACCGCGGGCGTCCTGCTGCTCTGCCTGCTCCCGCTGCTCGCGGGCGCGGCCACCTCCTGGCAGCAGGCCGTCAACGGCCGGGTCTCGGCGGTGGGCGGTCCGATCGCCGCGGCCTTCAACAACTTCGTGGTCGGGCTGCTGGCGCTGCTGTCCTTCCTGGTCGTCGTGCTCCTCGTGGCGCCCGGTGACCTGCAGGGCCTGCCGGGCACCTGGTGGCTCTACGCGGGAGGGCCCGTCGGGGTCCTGTTCATCACGCTGTCCGCCCGCCTGGTGAGCGTCCACGGCGTCCTGGTCCTGAGCCTGTGCACCGTCGCCGGTCTCGTCGTGGGCTCCGTGCTGATCGACGCCCTCGGACCGGACTCCCACCTGGGCCCGCTCACGGTGGTCGGTGCCCTGCTGGTCCTGGCCGGGGTCGCGGTGGGCGCGGTCTCCAGCGCCCGCGCCGCCCGCGCTCGCCGCGCAGGCGCCGTGGCGCAGGCACCCGTCGCGCCCTGACGTCCCGTCGCGTGACCGGATCGCAGGACGCCTGTCCCACATCGTGGGACGTTCGGCGCGTACCGGTGCGCGGTCGGCGCCCCGCGTCGTACGGTCCACTCACCATGCGGACCGTCCTCGTACTCATCGAGCGCCGCGACGGGGCCCAGCAGTAGAAAACTGCTCGTGAGGCCACCTCGTCGCGGTGGTCCTCAACGACGGCTTCACGACCCTCTCTGACGTCGCCCCTCGTGGGCGGGTGTCCCCGCAGAGCGCGTGATCCGCTGCCTGCCGGTCTCTCCCGTCCGTGCGATCCACGGTCGTCCTCGCCCGCCCCGCGGGGCGACGTCAGCAGCGGCACCCCGGCCAGGCCCGGGCCGGCCGCTGACGCACGACCCGACCGCACGTCCACCGCTTCACGCACCGGAGGAGAGACCGATGTACGACATGCACCCCGAGTGGGGCCCCGCCAGCCACCTGCCCGAGAACCCCCGCTCGTTCGAGGCCGTCCAGGCCTCGCTCGACCTGCGGGACAACGGCGGCCAGCGCCCCGACGACAACTAGGTTCGTCCCCATGCCGCAGACCCCCCTGACCCCCCGCCCCGACGCAGTCAGCCTCGCCGTCATCCCCGGTGACGGCATCGGGCCGGAGGTGACCGCCGAGGCCGTGAAGGTGCTCGAGGTCGCCGCGCCCAGCGGGGTGAAGGTCGAGCAGAACCGCTACGACCTCGGCGCCGAGCGCTACCTCGCGACCGGCGAGGTGCTGCCGGACAGCGTCCTCGCGGAGATCCGCGGGCACGACGCGATCCTGCTCGGCGCCGTGGGGGGCCGGCCGGGCGACCCGGCGCTGCCGCCCGGCCTGCTCGAGCGCGGCCTGCTGCTGCGGCTGCGCTTCGAGCTCGACCACTACGTCAACCTCCGCCCGTCGCGGATCTACCCCGGCGCCGCCTCGCCGCTGGCGAACCCCGGCGAGGTCGACTTCGTCGTCGTCCGGGAGGGCACCGAGGGGCCGTACACCGGCAACGGCGGCGCGATCCGCCCCGGCACGCCGCACGAGGTCGCCACCGAGGTCTCGCTGAACACCGCGTACGGCGTCGAGCGCGTCGTGCGGGACGCCTTCGCGCGCGCGCAGCGCCGCCCGGCGAAGAAGCTGACGCTGGTCCACAAGACCAACGTGCTCGTGCACGCCGGCGCGGTGTGGTGGCGGATCACGCAGGAGGTCGCCGCGGAGTTCCCCGAGATCACCGTCGACTACATGCACGTCGACGCGGTGATGATCCACCTGGTGACCAACCCGTCCCGCTTCGACGTGATCGTCACCGACAACCTCTTCGGCGACATCGTCACCGACCTCGCCGCCGCCATCACCGGCGGCATCGGCCTCGCCGCGTCCGGCAACGTCAACCCCGACCGCACCGCGCCGTCGATGTTCGAGCCGGTCCACGGCTCGGCGCCCGACATCGCCGGCCAGGGGGTCGCCGACCCGACCGCCGCGATCCTCTCGGCCGGCCTGCTGCTGGACCACCTCGGGTTCGCCGACGAGGCGGCCGCGCTCGAGGCGGCGGTGATCGCCGACCTGGCCGAGCGCGACCCGGGCAGGCCCCGCCGTACCAGCGAGACCGGCGACGCCGTCGCGGCCCGCCTGGCCTGACCCGCCGAGAGCCAGGGGACTACCGTGCCTGCCATGCAGATCAGCACCACCCGGACCAGCACCCCGACCACCGAGGACGCCCTCGCCCGGATCCTCGCCGAACCGGGCTTCGGGACCCACTTCACCGACCACATGCTGACCGTGGAGTGGACCCCGTCGACGGGCTGGACGGGCGCGCGGGTCACGCCGTACGCCCCGCTAACCCTGGACCCCGCGACCGCGGTCCTGCACTACGCGCAGGAGATCTTCGAGGGCATGAAGGCCTACCGCCGCGACGACGGGTCGGTGTGGTCCTTCCGGCCGGAGGAGAACGCCGCGCGGATGGTGCGGTCCTCGCAGCGGCTGGCGCTGCCCGAGCTGCCGGTCGAGGACTTCGTGGCCTGCGTCGACGAGCTGGTGCGCGTCGACGAGCGGTGGGTGCCGGACGCCGCGGGGGAGAAGAGCCTCTACCTGCGCCCGTTCATGTTCGCCTCGGAGGCGTTCCTCGGGGTGCGCCCGGCGCAGCACGTGACCTTCATGGTCATCGCCAGCCCGGCCGGCTCCTACTTCAAGGGCGGGGTCGACCCGGTCTCGTTGTGGCTGACCGAGGAGTACACCCGCGCCGGACGCGGCGGGATGGGCGCGGCGAAGACCGGCGGGAACTACGCCTCGTCCCTGGTCGCGCAGCAGGAGGCGACCGCGCACGGCTGCGACCAGGTCGTCTTCCTCGACGCCCAGGAGGGGCGCTACGTCGAGGAGCTCGGCGGGATGAACCTCTACTTCGTCCACGACGACGGCCACGTCGTGACCCCCGAGACCGGGACGATCCTCGAGGGCATCACCCGCGCCTCGATCATCGAGCTCCTCGGCACGCTCGGCCACACCGTGGAGGAGCGTCGCTTCTCGATCGAGGAGTGGCGCGAGGGCGTGTCGTCGGGCCGGATCACCGAGGTGTTCGCCTGCGGCACCGCCGCCGTGGTCACCCCCGTCGGCGCCCTGCACCAGGCCGGCGGCTCCACCCCGGCGCCGGCGTCGGTCGAGCTGACGAACCGGGTCCGCCAGGCCCTGGTCGACGTGCAGTACGGCCGGGCCGACGACGCGTTCGGCTGGATGCACCGCATCGTCTGAGCGCCCTGGTCGGCCGGCCCGGGCCCGGGCATGATGGCGGGATGTCCCACCCGCTCATGTTCGACGAGGACGACCCGGTCCTCGCCCGGCTGCGCGCCGCGGCGGCCCCGCTGCCCGACGTGCACGAGAAGGTCTCGCACGGCCGACCGGTGCTGACGGCGGGGGAGAAGGGCAAGGTGTTCGCCGTCTACGGCGGGGGCGTGAAGGTGCGCCCGGGCGTGCACGAGCGGCACGACCACGCGGTCCTGCTCAAGCCGGACCCGGCCGAGGCCGGGGCGCTCGCCGGGGACGACCGGTTCTTCAGCCCGGCCTACTACGGGCCGTCCGGGTGGGTCGGGCTCGACCTCGACGGCGGCGCGCACGACGTCGACTGGACCGAGGTCGCCGAGCTGCTGGAGTCCTCCTACCGGACCGTCGCAGGGGCGCGGCTGCTGAGACGTCTCGAGGGCGGCTGAACCCGCTCAGCCCTGCTCGTCGCCCTGTCCCGCGCCCTGTCCCGCGCCCTGACCCTGCGGGGCGGGACGCTTGCGGAAGCGCTGCAGGCGCGCGACCTGCCGGGCGACCTGGGGGTCGGCGGCGAGCTCGTCGCGGACGAACACCACGTTGTACTGGAGCGGGCGTCGGGTGTCGCGCGCCACCGGCAGCAGACCGTGGCGGCGGAGGTGGGCTGCGGTGTGGGTGTCGAGCCACTGCCCCTCCCACGTGACCTCGTCCTCGACCTCGAGGTAGAGGACGTCGATCCGACGCAGCACGTCGGGCCCCGAGCAGAGCACGGCCTCGTTGGCGCCCTCGACGTCGATCCAGGCGACGATCCGGCCGCTGCCCTCGGCGAGCGAGGGCTCCTCGTCGAGCCGGACCGCGGGGACGGAGACGGTCTTGGACTCGACCTCGCGCACGTGGTGGACCAGGGAGGCCATCCGCGAGGTGAGCGGGCGGACCCGGTTGCCGAGCTCGACCGGCAGGTGCAGCTCGACCTCCCCCGAGGTCGGCGCGACCGCCACGTTGCGGTAGTCCACCCCCGCGGCGAGGACCTCGTCGCGGTACTTCTCGTGCACGTACGGGTTCGCCTCGAAGGCCAGGCTCGTGACGCCCGGGAGCTCGCGGGTCGCCCACAGGCTGAACGACGCCTCGTGGGCGCCGATCTCGAGCGCGATGGCGGGCTCGACGCGGCGGCACAGCTGATGGAAGAAGTCCATCACGCGCTGCTCGACCTCGGGGGACTCCAACGGCGAGGTCTCCGCCGCCGCAGCCCAGGTCCGGGCCCAGGCCAGGTACTGCAGCGTCTCGGTCTCGCCCGGCTGGTCGGCGGTGGGGGCGGTGGGGTCGGTCGTCACGTGGCCTCGTTCCGAGATGCTCGGTGATGGGGTGGTCGGGCAATCCCGGCCGACCCTAGCGGTCCGGAGGTCCCGGGGCGGGGGTCCCCGCGCCGCGTGTGGTGGGGTCCTCGCGCACCCGGCGCGGATATCCTCGGCGCGTGACCTCGACCCACTCCTCGCCCCCGGTGCGCCCGCGCGTCGGCGACTACGAGCTGATCGTGAAGATCGGCGAGGGCGGGATGGGCGTGGTCCACCTGGCCCGCCGGCCCGGCGAGGACCGGGTCGCGCTGAAGGTCCTCCGCCCGCACGTGGTGGGCGACGAGGAGGCCCGGGCGCGCCTGGCTCGCGAGGTGTCGTCGCTCGGGCGGATCCGGAGCCGCTGGGTCGCCGAGATCGTCGACGCCGACCCGTGGGCCGAGGTGCCGTACGTCGCCACCCGCTACGTGCCGGGGCTGTCGCTGCACGACCACGTGCTCGAGGACGGCAAGGTGACCGGCCGCGACCTGACCTGGTTCGCCGGGTGCCTGGCCGAGGGACTGGCCAGCGTGCACGCCGCCGGGGTGCTGCACCGCGACGTCAAGCCGTCCAACGTGCTGATGGAGGGCCGGACCCCGATCCTGATCGACTTCGGCCTGGCCCGCGTCGCCGACGACCCGAAGCTCACCCACACCGGCTGGCTGCTCGGCACCCCCGGCTACCTCGCCCCGGAGATCCTGCACGGCGACGAGCCGACGCCGGCCGCCGACGTGCACTCCTGGGCGGCCACCGTGGCCTACGCCGCGACCGGCGCGCCCCCCTTCGGACGCGGCCCGGCGATGGCGATCATGGACCGCGTCCGCCGCGGCCAGCACGCCCTCGACGACCACCCCGACCTCCCCGAGCCGCTGCGCTCCGTCGTGGTCGCCGCCCTCGACCCGGAGCCCGCGGAGCGCCCGGACCTCGCCAGCCTGCTGGACTGGCTGCGTCCGCAGTCCACCCGCCCGCACGACCGACCCGTGCCGCCCCCGCTCGGCCCCTCCGGACGCGACGCCTGGGTCGGCCTCGACGCCGACCTCGACCCCGACCCCGACGCCGGCCCCGACGGGGGCGACGGGGAGGCGGGCTGGACCCACGAGACGGCGCCCGTCGGCCTGCACCACTGGCAGGAGGACACCACGCTGCGAGGCGGCCCGGACCCGGACGACGCCCACGACACGCGGGTGCTGACCGCGGTCGACGACCGCGGGGCGCCCGGGCGGGACGACACCTGGCTCCCGGGCGCCTGGCAGGACGCCCCGCCGCCCGCCCGCCAGGACGACCGGGACGACCACGACGACCGGGACGGGCGGTACGACGCCCGCTCCAGCGACCGGTCCGACGGCCGGTGGGACGAGCGGTGGGACGAGCGGTGGGACGAGCGGTGGGACGAGCGGGACCCCGAGCAGGTCTGGGAACCCTGGCAGCCGCCTCGCGCCACCGCCGCCGAGCGCGCCCGCCGCGGGTCGCTCCTCCTGCTGACCGGGGCCACCGTCGCCGCCGCCGTCGCCACCTTCCCGTGGCTCGCCACGATCGCCTCGCTGCTCGTGGTGTGGGTGCTGCGCAGCGGCTCGGCGGCCCGCTCCCGGGTCGCGGACCGCCGCCTGCGGCGCGGTCGGTCGAGCTGGTGGGAGGGTCCGGCCCTCGTCCTCGGAAGCCCGCTCCACCTGCTGCGGGGCCTCCCGAGCACGATCGGGCTGGCCCTGGTGGCCGGAGCGCTGGCGGCCTCCGCCGGCCTGGTCGCGGTCGCCGTGACCGGCGAGATGCCCCGCGCGCTGGCCGTCGCCGGTGCGGCCCTGGCCCTCGCGCTCTGGTGGGGCCCGGGGGCCAGCCGGGTGCGCGGACCGGTCGGCTCCGTCGTACGCCCCCTGGCGCACCGGGTGCCGGTCTGGCTGCTCGCCGTCGTGCTGGTCGGCGGGGTCGCCGCCGGCCTGGCCGCGCTGGCCTCGGCCGGACCGGACTGGACGCCCGGCGGCGCCCCCTCGCTGACCGACCCGATCGGCTCGCTCGGCGGCCGTCCCTGACGTCCCGCCGTGCGACCGCACCGACCGGATCCTGAGACCTCTGTCCACATCCCGGGCGTCGTGGCACGATGACGCCATGAGCACCCCGTCGCGGCCCCTGCCGCACCGCCTCATCATTCGCTAGCGCGTCGAGCTCCTCGACGCGCCCACCTCTCGTCCGCGGGAGGTTTTTTTGTGCCCCGACCCAGACGACCCACCAGCCGCACCCGACAGCCCAGGAGGGCCCGCCCGATGGACCTGCACGGCGACTTCCACGTCTACGACACGACGCTCCGCGACGGCGCGCAGCAGGAGGGCCTGACGCTGTCGGTGGCCGACAAGCTGTCGATCGCGCGGCAGCTCGACGGGCTCGGGGTGGGCTACGTCGAGGGCGGCTGGCCCGGGGCCAACCCCAAGGACACCGCCTTCTTCGCCCGCGCCAAGGACGAGCTGGACCTCCGCCACGCCAGGCTGACCGCCTTCGGCGCGACGCGCCGCGCCGGCGTGGCCGCGGCCGACGACCCGCTGGTCGCCGCGCTGCGCGACAGCGGGGCGGGCGTGGTGACGCTGGTGGCCAAGAGCCACGACCGTCACGTCGAGCTCGCGCTGCGCACCACGCTGGAGGAGAACCTGGCCATGGTGCGCGACACCGTCGCCCACCTGCGCGCCGAGGGCCAGGAGGTCTTCCTGGACGCCGAGCACTTCTTCGACGGCTACCGCGCCAACCGGGCCTACGCCCTCGAGGTCCTGCGGACCGCGGCCGAGGCCGGCGCGTCCGTGGTCGCGCTGTGCGACACCAACGGCGGGATGCTGCCGGGCTGGGTCGGTGACGTGGTGCACGACGTGGTCGAGACCACCGGGGCGCGGGTCGGCATCCACTGCCACAACGACACCGGCTGCGCGGTGGCCAACACCCTCGCCGCGGTCGACGCGGGTGCGAGCCACGTGCAGGGCACCGTCAACGGGTACGGGGAGCGCACGGGCAACGCCGACCTGGTCGCGGTGGTCGCCAACCTCCAGCTCAAGCTCGGTCGCCAGGTGCTGCCGGAGGGGCTGCTGCGCGAGGCCACCCGGATCGCGCACGCCGTCGCGGAGGTCACCAACGTGCCGCCGGCGTCGCGGCAGCCGTACGTCGGCACGTCGGCCTTCGCCCACAAGGCCGGGCTGCACGCCAGTGCGATCAAGGTCGACCCGGACCTCTACCAGCACATGGACCCCCTCGGCGTCGGCAACGACATGAGGCTGCTGGTCTCCGACATGGCCGGGCGCGCCTCGATCGAGCTCAAGGGCCGCGAGCTCGGCTTCGACCTGAGCAGCGACTCGGCCGAGGGTCGCGACCTGGTCGCCCGGGTCACCGGCCGGGTCAAGGAGCTCGAGCTGCGCGGCCACACCTTCGAGGCGGCCGACGCCTCCTTCGAGCTGCTGCTGCTGGAGGAGCTGGAGGGCGTGCGCCCGTCCTACGTCGAGGTCGAGTCGTGGCGGGTGATCACCGAGACGCTGACCCACGCCGCCCCCGGCGAGGAGGCGATCTCCGAGGCCACGGTCAAGCTGCACGCCGCCGGCGTCCGCTACGTCACGACCGGCGAGGGCAACGGGCCGGTCAACGCCCTGGACCAGGCGCTGCGGACCGCCATCGGCCAGGCCTACCCGCAGGTGACCCGGTTCGAGCTGATCGACTACAAGGTGCGCATCCTCGACCAGGGCCACGGCACGGACGCGATCACCCGTGTGCTGATCGAGACCAGCGACGGCGAGTCGTCCTGGGTCACCGTGGGCGTCGGCGCCAACGTGATCGAGGCCTCCTGGGGAGCCCTGCTCGACGGCCTCACCTACGGCCTGCGCCGCCAGGGCGTCTGAGCACGCGGGTGGGACCCGTCGAGCTGACCGACTCGGGGACGCTGGCCACGCTGCGGCTCGTGCTCGACCTGGTCGGCGTGTTCGTGTTCGCGCTGTCCGGGGCGCTGCTGGCGGTGCGGCGCGGGCTCGACCTGTTCGGGGTGCTGGTGCTGGCCTGGGTGGCCGGTCTCGGCGGCGGCACCCTGCGCGACCTGCTGCTCGGCCGGACCCCGCCCGCCGGCGTCAGTGACGGGCGCCTGGTCACGGCTGCGCTGCTGGCGGGCCTGCTGGTCTTCGGGCTCTACGGCGCCTACCGCGACCTCGCCCGGCGGCACCCCGACGTGCGCTGGGGGCGGGCGTCGTACGCCGTGCGCGTGCTCGACGCGGTCGGGCTCGGTGTCTTCGCCGTCAACGGTGCCCTGCTGGCGCTGGCGGTCGGCGCCGGACCCCTGACCGCGACCATCGTCGGCGGGGTGACCGCGATCGGCGGCGGCCTGCTGCGCGACCTGCTCGTGGGGCAGGTGCCCGAGGTGCTGCGGCGCGAGCTCTACGCCGTGCCGGCCCTGACCGGTGCCGGGCTGGTCGTCCTGGCCGACCACCTCGGGGTGCTGTCCTCGGCGGTGGCGGTCGGCTGCGCCGGGCTGGTGACCGTGGTCCGGCTGGTGGCGGTGGGCCTCGACCTCAACGCGCCGCGGGCCCTGCGCACCGAGGGACCGATCAGGTGGCCCCGCCGGGAGGAGTGACCGGCGGGCGGCCGACCACGCGCCGCACCAGGTCGGCCCAGCCGGCGAGCACCCGCTCGACCGGCAGCCCGTCCAGGCGGACCTGCTGCTCGAGCACCGGAACCTCCAGCGGCGCCAGCAGCGCGACCGCGAGCAGGGGCAGGTCGCCGTCGACCTCGAGCTGCGCGAGCAGGTGACGGACGTGCAGGGCGGCGAAGGAGTGCGCCCCGCTCGCGCGGGCGCCCTCCGCCCCGGCCGCCCGGATCAGCGTGGCGTGCTGGAGGGTCGTGCGCAGCCGCGATTCGCCGAGGGCCAGCAGGCGCTCGAGCGGGGGCGCGCCCGGGCCGAGCGGCGGGGGACCGGAGATCACCGCGGCCTGCCATGCGCGCTCGGTGTGGTCGAGCAGGGCGGCCATCAGCCCCCCACGGCTGCCGAAGCGCCGGAAGACGGTGCCCTTGCCGACCCCGGCCCGGGCCGCGAGCGCGTCCATCGTGACCTTGTCCGCGCCGAGCTCGGCGACCATCGCGGCCGCGGCGTCGAGCAGCAGCTCCCGGTTGCGCGCGGCGTCGGCGCGCTCGGGCGCGGCCTGGTCGGCCAGCGGGAGGAGCCGGCGGGCGGGGTCGGTGGTCATCGTGGGCCGAGTGTGGCAGAGCCCACCCGATCCGGTGGCGAGCCCGGGAATAGAACCGGACCATGGTCCGTTTGAGGTTCCATGACTCACACCACCACCGTCGCCGTCCTCGTCGGCAGCCTCCGCGCCGACTCCGTCAACCGCCGCCTCGCGCTCGCCCTGCGCGACCGCGCCCCCGAGGGCGTCGTGCTCGACGTCGTCGACGACCTGGGCGCCCTGCCGTTCTACAACGAGGACGTTGACTCCGACGCCCTCGCGGTCCCGGCCGCCGCCCTCGCGCTGCGCGAGCGGGTCGCCGCCGCCGACGTCGTGCTCGCGGTCACCCCGGAGTACAACGGCACCATGCCGGCCGCGCTCAACAACGCCATCGACTGGCTGTCGCGCCCGTACGGCGCCGGCGCCCTGGTCGGCAAGCGCTTCGGCGTCGTCGGCACCACCCCGACCCCGTACGGCGGCCAGTGGGCCCACGCCGACACGCTCCGCTCGGCCGGCATCGCCGGGGCCGTCCCGGTCGAGGACGTCACCGTCTCGCAGCCGGGCATTGACGTGGACCCGGTCGAGGACGAGGGCGTCCGGGCCCGTCTCGACGCCGCGCTCGCGACGCTCGTGGCGCGCGAGGACGCGGCTGCCTGACCCGCCGAGATGACGCTTCCGGACAGCCGAGATGACGGCGGGTTCAGAGGAATGTCGCAACACCCCTGATGACTAGGGGAAGAACGTGCCTACTCCGCCGATGGCTGTCGAGCAGGTTGATCTGATCCATTGTTTGTTGCGTCGTGGTGTGCAGCAGAAGGTGATCGCACAGTGTTCGGGTGTGTCGGTGCGGACCGTGCAGCGGATGCTGGCCAGGCTCGGTGGTGTGCCCAGACCAGCAGCAGCCGAGTACGGCCCGCGTTACCTCAGCCAGGACGAGCGGTGTGAGATCGCCCGGCTCCACGATGGCGGGATCTCGGTGCGCGCGATTGGCCGGCGGCTGGGGCGCTCGCCCTCGACGATCAGCCGTGAGCTGCGCCGCAACGTCCATGACAAGACCGGTCACTACCTGCCCCACCCGGCCCATACCCGGGCCTGGGAGCGTCAGCGGCGACCGAAGGCCTCCAAGATCGCCTCGGACCCGCGGCTGGCTGCCTGGGTGCGGTACATGCTCAAACATCGGCTCTCACCTGAGCAGATCAGTGGGCGGTTGCAGGTGCGTTTCCCCCACGATGAGTCCATGCGGATCAGCCCCGAGACGATCTACCAGTCCTTGTACGTCTATCCCCGCGGGGAGCTGACCCGGGAGCTGAAGTCGCACCTACGCAGCGGCAGGACCCATCGCCGTGCGCGTGGGCAGCGCATCAACAAGCACGAGCGGATCGTCGGGGCGGTCTCGATCCATCAGCGGCCCGAGGAGGTCAAGGGCAGGTTGGTGCCCGGGCACCACGAGGGCGACCTGATCAAGGGCTCGACGGCTTCGAACTCTGCGGTGGCCACCGTGGTCGAGCGGCACTCGGGGTACCTGACTCTGGTCCACCTGCCCGAGGGGTGGGCTGCGGACAAGGTCGCGGCCGCGCTGGCCCAGGAGATGGGCAAGCTGCCGGCCTGGTTCGCCAAGACCCTGACCTGGGACCGTGGTGTCGAGATGGCCCGCCATGCCGACTTCGCTGCAGCGAGCGGGATCGATGTCTACTTCGCTGATCCCTACAGCCCTCAGCAGCGCCCGAGCAACGAGAACACCAACGGCCTGATCCGTGAGTACCTGCCCAAAGGCACCGATCTCTCGGTCCACACCCACGATGACCTGGCCCTGGTGGCCAAGGAGCTCAACAACCGCCCTCGTAAGCGACTCAAGTTCCTCACACCGGCAGAGGTCTTCGCTAACCTGCTGACCGACCACAAGCCAGGTGTTGCGACCACCCCATGAATTCGCCGACGCTCGCGGCGCCTCGAGGTGACGCTCGCGGACACCCGGGCCGGCCCCGGGTGTCCGTCGCCGCCTGACGCCGGGGGCCTCCGGCCCTACCCTGGGCCGGTGGCTCCCGCCCCTGACGCCCCACCGCCCGCTGCCGCTCCGGTCGCCACCTCCGAGCCCGCGGGCGGGCGCAGCACCGCCGACGTCGTCGTCACCGTCGTGCTGCTGGCGGTGACCGGGGTGCTCGGCCTGGTCGCGGCGTTCTTCGGGATGTTCACCGGGATGGTCTCGGACGGGTGCTTCGGCGACGACCTGTGCGGTTCCCGGGTCGGCACCGGCACCCTGATCAACGTCCTCGCCCCGGTCGTCTGCTGGATCGCCGCCGTGGTGGTGTCCGCGCGACGCCTGGCGCGGCGGCGGCCGGCGTGGTGGGTGCCGCTGGTCGCGGTCGTGGTGTGGTTCCTGCTGGTGCTGGTCGGCTCCGCCGTCGCGACCTCGGCGATGCCCTCGTGACCGGCGGTCTGCACGACCTCACCGCGCTCGAGCAGGGCGCGCTGGTCCGGCGGCGCGAGGTGTCGCCGGTCGAGCTGGTGGACCACTACCTGGAGCGGGTCGCCGGCCTCGACGACGTCGGGGCGTTCGTCACGGTGACCCCCGCGCTCGCCCGGGAGCGGGCGGCGGCCCTGGGCGTACGTCCGGAGGGTGCGGGTCCGTTGTGGGGCGTGCCGACCGCCGTGAAGGACCTGAACCCGACGGCGGGGGTCCCGACCTCCTTCGGTTCGCCGGTCTTCGCGGGCCTGGTGCCGGAGGAGTCCGACGGGGTGGTGCTGTCGCTGGAGGCCGCGGGGACGGTGAGCCTGGGCAAGACGAGCACGCCCGAGCTGGGGTCGCCCTGCTACACCGAGCCCGAGGGACGCCCGCCCGCGGTGACGCCGTGGGACCGCACCCGGATGGCCGGCGGGTCGTCGGGAGGCGCTGCCGCGGCGGTCGCGGCGGGTCTCGTGCCGGTCGCGCAGGGGTCCGACGGGGGAGGGTCGATCCGGATCCCGGCCTCCTGCTGCGGCCTGGTCGGGCTGAAGCCGACCCGGGGGCGGATCAGCGGCTGGCCGTCGTACGGCGACCCCGTCGGCCTGGCCACCGCCGGGACCCTGGCGCGGGACGTGCGCGACGCCGCCGCGCTCCTGGACGTGATGGCGGGGCGCCGGCCCGGCGACCCCACCTGGGCCCCGCCGCCGCGTGGCACGTTCCTGGCGGCCTGCGACCGCGACCCCGGTCGGCTGCGGGTGGCCCGCTTCGCGGCGCCCGTGCTCGCCGACGTCGACGTGGACCCGGAGTGCCTGCGGGCCTGGGAGGACGCGTCGCTGCTCCTCGAGCGCCTCGGCCACGACGTCGAGGACGTCGCGGTCCCGCTGCCGCGCGCGGCCGTCGCGGACTTCGAGACCTGCTGGGCCGTGCTCACCGCGCTCGCCCCGGTGCCGCCGGAGCGCGAGCACCTGCTCCGCCCGCTGACCCGCTGGCTGGCCGCCCGCGGGCACGCGGTCAGCGGACCGGTCTTCGGCACGGCGGTCGGGGCCGTACGGCGCCACGCGGCGACCGCGCTCGAGGCGCTCGCGCCGTACGACCTCGTGCTCACCCCCACGCTCGCCTCGCCGCCGCTCCCGGTCGGCGCGATCCGCGACGACGCCGATCCCGCCGCGGACTTCGACGCGCAGAAGGCCTTCACCCCGTGGACATCGGCGTGGAACGTGACCGGGATGCCGGCGGTCTCGCTGCCGCTGCACCAGACCGCGCCGCTGCCGGACGCCCCGGGCGGTCTCCCGGTCGGCGTGATGCTCGCCGCACGTCCGGCCGAGGAGGAGCTGCTGCTGGCGGTCGCAGCCCAGCTCGAGGCCGCCGCACCGTGGCGCGACCGCCGGCCGCCGGGCTGGTGACCTCGCGGTGAGCGCCGTCCGGGTGGCGACGACGGGGGACGTGCCCGCCGCGGTGCTGGTCTCCGCCCGGGAGCTGATGGTCGAGGCCTTCCCCGAGGGGTTCACCGACCACGACTGGGAGCACGCGCTCGGCGGCCTTCACGCCTGGGTCGAGGACCCTGTCCGCGTGGTGGTGGCGCACGGGGCACTGGTCCGCCGGCGGTTGTGGGTGGGGGAGGAGCAGGTCGGGGCCGGGTACGTCGAGGCGGTCGCCGTGCGTCCGGACCGTCGACGGGAGGGTCTGGGGGCCGCGGTCATGACCGCGCTCGAGGACCGTGCGCCGGCGTACGACCTGCTCGTGCTCGGCTCCAGCGACGAGGGGCTCCCGTTCTACGCCTCCCGGGGGTGGGTGCCGTGGCGCGGTCCGACCGGTGTGCGGCACCCCGGGCGTGACGTGGCGACGCCCGAGGAGGACGGGGCGGTGCTGGTGCTGCCCCTGACCCGGCGGTGGCGCGAGCTCGACCTCGAGGCGCCGCTGCGCTGCGAGCCCCGCGCCGGCGACGACTGGTGAGCGACCGGACGCCGGCCCACGCCGGCCCGGCTCAGGCGATCGCCCAGGCCGCCCGGAACTCCTCGGGGTCGAGCCGGGCCAGGTCGCTGCGCACCTCGTCGAGGACCCCGGCGGCGTGCTGCGGGGGACCGGCGGCCAGGCGGAGCTCCTCGCCGTCGTCGTGGCGACGGCGTACGACCACGTCCCCGGCGCTGCTGAGCTCCATCAGGCCGCCGAAGCTCGCGCACCACAGGTCGAGCGCGGCCTCCAGGACGCGCCGTCCGCGCGGACGGGGGTGCGGCTCGATCCCGGCGACGTAGACCTCGTCGGCGGCGACGGGGTCGAGGGTGTCCGGGGCGATCGTCACGCTCCCAGCCTAGGTCGCGGGCTGCGAGGATCCACGACATGCTCGACCTCTACGTCGTCACCCACCCGGAGGCCACCCACCACCTCGCGGACCAGGTGGGTGGGTGGTACGACTCCGAGCTCACCCCCGCAGGACTCCAGGACGCCGACCTCGTCGCCGCGGCGCTCCGGGAGCGCGTCGCGGGCTCCCCGCCGGCGCTGTTCACCTCCGACCTCCGCCGGGCCCGCCAGACAGCAGGGGCGATCGGGGCCCGCCTCGGGGTCGAGCCGGTGCCCCTGGCCGGGCTCCGCGAGAAGTCCTACGGCGAGGGCGAGGGACGACCGGACGCGTGGTTCCGGGAGAGGTTCGTCCCGCCGCCGGCCCACGGGGAGCGCATGGACCACGACGAGGGGCTCGTCGGCGCCGAGACGAAGCGGCAGTGGGTCGACCGGGTGTACGCGGGGATGGACGTCGTCATGGGGTCGACGACACCCACCCGGATCGTGGTCACCCACGGCGGGTCGGCCGGCGTCGTGATCGCCCACTGGCTCCGCCTGCCCCGGACCGCGCTCGCCCACGCCGCCTTCCGGGTCGGGCCCGGGAGCATCACCCACCTCCACGAGGACGACTACTTCCACAACCGCACCCTGATGAGCCTGGGGGACACCACGCACCTGCGGCGCACCTGAGCGACCGTCGTTCGGGCCCGTCAGTCGTCGCCCACCCCGCGGGCGTGCAGGGCGTCGCCGGTGGCGCGCGCGTGCGAGACGACGCGCACGACGAGCGGCACCAGCCGGGCTCGCGGGCTGCGCTCCAGGCCGCGGGCCAGCGCGGCGTCACGGGTCTCCTCGGCGATCGCCACCGTGGTCGGGATCGCCCGCAGCGCCAGCGAGATGGTCAGCGCCACCCGGTCGGGGTCCACGCCGAGGCGGCGCAGCGGACGCAGGGCGCGGACCAGGGCGTCCAGCACCTCGTCGACCGGCGTGGTCAGGGTCAGCACGGTCGCCAGCACGACCAGGGCCAGGAGGTCCCCGACGGACTCGACCGCCCGCGCCCACCCGTTGTTCCACACCTGGAAGCCGCCGAGCAGCACCGCGACCAGCAGCAGTCCGCGCAGGGTCCGCAGCCCCTCGCGGGCGGTGAGCCCGGCGTACGCCCCCAGGCCGACCGCCACCACCAGCGCGACGACGGCGCTCACCGGTCCCCGTACGAGCACCACGACGAGGCCCAGCAGGACCAGCCCCAGCAGCTTCGCGCCGGCCGGGAGGCGGTGCAGCCAGGTGGTGCCGGGGCGGTGCGTCCCGAGCAGGAGGCTCACGCGACGCGCCGGTAGTGCGCGACGACCTCGGCGGCCCCGCCGTCGGCCACGACCCGGCCGTCGGTGACCAGCAGCGCCCGGTCGCAGCGGGCGGCCAGCGCGAGGTCGTGGGTGACCAGCACCAGCTGCTGGGGCAGGCCGAGCAGGAGGTCGCCGACGCGGCGGCTGTTGCCGAGGTCGAGCAGGGTGGTCGGCTCGTCGGCCACGAGCAGGGAGGGGCCGGTGGCGAGGACGCCGGCCAGGGCGAGCAGCTGGCGCTGGCCGCCGGAGAGGCCGTGGACGCTGCGGTCGCCCAGGCCCTCCAGGCCGGCGTCGGCGAGGACCTGCAGCGCGGCGCGCCGGCGTACGCCCTTGTCGCGGTGGGTGCGTCGCAGCGAGAGGGCGACGTCCTCGACGGCGGTCGGCATCACCAGCTGCGCGGCGGGGTCGGTGAAGACGAACCCGACCCGGCTCCGGACCTCCCGGCCGTGCCGGGCCACGTCCAGCCCGTCGACCAGCACCCGCCCGGTCGTGGCGGTGACCAGGCCGTTCAGCAGCCGCGCGAGGGTCGACTTGCCCGAGCCGTTCGGACCGACCAGGGCGACCCGCCGCTCGGTGAGCGCGAGGGAGGTGGCGTGCAGGACCGGGAGGTCGCCGTCGGCCAGCGGCACCGTGACGGTGACGTCCTCCAGGTCGACCCGGCTCGCCGGGGTCGCGGCGCTCAGGCCGCGCGCCGGCGGTGGAGCAGGTCGGGGAAGGCCCGGTGCACCGCGGTGGCGACCAGGGCCATCGCGACGTTCTTGACCACGTCCCCGATCCAGAACACCTTGTCCACGTCGAAGGCCTGGCCCCAGGTCAGGTCGGCGCGCAGCACCAACCCGGCCATCCCGAGGGTGTGGATGAACACCGCGCTGCCGACCAGGCCGCACAGGAAGACGAGGGGGACGTTGCGTGCCGCGGCGCCCCGGGGGAGGCGGGTGACGAGGTAGCCGGTGAGGGCGGCGGCCAGCGGGAAGCCGACCAGGTAGCCGGCGGTCGGCCCGGCCAGGACGCCGAAGCCGGCGGCGCCGCCGGAGAAGACCGGGAGACCGGCCAGTCCCAGCGCGAGGTAGAGCAGCACGGCCAGGAATCCGCGCAGCGGCCCCAGCACGGCACCGGCGAGGAGCACGCCGAAGGTCTGCAGCGTGATCGGCACGATCCCGGTCACGTTGATCGCGGGCAGCACCGCGCAGACCACGACCAGGGCGGCGAACCCGGCGACGAGGGCGAGGTCGGTGGTGCCCAGGCGGCGCGTCCGCGTGGTCCTGGGCTGCTGGTCGGTGCTGGTCATCGGGGGCCTCGGGATCCTGACGGGGTCGTACGACCCGTAACTGAACGGTGTTCAGGTTAGGGTGGGGCCCCCGTCTGGTCAACGCCGGGGCGGTCGAGGAGGGGAGGTCTGGTGGCGCACCACCGTGAGGACGTCGTGCGGACCGCGCTCGCGGTCCTGGACACCCACGGCCTCGCCGACCTGACCATGCGGCGCCTGGCCGCCGAGCTCGATGTGCGGCCCTCCGCGCTCTACCACCACGTGCCGAGCAAGCAGGTGCTGCTGGCCGCGGTGGCCGACGAGGTGCTGCGCCGCGGTCCGCGCCCCGACGTGGTCGGCCCGGCCGGGGCGTGGCCGGCCCGCCTGGTCGACGTCGCCGGCTGCCTGCGGGAGGCGCTGCTGGCCTACCGCGACGCGGCCGAGCTGGTCTCCACCGTGGTCGCGTTCGGGCTCGGCGCCGACCGGCCGTACGCCGACCTGGTCGCCGTCCTCGACGACGCCGGCCTGCCCGACGGGCTCACGCCGACGGCCGCGCGGACCCTGCTGCACTTCGTGCTGGGCCACACCCTCGACGAGCAGACGCACCTGCAGGCCGGCGCCGCGGGGGCGATCGCCGACGCCCCGCGACCGGGCTCCGACTTCGCCGTGGGGCTCGGTCTCGTCGTCGACGGCATCGCGCTACGCGCCTCGGTGGGACGCCCCGGCACCCCCGTCCGGGTCGAGGTCGACGACCGCCCCTGACGCCTCGGCCAGCAGGACCGCACCACCGAGGTCGATCAGCGTCCGCCCGAGGCGGGCCGCCGCGAGGTCGACCCCGTCGAGCAGCGCCCCGCGCAGGTCCGTGCCCCGCAGGTCGGCCTCCCGGAGGTCGGCGCCGGTCAGCACGGCCCCCCGCAGGACCGCCCCCTGCAGGTCGGCCAGGGCCAGGTCGGCGTCGGCGAGGTCCAGCCCGCTGAGGTCGAGGCGGGCGAGGTCGGCGCCGCGGAGCGACACCCCGCGCCACTGCCCGCCAAGCACCCGCCACGGCCGGGTCGTGCAGCGCTCGAACGCCGTTCCGGCCAGCTTGCAGCCCTCGAAGGTGGCGTCGAAGAGGGAGCAGCCGCGCAGCGAGCAGGCCACGAAGGCCGTGGCGCGGTGCACCGAGGAGTTCAACCGGCACCCGGTGAAGGTGCAGTGCTCGAAGACGGCGCCGCGGGTGGTGACCTCCGAGAGGTCGACGTCGACGAAGGTGCAGCGGACGAACCGGGTGTCGGCGAGGTCGGTGGCGTACCAGTCCTCGCCGCGCCAGGTCTGCTCGACGTGCTTCGGCCGCTCGGTCATGGGCGGCACGCTAGACGGCGGCCCCGACACCTCCGGCACGGAGACCGCCGGCACGGAGACCGCCGGCACGGAGACCGCCGGCACGGACACCGGGAGGGGCGGCCGCCACCCGCGAGCGCCCGAACGGGTTCTCCAGCTCCCCGGCCCACATCAGCGACGACGCCTGGTCGCCGAGGTCGACCATCTGCCGGTGGTCGCGCAGCTGGAGCCGGTTCAGGCAGGAGTGGCGGAAGGTGTCGCGCCGCAGGTCGTAGGCCGTCGCGGCGGCCGCGAGCTCCGGGTGGTCGGTGGCGTGCCGGTCCAGGCACGCGGCCACCTCGGCCCAGAAGTCGTCCTGGTCCACGACGCCCTCGGTGTGCAGCAGAGCCGCGAGGTGGCGCAGCACGCCGTCCACCGCGTCGGTGTGGAGGGACAGGGCGCCCAGGTCGGGGCCCACGTCGGCCCGCGCCCGCTCCACCGGCTCCGGCAGCGGACGGTCGTGCATCAGCGCGACCTCCTCGCCGACGTCCTTCATCACCACGCGCGCCACCACGCCGTCGCGGAGGACCAGCACCAGGTTCTCCCCGTGCGGCATGAAGGCGAGGTCGTGGGCGAGCAGGCAGTGGGCGAGCGGGCGGACGTAGGCGTCGAGCAGCGCGCGTACCCAGGCCCGGGGGTCGACCGGGGAGGACCGCACGAGCGCGACGGTGAAGGAGCGGCCGTCGTGGTCGCGGTGCAGGAGCGAGGCCATCGTGGCCAGCCGCTCGCCCGGGGCGACCCGGGGCGCGGCGGGCTCGCGCCAGAGCGCGGCCAGCATCTTCTGGTGCGCCGAGCGGGGTCCGGCGTGGTGGTAGGCGTCGCCGGTGTAGCCGATCGCGGCCACCTCACGCAGCACGGTGAAACCGCGCGTGACCAGCTCGGGGTCCTCCTCGACGATGGCGGCGACGTGGTCGTTGATGGCCGGGGTCACCGCCATGTAGGCCGGCGAGAGCCCGCGCACGAACCCCATGTTCTGCACCGCGAGCGCGGTCTTCACGAAGCAGCGGCCGGGATCGGTGGCGTTCGCGAGCGTCCGGATCGACTGCTGCGGCCGGTGCTCGTCGGACCCCTCACCGAGCCAGACGAGGTCGCGGCGCGCCAGGTCGGGGGCGAAGCTGACGGCGACCTTGTCGGTCCACTGCCAGGGGTGCACCGGCAGCAGCAGGTAGTCGGCCGGGTCCAGGTCGAGGTCGACCAGCCGCCGCTGCAGCCGGTCGCGCTCGGCGCCGAGCTCACCGGCGTACAGCGTCTCCTCGTCGAGGCCGTCGACCAGGGCGAGCGTGGTGTGGGCGCGGCGCGCGGCGAGCCAGACCAGGCGGACGCGGGCACCGGTCTCGGGGGCGTACGCGCGGTGGTCGTCCACGCCGAACCCGATCCGACCGTTGTTGGCCAGGAAGCCCGGGTGTCCCTCGGTCATCGCGGACTCGACCGTGAGGTGGTCGGCTGTGAGCAGCGCGTCGACGTCCGGGCCGGGGTGGGCCAGCTTCCAGCAGGCGCCGGCCAGGGTCGCGGCCAGCTCCTCCAGGTACGTCGCCAGCAGCGCGTCCGGGAGCCCGAGCGCGGTGGCGTGCTCGACCACGAACCGCTGGACGTCGAGCGGCTCCGACCGGCCCCCGACGACCCGCTCGACGCTGCCCTCGTCCAGGGCCCAGTGCTCGAGCCGCAGGCGGGTGGCGGTGAAGCGGTGCTCGACCGCGCCGGTCGGGTCGACGACCCGCCACCGGTCGTCGCCGAGCGGCTCCGGCCGCAGCACGCGCTCGTGGGCCAGCTCGGAGAGGGCCTTGGCCACCAGGTGCCGCTGCGCCCGGGCGAGGTTCGCGGGCGTCAGGTGGGCGGCGGGGTCGGTGCGGGCGGGCACCCGTCCGCGGCGCCGGTCGTGGTCGGCGCGCGTGAGCACGGAGACGGCCGCGGTCTTGTCCTCGAGCGCGGCCTCGCCCAGCACGACAAAACCGGACTCGGCGTTGAGCCGGCCGATCGCGGTGTTGCGGACGTCCGGCTCGACGACGACGCGCTGCACGGCCGGGTCGGCGAAGCAGTGGTCGAGCACGGCGGCCATCACGGCCCGGGTCAGGCCGGGGACGGGGTCGGCGTCGGGGTCCGGCGGGGCGACCAGCACGTGCATCCCGAGGTCGCCCGGGGCCGGCACGCCGGGAGGGAGACCGGCGACGTCGCGCAGGGGCGAGGCGGCGGACCGGGCGGGATCGTAGGTCTCGGCGAGGAAGGTCGGCAGGCCGTCCACCCGGCCCAGCCACACGTCGTGGTGGCCGGTCGCCGCGAGGGCGTGGTGGGCGCGGGCGACCTCGGTCGGAGTGGCGCCCTGCATGCCCCAGAACGACGAGCGGGGGTGAGTGACCCAGGCGTGCAGCAGCGCGAGCGTGGCGTCGTCGAGGGGGAGCGGTTCGAGGGTCGGGTTCATCGGGTGGCCTCCTGGCCCTGGGTCTCTCGGGGTGCGGGGGAGGTGCGCAGGTGCTCGGGGACCCCGAAGGTCTGCACCATCACGCGCTTCTCGATGGGGTAGACCTCACGGCCGGCCACGGAGTTGGCGATCACCGCGCTGCGGTGCGCGCCCATCCCGAGGTCGGGGGCGACGAAGCCGTGCGTGTGGGCCTCGGCGTTCTGCACGAAGACCTCGCGGCCGCTCCGGTCGACGGCGTACGACGCGTCGGCGACCAGCCGGCCGCGGTCATCGGTGACGAGGCGGTCGCGCACCGGGTCGAGGAAGGGCAGGGGGCGCTCGGCGTACCCGGTGGCCAGGACGAGGCCGTCGGTGCGCAGCGCGAAGTCCTCGCCGGTCTCGTCGTGGTGCAGGGCCAGGTCGTACGCCTCCCCGTCCCACGCCGCCCCGGTCACCGAGGTGTTGGTGACCAACGTGGTGCGCGGCCCGTCGCCCTGCGCGGCGAGGCGGTAGTGCAGGTCGGAGATGCCGTCGACGACGTCGCCGCTGATGCCCTTGTAGAGCGAGCGCTGGTCCCGCAGCAGGGGCTCGCGGGTCCCGGTCGGAAGCCCGCGGAAGTAGGCGGAGTACTCCGGAGACGTCAGCTCGAGGGTCAGCTTGGTGTACTCGAGCGGGAAGAACCGGGGGCTGCGGGTCAGCCAGACCAGGTCGTAGTCGTGGTCGGTCGAGTCGGTGAGCAGGTCGCGGTAGACCTCGGCGGCGCTCTGCCCGCTGCCGACCACGGTGACCGTGCGGCACCCGCGGAGGCGGTCCCGGGCGCCGAGGTAGTCGGCCGTGTGGACCGCCGGCCCGCCCGCGCCACGGACGCTGTCCGGGACGACCGGGGCCGTCCCCACACCCACCACGACACGGCGGGTGCGCCAGACCTCACCGGTCGCCGCGGTCACGTCGTACGCCCCGCTGTCCGGGAGGCCGGGTCCCTCGACGTGCTCGACCGAGACGACCTCCCGCCCGGTGCGCACCGAGGGGAGCCGGTCGGCCGCCCAGCGGCAGTACGCGTCGAACTCGCTGCGCAGCGGGTAGAAGCTCTCGCGGACGTAGAACGGGTAGAGGCGCCCGGTCTGCTTGAGCCAGCACAGGTAGGAGAAGCGCGACGTGGGGTCGGCCATCGTCACCAGGTCGGCCAGGAACGGCACCTGCAGCACCGAGTCCTCGAGCAGCATGCCGGGGTGCCAGGACGGCTCCTCGCGGGCCTCGAGGAAGACCGCGTCCACGTCGTCGACCGGGTCGAGCAGACAGGCCAGGCCGAGGTTGAACGGGCCGAGACCGATGCCGACCAGGTCGAGGAGCGGGCGGTCGGGGAGCGGTCGGTCGGGGACGGGCTGCGTCATCAGGCGACCTCCGCCCGGTCGCGGTGCATCCGGGTGCCCAGGACGACCGCGTCGTCGAGGATGCCGAGGACGTCGTCGGCGGTGGCCATCGGGTTGAGCAGGGTGACCTTGAGCCAGGCGGCGCCGTCGACCTTCGTCGCGGCGACCATCGCCCCGCCCCGGTCGTAGAGCGCCTGGCGCACCCGCGGGACGAGCGCAGAGGCGTCCTCCGGCGTGCTGCCACGCGGGCGCACGCGCCACACGAGCGTGGAGAGCTGGGGAGGGGCGGCCAGCTCGAGCTCGGGCCGGCCCTCGACGGCGTCCGCGACGTCGTGGGCGAGGTCGGTGACGCTGTCGACGTACGCCCCGACGGTATCGGCGCCGATGATCCGCAGGGTCAGCCAGAGCTTGAGCGCGTCGAAGCGGCGGGTGGTCTGCAGCGACTTGCCGACCTGGTCCGGCCGGTCGGTGCCGCGCGGGTTGAGGTAGTCGGCGTGCCAGGTGACGTGGCGCAGGTCGTCGCGCTCGCGGACCAGGACGGCGCTGGCCGACACGGGTTGGAACCACGTCTTGTGGAAGTCGACGGTGACGCTGTCGGCCCGCCCGACACCGTCGAGACGGTGCCGGTCGCGGCGGGAGGCGAGCAGGCCACCGCCGTACGACGCGTCGACGTGCAGCCAGGTGTCGTGGCGCGCGCACAGGTCGGCGAGGTCGGCCAGCGGGTCGATCGCGCCGAAGTCCGTCGTGCCGGCCGTGCCGACGACGGCCATCGGGACCAGCCCGAGGTCCCGCAGCTGGTCGAGCGTGCGGGCGAGCGCGGCCGGGTCCATCCGACGGTCGGCGTCGACCGGCACGCCCAGCACGGCGTCGGGCAGCCCGAGCAGACGAGCCGACTTGGCGACGCTGAAGTGACCGTCCTGGCTGACCAGGACCCGCAGCCGCGCGGGGTCGAGGCCGGGGTCCCTGGTCAGGGCGCGGTCGCGGGCGAGTTGCAACGCCTGCAGGTTGGACTGGCTGCCGCCACTGGTGAAGACCCCGTCCGCACGGGGCCCGAGCCCGACCCGCCCGGCGGTCCAGTCGACGAGCGCGCGCTCGACGAAAGTCGCCCCGACGCTCTGGTCGAAGGTGTCCAGGCTGGGGTTCACCGCGGCGATGAACAGCTCGGCGAGCAGGGCCGGGACGAGCACGGGGCAGTTGAGGTGGGCGGCGTACCGCGGCTCGTGGAACCACACCGTGTCGTCGAGCCAGACCCGGCTCATCTCCTCCAGCGCCGCGGCGGCGTCGCCGAGCGGGTGGTCGAGGTCGACGGCGGCCACCCGGCGGTCCGCGTCCTCGGGCGTACGCCCGGTCGCGGGGCCGGTGACCCGGCCGAGGGTGCTGACGAGGTGGTCCAGGCCGAGCCGCACGGTGGCGGCGTACTTGTGGGCGTGGGCCGGGTGGAAGAAGTGGTGGAGCGGAGGGAGGGCGGGCGACGGGGGAGGGGGCATGGCGAGACCTTCCGAGTTAGGTAAGGCTCACCTTAGTTACACGTCGGAGCTGTTTGTCCACACCTGTCCGCGAGGTGGATCTCACATCGCGAAGGCAGTGGTAGCGCCGCCGGTTGTCGAGGGGCGAGCGCGGCGCCCCGGTGGTCGAGGAGCGAGCGCAGCGAGCGTCACGAGTCCTCCCTGAGACTGTTACCGAACAGTTGGTCGAATGTAGAAGTTGCGTGTGGGGATAACCGCCTCTGACCTGTGGAAACACCCCAGGGCTGTCGGTGGCGGGTGCTTGGATTGATCCATGGCCACCGACGAGGACACCACCACCGCGCACCCCGTGCCGTGCGGTGTCCGCGCTCTTTCGGCCTCGGTGACGGCGTTGGCGGAGCGGCCCCTGTTCGCCCTGGACGCCGCCACCACCCGCGCCACCATCCAGGCACTGGCGGTGCTGGAAGCCAAGGTCGCCTCCTTCAAGCTCGCCGTGCTCGCCCACGCCGAGCAGGTCCAGGTCGGCGCCGAGACCGGCTGCACCTCCACCGGTGTCTGGGCAGCGAACGCCACCCGCTCGCAGAAGAACGTGTCCGCTGCCCAGGTCAGGTTGGCGACCGCACTCGAGACCCGGTGGACGAAGGTCCGTGACGCCCTCGCCGCCGGTGCTGTGAACGCCGACCAGGTCCGGGTCGTGGTCAACGCGTTGGAGGACCTCCCCGAGGACCTCGACGCGGGATTGGTGACACAAGCCGAGGAGGCGCTCGTCGCCTACGCCGTCGAGTTCGATCCCACCGAGCTGAGGCAGCTGGGTGCGCACATCCTGACCCTGATCGCACCGCAGGTCGGTGAGGAGGTCGACCGCAAGAGGCTGGAGGCAGCTGAGGCGAGGGCGGCGCAGAAGCGGCGGTTCACGTTGTCGTTCGACGGCCACGGGACCGCGCACGGTCGGTTCACCATCCCCGAGGTCCAGGGCAAGATGCTGCAGAAGCTGCTCCACGGCTTCGCGGCCCCCGGCCACGTGAACTGCACCCTCGATGAGTCCGGGCAGAAGCGGGAATGGGTCAAGGGCCGCCCGTCGGCGCAGAAGCTGGGTGAGGCGTTCTGCGAGCTGATCGAGAACTACCCCCGCACAAACGCCCCGAAGCTGGGACGCACCGACGGCACGTTCGTCACGACTACCACCTTCGACCTCCTCACCACCGCTTTGGGGACCGCGACGCTGGACGACGGGACCCCGATGACCGCCGCCCAGGCGATGCGCCTGGCGTGCGAGGCGCGGATTATCCCCGTCGTCCTGGGCGGCAACGGTGAGGTCCTGCACCAGGGACGGGCGCGTCGCCGGTTCACCGCGGCCCAGACCTACGCGATGCACGCTCGCGACAAGTCGTGCACCGCGAAGGGCTGTGACTGGCCGCCGGGTCTGTGTCACGCCCACCACGACACGTTGTTCTCCCAGGGCGGCCTGACCGACATCGAGGACGGGCGGCTGCTGTGTCCGCACCATCACGCCCGGGCCCACGACCCCGCCTACGACATGAAGGTCCACGCCGACAACAAGGTCACCTTCCACCGACGGACATAGACCGACCGGGTCTCGTGACGCTCGCTTCGCTCGCTCCTCGACAGCGGGCGGGGTCTCGTGACGCTCGCTGCGCTCGCTCCTCGACCACTGTGGCGCGCTCGTTCCTCGACCACGGTGTCGATGCGCGGATCGCATGCACCAGGTAGACGCGATTCACACATCGACCACCGCCCTGTCCGGAATCGTCATCTCGACGCGCCGCGAGCGTCATCTCGGCTGTCCGGGAGCGTCATCTCGGCGGGTGGGGGTCAGGAGGCGAGCAGGCGGTCGCATTCCGCGACCAGGCGCGCGCGGAGGGGTGCGCCGCGCTCGGCGAGCGCCGCCTGTGCGGCGGCGTACTCCCGCTTGCCGTCGGCGGTCTCGATCCGCACCGGCTCGAAGCCGAGGTCGGCGAGGTCGTACGGCGCGGCGCGCATGTCGAGCTGTCGCACGTCCCACGCCAGCTCGAAGCAGTCCGCGACCAGGTCGGAGCAGATCATCGGGCTGAGCCGGAAGGCGTGCTTGTAGAGGTCCATCCCGGCGTGCAGGCATCCCGGCTGCTCGAAGGCCGGCCGGTCGTCGGCGGCCGGCGACAGCGTGTTCAACGGTCGTGCGGGCGGGGTGAAGAAGCGGAACGCGTCGAAGTGCGTGCAGGTGATCCGGTGCTGCTCGACGACCGTGTCCGTGCCGGCCGTACCGAGCCGCAACGGCCAGTCCGCGTGCCGCGTCTCGTCGTCGGCGAGGCGGTAGACCATCGCCCACTCGTGCAGCCCGAAGCACCCGTACGACGCCGGTCGCGCCGCGGTCGCCGCGAGCAGCCGCCGCAGCGTGGTCAGCAGGACCTGCTGGCCCGTGACGTGCGCGTCGGTGACCCGCGCGCCGCCGTCGTCGGTCGCCTCGTATCCCTTCAGCCCGCCGTGGGAGGCGGCCCCGCCTGCGAGCACCGTGCCGTAGCCGGGGTGCCACCTCCGCAGCTGCGCGGGGCGCTGGGAGTAGTAGCCGAAGAGGAAGTCGTGCACCGGGTGCTTCACGCCGGCGTCGCGGCGGGCGAGGTGCGGCCCGACGTACGCCTCGATCCGCGCCTCGTGCGCAGCGGTCCGGGCTCGCCAGGTCGCTTCCTCCAGCACCCGCTCGCCCACACCGCCAGGCTAGACCCCGGCCGGACCCGGCTAGGGTCCCCAGGTGCGCATCGTCAGATTCACCACGGGCGGCGAGCCCTCCTACGGCGTCCTCACCGGCGAGCTCGACGAGTTCGGGCAGCCGGAGGAGGACGCGGTCGTGGTCGGCCTCGCCGGGGACCCGCTCTACGTCGGGATCAAGCTCCTCGACACCGAGCACCGCCTGGAGGACGTACGCCTGCTGGCGCCGGTCCTGCCGCGGAGCAAGGTGGTCGGGATCGGGCGCAACTACGCCGCCCACGCCGCCGAGCTTGGCCACGACCTGCCGACCGAGCCGCTGATGTTCCTCAAGCCGAACACCTCCGTGGTCGGCCCCGGCGACCCCGTCTACTACCCGCGCCAGACCAGCGACCTGCACTACGAGGGCGAGCTGGCGGTCGTGATCGGGCGGATCTGCCGCGACATCCCCGCCGAGCAGGCCACCGACGTGATCCACGGCTACACGATCGCCAACGACGTCACCGCCCGCGACCTCCAGCGCAGCGACGGCCAGTGGGCCCGGGCCAAGGGCATGGACTCCTTCTGCCCGCTCGGTCCCTGGGTCGAGACCGACCTCGACCCCGCCGTCTTCACCGAGGGGCTGAGGGTCCAGACGCACCTGAACGGCGACCTGAAGCAGGACGGCACGACGGCCGACATGATCTTCGACGTGCCGGCGCTCGTCGCGCACGTCTCCGCGGCGATGACGCTGCTGCCCGGTGACGTCATCCTCACCGGCACCCCCGAGGGCGTCGGCCCGATGGAGGTCGGTGACGAGGTCGAGGTCTCCATCGAGGGCCTCGGCACCCTGACGAACAAGGTGGTCCGCCGATGAGCACCCCCAGCACCCCCAGCGCCCCCGACCGGGTCCTCGGCGACCTCGCCCCGGAGCAGGTACGCGTCCGGTTCCCCCCGTCGCCGACCGGGTTCATCCACGTCGGCAACGTGCGCAGCGCGCTGTTCAACTGGGCCTTCGCGCGCCACTACGGCGGCACGCTGGTGCTGCGCATCGAGGACACCGACACCGCGCGCAACACCGAGGAGGGCTACGACTCCATCCTCGACTCGCTGCGCTGGCTCGGTCTGGACTGGGACGAGGGCCCGGAGGTCGGGGGCGACCACGGGCCGTACCGGCAGTCCGAGCGCCGCGAGGTCTACGCCGACGCCGCGGCCCGCCTCCGCGAGAGCGGCAAGGCCTACGACTGCTTCTGCACCACCGAGGAGGTCGACGCGCGACGCAAGGCCTCCGGCTCCAAGATGCAGGGCTACGACGGCTTCTGCCGCGACCTCGGCGCGGACGCCCGCGCCGCCTTCGAGGCCGAGGGGCGCCGGCCCACGCTGCGGCTGCGGATGCCCGACGCCCCGATCGTCTTCGACGACCTCGTGCGCGGCGAGATCACCTTCCTGCCCGAGAACGTGCCGGACTTCGCGCTGGTGCGCGCCAACGGCGACCCGCTCTACACCCTGGTCAACCCGCTCGACGACGCGCTGATGGGGATCACCCACGTGCTGCGCGGCGAGGACCTGCTCTCCAGCACCCCTCGCCAGATCGCGCTGCACGAGGCGCTGGTCGAGCTCGGCCTCGGCAGCGGCGTGCCCCGCTACGGCCACCTGCCGATCGTGATGGGGGAGGGCAACAAGCGGCTCTCCAAGCGTGACGCCGGCTCCGGGCTCACCGAGTACCTCGACCGCGGCTTCCTGCCGGCCGGGGTGCTCAACTACCTGGCCCTGCTCGGCTGGGGCATCGCCGCGGACCGCGACGTCTTCACCATGGAGGAGATGGTCGAGGCCTTCGACATCACCCGGGTGAACCCCAACCCGGCCCGCTTCGACCTCAAGAAGCTCGAGGCGATCAACGCCGCCCACATGCGCACGGTCCCGGTGGAGGAGATGACGCACCTGGTGGTGCCGTTCCTGCAGCGTGCCGGGGTCGTCTCCGAGCCGCTGTCGTCTGCCGACGCCCAGCTGCTCGAGCTGGCGATGCCGCTGGTCGCCGAGCGGATCAACACCCTGTCCGACGCCGTGGCGATGCTCGACTTCCTGTTCGTCGACGAGGCCGACTTCGTCCTGGACGAGAAGGACGCCGCCAAGCTCCTCGACGAGACGGGCACCGAGGTCGTGCAGGCCTCCCACGACGCCCTCGCCGCGCTGGACGAGTGGTCGACGGCGGCCATCCAGGACGCGCTGCAGCGCACCCTGGTCGAGGAGCGGGGGCTCAAGCCGCGGGTCGCCTTCGGGCCGGTCCGCGTCGCCGTCACGGGCCGTCGGGTCTCCCCGCCGCTCTTCGAGAGCCTCGAGCTCCTCGGCCGCGAGCGCGGGCTCGGCCGGCTGCGGGCGGCGGCCGACCGGACCACCTGAACCGGTCCGACAACGGGTCACCGGCGGCCTGGGATGCTGGGGCCATGAGCTCGACCCCGCCTCCGCCCGGGCCCCCGACCGGCCCCCCGCCCCACCCGTACGCCTACGGCACCGACCCCCAGGCGCCCCCGGGCCCGTACGCCGCCCCGTACGCCGCCCCCAACCCGTACGGCGGGCGGCCGATGGGTGCGCCCGCAGCCCCGGAGCAGCGGCCCAGCGAGGTGCCCTACCACCGGATCCACCGGATCGGTGCCTACGGTCGGCACGGCTGGTGGCGCGCCCTGGTCGGGGTGCTGCTGACCGTGGCCGGGATGCTGCTGGTGGTCCCCCTGGTCGTCCTGCTCGGCTTCGTGGTGTTCTTCCTGCTCACCGGAGGCGACGTCGCCGACCGGACGCTGGTCCTGGTGGACACCTCCGACGTCACGCCCCTGGGTCTGGCCTACCTCAACCTCAGCCTGGCCGGCTCGATCCTGGTGGCCTGGTTCGTGACGAGGGTGCTGCACGGGCTGCGACCGGGCTGGCTCAGCTCGGTGCGCCCACGGATCCGCTGGGGCTGGTTCGCGGTCAGCCTGGGCCTGTCGGTGGTCGCCCTGGTGGCCACGCTGGTGGTCTCCGCGCTGCTGCCGGCGCAGGCCGACGGGGCGACGGTCTCGACCGACCTCAACTCCTTCACCACGACCACCCGCGACTTCCTGCTCGTGGTGCTGCTGCTGACCCCGTTGCAGGCCGCGGGGGAGGAGTACGTGTTCCGCGGCTACCTCACCCAGGCGCTCGGCGGTGTCTTCGCGAACCCGAAGGTGGCGGTCGTCGTGGCGGTGCTGGTGCCGTCGCTGCTCTTCGCGCTGGCGCACGGCGCCCAGGACGCGCCGATCTTCTTCGACCGGTTCGCCTTCGGACTGGTCGCGGGTGTGCTGACCATCGCCACCGGCGGCCTCGAGGCCGCGATCGCGATGCACGTGCTGAACAACTTCCTGGCCTTCGGCCTGGCGCTGTCCTTCGGCGACATGAGCTCCGCGCTCAACCCGACCGGCGGCACCTGGTGGAGCATCCCCGTCACCCTGACGCAGTCGGTCACCTACACGGCACTGGCGATCTGGGTCGCGCGGGCCACCGGCGTGGCCACCCGTACGGCCCCCGGGGCGCCGTTCGCGCGGACCGGCGGGGCGCCCCAGGACGCCGACCGGGGGCCCGTTTTTGAGGGGACCGGACCCCGCGTGTAAGGTTCCCGACGGCTCGCAAGGCCGGGGTTGACCGCAAGGTCGGACCACGACGGGCTTGCGTTCCGGTGGGGTATGGTGTAATTGGCAGCACGACTGATTCTGGTTCAGTTAGTCTTGGTTCGAGTCCAGGTACCCCAGCGAGATCCACAGCGTCGCCCCAGGTGAGACCCGGTTTTGTTCCAACGGGCGGGGTTCGCTAAAGTTCTCTCGGTCGTCCAAGCCAGGCCGGCCAGGCACCACATCAGCATGTCAGGCCCCCGTTGTGTAGCGGCCTAGCACGCCGCCCTCTCACGGCGGTAGCGCCGGTTCGAATCCGGTCGGGGGTACAGCAGAGGAAGGGGCCCGGGTCACAGCGACCCGGGCCCCTTCGTCGTCCCTGGTGGGTTACTCGGTGTCGTAGGGGCAGTCGGCCTTGAACTGCTCCCACTCGGGCGACGTCGTGGCGTCCTCACCCTCGCCGAGGTAGCTGGCCGGCTTGCCCTCGAACCCGTAGACGGGGCCCACGGCGAGCAGCTTGTGACCGTCGCAGCTGGTGGACTCGTTGACCGAGACGCCCTCGCCCTCGCACCCGTTCAGGGACAGCTCCTCGTCGATCACCTCGCCGTTCGCGTAGTCCGAGCACGGCGGGGGGCCGGTGTACTCGCCCTCCTGGGCGGCGGGCGCGTCGTCGGAGCACCCTCCGAGAGCCATGGCCAGCACCGAGACACCGGCCGCAGCGGTCAACCTGATCCGAGTATTCATGCGGCGGAAGGTAGCAGCCGTGGCCGGCTCGTCGCGGTCGATTCCGCTCTCGTGGGGCCTGCGCTCGACGGCTGACCGGCTGCGCGCGCCGGTGCTGCGTGGTTACATGTGCCCGCCGGACGGGGGACGAGGGCTTGGGGTGCACATGGCGGAGCAGCAGCAGACGGCACTGCAGCGGTGGGGATCACAGAAGCGTCCGTGGTGGTTCTGGGTGCTGCTGGTCGTGGTGGTCGTGCCGCTGATCGGCCTCGGGCTCCTCTCGCTGCTGCAGATGGGCCAGAGTCCCGAGGATCTCCGGATCGAGCTCGACGCCCGCTACGTCGAGGAGATCGACATCGAGACCACCCCGGACGGATCCGGGGGTTACCGCGACGTCGTCGTGATCGATGGGGAGTCGCGCTACGACTGCTCGGAGAAGGACGGCTTCGTGACCTGCGACGACGAACCCCGGCCTACCGAGCAGTAGGGTCGGTCGGCCGACGGCCCCTCAGCCGCGGCAGCCCGTGTGCGGCCCGCCGGACCCGTCAGACGCTCGAGCTGTCACCGCCCTCGCGACGGTCGCGCACCGCCCTGACGGCCATGACGACGGCCCGCACGTCGTCACCGATGCTCTCGAGCAGCTCGTCGCGCCGACGGTCGGCCTCCCTGACCCGGCCCCTCGGCACGAACAGCGAGCACGGGATGCCGACGTGGAGGGCCACGACCAGCAGCGCGGTCCGCTCGTCCGGCACCGCCTCGCCCAGCAGCGCGCTGCGGATCCTGGCCACGACCTCCTCGCGGCCCGCGGTGGCGGTGGGGAGGAGGCGACGCCTGGGCAGGACGCCGAGCACCCGGTGCGTCTCGTCGACGAGCAGGCCCTGCCCGACCAGCTGCTCGATCAACCGCTCGTCGCTCGGCATGACCGACACGTAGCGGGCGAGCCTCTTCCCGAACCCGGCGGCTTCGAGGCTCTGCAGGGCCTCGTCGAGGACCGGGTCGCCGAGCGGGGTGGAGTCGCGGAGGGTGTAGCGGAGGGCCTTGCCGGTGCCGGAGACCGTGAACCTCCCCTCGTGGGCCAGCTCCAGCAGGACCGCGGCGGCGACCACGTACCTGGCGTTGCTGTTCCAGCGCCTGCCGGTGGCCGGGTTGATCGCCGCCAGCAGCGCCTGCCTGGCCAGAGGGGCCACGGTCCGGTCCAGGGGCGGGGAGTGGGCTGTGGTGGGCCTGTTCGTGGAGCCGAGAGCCCTGCGAAGTCGTGTCAGCACCGGTGAGCCACTCCCTGATCTCGTTGACGTCCGCAAGGGCGGAGGTACCTGCGCCGACCCGGTCTCGGGGCCGGCCGCCCGCTAGACCCCGGAGCTGTCGCCGCCACCGCTGTCGGTCCTGTCGCGTGCCGCCCTGACCCCCAGGATGAGCGCGCGGTCGGCGTCCCCGAGGCCGGCGAGGATCTCGTCGGCGCGTCGGTAGGCCTCGTCGACCCTGTCCTTCTCCACGAAGAGCTTGAGGTGCACCCCGATGGTGACGACCGAGACCAGCAGGGCGGTACGACGGTCCGGCACCGACTCCCCGAGGAGGGCGCTGCGCAGGCGCGCCACGATCTCGTCCCGCCCCGCCGCGGGCGTGATCTCGAGGACCCGGCTGGTGAAGACACCGAGCCTCGTGCGAGACCCCTCCAGGAGCACGCCCTGCCCGACCAGGCGCTCGACGACCTGCTCGGCGCCGGGCAGGAGCCACACCGTCCTGCTCACCTTCTGCTCGCCGCTGTCGATCGCGAGGCGGGAGAGCGCCTTGTCGAGCTCGGGGTCGCCGAGCGGCGAGGTGTCCGTCACGGTGATCCGTGTCTTCCTCCCCTCGCCGGACACCACGACCCGGCCCTCGCTCACCAGGTCCGCGAGGAGCGCGGCGGCGACCGTGTAGTCGGCGTTGACCCCCGGCTTGCCACTGCCGGGGTCGATCGCGGCCACGAGTGCCTCCAGCGCCAGGGAGCGGGTTGCGCGCTCGGGCGTTGGCTCGGGCGTGACCCGCCTCGCAGGTCCTGGCTCATCCGGGACACCGATGGCCTTGAGCAGACGCTCGAACACGGTGACCTCCTCTCTGCGGCTGGACGTGGTGACGGGATCCGATCAGCTCACGGCGGCGTCGAAGCCCGCTCCGACCCCGCTGCCGGCGGGTCCGGAGAAGCCGGTGGGCAGTGGCTTCGCCAGCCCACCGCCGAGAGCCTTGCCGCCGATCTTCCCGTAGTCGACGCCGGGCTTGTCATCCGTCACCTGCCGGAGGAGCTCCCCCGAGGCCTGGCCGGGGACCGTGTGGCCGAGCTTGATCGCCCCGGCCTGGAGGGTGCTCGTCATCGCGGCGTCGGCCTTGATGAGACCGGTCATCACCCGGCCCCTGCCCACGGCGGTGTCGAGGATCCTCTGCGACACCTCCTTCTTGGTCGCCTCGGCCACGGAGTCCCCGCGCTGGACGATGCCGCCGGTGAGGCCACCGGCGATCCCGCCCCCGATGGCCTGCCTCGACAGGGGATCGGCACCTCCGGCGACCTGGTAGGAGTAGCCCTCGGCCGTGCCGATGCCGGTGCGGACCGCGATCTTCGTCGACATCTGGGCGTTCTTGACCTTGTCCGCGTTGACGAGGACCTTGCTCGACAGACCGAGGCGACCACCGACGGTGAGGCCCTTGCTGGCCACGAAACCGGCGCCACCTGCCAGGCCGGACACCGCAGCCTGGGCGTAGTTCACCTCACCCTTGGTGGCCTTCTGGATGAGGACGTCCGCACCGGCGGAGAGCGCCATCGCGCCCAGGGGCCCACCGACGCCGGTGGCCATCAGGAGGACGCCTCCCGCGACGAGGACGCCGCCGATGATCCAGTCCTTGTTCTCCTCGACGAAGTCCCACGCCTCCTCGTACCAGGGCTTGTTCGCCGCCTGGAGGTCGGCCTCGGAGACCGGCTTGAGGCCGGTCGGGTCGAGGGCGTGCAGCGGGTCGTTGCCGGCGTAGGAGTAGGGGTTGCCTGACCATCCCGCGCCCGCCACCGGGTCGAGCGGGTCGACGGAGAGGAAGCCGCGGCTGGCGGCGTCGTAGACCCGCGCCCCCAGCCACTCGAGGCCCCCGATGGTGAGCTCGCCGCCGGGGCTGATCCCGACACCGTCCGGCATGCCCGGGGGCACCGGGCCGGTGCCCTGGGTGGCCACCGCCCACACGTCGGCGCCGTGGGAGCGCGACGTCCGCCAGCCGGGAGCCGCCCACCGGTCACCGATCCCGGTGAGGCCGCCCGCGGCCACCACCGGCGTGGCGCCGACCTGGACCAGCGACGGCGCGTACGGGTCCGCGCCGTCCCAGTACACCCGGACGTCGTCGACGGAGGCCAGCAGGCCCGAGGCGTCCACGTGCAGGCTGGTGCGGACGGCCTCACCGCCGGCCTCGTCGACGATGGAGGCGAGCCAGCCCGTGGGCGACCACTCCAGGTCGCGGGTCCGCCCGTCGGGGAGCTCCGTGCGCACCCGCCGTCCGACCGCGTCGTAGGCGTGGCGCGTGGTGCCCTCGGGTCCCACGACGGTCAGCAGCTGACCGGCCTCGTCGTAGGCGAGCTCGCGGCTCCCCTCGTCGCGCGACTCCGCGACGATGCGGCCGGCCAGGTCGTAGCGCCAGCGGACGCGCTGCTCACCGACGTGCGAGGCGACCAGCTGGCAGGCGTCGTCGTAGTCGAACGTGGTCGTCGCCTCGTCGTTCCCGACGCTGCGGATGCGTCCGTCCTCGGCGCGGTCGACCACGGTGCGGACCGCGCCCGCGGCGTCCGTCGCGGTGTGCGCGACCACGAAGCCGTCGGCGTACTCCCACGACTGGAGCAGGTCGCCGGCCGCGGCGGCGACCACGCGCCCCGCCGCGTCGCGCTCGAACGTCGCCCGGCCCAGCAGGGGGTGGTCCACCGCGGCGACGCGGCCCGCGGCGTCGTGGTCGTACCCGACGGTGCTGCCGTCGGGCAGCGTCATCGCGGTACGGCGGCCGGCGGCGTCGTACTGCCACGACAGGGTGGCCCCGTCGCGGGTCTCCTGCACGACCTGCCCGCGCCGGTTCCACGTGGTCGCGCGGCGGACGACCCGGCCGTCCGGGCGGGTGTGGTCGGTCACCTCGACGGACCTGGCCCGCGCGTCCCAGCGCTGGGAGCTGACGGGACGCCCGTCCACCTCGACGGCGACGACGCGGTGGGCGGCGTCGTAGGTCCACTCGATGCGACGGCCCGACGGGTCCTCCTGCCACACCTGGCGCCCGACGGCGTCGTACCCGGCCCGGGTCGTGCGGCCCAGGGGGTCCGTCTCGGCGACGCAGCGGCCCATGAGGTCGAACTCGCGGCGGGTGACGTGACCGAGCGCGTCGGTGAGGCGCACGGCGCGCCCACGGGCGTCGTAGTCGTAGCGCGTGACGCCACCGTTGCCGTTCGTGGCGGCGACCAGCTGTCCGGCGGCGTCGTAGGTGAAGCGGCGGAGCCCGGACACGCTGTCGCGGACCTCGACGACCCGTCCCGCGGCGTCGTAGCGCAGGCGGGAACCGCCGACGCCGGGGGTGGCGGTCGCGACCACCCGGTTGCACTCGTCGTAGTCGGTCCACCCGACCTCGCCGGTGGGGAAGGTGCACCGCACCGGCAGGCTGTCGGCGTTGTACTCGATGGTGGTGCGGGCACCCGCCGGGTCGACGACGGCGCTGCGCCGCCCGCAGGCGTCGTACTCGTAGCGGGTGACCCTGCCCGTCGGGTCGGTCACGGCGACCGGCCGGCCGGCCGGGTCACGCTCGACCCGGGTCAGCCCGCCCTCGGCGTCGAGGAACTCGACGGCGCGGCCACAGCGGTCGTAGGTGGCCAGCGCGACGGAGCCGTCGAGCTGCTCGGCGGACGTCGGCCGGCCGAGCGTGTCGAAGCGCTGGGTGACGCTGCCGAACGGGTCGGTGGTGACGACGGTGCCCTGGGCCTCGTCGGACCGCACGGCAGTCCAGTTGCCCAGGGGGTCCACCGACCCGACCTGGCTGCCGAGGACGTCGTACGTCTGCGTCCACGTGCGCCCGTCCGGCGTCGTGGTGGAGGTGAGCCGCGAGAGGGTGTCGTGCGTGAAGCGCCAGGTGCTGCCGTCGGGCAGCTCGACCGAGGCGAGGTTGCCGAGGTCGTCGAGCCGCTGCTCGACGGCGTGACCCAGCGGGTCGATCCGTCGCCGCTCCTCGCCGTCGGCGCCGTGCTCGATCGAGCTGCGGGCTCCGGTGGGGTCGACGACGGCACTCAGGCGTCCGCCGGCGGTGTGCTCGTAGTGCCAGGTCGCCCCGTCGGGGTCGCGCCGCCGGCACAACCCGGTCGGGCCGTAGGCGTAGGTGGTGCGGTGTCCACGAGGGGTGATGGCGGCGACGACGCGGCCGGAGCCGTCGCGCTCGAGGCGCGCGGTGTCGCCCGCCGAGTTCGCCGTCCAGACCAGGTCCCCGTGCTCGTCGTAGCCGAAGGAGAGCGCGACGCCGGTCGGGTCCGCCAGCCTGGTGAGCAGGCCCGCGTCCCACGCGAGCCGCGTCTCGCCGCCCTCGGGGTCGACCATCACCGACGGGTGACGCGAGGTTCCCTCGTAGGAGTAGCACGTCTCCGCGTGGTCGTCGGCGACCACCCGGACCACCCGGTCGAGGTCGTCGTACGCGAACTGCAGGTCGGCGCCCGAGGGGCGTACCTCCCGCACCGCGCGGCCCCGCTCGTCGAACTCGCGGACGGTCACCGAGCCGTCCCGCGCGGTGAGCAGCACCGCGTTGCCGTGCTGGTCGTAGCTCGTCGACTGCCGGTGGCCCTCCGAGTCGACCAGGCCGACCAGGCGCCCACGGCTGTCGTGGACCCAGGTATCGGCCCGGGTCCCGTCGGGGTCGGCGACCTGCGTCACGTGGCCGGGCAGGTAGGAGTAGCGGCTGGTCCGCCCGTGCGGCGAGCGCTGGGCGGTGACGCGGGCCCGGTCGTCGTAGGCGTTCTCGACCTCGACCACGCCGTCGGCGTCGATGACCGCCTCGACGAGCCCGGCCTCGTTCCACCGGTAGGTACGCGTCCCCCGGGCCCCGGTCGCAGCGACCAGGCGGCCCTCCTCGTAGGCGTAGGTCGTCCGGCGACCGTCGGAGGCCTCGGCGGCGACGACGCGGTCACCGTCCCAGGTGAGGACGACGTGGCGACCACGCTCGTGCTCGAGACGCGCCAGGCGGCCGTCCTCGTGGACGAAGGCCACCATCGTGCCCTCGCCGCGGTCGTGCGAGAGCGGGGCGCCGGTGCGGCTGAAGCGCCACGTGCCGCCGTCGTTGCCGGTGGCGCGCAGCTCGTCGGCGGCGGCGTCGCGCGCGAGCCACATCGATCCGCCGGTGGCCCGGTCCCAGCCCTCGCCGAGGCGCGGGAAGACGACGACCCGTCCGTCGGGGAGCGTGAGGTGGGCGGCCTCGTCGTCGAGGTGCAGCCGGGTCTCGGTCCAGCTCGACCAGCCGGGGCCGAAGGCGCCGGGGTGGTGGTGGAAGGAGTTGTACATGCGGGTCAGCGCCAGGGTGCCGCAGCCACCCGAGAAGGCCAGGTCGGTCTCGGGCTCCACGAAGTTGCCGGTCGCGGCGTTCACCGGGTCGTCCGAGTAGCCGGTGGTCGGGTTGATCCCGTAGAGGCGGGGCGAGGTCGGTGCGATGTCGAGGCGCGAGACGCTCACCCCCGCGGCCTGCAGGGAGGCGGCGATCGCGGCGTTGGACAGGGTCATCATCCCGCCGGACGTCTCGCTGCCGGCGCTCTCGAAGGCGTCGGCGACGGTGTTCACCCAGAGCTTGTCCTGGCGGTTGAGCTGGTTGAAGCTGCGCAGCGCCGCGTAGACCGCGGCCCCGTCGACCCCGGCGGGCTCCCCGGTGCCCCAGTCGAACCCGCTGGTGAAGTCGGCGTTCAGGCCCTCGAGCCGGCCCGGCCTGCCGTCCAACGCACTGAGGGCGCTCTCGACGCCGGTCACGAAGCCCCGCAGCGCGGCGGGACGGGCGGAGGAGGTGCCGGCGCTGTCGCCGCCGGCCCCCGGCGGGGGGTTCTCACGGGGCGTCGCCGAGGCCGACAGCGTCTTCGGGGCGGGCGGCGACTGCGGGCCCTCGGGTGGGGCCTCGTCGCCTCCGAGGTCGCCGAAGGTGATCTCGCTCTTGTCCTTGTCGCGCCGCTCCTTCCACTCGCGGGCCGCCTTGCGGCGCGCGTTCTCCTCCGGCACGACCGCGATGATGTGGCGGACCAGGAGGGCGACGTCGTCCAGCGCGACCGCGATCTCCTCGCCGTCGCCGTCGGCGGTGCCCTGGTTCTGCTCGAAGACCCGCGAGAACCGGCCCTCGAAGTCCTGCAGTGCGGTGGTCGTCAGCGTCCGGCGGGTGGTGGCCTGGTCGCGCAGGAGACGTGCGGCGTCCTCGCACGCGGCGGCCAGCCCGGTGGCGGCGCCGTCGTCCATCTCGACGTCGGGCAGCCCGCCCCAGCCGCTCGTGTCAACCACGGGGGTGCTCCCCGCGCGTCGCCTCGTGCGAACCGGTCCCGTACGTCCCCATGCCGTGCTCTCCCTCTGGTCGTGTCCCGAGCGTCGCCGCCGGGGCACAGTGTCACCCCTCGCCCGTGTGGCCGCTTCCCCTCACGCCGAAGTCGGTAGACCGGTCTGGACGGGCTCAGGCACAGAGGCCGGCGGCCAGGCGGGTGCCGGGTGCGTCCGGGCCGCTGCCCCCGGCGCCTCCCGGGCTCCCGGACGGCGTGCCGGTGGGGGTCCCGACGTCGTCGGCCGCGGTGAGGCTGCCCTCGGTCAGGCCGCCGCCGAGGGGGCGGTCGGCGCGGATGAGCTTCCACAGCCATCGTCGCCGCCGTCGTCTGGTTCGCGCAGCTCGGCGACAGCGTGCAGGACCGGCGGGTCGACCTCAACGCCCGCTACGAGGAGCAGATCGACATCACGGGCTACCCGGACGGGAGCGGTGGTCGTGACTACCGGATCGTGATCGACGGCACGACGCGCGACGACTGCTCGGAGGACGACGGTGTCCTGAACTGCGTCGACGACCCCCGACCCACCGAGCAGCTGAGGTCGGCGGGGCGGGAGCGCCCGCGGTCCCGAGCAGCCGCGGCGGCACGTATGCGGCCCGCCGGACCCGTCAGACGCTCGAGCCTCAGTCGCTCTGGTTGCGGTCGCGCACGGCGGCGACGGCGGAGACGATGGCCAGCCCGTCGTCCCCGATCCCGTTGACGATCTCCAGCCACCGGCGGTCGGCGTCCTTGGCCCGGTCCCTCGGCACGAAGAGCTTGCTCGGGGTGCCGAGGAGGAGCGCGGCGAGGAGCAGGGCCGTCCGGTCGTCGGGCACCGACTCACCGAGCAGCGCGGCCCGGACCCGGGCGACGACCTCGTCCCGGCCCGCGGCGGGAGTCGGGTCCAGCCGGCGGGTCGGGATGACCCCGAGCGTCCTGCCGGTCCCCTCGAGCAGCAGCCCCTCGGCGACCAGGCGCGTGGCGACCTGGTCGTCGCGGGGGAGGAGGATGACGTTCCGCGCCACCGTGCGCCCGACACCTCCGGCGTCGAGGCCACGCAGCGCGGAGTCGAGGTCGGGGTCCCCGAGCGGGGCCGAGTCGAGGACCCGGTAGCGGGCCTTCCTGCCCGCGCCCGCGACCGAGATCCTGCCCTCGTGCGCCAGCTCCAGCAGGACCGCGGCGGCGACCACGTACCTGGCGTTGTTGTTCCAGCGTTTGCCGGTGGCCGGGTTGATCGCGGCCAGCAGCGCCTGCCTGGCCAGGGGGACCACGGTGCGGTCCAGGGGCGGGGAGTGGGCCTCGGTGGGACGGTCCGTACCGCCCAAGGCCTTGCGCAACCGCTGCAGCACGTCGTTACCTCCGGGATCGGTCGGGACGGTCGGGGCGGTCGGCATACAGCAGCACGAAGGGCCGGGGTCACCCTGGACGCGGCCGGGGCGCCACGGGTCAGAGCGTCGTGCTGTCGGCGTTGCCGCTCACGACCGCAGCCTTGATCGCGGCGACGAGTCTCTGCTCGTGCTCCGGCAGGCCCTCCAGGATCTCCCGGGCGCGGCAGTCGGCCGCCTTGACGTGCTGCCGGCCGACCCAGTGCTTGAGGTTCGTGCTCGACAGCAGCACCACGACCAGCATCGCGGTCCGCTCATCGGGCACCGACTCGCCGAGCAGGGCGCTCCGCAGACGCCCCACGACCTCGTCCCGTCGCGCCGAGGGCGCGGGGTACCGGCGGGTGACGCTGAACATCCCGAGCTTCTGCTGCGACTCCTCCGTGACCTCGTCGGCGGCGACGAGGCGGTCGAGGACCTGGTCGGACGTGGGGAGGAGCTCGACCAGGCGGGACACCTTGTTCCCGAACACCCCGGTCTCGACGGCCAGCAGCGCGTCGTCCAGCTCGGCGTCGCCGAGGGGGGTGAGGTCCCGCACGGTGACGCGTGACTTCCTGCCGTCCCCCGAGACCTCGAGCCGTCCCTCCCGGACCAGCTCGAGCAGGAGCGCCCCGGGCACGGCGGCGCGACCGAACGGCATGAGCTTACCCTCCTCGGGGTCGAGCGCCGCGACCACCAGGTCACGCGCGACCGACGGGACTCCGCGCGGGGGTGCCGCGGTGAAGCTCTCCTCGGCGTCCTCGAGGGCCTCCCGTGCCTTGCGCAGCCGACCCAGCATCCGTGTACGTCCTCCTGCCGCGCTTCCCCGTCCGGCCGTGTCCCGAGCGTCGCCGCCGGCGGCCAGTGTCACCCCTCGTCCGGGTGGCTGCTTCCCCTCACGCCGAACTCGGTCGACCGGTCTGGACGGGCTCAGGCGCAGAGGCCGGCGGCCAGGCGGGCCGTGCGCTGGGCCTCGGACTGGCCCGGGTCGGACTCGGGGACCCGGGTGCCGGGTGCGTCCGGGCTGCCGCTGGGCCCTCCCGGGCTGCCGGACGGCGTGCCGGTGGGGGTCCCGACGTCGTCCGCGGCGGTGAGGCTGCCCTCGGCCAGGCCGCCGCCGAGGGGGCGGTCGGCGCGGATGAGCTTCCACAGCTGGTCGGCCTGGTCGGTCCAGACCAGGCGGTTGGGATCGGGCTCGTAGGCCGCGATCGGCACCGTGATGAAGCTGATGTCGGTCAGCCCGGTGTCGCGGAACTGCATCGACAGGTCGACCAGGCGCCCGATGGAGTCGAGGTCCTCGTCGACGACGATCGACGACGTCGCGGCGTCGAGGAAGTCGAAGACCCGGGTCGGGCGCGAGAGCGTGCCGGCGGAGACGACCTTGTTGACCATGGAGGCGATGAACGCCTGCTGCCGCTTCATCCGGCCGATGTCACCGGTGGCCGACAGCACGGTCCGCTCGCGGACGTAGTTGAGGGCCTGCTGGCCGGTCAGGGTCTGCACGCCGGCGTCGAAGTAGATGTCGTGCTCCGGGTCGACCACGTCCTCGGGGATGCACACCTCGACGCCCTTGACGGCCTCGACCATGTCCTTGAAGCCGTTGAAGTCGAGCACCATGTAGTGGTCGATGTAGACCCCCGTCAGCGACTCGACCATCTGCACGGTGCACTGCGGGCCGCCGAGCGCGAAGGCGGTGTTGAACATCTGCAGCTCGCCCCCGGGCACCATCCCGTCCTCGGTGCGGCAGTCGGGCCGCGTCACCAGCGCGTCCCGGGGCAGGCTCACGCCGTACGCCTCCTGCCGGTCGGCGGAGACGTGCAGCAGGATCGTGGTGTCCGACCCACCGCCGCCGGACTCGCCGTCGATCGAGTTGCCCTCGCCCTCGCGGGAGTCCGACCCCATCACCAGCACGTTCATCGGCTGCAGGTCGGCCTCCTCGTCCTCGGCCGGGGCCTGGACGAGGTGGTTGATCGCCTCGCCCTCGGCGATGTTGCCGTCGAGGCTGCGGTAGGCGAGCACGACGACGAGCGCGGTGACCATCGCGAGCACGACCTGGCTGGCCAGGATGACGGTCCACAGGCGCCGGCGGTGGTGCGGCGCGACGGGGGCGGCGGTGCCGGGGGACGCGGCGCTGGGGAGGGGGAAGCAGACGCGCCGGCACCGGCCGGCGTCCGCTCGTCGTCGACGGCCACGGCCCCAGTGTTGCCTATGGGCGGTGGGTCCCGGGGGCGCTTCGGCGCGTCGGGGTGCGACGGTGCAGGTCAGCGCCCCGTGCCGTCGTGTCCGAATCCCGCCAGCCAGGGTGGGGAGGGGGCGGGCAGGATGGGTGCGTGACCACCACGGACGAGCCTCCCGCAGCGCCCGACGGGCTGGACCCGCAGGCCTGCTACCGGGTGGTGGAGTCGCGCGACCCCCGGTTCGACGGGGTGTTCTGGACCGCCGTGCGCACGACCGGGATCTACTGCCGCCCGTCCTGCCCGGCGCGGACGCCGGCGGCACGCAACGTGACCTTCCACGCGAGCGCGGCGGCGGCGCAGGCGGCGGGCTACCGCGCCTGCCGGCGCTGCCGTCCCGACGCCTCTCCTGGGAGCCCGGACTGGGACGTCGCCGCGACCACGGCCGGTCGGGCCATGCGGCTGATCGCCGACGGGGTGGTCGACCGGGAGGGCGTGCCCGGGCTGGCCGGACGGCTCGGCTACACCCCCCGCCACCTGACCCGCCTGCTCGGCGACGAGCTCGGGGCCGGGCCCCTGGCGCTGGCCCGGGCGCGGCGCGCGCAGACCGCGCGGACCCTGGTCGAGCGCACCGACCTCCCGCTGACCGACGTCGCGCACGCCGCCGGCTTCGCCAGCGTGCGGCAGTTCAACCAGACCGTGCTGGACGTCTACGCAGCGACCCCCGGCGAGCTGCGCTCACGCCGCGGACGCACGGTTCCGGGTGGCGGGCGCGGGGCGGTGCGTGAGGACCTGGACCCGCCCGGTGCGCTGACGCTGAGGCTGCCGGTGCGCACCCCCTTCGCCGGCCGCGAGCTGCTGGGCTTCCTGGCCTACCACGTGGTCCCGGGGGTCGAGACCGCCGGACCGGGCTGGTACGCCCGCACCCTCGACCTGCCCCACGCCCCCGGGACGGTCCGTGTCCTGCTCGACGACCCGGACCCCGGCCCGGGCACGGCGACCGTCGAGGCCGTCTTCGGTCTCGGCGACCTGCGCGACCTGCCCGCCGCGGTGGAACGCGTCCGCCGGATGCTCGACGCCGACGCCGACCCCGCGGTGGTCGACCGCCACCTCGGCGAGGACGACGTGCTCGCGCCCCTGGTCGCGGCCCGCCCGGGGTTGCGCGTGCCCGGACAGGTCGACGGTGACGAGACCGCGGTCCGCACCGTGGTCGGCCAGCAGGTCAGCGTGGTCGGGGCGCGCACCGTGACCGCACGGATGGTGCAGGCGCACGGGCGCGCGGTGACCACGGGCGTTCCGGGCCTGACGCACCTGTTCCCGCGGGCCGACGTGCTGGCGGCGGTCGACCCGGAGACGCTGCCGATGCCGCGCGCCCGGGGCCGGGCGCTGGTCGGGCTGTGCGCCGCGCTCGCCGAGGGGCGGGTCCGGCTCGACCGGGGCGTCGCCCGCGCGGACACCCGGGCGGCGATGCTGGCGCTGAAGGGCATCGGGCCCTGGACGGCCGACTACGTCGCGATGCGCGCCCTCGGCGACCCGGACGTCTTCCTGCCGACCGACATCGGCGTGCGCAACGCCCTGAGCGGGCTCGGGCAGGACCCCGCGACCCTCCTGCCGCAGGTCACCGGTGACGGCGGCCGCTGGGCGCCGTGGCGCTCGACCGCGCTGATGCACCTGTGGGCCACCGTCATCCCGGCCCTGCCCGACCCCGACCGCGACCCCGACCGACCCGAGGAGACCTGACATGTGGACCGTGACCGACAGCCCGGTCGGACCGCTGCGGCTCGTGGAGCACCACGGCGCGCTGACCCACGTCGAGTTCGCCCCCCACGGCCCGGCCGCCGACGGCCGCCCCCGCGGGACCGAGGACGACCAGGTGCCCGTGCTGGTGGAGGCCGCCGCACAGCTGGCGGCGTACTTCGCCGGCGACCTGAAGGACTTCGACCTCCCCCTGGACCCCGGCGGCACGCCGTTCCAGCAACGCGTCTGGGAGGCGCTGCGCGGGATCGGCTGGGGCGAGACCGCGACCTACGGCGCGGTGGCGGTGCGGCTCGGGATGACCCCGGCGGCGTCGCGGGCCGTCGGCCTCGCGAACGGGCGCAACCCGATCCCGATCGTGGTTCCGTGCCACCGCGTGATCGGCGCCAACGGCACCCTCACCGGGTACGCCGGGGGCCTGGAGCGCAAGCAGGTCCTCCTCGACCTGGAGACCCACGCCTTGTTCTGACCCGCCGAGATGACGCTCGCGGACAGCCGAGATGACGCTCGCGGCGCGTCGAGGTGACGGTTGCGGCGCTCAGGAGCCGGCCGCGGCGGCCCGCCGCAGCGACTCCGAGAGCCGCTCGGCGGCGGCGAGCACCGCGGGGGCGTGCATCCGGCCGGGCTGGCGCGAGAGCCGCTCGAGCGGGCCCGAGACCGACACCGCCGCGATCACCTTGCCGCCGGGGGACCGGACGGGCGCCGAGACCGAGGCGACGCCCTGCTCGCGCTCGCCCACCGACTGCGCCCACCCGCGCCGGCGGATGCCCGAGAGGGCGGCGGCGGAGAACGCCGCCTCCTGCAGGCCCCGGTGCACACGGTCGGGGTCCTCCCAGGCCAGCAGGACCTGGGCCGCCGAGCCGGCCCGCATCGTCAGCTGCGAGCCGATCGGGATGGTGTCGCGCAGTCCGGAGGGCCGCTCGGCGGCGGCCACGCAGATCCGTGCCTCGCCCTGGCGCCGCCAGAGCTGGGCCGACTCGCCGGTGATGTCGCGCAGCCGGGCCAGGACCGGACCTGCGGTCGCCAGGAGGCGGTCCTCGCCCGCGGCGGCCGACAGCTCGGCGAGGCGGGGGCCGAGCACGAAGCGACCCTGCAGGTCACGGGCGACCAGACGGTGGTGCTCGAGGGCCACGGCCAGGCGGTGCGCGGTCGGCCGGGCGAGGCCGGTGCCGGCCACCAGGCCGGCCAGCGTCGCCGGGCCCGACTCCAGCGCGGTCAGCACGAGCGCGGCCTTGTCGAGCACGCCGACGCCACTGGATGTGTCCATATGGCAATACTGCCGTCTCACTTCCTGGGACGCAAGTACTACGATGTCCCGGTACCGGGCCGCCCCACGGCCCATCCCGCGACACAGCACGAGGAGCACCCATGGGCAGGACACTGGCCGAGAAGGTCTGGGACGAGCACGTCGTCCGCGCGACCCCCGGGGAGCCCGACCTCCTCTACATCGACCTCCACCTCATCCACGAGGTGACCTCGCCGCAGGCCTTCGACGGCCTGCGCCTGGCCGGTCGTACGGTCCGCCGCCCCGACCTCACCATCGCCACCGAGGACCACAACGTCCCGACGGTCGACTGGGACAAGCCGATCGCCGACCCCGTCTCCCGCACCCAGGTCGAGACGCTGCGCCGCAACTGCGCGGAGTTCGGCGTGCGCCTGCACCCGCTCGGCGACGTCGAGCAGGGCATCGTGCACGTGGTCGGCCCGCAGCTCGGCCTGACCCAGCCGGGGATGACGATCGTGTGCGGCGACTCCCACACCTCCACCCACGGCGCCTTCGGCGCGCTGGCCTTCGGCATCGGCACCAGCGAGGTCGAGCACGTCCTGGCCACCCAGACCCTCCCGCAGGCCCGTCCGAGGACGATGGCGGTCACCGTCAACGGCAGCCTGCCGGCCGGCGTCACCGCCAAGGACCTCGTGCTGACCCTGATCACCCACACCGGGACCGGTGGCGGCCAGGGCTACGTCGTGGAGTACCGCGGGTCGGCCATCGAGGAGCTCTCGATGGAGGCGCGGATGACGATCTGCAACATGTCCATCGAGTGGGGCGCCAAGGCCGGGATGGTCGCACCCGACCAGACCACCTTCGACTACATCGAGGGCCGCCCCGAGGCGCCGACGGGTGCCGACTGGGACGCGGCGGTCGAGCACTGGACCAGCCTGCGCACCGACGACGACGCGGAGTTCGACGAGGAGATCGTCCTCGACGCCTCCGTCATGACCCCGTTCGTCACCTGGGGCACCAACCCCGGCCAGGGCGTGCCGCTCGGCGGGAGCGTGCCGTTCCCCGGTGACTTCGAGGAGGAGGGCGACCGCGTCGCCGCCGAGAACGCGCTGCGATACATGGCCCTGGAGGCCGGCACCCCGATGCGCGAGGTCGCGGTCGACACCGTCTTCATCGGCTCCTGCACCAACGGGCGCATCGAGGACCTCCGCCTCGCCGCGAGCATCATCGAGGGCCGCACCGTCGACGCCGACACCCGCCTCCTGGTCGTCCCGGGTTCGGCCCGGGTCCGGCTGCAGGCCGAGGACGAGGGCCTCGACGTGGTCTTCAAGCAGGCCGGCGCCGAGTGGCGCGGCGCGGGCTGCTCGATGTGCCTGGGCATGAACCCCGACACCCTCGCCCCGGGCGAGCGCAGCGCCTCGACCTCCAACCGCAACTTCGAGGGCCGGCAGGGCAAGGGCGGTCGTACGCACCTGGTCTCGATCCCGGTCGCGGCGGCCACCGCCGTGCGCGGCACCCTCTCCTCACCCGCCGACCTGGACTGATCGGAGCCCCTGATGGACGCGTTCACCTCGCACACCGGCGTCGGCGTGCCGCTGCGCCGCAGCAACGTCGACACCGACCAGATCATCCCGGCCGTCTACCTCAAGCGGGTCACGCGCACCGGCTTCGAGGACGGCCTGTTCGCCGCCTGGCGCGGCGACGCCTCCTTCGTGCTCAACCAGCCGGCGTACGCCGCCGGGTCGGTCCTCGTCGCCGGTCCCGACTTCGGTACGGGGTCCTCGCGCGAGCACGCCGTGTGGGCGCTGCAGAACTACGGCTTCCGCGCCGTGATCTCCTCGCGCTTCGCCGACATCTTCCGCGGCAACTCCGGCAAGGCCGGGCTGGTCGCCGCCCAGGTCGACGAGAAGGTCGTCCAGCGGTTGTGGGACCTGCTCGAGGCCGAGCCGGGCGCCACGATCACCGTCGACCTGGAGTCGCGCACGGTGCGTGCCGGGGAGGGCCCCGACGCCGTCGAGGACTCCTTCGACATCGACGACTACACGCGTTGGCGCCTGCTCGAGGGGCTCGACGACGTCAGCATCACGCTGACCCACGACGAGGACATCTCCGCCTTCGAGTCCGGCCGCCCGGTCTGGAAGCCCGCCCTGACCTGACCCGGCCCACTCACCGCAGCGCGAGCTGGGTGCACCACGGCTCGAAGCCCAGCCCCTCGGCGACGGCGAGCGAGGCCCGGTTGTCGCTGCGGGCCCGCCACCGGGCCAGGCCGTGGTGACGCACGGCGTACGCCGCCGCGTGCCGGCCGACCCGGGCGCCCAGGCCCTGGCCGCGCCACGACGGCGCGACCAGCACCCCCACGTCACGCGGGGCGCCGTCGAAGGGCGTGAGGTTCGCCGCCGCGACGACCGTGCCCGCGACCACCACCGCGAAGCAGTGGTCGGTGAGCGGGTCGACGTCCCGGAACCCGGACTCGCCCCACGCGCCCGGCCCCACGCGGTCACGCAGGTCGGTGAGGTCGCGGGGGTCCCAACGACGCACCTCCGGGCTCCCGGCCGCCAGTGGTGCCGGCGGTGCGCCGGTCGGGTCGTGGTCCAGGTAGGCGTGCACCGAGGGGCCGACCACCCGCAGCCGCCGCTCCCGCGCCAGGGTGCGCCAGGCCGAGGGCTCCGTACGCCGCCGGGCGTCGTCGAGGAGGTCGTCCTCGGGCTCCTGGGCCCCGGGTGGCAGGGACACGTGGAGGCCGCCTCCCGCGGACCAGACCACCCACCAGCCGCCGTAGACCGAGAGCGGGCTCGTGGGGGAGTGCGGACGGACCGTGGTGCCGCACCACAGCTCGTCGTCGGGCACACCGAGCACCCGGGACCACCACCGCTCGACCGAGCGCACCGACCTCTCGCGCACCCCGGCACCGTAGCCCCGGCTCGTCGCACCGGCGGGTCCTCCCTCCCACCGCCGCCGGCGCCCGCCGAGGCGGTGAGCCGACAAGGACGGTCCCTCGGGTCGTTGTGGAGCGGCCCCGCACATCCCTAGGTTGCACGGGACGCCGGTCAACAACGTCCGACGGGCACTGCTCCAGGAAGGACACCACCGTGAACAAGTCTCAGCTCATCGACACGCTCGCCGAGCGTTTCGAGGGGAACCGCAAGCAGGCGACGCACGCCCTCGACTCGGTCCTCGACACCATCACCCGCGAGGTGGCCAAGGGCGAGAAGGTGGCGATCCAGGGGTTCGGGTCCTTCGAGAAGAAGGTCCTCGGCACCCGCAAGGGCGCGAAGAAGCAGGCCGGCAAGAAGTCCTCGTCGGGCACGCAGGAGGCCGTGCCGAGGTTCAAGCCGGCCTCGGACCTCAAGGCCGTCGTGTCCGGGGTCAAGAAGCTGCCCGAGCTGACGGTGGCCGCCGGCTCCTCGGCGGTCTCGGTCGCGACCGCCCCGGCGCGTGCCGCGGCCAAGGCGGCTCGCAAGACCGTGAAGGGGTCGTCCAAGAAGAAGACCGCCGCGGGGAAGGCGTCCACCGCCGCGGAGGCGGCGACCGAGGCCGGTTCCGCCGCCGCGGGTAGTGCTGCGGTCGAGGCCCAGAAGACCGCCGCCGCGGCGAAGAAGGCCGCCGCCTCGGTGACCGAGACGTCGACCGCGAAGAAGGCGCCGGCGAAGAAGGCGACGGCGAAGAAGGCGACGGCGAAGAAGGCGACGCCCGCCACGAAGGCGCCGGCGAAGAAGACCACGGCGAAGAAGACCGCGGCGACGACGTCGACCGCAGCCGGGTCCACGGCGAAGAAGTCGGCACCGGCGAAGAAGTCCACGCCGGCGAAGAAGGCCACGTCCACGACGTCCTCCAGCCCGGCGCCGGCGAAAAAGGCCACTCCGGCGAAGAAGGCCACGCCGGCCAAGAAGGCCACGTCGGCGACGCCGGCCCCGTCGACTACGCCAGCCCCGACGACCTCCGGTGGGTCGACGTCCGGCGGCTCCACGACCGACGGTTCAGGCAGCGGGACCGGTTCCGCTGCGTCCCCGACGCCGAGCGGCGGTGGCGGCTCGTCCAGCTGACGGCGCGCCGCCCCGCCGCTCAGGCGAGCGGGGCGGCCACCGCGGCGGTGTGGGTCCCGACGCCGAGCGACAGCGCACGGCGCAGGTCGGCCCGGTCGTCGACGTCGCAGCGCAGGGTGGCGAGGCCGCCGGTCACGGCCCGGGCGCCGGAGGCCTGGTGCGCCAGTCGCGAGCCCACCCCGAAGCGGGGGGCGAACTCGGCGTACGGCGCGGTGTAGAGGGTGGTGCCGACCTCGACGGCGTCGGCCACGAACCACGCGCCCCCCGTCGAGGCCACCCGGAGGGCGGCGCCGAGGTCGTCGGGCCGCAGTGCGGGCAGGTCGGCGCAGATCGCCACCGGCTGCAGGTGCGGCCACCGGCGCCGCGCCTCGAGCGCGGCCTGCTGCAGGGTCGCGTTCAGGTCGTGGGTGTCGCCGTCCGGCATGCTCGCGCACCCCAGGGCCACGAGGTCGCGCGAGAACGCCGCGTCGTCGGTGACGACGAGGACCTCCGCCACCTCGGGGCACGCCACCACGGCCGTCACGGTGTCCAGGGCGAACGCCCCGGCGAGGTCTCGGCGCCGGACGTCCTCGACGTCTCCCAGCCGGGACTTCCCCACACGCGGAGGCTTGACGGGCAGGATCGCCACGAACGAGGTGGAGGGCGGGTCGGGCGGGTCGTGGGAGGCCATCGCCACGATCCTCTCAGGTCACCGTCGCCGACGGGAGCGCACCGTCGTCGCGTCGGAGCGTCCGGGCCGGCCTGGCGGCGGTAGCCTGCGTCCCGACCGGCGCGCCGGTCCGCGCCCCCGGCCGGAGGCGTGGAGGGAGGGAGAACGTGAGCGTCCGCAAGCTGCAGCAACGACGGGGCTGGGCCTTCACCGTCATCGTCGCGCTCGTCAAGCCGGTCCTGCTGGTCCTGACCCGACGCCGGTGGATCGACGGCGAGCACATCCCGGCCACGGGCGGGTGCGTGGTGGTCGTCAACCACCTCTCGCACGTCGACCCCCTGACGGCCGCGCACCTCGTCTACGACCACGGCCGCCTCCCGCGCTACCTGGCCAAGTCCGGGCTCTTCCGCACCCGCGTGCTCGGTACCTTCCTCCGCGCGGCCGGCCAGATCCCCGTGGAGCGAGCGACGAGCAGCGCGGTCGGTGCGTACGCCGCCGCGGTCGAGGCGGTCCGCGCCGGCGAGTGCGTGGTCGTCTACCCCGAGGGCACGATCACGCGCGACCCCGACCTGTGGCCGATGACCGGCAAGTCGGGTGCGGCGCGGATCGCGCTGGAGACCGGCTGCCCGGTCGTCCCGGTGGGCCAGTGGGGTCCGCAGGACCTGCTCGCGCCCTACTCCCACAAGCCCTCGCTGCTGCCGCGCACGCTGGTGACGATGAAGGTGGGGCGGCCCCTGGACCTGGCGCACCTGGCCGACCGGCCCGTGACCGCGCGGCACGTCGCGCAGGCCACCCAGCAGATCATGGACGCCATCACCGGCCTCGTGGCCGACATCCGGGGCGAGCAGCCGCCCGCGGACCGCTTCGACCTGCGACGGCACCGTGCCGAGCAGGCCCGGGAGGACGGAGCCTCGTGACGACCGACGCAGCAACCCCGCAGAGCCACGGCAAGGTCGCCGTCTTCAGTGCCGGTTCGTGGGGCACCGCCTTCTCGATCGTGCTCGCCGACGCCGGCAACGAGGTGGCGCTCTGGTCGCGCCGCCCCGAGCAGGCCGAGGCGATCAACCGGGACCGTGAGAACGCGGACTACCTGCCCGGCATCGAGCTCCCCCGCGGGGTCAGCGCCACCTCCGACGTGGCCCGCGCGCTCGAGGGAGCCGAGGTGGTCGTCCTGGCCACGCCCTCCCAGAGCCTGCGCGAGAACCTCGCCGGCTGGGCGCCGCACGTGCCGGACGACGCGGTCTTCCTGTCGTTGATGAAGGGCGTCGAGCTGGGCAACGTGAAGCGGATGAGCGAGGTGATCGCCGAGGTGACCGGTGCCGGGCCGGAGAGGATCGGCGTCCTCAGCGGGCCCAACCTCGCCAAGGAGATCGCCCGGCGCGAACCGGCGGCCTCGGTGGTCGCCTGCGCCGACGAGGAGGTCGCGCGCCGGCTCCAGGCCCGCTGCCACACCGCGGCCTTCCGGCCCTACACCAGCGTCGACGTGGTCGGGTGCGAGATCGGCGGCGCCTACAAGAACGTCGTCGCGCTCTGCGTCGGGATGGCCGTCGGGCTGGGCTTCGGCGACAACACGACCGCCTCGCTGATCACGCGAGGACTGGCGGAGACGGCGCGACTGGCCACGCGGATGGGAGCGAACCCGCTGACCCTGATGGGCCTGGCCGGTCTCGGTGACCTGGTGGCCACCTGCTCCTCACCGCTCTCGCGGAACCGGACCTTCGGCGAGAAGCTCGGCCAGGGCATGTCGACCGAGGAGATCCTCGCCTCGACCCGGCAGGTGGCCGAGGGCGCGAAGTCGTGCTCGTCGCTGCTGGCGCTCGCCAACAGCTGGGGCGTCGACGCCCCGATCGCCGACCAGGTCGACGCCGTGGTCGCCGGCCGTACGACGCCCTTCGACATGATGGACGCCTTCATCAACCGCGACCCCAAGGCCGAGACCGACTGACCCGGCCCGGGTCGCGGGGTGCCGGGACAGGACAGCAGCGGATCGCTGTCACCTGGTGGCAGCGATCCGCTGCTGTCCTGCGACTGTCCTGCGACGGCTGACGGCTGACGGCCGACGTCCCAGGGACCCGGACCGTCGGCGGCCCGTCAGCGTGGCCCGGGCAGGTCGTCGACCAGCCCGTCCCGCTCCTGCCACCAGCGTGCCGCGCCGCGGACCTCGTCGGGGTACTCGTCGGCGTGGGCCACCTTGTCCAGCCACGGGTCCTGGGTCATCCCGGCCGCGTAGAGCGCCCGCCGACGGTGGCCGCGGGCCATCAGGACGTCCAGCACCTCGCGCTCGACGCGCTGGCCGCCGTGCGCCAGCAGCACCGCGCGGGCGGAGAGGTCCGCGACGTCGCCGGCGGCCAGCGCCGGCATCGTGCCGAGGCCCGGGCTGGGGGCCATCTGGGCGAGACGGAACAGGATGGTGTGCCGGTCGCGGTCGGAGGCCTCACGCACGGCGTGGTCGTGCAGCACCTCGACGACGCGGTGGGCGAAGGGGACGGCCACCAGCAGCATGGTCGCGGTGAAGTGGTGGCGGGGCCGCTGGTCGTGGATGACCTCGAACAGCAGCCGGGCCAGCAACGGACGGTCGGGCAGGTTGTCAGGCTCGGCGACTCGCTCCGCCAGCTCGGTGGCGGTGCGCCACCTCCGGTCGGCCTGGGTGCGCTCGCCCAGGGCGACGCGTGACGCCGCGGGGGCCGGCGGCCGGGACAACCGGGCGGTCACGGCCTGCGCCTGGCGCTCCGGCAGCGAGGTCACCACGCCGGACAGCGTGTGGTGCCACCCGGCGTCGGCGCGCGCGACGGCCCGCTCGTAGGCCGCGACGAGCGGGTCCACCAGCAGGTCCCAGTGCTCGGGCTCGCCGCCGCCGGTGGCGGCCACGTCCAGCAGCGCGTGGGAGGCCGCACGCACCGCCATCGGACGGTGGTCGGCGAGCAGCTCGGCCGCCCAGCGCAGCACCTCCGGGGTGGGGCGGTCGGCCGTGGCCGAGACGGTGTCGACGAGCACCTGCGCGTGCGGGTCCGCCACGGCGCGGCGGGCCGCCTCGAGCACGAGGTGCCCGTACGGGCTGGTCCGGAGCAGGCTGAGCGCCTCGTAGCGGGTGACGTAGGCGGTGCCGACGCTGCGGCCCAGCTCGTCGACCAGCTCGTCCAACCAGGGGGCCGCCACCCAGGTCGGGAAGCCGCGAGCCTCCGGCGCCGTGATCGCGCGGGCCCACGAGAGCCACGCGCCACCGCTGCGCCGGGGGTGGCGGACCCGCTCCCCGCGCTCGGAGATCTCCTCCACCCCGAGGTGGCCGCCGCCGATCGCCCGGCTCGCGTCGTCGCGGTCCGGCGGACCTCCCGGGAGCGTGCGGCACAGCACGTCGACCGGAGCCCGCAGCTGGCCCTCGCGGAGCCCGAGGGCGCGCTCGTAGCCGTCGATGATGCGTCCGTGACGGACCTTGCCGTTCTCGACCTCGGACATCAGCCGGGCGTGGGTACGCACACCCGTGGCGCGCAGGGCAGTGCCCACGGCGGCCTGGCTGTGGCCGCCGCCGGCGGTCAGGCGCGCCATCCGGAGCAGCCAGGCCACCCGGGACGCGACGTTGACGCGATCGGACCCGAGAGACGAGTCGTCGCGCAGTGGAGTGAGCGGTGCCGGCACGTGAAACCCCCATTTTTCCCGGGTCGGACGACAAGAAAGATGCCAAAAGTCCTGTCCGGGTCAGGCGATGTTCCGCTTCTGGTCCGCCGTAGAAATATTCGGCGCCGTCCTCAGACCAGGTCGTCCAGGCAGCGGCGCAGGTCGGCCCAGAGGTCCTCGACGTCCTCGATGCCCACCGACAACCGGACCAGGCCCTCGGGGATGGTGGGCGCCTCCCCCTTCCACCGGCGACGGCGCTCCAGCGTGGACTCGACCCCGCCGAGGGACGTCGCGTGCACCCACAGGCGGGTCTTGCGGGGGAGGAGGTCGGCTGCCAGCTCGCCCTGGGCCAGCACGGCCGAGACGATGCCGCCGAAGCCGGGGTAGCGCACCTCGGCGACCGCGGGGTGCTCGCGGAGGCGCTCGACCAGCACCTGCGCGTTGGCCTGGGCCCGCTCGACGCGCAGGTGCAGCGTGCGCAGGCCGCGCAGCGCCAGCCAGGCCTCCAGCGTGCCCGGCACCGCGCCGGCGAGGTCGCGGCGCTTCTTCAGCACGTCGAAGAGCGCGTCGTCCCGGGTCACCACCGCCCCGATCAGGGCGTCGCTGTGGCCGGCGAGGTACTTGGTCGCCGAGTGCAGCACGAGGTCGACGCCGTCCTCGAGCGGACGGCGCAGGACCGGCGTGGCGAAGGTGTTGTCGGCGACGACGTACGCCCCGGCCGCGTGCGCGGCCTCGGTCACGGCGCGCACGTCGGTGACCTCGAGAGCAGGGTTGGTGGGGGACTCCACCCACACCAGCGCGGCGTCCTCGCAGGCGGCGCGGGTGGCGTCGAGGTCGGTCATGTCGACCAGGACGCTGCGCGCGCGGCCGCGGGCCTCCAGGTCGCCGAGGTAGGCCACGCTGCCCAGGTAGGCGTGCTGCGGCATCACCACGCGCGCGTCCTGCCCGACCAGGTCCAGCACGGTCGACACCGCCGCCATCCCGGAGGAGAACGCCAGGCAGCGGCCGCCCTCGAGGGCGCCGAGGGCGGCCTCGAAGGCCTGCCAGGTGGGGTTGCCGTACCGGCCGTACTCCCGGTCGCCGCCCGCGACGTAGGTCGAGGCCATCGTCAGCGGCTCGTTCAGCGGCGCGTCGGGGTCGTCCTTCGGGCGGCCGGCGGTCACCGCCAGCGTGGCGGGGTGCAGCGGTCGGTCGGCGGGTGCGGGCACGGGCGCGTCGTCGGGCATCCCCCGATCCTAGGAACGCTAGGGTCCGTGCGGTGACCCCGGAGCCCCCCGCGCCTGGACAGAGCCCCAAGCCACGCGTCGCCGTCGTGTTCGGCGGACGATCCAGCGAGCACGCGATCTCCTGCGTCACCGCGGGCAGCGTGCTGGCTGCGATCGACCCCGAGGCGTACGAGGTGGTCCCGGTCGGCATCGCGCCCGACGGGCGGTGGGTGCTGGAGTCCGGCGACCCCGAGCGGCTGCGGATCACCACGCCCGACGCGCTCCCCGCCGTCGACGCCGGGGGCGCGTCCCTCAGCCTGGCGCCCGGCGGCGACCCGGACGGCCGCGCGGGACTGGTCGTCACCGATCCCGGGTCCCCGCCCCGCGCCCTCGGTGAGGTGGACGTGGTGTTCCCGCTGCTGCACGGGCCCTGGGGCGAGGACGGCACGCTGCAGGGCATGCTCGAGATGTCGGGCGTCCGCTACGTCGGTGCCGGCGTCCTGGCCTCCGCGGTCGGCATGGACAAGGCCTACCTCAAGGTGGTGCTCCGGGACGCCGGGCTGCCGGTGATGCCGAGCGTCACGGTCACCCGCGCCGCCTGGCAGGCCGACGCCGCCGACGTGCTCGGCCGCCTGCGCGGGCTCGCCGACGACGGGGCCGGCGCGCGCCGGCCGGTCTTCGTCAAGCCGGCCCGTGGCGGGTCCAGCATGGGGATCGCCAAGGTCGGTGACGTCACCGACACCGACGCCGTGCGCCGCGCGCTCGAGGGCGCCTTCGAGCACGACCCGAAGGTGCTGGTCGAGCTGGCCGCCGAGGGTGCCCGCGAGGTCGAGTGCGGCGTCCTGGACCGCCTCCCCGACGGTACGGGCGGATCCGGGGCGGGCGGATCCGGTGCGGGACCGGAGACGAGCGTCCCGGCGGAGGTGCTGGTCGGTGACGACCACGACTTCTACGACTTCGAGGCCAAGTACCTGCCCGAGCAGTCCACCCGCACCGTGATCCCGGCCGACCTGGACCCGGCGCTCACGGCCCGGGTCCGGACGCTCTCGGCGCGGGCCTTCGCCGCGGTCGGCTGCGAGGGCCTGGCCCGGGTCGACTTCTTCGTGATGCCGGACGGGTCCCTGGTGGTGAACGAGATCAACACGATGCCGGGGTTCACCCCGACCTCGATGTTCCCGCAGATGTGGGCGGCGACGGGCCTGTCCTACCCGGACCTCGTCGACCGGTTGATCCGGCTCGCGCTGGCCCGGGGCACCGGTCTGCGCTGAGGCCCGGCCGGACGCCGGACGCCGGACGCCGTGCGCCGCACGCCGTGCGCCGGAGGCCGGGAGGTCCGGCTCAGCGACAGGCGTCGACGAGCTCGGTCGCGTCCAGGACCGGGCCGGCGACCTCGGCGGCGACCGAGGAGCCACCCATCGGCCAGTACTCCGCCGGCACGATTAGCGAGACCCGCGGGCGGTAGCCGACGGCAGTCAGGGTGACCTCGGTCGGCTCGTCCTGCAGGTCGGCGTCGTCGACGAACCAGCCCACGCCGTCGATCTCCTGGCAGAGCTGGAACCGGTCGTAGCCCTCGGGGGCGTCCACGCCGCAGGTGACGACCACCGCCGGGTCGCCCCAGGCCGCCGCCGTCGCGTCGGCCGGATCGACCTCGACCCGGTCCAGGCCGTCCTCGCCGAGGTCCTCGAGCCGGTCGGGCAGCGCCTCGACCAGCCGCTCGCAGGCAGCCTGCTGCGCGGGGTCCAGGTCAGGCACGTCGACGTCGACCGGCCCGGAGCAGCCGCCCACGGCGAGCACGACGCCGAGGGCGGCCGCCACGGCGGCCGCGGCACGGCCGCTCGGGCGCGACCGGGTCACCTCGGGAGGCGGGTCAGATGTGGACGACGGGGCAGGTCAGCGTGCGCGTGATCCCGTCGAGGTTCTGCACCCGCGAGACCACGAGCTGGCCGAGCTCGTCGACGTTGCGGGCCTCGGCGCGCACGATCACGTCGTACGGGCCCGTGACGTCCTCGGCCAGCGTGACGCCCTTGACCTGCGCGATGGCGGCAGCGACCTCGGCGGCCTTGCCGACGTCGGTCTGGATCAGGATGTAGGCCTGGACGACCATGGGGATCTCCTCGTTGAGACGGGTGGGTCGTCGCGGCCCCGGGAGCCACGACGGGTCGACCACGCGGGTGGCGACCCGGGTCAACCTACCGCGCAGCGGCCTCTGGTGGGATGGGGGTCATGGCCCTCCCCGCTGACGCCACGCTCGCCGACGTCGGGGAGTTCGGACTCATCTCCGAGCTCACCGCGCTCTTCCCCCAGGGCGAGCACGTCCTGGTGGGTCCGGGGGACGACGCGGCGGTCCTGCGGGTGCGCACCGGGCACGTCGTGGTGTCCACCGACCTGATGGTCGAGGGACGCCACTTCCGTCGCGACTGGGCCTCCGGCGCCGACGTCGGCCACCGCGCGGCGGCACAGAACATCTCCGACATCAACGCGATGGGTGGTCGGGCTACGTCGCTGACCATCGGCCTGGCCGCGCCGGCCGACCTGCCGGCCGCCTGGGCGCTCGACCTCGCCGCCGGTTTCGCCGAGGAGTGCGGCCTGGTCGGGGCCAGCATCGTCGGCGGCGACCTCACGCGCGCCGACCAGGTCGTGGTCGCGGTGACGGTGCTCGGCACCTGCACGCAGTCGCCGGTGCTCCGCTCGGGCGCGGAGCCGGGCGACCTGCTGGCCCTGGTCGGCCGGCAGGGCTGGGCCGCCGGCGGCCTCACCGTGCTCTCCCGCGGGTTCCGCTCGCCCCGGGTGCTCGTCGACGCCTACCGGCGCCCGACCCCGCCGTACGACGCCGGGCCCGCCGCGGCCGAGGCCGGCGCGACGTCGATGATCGACGTCTCCGACGGGCTGCTGTCGGAGGTCGGACACCTCGCCGCTGGCTCGGGCGTCGCGATCGACGTGCGGACCGCGACGCTGGAGGTGGCCGAGCCGCTGGTCACCGTCGGGGCGGCGCTCGGTGCCGAGCCGCTGTCGTTCGTCCTCGGCGGCGGCGACGACCACGGCCTGCTGGCGACGTTCCCGCCCGGCCAGGTCCCCGACGGCTGGACGGTCGTGGGGGAGGTGCTCGACGGCGGTACGCCCGGCGAGGTCACCGTCGACGGCGCCGCCTACGAGGGCGCCACGGGGTGGACCCACTTCTGAGGAGCCCGTGGCAGCAGCCCCCCACGACGCACGAAGGCCGCCTCCCGACGAGTCGGGGGCGGCCTCAGCGGACGGGCAGGGTCAGCGGGTGACCTTGCCGGCCTTGATGCAGCGGGTGCAGACGTTGAGACGCTTCGGGGTCCCGTTCACGGTGGCGCGGACCCGCTGGATGTTCGGGTCGAAACGGCGCTTGGTGATCTTGCGCGACCAGGGGCGGTTGTTGCCGAAGGTCGGCTTCTTGTCGCAGAGGTCGCAGACGGCAGCCACGGGTTTGTCTCCTGAACGGTTCGGTGAAAAGAGTGTGAGCCCGACGACGGGCAACCGCCCTAGCGTATCTGACGAGCGAGCAGGCGTCGAAATCGTGCGGCGGCGGCCGGTGGCCGAGCACCACGGACGTCGGTGCCCCACCCTACGCTGGCCCTCGCCATGGAAGAGATCCCGCTGGAGGGCACGATCGCGCTGCGCACGCTCGCACGCTTCGTCGACCTCGCCACCGACGCCCTGGGAGCGGCGCGGGAGGAGATCGACGCCCTCAACGTCTACCCGGTGCCCGACGGCGACACCGGCACCAACCTGCACCTCACCGTCTCGGCCGCCCGGGACGCTCTCACGGCGGCCCGCGAGGCCGACGCGGGCCGCGAGGCGGCGCTGACCGCCCTGGCCCGAGGGGCGCTGCTCGGCGCCCGCGGCAACTCCGGGGTCGTCCTGAGCGAGATGCTGGGGGAGGTCGTGCGCCGCATCGGACGGGCCCGCGCCGACGAGCGTGGCGCGGTGGTGATGGCCGAGGCGCTGGAGCGTGCCGCCGACGCGGCCTACGCCGCCGTGGGCACCCCGGTCGAGGGCACCATGCTGAGCGTGGCGCGGGCGGCCGCCGACGCCGCGGTCGAGCGCGCCTCGGACCCCGACGCCCGGACCGGCGCGGTCGTCACCGCTGCCGCCGCCGCGGCCCGCGCCGCGCTCGCCCGCACGCCCGAGCAGCTCGACGTGCTGGCCCGCGCCGGCGTGGTCGACGCCGGCGGGCGCGGGCTGTGCGTCCTGCTGGACGCCGCCGAGACGGCCTCGACGGGCCGCCGCCCGCCGCGTCCGCCGCGGGGCCCCCGGATCCCCGTCCCGGTGCCGACGCCCGTCCCCGCGACCGGCCCCGCGACCGGCCCCGCGACCGTCCCCGCGACCGTCCCCGCGACCGGGCCCGACGACGGCGACGGGGACGTCCCGGCCGCCGGTGCGGACCTGCACGAGGACGGGCCGTCGTACGAGGTGATGTACCTCCTCGACGCCCCGGCCGAGGCGGTGCCCGTGCTGCGCGAGCGGTTGGCCGCGCTCGGGGACTCGCTCGTGGTCGTGGGCGGCGAGGGCCTGTGGAACGTGCACGTCCACGTCGACGACGTCGGTGCCGCCGTCGAGGCCGGGATCGAGGCCGGGCGTCCCCACCGGGTCCGGGTCACCCACTTCGCCGAGCAGGTCGTGACGCCCCGCACCCCTCCCGGTCTCGACGGGGGCCGTGCCGGCCGTGCGGTCGTCGCGGTCGCCGCCGGTCCCGGCCTGGACCGGCTGTTCGCCGACGCCGGCGCCACGGTGGTGCGCGGCGGTCCCGGCCACCAGCCGTCCAGCGCCGAGGTGCTCGCCGCGATCACCGGGTGCGGGGCGTCCGAGGTGGTGGTGCTCGCCAACGACGTCGACGCGGTCCGGGTCGCCCGCGCCGCCGCGGAGGCCGCGGAGGCCGACTCCGGCCTGCGGGTCGCGGTCATCCCGACCGAGGCGCAGGTGCAGGGCCTGGCCGCGATGGCGGTGCACGAGCCCGGCCGCTCCTTCGACCGCGACGTCGTGGAGATGACCGCCACGGCACGCCACGTGCGGCACGGCGCGATCACGGTGGCCACCGAGCGGGCGATGACGATGGCCGGGCCCTGCGCGCCGGGGGACGTGCTCGGCATGGTCGCGGGCGACTACGTCGTGGTCGGCGACGACGCCCACGCGGTGGCCACCGACGTGCTCGGGCGCCTGCTGGCCGGTGGCGGTGAGCTGGTCACGGTCGTGGTCGGCGATCCCGCGGCCGCGCCGCCCGACCTCGGGGAGCGCACCGCTGCGTGGCTGGCCGCCGAGCACCCCGTGGTCGACGTCACCGTCTTCGACGGTGGCCAGGACCGGTACGCGCTGATGCTGGCGGTGGAGTGAGCGTGCGGGCCGTCCGGGCCGGGCGCGGGAGGAGGACGACGTGATCGCGCTGAGCACCCCGGTCGCCGCGGTGATGGGGGACAAGAAGGCCAAGCGGGAGAAGGTCGAGAAGGGCCTCGGCCTGCGCACGGTCGGCGACCTGCTCGCCCACCACCCGCGCCGCTACCTGCGCACCGGGGAGCTGACCCGGGTGGCCGACCTGCAGGAGGGGCAGCTGCTGACGGTGATCGGGGAGATCGTCCACAGCAAGGTGCACTCCTACACCGACCGCCGCACCGGCAAGCCGGCCTTCCGGCTGGAGACGCGGCTCAGGACCTCCGGGCCGTCGCTCTCGATGACGTTCTTCGCCAAGAGCGCGCACGTCTCGAAGTGGCAGGCCGGGCGCCTGGAGGTCGGCCGGACCGGCCTCTTCCTGGGCAAGGCCGGTCGCTTCCGCGACGAGTGGCAGCTGACCAACCCCACGATGCTGGTCTTCGGCTGGGTCGACGAGGAGGAGACCCGGGCCACGGCCGACCAGATCCGCGGGCTCTACCCGCTCTACCCGCTGACCAGGGGTGTCGACCACTGGGACCTCCAGCGGGCCGTCACCTTCGCGCGCTCCGTGGTCGACGAGCTGCCCGAGGTCGTCCCGCCGGCGGTGCGCGAGCGCTACGACGTGCTCGACGCCCACCAGGCACTGGAGTGGATCCACGCCCCCGACGAGCAGGACCAGGTGGCGCGGGCGCGGCGCCGCTACCGGTTCGAGGAGGCCCTGGTCACCCAGGTCGTCCTCGGTCGGCGGCGGCGGGCCGTGATGGCCCTGGGCGCGCGGCCCCGCGACGGCGGCGACGGCGAGCTGCTGGCCGCCTTCGACGCCCGGCTGCCCTTCGAGCTCACCGGGGGGCAGCAGCGGATCGGCGACGAGGTCGCCGCCGACCTGGCCCGCCCGCACCCGATGAGCCGGCTGCTGCAGGGCGAGGTCGGCTCCGGCAAGACCCTCGTCGCGCTGCGGGCGATGCTGCGCGTGGTCGACTCCGGCGGGCAGGCGGCCCTGCTGGCCCCGACCGAGGTGCTCGCCCAGCAGCACCACCGCTCGATCAGCGCCATGCTCGGGGACCTCGCCGACGGCGGGGCCCTGGGCAGCCCCGCGGGGGCCACCCGGGTCGAGCTGCTGACCGGGTCGATGAGCACCGCGCGGCGCCGCGAGACCCTGCTGCGCCTGGCCAGCGGCGAGGCCGGGCTCGTCGTCGGCACCCACGCCCTGCTCGAGGACCGGGTCTCCTTCGCCGACCTCGGCCTCGTGGTGGTCGACGAGCAGCACCGCTTCGGCGTCGAGCAGCGTGCTGCGCTCACCGACAAGGCCGGCACCCCGCCGCACGTGCTGGTGATGACGGCGACCCCGATCCCCAGGACGGTCGCGATGACCGTCTTCGGCGACCTCGAGGTCTCCACGCTGCGCGAGCTGCCCGCCGGTCGGGCGCCGGTGCAGACGACCGCGGTGTACCTGACCGACAACCCCGACTGGCTGGACCGGGTCTGGAAGCGGGTCGCCGAGGAGGTCGCGGCCGGGCACCGCGTCTACGTGGTGTGCCCCCGGATCAGCCCGGACGTCCAGGAGCCGGGCCAGCACGACGCCCCCGAGGAGCTGCCGGAGGTCGACCCGTTCGAGGACGACCTCTTCGACGACCCCGAGGGCGGCCCCCCGCCCCCGCCGCGGGTGCCGCCCCCGCCTCCGGCCGCTGTCGACGAGGTCGCCGCGATGCTGCGCGAGGGCCCGCTGCGCGGCCTGCGCGTCGGGGTGCTGCACGGGCGGATGCCGGCCGACGAGAAGGACCGGCAGATGACCGCCTTCGCCGCCGGCACCACCGACGTCCTCGTGGCCACCACCGTCGTCGAGGTCGGCGTCGACGTCCCCGAGGCCACCGCGATGGTGCTGCTCGACGCGGACCGGTTCGGCGTCTCGCAGCTGCACCAGCTGCGCGGACGCGTCGGGCGCGGCGGGCTGCCCGGCCTGTGCCTGCTCATCTCCCACGCGCTCCCCGGCACCCCGGCGCGCGAGCGCCTGGACGCCGTCGCCGGCACCCGGGACGGCTTCGAGCTGAGCCGGGTGGACCTCGAGCAGCGCCGCGAGGGCGACGTCCTCGGCCGTTCCCAGGCGGGGGGCCGCTCGGGGCTGCAGGTGCTGCGCGTGCTGCGCGACGAGCAGACGATCACCGAGGCCCGCGAGGCCGCCGAGGACCTGCTCGACACCGACCCCGGGCTGAGCGGCGCGCCCGACCTGGCCCGTGCCGTCGAGGAACTCGAGCGCTCGACGGCCTCGGACTACATGGACAAGTCGTGACCCGGGTCATCGCGGGCAGCGCCGGCGGGCGTCGCCTCCGCACCCCGCCCGGCGACCGCACCCGCCCCACCAGCGACCGGGTGCGGGAGGCGCTCTTCTCGGCGCTCGAGGTGGTCTGGGGCGGCTGGGGCGGCCTGCGGGTCCTCGACCTGTACGCCGGGTCCGGCGCGCTCGGCCTGGAGACGCTGTCGCGCGGAGCGGCGGCGCTGACCGCCGTCGAGCACGACCGCGCGACCGCCCGGCTCGTGGCCGGCAACGCCCGCGACCTCGGTCTCGGCGGGCTCACCGAGGTCGTCACGGGCTCCGTCGGCACGGTCCTGGACCGGGGGCCGGGGGAGCGGGCCGCCTTCGACCTGGTGCTGGCCGACCCGCCGTACCCCCGCTCGGAGGAGGACCTCGCCCGCGACCTCCGGGCCCTGCCCGCCTGGCTGGCCGACGACGCGCTCGTCGTCCTCGAGCGCTCCTCGCGCAGCCCCGAACCGCCCTGGCCGACCGGGTGGGAGGCCGAGCGCTCCCGGCGCTACGGCGAGACCGTGCTCTGGTACGGTCGCGCCGCCCTGCCGTCGAGACCCGAGGACGCGTGATGAGCCGCGCCGTGTGCCCCGGCACCTTCGACCCCGTCCACCACGGTCACCTCGACGTGGTCACCCGCGCCGCCCGCCTCTTCGACGAGGTCGTCGTCGCCGTCGGGGTGAACCCCTCGAAGAACCGCCTCTTCGACGACGGCGAGCGGATCGCGATGCTGGAGCGGGCCTGCGCCGACCTGCCCGGCGTCCGCGTGATCGGCTTCACCGGGCTGCTCACCGACCTGTGCGCCGAGCAGGACGCCCAGGCGCTGGTCAAGGGGCTGCGCGGCGCGGGGGACTTCGAGTACGAGGCCCAGATGGCCGGCATGAACGCCCGCCAGACCGGCGTCGACACGGTCTTCCTGCCCACCGACCCGCGGTGGTCGTTCGTGGCCTCCAGCCTCCTCAAGGAGGTCGCCGGCCTCGGCGGCGACGTCCGGGGCCTGCTGCCCGACTTCGTCCACGAGGCACTCCTCGACCGGCTCGCCGAGCGGGCGGCGCGGAGCGAGCGATGAGTCCCGGGCAGGGCGTTTTGCCCGGTCACCGGCCGGGCGCGTAGGCTCGTCTCTTGATCTGCCCCGTCTGGACCGGAAAGTGAAGACCCTGAGCACCCTGGACCCGCGAGCGCCGCTCGTGCTCGACACCCGCGAGCTCGGCCGTCGACCCGGGTCCCAGCGCGAGGTGTCCCGCACCGCCCCGGCGCCGGCAGATCTGGGCATCGAGGTCCTCTCGGTCGTCGAAGGGTCACCGGTCGAGCTCGACCTGCGGCTCGAGGCGGTCATGGAGGGCGTCCTGGTCACCGGGACCGCGCACGCCGACCTCGTCGGCGAGTGCGTGCGGTGCCTGGAGCCGCTGCACGACGAGATCGACGTGGACCTGCAGGACCTGTTCGTCTACGCCGACAAGCACGACCAGCGTGCCCCGGACGACGACGACCAGGACGTCCGGGTGCTGGAGGACGACCTGCTCGACCTGGAGCCGCTGCTGCGGGACGCGGTGGTGCTCGCACTACCCTTCCAACCGTTGTGCCGCGACGACTGCCCCGGCCTGTGCCCCGACTGCGGGACGCGCCTGGCGGACGACCCGGACCACCACCACGAGGACCCGATCGACCCGCGGTGGGCCGGCCTCACCGCCCTGGCGGAGCCCGAGAAGCCCTGAGGCGCGCCGCACCACCCTGATCACACCCCGCACCACCGCCCCACCGACCGAGAACCGCACCAGGAGCCCGTCCGGGTCCCTGGCTAGCTGAGGAGAAGAAGATGGCTGTCCCGAAGCGCAAGATGTCGCGCAGCAACACGCGGCACCGCCGCTCGCAGTGGAAGGCCGTGGCGCCGACCCTGGTCACGTGCGCCAACCCGGCCTGCGGCGAGCAGCACCTGCCCCACCGTGCCTGCTCGGCCTGCGGCCAGTACGGCGCCCGCGGCGCCCGCCGCCAGGTGCTCTGAGCCGGACCCCGCGCTGACCACCTACCCGGCTCTGCGCTCGGCGCTCGGCGATCCCGTCCTGGACGCCGGGCTGCTCGAGCGCGCCCTCACGCACCGCTCGTACGCCTACGAGCACGGGGGCCTGCCGACCAACGAGCGGCTGGAGTTCCTCGGTGACTCCGTGCTCGGCGTGGTGGTCACCGAGACGCTCTACCTGACCCACCCCGACCTGTCCGAGGGGCGGCTGGCCAAGCTCCGCGCGGCCGTCGTCAACGCCCGGGCCCTGGCCGGGGTGGGTCGGCAGATCGGTGTCGGCGAGCACGTGAAGCTGGGCCGCGGCGAGGAGGCCACCGGTGGCCGGGAGAAGGCCTCGATCCTCTCCGACACCGTCGAGGCACTGATCGGCGCGATCCACCTCAGCGGCGGCGGCCTGGAGGCCTCCGCTCAGGTCGTCCACATGCTCTTCGACCCGCTGATGGAGCAGGCCTCCGCGCTGGGCGCCGGCCTCGACTGGAAGACGTCGCTGCAGGAGCTCTCCGCCGAGCTCGGCCTCGGCGTGCCGGAGTACGTCATCGAGGACGACGGGCCGGACCACATGAAGACCTTCACCGCCCAGGTCCGTGTCGGCGACGCGCTCTACGGCAACGGTGCGGGCCGGTCGAAGAAGGAGGCCGAGCAGTCGGCCGCCGAGACCGCCTACGGCGAGCTCGCACCGGCCGCCGGCGAGCCGCTGGCGGTCACCCCGGTCGTCACCCCCGCGTCGCCCGTCCCCTCCGGCGACTGACGGCGCGTGCCGGAGCTCCCCGAGGTCGAGGTCGTCCGCGCCGGGCTCGAGCGCCACGTCGTGGGCCGCACCGTCGAGCGGGTCGAGGTGCTGCACCCCCGCCCGGTGCGGCGCGACCCCGGTGGGCCCGAGGGCTTCGCCGCCGCGCTGAGCGGGCGTGTCATCGAGGGCGCCCGGCGCCGCGGCAAGTACCTGTGGCTGCCGCTCGACGGCGGTGACGCCCTGCTCGGACACCTCGGGATGAGCGGTCAGATGCTCGTCCAGCCCCGCGACGCCGCTCCGGAGCGGCACCTGCGGGTGCGGATGGTGCTCGACGGGCCCCGCGAGCTCCGGTTCGTCGACCAGCGGATGTTCGGCGGCCTGTCGATGTCGCCCGGGGGCGCCGAGCTGCCGCCGGAGATCGCCCACATCGCGCGCGACCCGATCGACCCGGCGTTCGACGACGCCGAGTTCGTGGCCCGGCTGCGCCGACGCACCTCGGGGGTCAAGCGGCTGCTGCTCGACCAGGGGCTGGTCTCCGGCGTCGGCAACATCTACGCCGACGAGTCCCTGTGGCGCAGCCGCCTGCACGGCGAGCGCCCCGGCGACGGGCTCACGCGCGCCCAGGCCTGGGAGCTGCTCGGTCACGTCCGGGCGGTGATGGGGGAGGCGCTGGCCCAGGGCGGCACCTCCTTCGACGCGCTCTACGTCAACGTCAACGGCCAGTCCGGCTACTTCGACCGCTCCCTCGACGCCTACGGCCAGGAGGGTCGGCCCTGCCGACGGTGCGGGACCCCGATCCGCCGGGTCGCCTTCATGAACCGCTCGTCGTTCTTCTGCGGGGTCTGCCAGCCCGTCCCGCGTCGGCGCCGGGTCCGCCCGGCGACTGCCGCGGTCCCGGATTGACCCTGGACAGGACCGGTGTCACCCTGGTAGACGGCCCCTCCACGGGTCCGATGGACGTGAACCGAAGGGACCGAGCCGATGGCCAAGGCACTGACCGGCTACCTCACCACGCAGGCGCCCGACCCCCACCTGCGCGGCGACAACGCCCGGCTGCGGGCCCGCGTGGCCGAGCTGGAGCAGCTGGTGCTGCGCCTCAGCGAGGAGAACGACCGGCTCGTGGCGGCGCGCGCCGCCGAGCTGCTGGACGGCCCGTCCGGGTCGTTCGAGCAGCTCCAGCCCGTCTGACCCGCCCGCCTGCGACGCGCGTGGGCGTACCGGCGGTAGCGTGAGCCGCGGCTGAGCCCACGACCGAGGAGCCCGCGCGGTGTACCTGAAGAGCCTGACCCTCAAGGGCTTCAAGTCCTTCGCCTCGTCGACCACGCTGGCCCTCGAGCCAGGGATCACCTGCATCGTGGGGCCCAACGGCTCCGGCAAGTCCAACGTCGTCGACGCCCTGGCCTGGGTGATGGGCGAGCAGGGCGCCAAGAGCCTGCGCGGCGGCAAGATGGAGGACGTCATCTTCGCCGGCACCTCCGGGCGCCCGCCCCTGGGCCGCGCCGAGGTCGTGCTGACCATCGACAACAGCGACGGTGCGCTGCCGATCGAGTACGCCGAGGTCACGATCAGCCGCACGATGTTCCGCAGCGGGGGCTCGGAGTACGCCATCAACGGCACGTCCTGCCGCCTGCTCGACGTCCAGGAGCTGCTGAGCGACTCCGGCATCGGCCGGGAGATGCACGTGATCGTCGGCCAGGGCCAGCTCGACACGATCCTCCACGCCACCCCCGAGGACCGTCGCGGGTTCATCGAGGAGGCCGCGGGCGTGCTGAAGCACCGCAAGCGCAAGGAGAAGGCGCTGCGCAAGCTGGACGCGACCGAGGGCAACCTGAACCGGCTCTCCGACCTGATCAGCGAGATCCGGCGCCAGCTCAAGCCGCTGGGTCGCCAGGCCGAGGTGGCCCGGAGGGCAGCGACCGTGCAGGCCGAGGTGCGCGACGCCCGGTCCCGGCTGCTGGCCGACGACCTCGTGACGGCCCGGGAGGCCCTGGCGCAGGACCGCGCCGACGAGTCCGCGCTGGTCGAGCGCCGCACCGAGGTGGAGGGCGCCCTGGCCCGCGGGCGCGAGCAGGAGGCCGCCCTCGAGGCGGCCCTGCGGGAGGACCTCCCGGCGCTGGCCGCCGCGCAGGACACGCAGGCGTCGCTCACCGGGCTGCGCGAGCGGCTGCGCGGCACGGCCTCCGTCGCCGCCGAGCGCCGGCGCAACGCCGCCGGGGCGGTCGACAACGCCCCCGCCGCCGGGCGCGACCCCGACGAGCTCGAGGCAGAGTCGGTGCGGATGCGCGAGCAGGAGCAGCGCATCGCCGCCGAGGTCGAGCAGCGCCGGACCGCCCTGGAGCAGGCCGTCGCCGCCCGTCGCGAGGCCGAGGACGCCGCCGCCGAGGAGGAGCGCCGGGTCTCGGCCCTCGTCCGCGCCGCCGCGGACCGGCGCGAGGGCCTGGCCCGGCTCCACGGCCAGGTCAACGCCCTGCGCTCGCGTGCCCGCGCCGCGGAGGAGGAGACCGGCCGGCTCGCCCAGGCACGGGAGGACGCCCTGGCCCGGGCGGCGCAGGCCCAGCGCGACTACACGGCGCTGGAGACCCGGGTCGCCGGCCTCGACGCCGGTGAGGAGGGCCTCGACGCCGAGCACGAGGGTGCGGTGGCCCTGCTCGACGGACTCGAGGAGCAGCTGGCCAAGGCCGGGGCCGAGGCCGCCCAGGCCGACCGGGACCGCTCGTCGCTGGCGGCCCGCAAGGACGCCCTCGAGATGGGCCTGGCGCGCAAGGACGGGGCCGGCGCGCTGCTGGCGGCCACCGACGAGGTGTCCGGCCTGCTCGGGTCCGTGGCGGCGCTGGTGTCGGTGCGCAGCGGCTACGAGACCGCCGTGGCCGGTGCGCTCGGCGCGGCCGCCGACGCCGTCGTGGTCGAGGGCCCCGACGCCGCGCTCGCCGCGCTGCGCCACCTCAAGGACGAGGACCTCGGCCGGGCCGGGCTGCTGGTCGCGGCCCCCGCCGGGACGACGGACGACGCGGGGGACGACGCGGGGGACGACGCGGGGGACGACGCGGGGGACGACGCGGGGGACGCAGGGGACGCGGAGCCGCTGCCGGCCGGGGCCGTCCGCGTCCTGGACGTCCTGGAGGCGCCGACGGCGATGAGCGACGCGCTGGCCGGGCTGCTGTCCTCCACCGCTGTGGTCGAGGACCTCGCCGCGGCGCGGGCTCTGGTCGCGCAGCGTCCCCGGTGGACGGCGGTGACCCGGGAGGGTGACGTGCTCGGCCTGCTGCAGGCCCGGGGCGGGTCGTCGTCGCAGCCGAGCCTGCTCGAGATCCAGGCCGCGGTCGACGACGCCACCGCCCAGCTCGGCGAGGCCACCGCCGCCGCCGAGCGGCTCGGGTTCGAGACCTCCCGGCTCGAGCGCGAGCGGCACGAGGCCCAGCGCGCCGTCGACGTCGCCCTCGCCAAGCTGCACGAGTCGGACGCGACCCTGGCCGCGGTGGCCGAGGAGCTCGGCCAGCACGGGTCGCGGGCCCGCTCCGCGCGCGGTGAGGCCGAGCGCCTGGACCAGGCCATCGCCGACGCCGAGTCCGCCCGGGACCGTGACCTGGCCGGGCTGGTCGAGCTCGAGGAGCGGCTGGCCCGGGCCGAGCACGCCCCCGAGGAGGAGCCGGACACCACCGAGCGCGAGGACCGGGCCGAGGCCGCCCGGACGGCGCGCCAGGGTGAGACCGACGCCCGGCTGGGCCTGCGTACCTCGGAGGAGCGCGCGCGGGCGCTGAACGGCCGCGCCGACTCGCTGGAGCGGGCCGCGCGCCAGGAGCGCGAGAACCGCCGTCGCGCCGCCGAGCGCCGGGCGCGGCTCGAGCGCGAGGGCCGTGCCGCCGCCGCGGTGACGACCGCCGTCGGATGGGCCCTGGAGCGCCTGGAGCTCTCCCTGGAGCAGGCCGCGGCCGCACGCCGCGAGGTCGAGGAGTCGCGCCGCGGACGCGAGCAGGAGCTGGTCGCGGTCCGGGCCCGTCTGCGCGAGCTCGGGCGCGAGCACGACGAGCTGGTCGGCACCGCCCACCGCGACGAGGTCGCGCGCGCCCAGCAGCGGATGCGCCTCGAGCAGCTGGAGGAGAAGGTGCTCGCCGAGGTCGGCGTGGACCCCGACTCGCTGGTCGCCGAGTACGGCCCGCACCTGCCCGTCCCGCTCGACGCGGGCGCCGGGCCGGACCAGGGCGCCGGGGAGGACGGTGAGGCCGACGCCGCGGCGCCCACCACGCCGTACGTCCGCGACGAGCAGGCCAAGCGGCTGCGCTCCGCCGAGCGGGCCCTGGCCCAGCTGGGCCGGATCAACCCGCTCGCCCTCGAGGAGTTCTCGGCGATGGAGGAGCGTCACCAGTTCCTCACCGAGCAGCTGGAGGACCTGCGCAGCACCCGCCGCGACCTGCTCGACATCGTCAAGGAGGTCGACGTGCGCGTCGAGCAGGTCTTCACCGAGGCCTACGCCGACGTCAGCCGCGCCTTCGACGCGACCTTCGCGCGGTTGTTCCCCGGCGGCGAGGGCCGGCTGCTGCTGACCGCGCCCGACGACATGCTCACCACCGGCGTCGAGGTGGAGGCCCGGCCCCCGGGCAAGAAGGTCAAGCGGCTCTCCCTGCTCTCCGGCGGCGAGCGGTCGCTGGTCGCGGTGTGCTTCCTGGTCGCGCTGTTCAAGGCCCGGCCGTCGCCGTTCTACATCCTCGACGAGGTCGAGGCCGCCCTCGACGACACCAACCTCGGCCGGCTGCTGCAGATCTACGAGGAGCTGCGGGAGAGCTCGCAGCTGCTCGTCATCACGCACCAGAAGCGCACGATGGAGGTCGGCGACGCCCTCTACGGCGTCACGATGCGCGGCGACGGCGTCTCCGCGGTGATCAGCCAGCGGCTCCGGGAGATCGAGTCGGCGTGAGCGAGCGACCCCCCGCGCCGCACCGCGACGAGTATGTCGCCTGGCGCACCGTGACTACGCGCTGGCGCGACGACGACGCGTACGGGCACCTGAACAACGCGACCTACTACGAGCTGTTCGACACCGCCGTCAACGCCCACCTCTACGAGGCCACCGGCCTGGACGTGCGGCGGCTGCCCGCGATCGGCGTGGTGGCCGAGACGTCGTGCCGCTACTTCCGCGAGCTCGGCTTCCCGCGCCCCATCGAGACCGGGCTGGTCGTCGACAAGGTCGGCCGGTCCTCGGTCGTCTACCGGATCGGGCTGTTCCAGGGGGAGGGTGGCCACGCGGCCGCCGAGGGGCGCTTCGTGCACGTCTACGTCGACGACACCCACCCCGACCGGCCGGTCACCGCGATGCCCGAGGAGATCCGCGCGGCGGTCGTGCCGCTGCTGCGCCCACCCGGCTGACGCCCCGGCAGCACGGGTGACCACGACGGGTCGCCGGGGGAGGGCGGCCGACGGCACCGTGCTTGGATTGCCGGCATGGAAGCCCTCTCCCTGATCATCCTCGCGATCGCCGGCGTCGGCGTGCTCCTCGTGGGGGCCGTCGCCGGTCTGGTGGTCACCCGCCGCCGCAAGCCGGGGCCGCTGCCGGACACCCACACCGACGTCATCGTCCCCACGGACCCGGACGCGCCGCCGGTCGAGGTCAGCTCGCCGCCGGCCACGGTCGAGACCGTCCCCGAGCTGGAGCCGGAGCCCGCGCCGGTCCTGGACAAGCCCGAGAGCACCGCCTCCCGCCTGGTGCGGCTGCGTCAGCGGCTGGCCGGCTCGCAGGGCGGCCTCGGGCGTGGCCTGCTGGCCCTGCTCAGCCGGGAGCGCCTCGACGAGGAGACCTGGGAGTCCATCGAGGACGTCCTGATCGGCGCGGACGTCGGGGTGGCGCCGACGCAGGAGCTCGTCGACCGCCTCCGCACCCGGATGCGCGTGGAGGGCGGCACCGCCGCCGAGGCCCGCACGGTGCTGCGCGAGGAGCTGGTCAACCTCGTCGACCCCGGCGAGGGACTGGACCGCCGGCTGAAGGTGAGCGGTGACGACGGGCGCCCCGGCGTCGTGCTGGTCGTCGGCGTCAACGGCGCCGGCAAGACCACGACCGTCGGCAAGATCGCCCGGATCCTCGTCGCCGAGGACCGCTCGGTCGTGCTGGGGGCGGCAGACACGTTCCGCGCCGCCGCCGTCGAGCAGCTGGCGACCTGGGGCGAGCGGGTCGGCGTCGACGTCGTCCGCGGCCCCGAGGGGACCGACCCCGCCAGCGTCGCCTTCGACTCGGTCCGCCAGGGCGTCGAGACCGGCGCCGACACCGTCATCGTCGACACGGCCGGCCGGCTGCAGAACAAGCAGGGCCTGATGGACGAGCTGGGCAAGGTCAAGCGGGTGATCGAGAAGCAGGCGCCGGTGACCGAGGTGCTGCTGGTCCTCGACGCGACCACCGGCCAGAACGGGATGATCCAGGCCCGCGTCTTCTCCGACGTCGTCGACGTCACGGGCATCGTGCTGACCAAGCTGGACGGGTCCGCCAAGGGCGGCATCGTGGTGGCGGTGCAGCGCGAGCTCGGCGTCCCGGTCAAGCTGGTCGGGCTCGGCGAGGGCGCCGACGACCTCGCCCCCTTCGACGCCGGCGCCTTCGTCGACGCGCTGCTCGGCTGACGCGCGCGACGCGCTCATCCTCCCGGGGGTGCGACGAAACGCGTTCGTAACACCGCGGCATAGGTCGTTACCGGGGCGCAACGAGTCGCGGGCGACCCCGAAATCTGGGCTGGACACAGTGTGCCGACAACGGGGTGGGCCCGGGGGACAGTGAAGTCCCGGGACGGACGCCTGCCCGAGACACCCCATTCCATGGAGGTCCTGTGGACGGCTATTACGCCTTCATGCTCGTGGCGACCGCGTTCGTGCTGATGATGACGGTCCCGGCACTCGCGCTGTTCTACGGCGGCATGTCCCGCTCGAAGTCAGTGCTCAACATGATCATGATGTCCTTCATCGCCGCGGCGATCGTCGGCATCCTCTACGTCGCCGTCGGCTGGTCGATGGGCTGGAGCGGCAACGGCACGTTCTTCGCCGACCCGTTCGCGCTGGTGATGCTCAACGGCGTCGAGACCAGCGACTACATCTACGTGATGTTCCAGATGACCTTCGCGATCATCACCGTCGCGCTCATCAGCGGCGCGATCGCGGACCGGGTGAAGTTCTCGGCCTGGGTGCTGTTCATCCCGTTCTGGGCCGTCCTGGTCTACTTCCCGATGGCGCACATGGTCTTCAGCTGCACCGACGACTCGCTGATCTGCGGCCGGATCGGCGCGCAGGACTACGCCGGCGGAACGGCGGTCCACATCAACGCCGGTGTCGCCGCCCTGGTCCTGGCCGTGGTCATCGGCAAGCGGGTCGGCTGGCCCAAGGACAAGATGCGTCCGCACAACCTGACGCTGACCATGCTCGGCGCGGGCATGCTGTGGCTCGGCTGGTACGGCTTCAACGTCGGCTCGATCGTCTTCTCCGAGGAGTCCCTGGCAGACGAGGGCCTCCTGATGGAGCAGTTCTACTCCGAGACCGGCCGCACCTTCGCCAACACGACGCTCGCCACCATGGCCGCCATCCTCGGCTGGCTGGTCGTCGAGCGCCTGATGCACGGCAAGGCGACCTCCCTGGGCGCCGCGTCGGGCATCGTCGCCGGCCTGGTGGCGATCACCCCGGCCGCCGGCGCGGTCGACATCGAGGGCGCGCTGGCCATCGGCGCGATCGCCGGTGCGCTGTGCGCCGTCGCGGTCGGCTGGAAGTTCAAGCTGGGCCTGGACGACTCGCTCGACGTCGTCGGGGTCCACCTGGTCGGCGGCATCGCCGGCACGGTGCTGATCGGGTTCTTCTCCACCAGCGACGGCGCGGGCGGGGTCGACGGCCTCTTCTACGGCGGCGGCACCGACTCGCTGGTCGCCCAGGTCCTCGGTGTGCTCGTCGCGGTCGCCTACAGCGGTGTGATCACCGCGGTCCTCGCGCTGGCCATCAAGTTCACCCTCGGCTGGCGGATGAACGAGGACGACGAGGTCGGCGGCGCCGACCTCGCCCAGCACGGTGAGAGCGCCTACGACCTGCACACCGGGGTCGGCGGCGGCGTGAAGTCCAGCGTCATCGCGGGCGCCACCTCGGCGGCCCCGAACGAAGGAGCGCGTACGTGAAGCTCGTGACCGCGGTCATCAAGCCGCACAAGTGGGAGGACGTCCGCGAGGCGCTCGAGACCTTCGGCGTCACCGGGATGACCGTCAGCGAGGTCAGCGGCTACGGCCGGCAGAAGGGCCACACCGAGGTCTACCGCGGCGCGGAGTACGACATCGCGCTGGTGCCCAAGATCCGCGTCGAGATCGTCGTCGACGACGGTGACGCCGACGACGTGGTCGGGATCGTGGTCAAGACCGCGCAGACCGGCAGGATCGGTGACGGCAAGGTCTGGGTCTCGCCCGTCGACGCCGTGGTCCGGGTCCGCACCGGCGACCGGGACGCCTCGGCGCTCTAGCAGCGACACCCGCCGGTACGGCCCGGCCGCCCCACGGCGGCCGGGCCGTCCGGCGTCGGACGTGCCCTACCGTGATCCCCCACCGCACACCCCGCCCCACCTGACAGGAGCACCGCATGAAGCTGGTCACCGCCGTCGTCAAGCCGCACAAGTGGGAGGACGTCCGCGTCGCCCTGGAGTCCGTCGGGGTCACGGGGATGACCGTCAGCGAGGTCAGCGGCTACGGCCGGCAGAAGGGCCACACCGAGGTCTACCGCGGTGCGGAGTACGACGTCGCGCTGGTGCCCAAGATCCGGATCGAGGTCGTCGTCGACGACGCCGACGTCGTGGCCGTGGTGGGAGCGGTCGAGCAGGGCGCGCAGACCGGGCGCATCGGTGACGGCAAGGTCTGGGTCTCCCCGGTCGACTCGGTGGTGCGCGTCCGCACCGGCGAGCGCGACGGCGAGGCCCTGTGAGCCCAGCCGGGCTGACGGGCACCGTGCCCGCCGCGCCGGACGCGGCGCGCCGACACCGGTGACCGCGGCCGACCGCGCCGCGCGTACCGACGCCGCCGACCGGCGCTGCCGCGAGGCCTACGAGGGCGCCGGGGGACCCGAGGAGGGCATGGCGCTGGTCGCGGTCGGCGGCTACGGACGCGGCGAGCTGGCCCCGTACTCCGACCTCGACGTGGTGCTCGTCCACGAGGACGTCGTCGACCCGGGCCGGGTCGCCTCCGACGTCTGGTACCCGCTGTGGGACTCCGGCACCGCGCTGGACCACTCCGTGCGGAGCGTCAGCGAGATGCTGGAGGCCGCGGGAGCGGACCTCAAGGTGGCGCTCGGCCTGCTGGACCTGCGGCACGTCGCGGGTGACCCGCACCTGACGGTGCGGCTGCGCACCGAGCTGCTCGCCGCCTGGCGGCGCGGCGCCCGCGAGCGGCTGCCGGCGCTGCGCCGGCTGGTGGTCTCGCGCCACGAGCTGATGGGGGAGCTGGCCCACCTCTCGGTGCCCGACCTCAAGGAGTCCGAGGGCGGCCTGCGCGACGCCGGCGTGCTGCGGGCGCTGGGCGCGACCTGGCTCGTCGACGTGCCGCACGCCGACCTCGAGCGCTGCCGGCGCACCATGCTCGACGTGCGCGACCTGGCCCAGGAGGCCGCCGGGCGGGCCAGCGACCGGGTGGTCCCGGAGACCTGGGCGGCCGTCGCCACCGGGCTCGGGCTCGCCGACGACCGGGCCGCGCAGCACCACGTCCGGGAGCTCGGACGACGCGTCACCCACCTCTCACGCCTCACCTGGCGCCGGGTCGAGGACGTGCTCACCCGGCCGACGTCCACGCGACGGGCCCGCCGGCCCGACCTCCACCCGATCGCGCCGGGACTGGCGCTGGCCCGGGGCGAGGTGGTGCTGGCCGCCGGCGCCCGTCCCGAGGACGACCCCGTGCTGCTGCTGCGCGCCGCCGCCGAGGCCGCCGAGCGCGACGTCGTGCTGGCTCCGCCGACCGCGGCCCGCTTGGCCCGTGAGGGCGCGGCGCTGCCCGACCCCTGGCCCGCGGAGGCCCGCCAGGCGCTGGTCCGCCTGCTGGCCGCCGGCCGCGGCATGCTCGGGGTCTGGGAGACGCTGGAGGAGACCGGGGCCCTGGCGCAGGTGCTGCCCGAGTGGGAGCGGATACGCCTGCTCCCGCACGCCTCGACCGTGCACCGCTTCACCGTCGACCGCCACGTCGTCGAGACCTGCGTCGAGGCCGCCGGGCTGATCCGGTTCGTCTCGCGCCCCGACGTGCTGGTGGTGGCGGCCCTGCTGCACGACATCGGCAAGGGGGGCCTGACCGAGCACAGCGTCGCCGGCGAGCCGATCGCCCGCGCGGTGGCGGCCCGGATGGGCTTCTCCCCCGACGCCGTGGACCTCGTCGCGCGGCTGGTGCGCTGGCACCTCCTGCTCGCCGAGACCGCGACCACCCGTGACCCCGACGACCCCGCGACCGTGGCGCTGGTGACCGACCGGATGGGCGACGCCGAGTCGCTGCAGCTCCTCCGGGCGCTCACCGAGGCCGACGCCAAGGCCACCTCGACCAAGGCGTGGAGCTCGTGGCGGGCCGGGCTGATCCAGGACCTCGCCCGCCGTGGCCTGGCCGCGCTCGACGCCGGGACGGCCCTGCCCGCGATCACCACCGACGAGGTGGCCGTGCCGGAGGAGGCGACGCGCGGCGAGCTGGTCGTGCAGAAGACCGTCGTCACCGACGGCTGCCGCCTGACCACCGTCGCGCGGGACCGGGTCGGCCTGCTGGCCGACCTGGCGGCGGCGCTGGCGCTGCAGCGGGTCCCGGTGCGCGCGGCACGGATCTGGTCGCAGGGGGAGTACGGCGTCTGCGTCTGGGAGGTCGGCGACGAGCACCTCGACCCCGCGGTGCTCCGTGAGCGGTACGAGGCCGTGGTGGACGGGCGGATCGACCCGGTCGCCCGGCTCCGCCCCGACCAGGGCAGCGCCCTGGAGCCGGCGGTGGTCGTGCGGCCCGAGGCCAGCGAGCACGCCACCGTGCTCGAGGTGCGCGCCGCCGACCGCCCCGGCGTGGTCTGGCTGGTCTGCCGGGCGCTCGCCGCGCTCGACGTCACGGTCCGCTCGGCCCACCTCGACACGCTCGGGCCGCAGGCCGTCGACGTGTTCTACCTCCAGGAGGAGTCCGCGGGAGTGCTCTCGGAGACCAGGGCGGCCGAGGCGGCGCACGCCGTGCGGGCCGCACTGACCCGTCCCGGTTAGGCTGGGGCCTCCGCCCCGGCGGGCCGGTCCCGGCCCCGGGACCTCCCCACCGATCGTTTGAGGAAGCTCCGTGTTCGCCACACTCTCCGACCGCCTCGCCGACACCTTCAAGAACCTGCGGGGCAAGGGACGCCTCTCCGAGGCCGACATCGACGCCACGGCCCGCGAGATCCGGATCGCGCTGCTCGAGGCCGACGTGGCGCTGCCCGTCGTGCGCGAGTTCGTGGCCGCGGTCAAGGACCGCGCGCGCGGCGAGGAGGTCAGCGGGGCGCTGAACCCGGCGCAGCAGATCGTCAAGATCGTCAACGAGGAGCTCGTCGGGATCCTCGGCGGGGAGACCCGGCGGCTGCGCTTCGCCAAGACCGGACCGACCGTCATCATGCTCGCCGGGCTCCAGGGCGCCGGCAAGACGACGCTCGCCGCCAAGCTGGCGCTGTGGCTGAAGGAGCAGGGCCGCTCGCCGATGCTGGTCGCCGCGGACCTCCAGCGGCCGAACGCCGTCAACCAGCTGCAGGTCAACGGCCAGCGCGCCGGCGTCACGGTGTTCGCCCCGGAGCCCGGCAACGGCGTCGGCGACCCCGTCGGCGTGGCGCGCGACGCGATGGCCGAGGCCCGCCGCACGCTGCACGACGTCGTCATCGTCGACACCGCCGGCCGGCTCGGCGTCGACGCCGAGCTGATGCAGCAGGCCGCCGACATCCGCGACGTGGTGCAGCCCGACGAGGTGCTCTTCGTCGTCGACGCGATGATCGGCCAGGACGCCGTCACCACCGCCCAGGCCTTCCTCGAGGGCGTCGGCTTCGACGGCGTCGTGCTGACCAAGCTCGACGGCGACGCGCGCGGTGGCGCCGCGCTCTCGATCCGCTCGGTGACCGGCCGCCCGGTCATGTTCGCCTCCTCGGGCGAGAAGCTCACCGACTTCGACGTCTTCCACCCGGACCGGATGGCCTCGCGCATCCTGGACATGGGCGACATGCTGACCCTGATCGAGCAGGCCGAGAAGACCTTCGACTCCGACCAGGCCCTCAAGGCCGCGCAGAAGCTGTCCGGCCAGGGCGGGGCGGAGTTCACCCTCGACGACTTCCTCGAGCAGATGCAGCAGGTCCGCAAGCTCGGGTCGATGTCGAAGATCATGGGGATGCTGCCCGGGATGGGCCAGTTCCGCGAGCAGCTCGAGAACTTCGACGAGCGCGAGATCGACCGGATCCAGGCGATCATCCAGTCGATGACGCCGGCCGAACGGGCCAACCCGAAGATGATCGACGGCTCGCGACGGGCCCGGATCGCCAAGGGCTCGGGCCGCGCGGTGATGGACGTCAACCAGCTCGTCGACCGCTTCTTCGAGGCGCGCAAGATGATGCAGCAGATGGCCCGCGGAGGCGGGATGCCCGGGATGCCGGGCATGCCCGGGATGCCCGGCGCCGGCGCCGGCGCCGGCGGGAAGCGTCAGAAGAAGCAGCCGCAGAAGAAGGGCAAGCGGGTCTCCGGCAACCCGGCCAAGGCCGCGCAGGAGAAGGTGGCCGCCGACCGGGCCGCCAAGGAGAAGGCCGCGAGCGCCAACCCCTTCGGCACCCCCGGCGGCCAGGAGACCGACTACGAGCAGGCCGCGGCCGCGCTGGACCGGCCGCAGGACTTCGCGAAGTTCCTGAAGTGACCGTGCGCTGATGGTGCGCCCGACGACCGTCCTGGTCGTGGACGGTGCCAACGTCGTCGGGGCCCGGCCCGACGGCTGGTGGAAGGACCGCGCCGGCGCGGCGACCCGGCTGCACGAGCAGCTGCTCGTCGCCGACGTGCCGCAGGAGAAGGTCGTGCTGGTCCTGGAGGGCGGCGCCAAGGCCGGGGTGCGGCCCGGGCGGGACGCCCACGTCACCACCGTCCACGCCGCCAAGGTCGGCGACGACAAGATCGTCGAGGAGGCCCGCCGGGCCGTGGAGGCAGGCCACCGCGTGACCGTCTGCACCGCCGACCGGATCCTGCAGGGCCGGGCCCTGCACGCCGGGGCCGAGACGGTCAGCCCGTCCTGGCTGCTCGACCTGCTCTGACGGCTGCGTCGGCCGGGGTCACGAGGGGCCGGTCAGCCGAGCCCGTAGGACGTCGGTCCCCGGGCCGGTGAGGTCCTCGAGTGCCGCCAGCCGTCCGGTCATCGCCATGGCCAGCGCCTCGCTGGTCCCGCTCACGGCCGGCCCCGCGCCCCAGGACCAGTCCTGGTCCTCCGCGACCAGCCGGAGGCCGCGCGCCCGACGCCGGGGGACCAGGCCGGGCACGCCCGACGGCAGCCAGTCGAGCAGGAGGCGCCAGTCGTCGAGATCCGCGTCGTCGGGCAGGCCCAGGGGCCGGGCGCAGTCCCGCAGGTGCACGCAGCCGTCCGCGAGCTGACCCCTCGGGCCCACGCCCGGGGCCCGGACCCGCGTCTCCGCCCGGTCGCGGAGCAGTCCCGTCAGCTCCTGTACGGGGCGCCGCGCCAGCTCGGCGGCGACCGCGGCGCTGGCGCGGTCGAGCGACCCCCGGGCGCGCACCAGCTGCACCGCGAACCCGCCGGCGCCACCGGTGAGCGGCATGACGAGATGACCGAGGACCTCGCGCACGGTCCACGGGTCGCAGAGGCTGGAGGTCTCGAGCTGGGCGGCGTCGAGGCCGTCGAAGAAGTCGGCCAGCCTCCGACGCCCGGCAGCCGTCCGCGCGTGGACGTCCATCCGGGGAGGATAGGGCGGCCACCGCGGCGCTGTCAGGCCTGCGCGACCCGGGCCAGGGCCAGCGACACCGCGCCGAGCACCTCCGCACGCTCCCCGAGGGCGCCGGAGCGCACCTCGAGACCGCCGACCACGTCGGGGTCGGCGTGGTCCCGCAGCCCGACCCGGACCCCGTCGAGCACGTCCGCGGCCCGGCCGAGCGGACCGCCGACGACCACCACGGAGGGATCGAGGGCGGTCACCACGTCGGCCAGCACCCGGCCGACCTGCTGCCCGGCGCGGTGCAGCACCCGGCGTACGTCCTGGTGACCCTGCTCGGCGAGCCCCACGAGGTCCTCCACGGCCGCGCCGTGGACGGGCCGCAGCAGGTCCTGCAGGCGGTCGGTGGAGACCTCGGTCTCCAGGCAGCCACGACGCCCGCAGCGGCAGGCCAGGCCGTCGGGCACCGACGTCACGTGGCCGAGCTCGCCGGCGCGACCACCGGCGCCGCGGTGCAGGCGGCCCCCCAGGACGAGCCCGGCCCCGACGCCGCTGGCCAGCTTGACGTAGACGACGTCGGCGACCAGCCGCGCACTGCCACGGCCCAGCTCGGCCAGGGCGCCGAGGTTCGCGTCGTTGTCGACGTGCACCGCGACGCCGACCAGGCGGGCGAGGTCCTGCTCGGGGTCGACCCCGGCCCACGCGGGCATCAGGGCGGCGTCGAGCTCCCGGGTGCCGCGGGCCAGGGGGGCGGGCAGGCAGGCCCCGACCGCCTGCAGCCGGGCGACGTCCTCGCCGGCCCGGTCGACCGCCTCGTGCACCATCGCGGCGGCCTGCTCGAGCGCGGCGACGCCGAGCCCGTCGACGTCGAGGACCCGGCGCTCCTCCGCGAGCACCTCGCCCGCCCGGTCGGCCACGACGACCCGGACGTGGCGGTGGCCGAGGTCGACCCCGGCCACGATCCCGGTGGGGGCGCTGAGGCGTACCAGGACCGGCGGGCGACCGCTGCCGCCGCGGTGCGGGCGGACCCGCTCGCTGGTCTCCACGACGCGCCCGGCCTCGATCAGCTCGGCGACCAGGCTGGAGACGGTGGCCCGCGACAACCCGGTGCCGCGCACCAGGTCGGCGCGGCTCAGCGCGCCCTCGCGGGCCAGGACCACGGTGATCGCCTGGGCGTTGCCGGCGCGCAGGCGGGCCAGCGCGCCGGTCGTGGTCATGCGCCCCAGCCTAGGAGCCCGGCCGGTAGGTTCGGCGCCCATGAGCCGCCCGCCCGCCCTGCGCTTCCACGGTCCCGTCCTGCCCGACGGGGAGACCCGCACCCTCTACGTCGTCGACGGCCACGTCACCTACGAGCCGCAGGCCGGCGCGGAGACCGCGGGGGAGGGCTGGGTCCTGCCCGGGCTGGTCGACGCGCACTGCCACGTCGGGCTGGAGAGCCACGGAGCCGTCGACGAGGCCACGACCGAGCGGCAGGCCCTGGCCGACCGTGAGGTCGGAGCGCTGCTGCTGCGCGACTGCGGGTCGGCCGCCGACACGGCCTGGGTCCAGGAGCGTGACGACCTGCCCCGGCTGATCCGCTGCGGGCGGCACCTGGCCCGCACCCGCCGCTACATCCGCAACTACGCCCACGAGGTCGAGCCCGACGACCTCCCGGCGTACGTCGCGACCGAGGCCGGTCGCGGGGACGGCTGGGTCAAGCTGGTCGGCGACTGGATCTCGCGCGACGAGGGCGACCTGGCCCCGTCGTTCCCGGCCGACACCTTCGCGGAGGCGATCGCGGTCGCCCACGAGCACGGCGCCCGGGTCACCGCGCACTGCTTCGGCCACACCGTCCTGCCGCAGCTGATCGAGGCCGGCATCGACTGCATCGAGCACGGCACCGGTCTGACCCCCGACCTGGTCGAGGCGATGGCCGCGCAGGGGACCGCCCTGGTGCCGACGGTGATGCAGCTGGAGAACTTCCCCGGCTACGCCGACGCGGGGGAGGAGAGGTTCCCCCGGTACGCCACCACCATGCGCGACCTGTACGCGCGCCGCCGCGAGACGATCATGTCCGCGCACGAGGCCGGCGTGGCGATCTACGCCGGCACCGACGCCGGGGGCGTGCTGCCCCACGGCGGGATCGCCGGGGAGGTGCGCGCGCTGGCCGGGCTCGGGTTCACCGCCGAGGCCGCGCTCGGCGCCGCGTCGTGGAGCGCCCGCACCTGGCTCGGCCACCCCGGGCTCGAGGAGGGCGCCCCGGCCGACCTCGTCGTCTACGACCGCGACCCGCGTACGGACCTCTCGGTGCTCGACACCCCCTCCCGCGTCGTGCTGCGGGGCGTGGTGGTCGGCTCGCGGTAGGCCTCGGCGCGAAGGGTGACCGGTGGTCGAGGAGCGAGCGCAGCGAGCGTCTCGGGGCCAGGCCGTTGTCGATGGGTGACGTGCATGCACCTGGTGCGTGCAGATGACCCATCGACGGTGCGGGGGAAGCGTCTGGGCGTAGCTGACGCTCGATCTCGAGCGGCGAGGGCCGTCCCGTGGAGCCGGATTCGGCTGCAGGCCCACCCCGTGGCAGACTGACCCGCTGAGTCCACGCGTGCGGACCCTCTCGCCGGACGCGCTGGCCCTCCGGGGTGTCCCGCCTGGTGTTTCCCCGCCCGCTGCGGCCCGCCCCACCCACCACGAGTTCCAAGGAGACACCACAGACGTGGCCGTCAAGATTCGTTTGAAGCGCCTGGGCAAGGTCCGGGTCCCGCAGTACCGCATCGTCGTCGTCGACAGCCGTAAGAAGCGCGACGGCCGGGTGATCGAGGAGATCGGTCGGTACCAGCCCAAGGAGGAGCCCTCCGTCATGGTGGTGCAGTCCGAGCGGGCGCAGTACTGGCTCGGCGTCGGCGCCCAGCCGACCGAGGCCGTCGAGGCGATCCTCAAGGTCACCGGCGACTGGCAGACCTTCAAGGGCCTGCCGGGCACCGAGGGCACGTTGCGCGTCAAGGACGAGAAGCGCGCCAAGCAGGACATCTTCAACGAGGCCCTGAAGGAGGCGCACGGCTCCGGCGGTGCCGCCGCCACCACCAAGGCGGAGAAGTCCGACAAGGCCGAGAAGCCCGCCAAGAAGGCCGAGGCCAAGGCGGACGCCGCGGCCAAGACCCCGGAGTCGGAGACGCCCGAGGGCGCCACCGTCGAGGCCGAGGCCAACGAGCCGGCCGAGAAGACCCCGAGCGACGCCCCGGCGGAGAACTGACGCCATGCTCGCCGATGCTCTCGAGCACCTCGTGCGTGGTGTGGTCGACAACCCCGACGACGTCGTCGTGTCGGACAAGCAGCTGCGCCGAGGTCCGCTGCTCGAGGTCCGGGTCCACCCCGACGACCTCGGCAAGGTGATCGGCCGTGGCGGGCGCACGGCGACCGCGTTCCGCACCGTCGTGAGCGCCCTCGCGGGCCGCGAGGGTGCACGGATCGACTTCGTCGACGTCGACCGACGCCGCTGAGCGCAGCACCACAGAGCAGCAGACGACAGGGTGTCGCCCCACCGGGGCGGCACCCTGTCGCGTCCCAGCAGCAGCCCCAACAGGAGGACACCCGTGGACCAGATCGAGGTCGTCGTCGGCCGGCTCGGCAAGCCGCACGGCCTGCGTGGCGAGCTGACCGTGGAGCTGCGCACCGACGAGCCCGAGCGCCGGTTCGCGGTGGGGGCGGTCCTGCGCACGGAGCCCCCGCGCGGCGGGGCGTTCCCGCACCGGTCGCTCGAGGTGACCGCGACGCGGTGGCACCAGGGCGTGCTGCTGGCCACGTTCGCCGGGCTCGAGGACCGTACGGCCGCGGAGTCGGCCCGCGGCGTCCTGCTGCGCGCCGACGTCGACCCGTCCGAGCGACCGGAGGACCCCGAGGAGTTCTACGACCACCAGCTCGTCGGGCTTGCGGTGCACGACCTGGACGGCACGCGGATCGGCGAGGTCACGGCCCTCCAGCACGGTGCGCAGGACCTGCTCGTGGTCCGCACCCCGGACGGCCGCGACGCGCTGGTCCCCTTCGTGTCCGCCCTCGTGCCCGAGGTCGACCTGGACGCCCGGCGGGTCGTGGTCGCCGACCGGCCCGGCCTGGTCACGCCGTTCCCCGAGGAGCCCGGGAAGGCCCGGGACGAGGCGTGAGGCTGGACTACCTCACCATCTTCCCGGCCTACCTGGACGCGCTGCGTCTCTCCCTGCCCGGCCGGGCAGCCGCCTCGGGCCTGGTCGAGGTGCACGTCCACGACCTGCGCGACTGGACCCACGACCGGCACCGCACGGTCGACGACAGCCCGTACGGCGGCGGCGCGGGCATGGTGATGACGCCCGGACCGTGGGGCGAGGCGTTCGACGGGCTCGGCGTCGGGGCCGAGGGGTCCGGGACGACCACGCTGGTGGTGCCCACCCCCTCGGGCGCCCCGTTCACGCAGGCAGCGGCCCGCGAGCTGGCCACGCGCGAACGCCTGGTCTTCGCCTGCGGCCGCTACGAGGGCATCGACCAGCGGGTGCTCGACCACGCCGCCGAGCGGGTCGAGGTGCGCGAGGTCTCGCTGGGCGACTACGTGCTGAACGGCGGCGAGGTCGCCGCGCTCGCGGTGACCGAGGCCGTCGTACGCCTCCTGCCGGGCTTCATGGGCAACGCCGCCTCGTTGACCGAGGAGAGCCACGAGGACGGGCTGCTGGAGTACCCCGTCTACACCAAGCCGGCCTCCTGGCGCGGCCACGACGTCCCGCCCGTGCTGCTGTCCGGCGACCACGGGGCCGTCGCCGCCTGGCGCGCCGAGCAGTCCCGACGGCGTACGGCGCAGCGCCGTCCGGACCTGCTGCACCCGGGCGAGGTGCTGGCCGGCGCGGGGGAGTGGTCGGCCGTGCCGGCGACCCGGTCCGACGCCGGCGAGCTGCTGACGCTGCAGCGCGCCTGCTGGGTGCAGGAGGCGCTGGCGATCGGCTCCTTGGACGTCGTCCCCGCCCTGCACGAGACCCTGGACGACGTCGTGGCCGGGCTGGAGGAGTGGCAGACCCGGGTGGTGCGCGTCGCCGGTCGCCTGGTGGGCTCGGTCCGTGGGCGCCTGGTGGGCACCACCTGGCACGTCGGGCGGCTGATGGTCGCGCCGGACCTGCAGGGCCGCGGCCTGGGGCGGGCGCTGCTGGCCCACGCCGAGTCGCTCGCCCCGGTGGAGGCCACGTCGTGCTCGTTGGTCACCGGGGCCGCCAGCGCGGACAACATCAGGATGTACCGCAAGGCGGGCTACCGCGAGCGTCCCGACCTCGAGGCGCCGCCCGGCGGGGTCGTGCTGACCCGACGGATTTCCCGGCGCTGACGGCGCTGTGGCAGAATCGCCGTTCGGCCAGTCGGCCAAATGAGGACCCTCCCGAGGACCTGCTCCGGCAGGAGGGTCTGCGTCGCGCTCCTGCCACAGGGGGACGCGGGCGCCACCGGCACCCAGCACTGGCCTCCTGCGAGAACCATCGACCGCGGCTGACCTGTGGCACCCGCGAGGAGACACCCATGACCAACCACCTCGTCACCGAGCTCGGCAGCGCCAACAAGCGCGACGACCTCCCCAGCTTCCGTGGCGGCGACACCGTCAAGGTCCACGTGAAGGTGGTCGAGGGCAACCGCGCCCGCGTCCAGATCTTCCAGGGCGTCGTGATCCGCGTCCACGGCTCGGGCATCGGCCGCACCTTCACCGTCCGCAAGGTCTCCTTCGGCGTCGGCGTCGAGCGCACCTTCCCGCTGCACTCCCCGATCTTCGAGCAGATCGAGGTCGTCACCCGCGGTGACGTGCGTCGCGCGAAGCTCTACTACCTGCGCAACCTGCGCGGCAAGGCCGCCAAGATCCGCGAGCGTCGCTGATCGAGCCAGGCCCACCGGCCTAGTATCCGAGCGTGAGCACCAAGGACACCGCCGTCGACCGGTCCGACCAGGACGACGACCAGTCCTCGGGCTCACGCCAGGGACTGGGCCGGTGGCTGCTCGGCCTGCTCGTCACCACCGTCCTGCTGGCACTGCTGGTCAAGACCTTCCTGCTGCAGGCGTTCTACATCCCGTCCACGTCGATGGAGCCCGGCCTCGAGGTCGGCGACCGCATCCTGGTCCAGAAGGTCTCGACGTGGGTCGGCAGCCCCGACCGCGGTGACGTCGTCGTCTTCGAGGACCCCGGCGGCTGGCTCGGCGCCCAGGGCGCGCCCGAGGGCAACGTCCTGACCTCGGCGTTCGGCGCGGTCGGGCTCTACCCCGAGGGTGGCCACCTGGTGAAGCGGGTCGTCGGCGTCGAGGGCGACGTCATCGAGTGCTGCGACGCCGAGGGCCGGATCATGGTCAACGGCGACCCGCTCGAGGAGGACGAGTACGTCCGTGGCGAGGACCTGCTGTGCAACGGCCCGATGACGGGCAACTGCGACTGGGTCGCCGGTCCCGTGCCCGCGGGCGAGATCTTCGTGATGGGCGACCACCGCGACGCCTCGGGCGACTCCACGACGCACCTGTGCACCGACATGGAGACCGACTGCACCGACGACCCGTTCGTCGAGGAGGACCTCGTCGTGGGGACCGTGCTCGCCACCGTCTGGCCCCTCGACCGCCTCGGCCTCCAGGGCGGCAGCCCGGCGTCGTTCGACGACGTGCCCGACCCGGTCACGGCTCCCTGAGGTGTCCCTGCTCCCGCGCGGGTCGACGGTCCGCCGTGACGCGGGCCTCTACGGCTACGAGCGCGCCCTGCGCCGCCAGGGGTTCGGGCCGGTGGCCGGGGTCGACGAGGCCGGACGCGGCGCCTGCGCAGGCCCCCTCGTCGCCGGCGCCGCGATCCTCCCCGAGGGCCGCGCCGGCGTGGTCCCCGGGCTGGCCGACTCCAAGCTGCTGACCCCGCGCGCCCGGGAGCGCTGCTACGAGCAGGTCGTACGCCGCGCCGTCGCCTGGTCCGTCGTCGTGGTCGGCCACGAGGAGTGCGACCGCCTCGGGATGCACGTGGCCAACCTCGAGGCGCTGAGACGCGCGGTGGCCCTGCTCGAGCTGCCCCCGTCGTACGTCCTGACCGACGGGTTCCCCGTCGACGGGCTCGGGACGCCGGGCCTGGCGGTGTGGAAGGGCGACCGGGTCGCGGCCTGCATCGCGGCGGCCTCGGTGCTGGCCAAGGTCACCCGTGACCGGATCATGACCGACCTGGACGCGGACTGGCCCGAGTACGACTTCCGCACCCACAAGGGCTACATCACCGACGTGCACGCCGCCGCCCTGGAGCGGCACGGTCCCTCGCCGGTGCACCGGATGCGCTTCGTCAACGTGCGCCGGGCCGCAGGGCTCGAGCCGCCCGCGGAGCCGTCCGCGGGGCGGGCGTGCACAATGAAGCCGTCGTCGACCACCCGTCCGCCGCGCCGTACCAGGAGGTCCGATGAGCGCCGAGGAGCTCGAGCAGTACGAGACCGAGATGGAGCTGACGCTCTACCGGGAGTACCGCGACGTCGTCGGCATCTTCAAGTACGTCGTGGAGACCGACCGGCGCTTCTACCTGTGCAACCAGGTCGACGTGAAGGCGCGCACCGAGGCCGGCGAGGTCTTCTTCGAGGTCTCGATGACCGACGCCTGGGTCTGGGACATGTACCGCCCGGCGCGCTTCGCGAAGAACGTGAAGGTGCTGACCTTCAAGGACGTCAACGTCGAGGAGCTCAGCGGCGCGGAGACCGAGCAGCCGCTGCCCTGAGGTGCCGGCCGGGTCGGTGCGTCACTCGATCAGGCGTACGGGGTCGCCCGCGATGTTGGCGTCCCACGTCGTGAAGTCCGTGACGTTGGAGCCGGAGAAGTTGGTCTCCACCTGGAACCAGCAGCCGCCCAGGGTGGCGGGGTTGCAGCTGTAGTCCTCCGGCAGCGGGATCACCATCTGCTGGATCTTGCCGTTGTGGGTGGAGGCCTTGACCGGGACCGTGCACTCACCGAGGTTGGTGTAGGCCGCGTCGCCGAGAGCCCCCCGGCACCCCGGCACCGAACCGCCCGGCCCGGACCTGATCGAGCCGGTGGCGTCCGGCGGCGCGATCACCCGGACGCTTCCGCCGGTGCCCGTGGACCCGTCGGCGGCGTCGAAGAAGTCGAAGGCGATGTACTGCCCACGGGCGGAGGGCAGCGCCCGGATCAGGTTGAACCGCGCCCGGCTCGAGGGCGCGTTCTGCAGCACCGGCATCCTGCTGTATCCCGCGACGGCGACGTCGTCGCGCAGGTCGGCGCGCGACGGCACGACGCGCAGCGCGAAGGAGTTCAGGCCGGTCGTCGTGCTGACGTTGCCGTCGCGGCTGCCCGCCGAGGCGTTGTCGCGCCACACGACCGGGTCGAAGCTGCGCCCCGACTCGTTGCTGTTCGTCACCGCCGTGCCGCCCGGGCTGCGGTTGGTCCGGACCTGGAGGTAGTAGTTCCCGGCCATGGTCGGGGTGAAGCTGCACAGCTCGACCCACTGGTGGAAGACGCGCGCGAGCTCGGGGTTGAACCCGGCGTAACGGGTCTTGCTGCCGGTGGGCTGTGTCCACTGCCGCAGCTCCTCGCTCGCGACCTGGGTGCGACGGCCCTCGAACTGCTGGGTGCAGCCGGAGACGACCTCGGACTTGAGCGGATCGCCGGTGGCGTTGGGCTGGCGGACCAGGAAGGTGGTGTCGAGGGGCTGTCCCACGGGGTCGGAGCTGGCGCGCGGGTTGTAGTCGCCGGAGCAGTAGATGCTGGTGGCGTCGGCGTAGCGGGCCGCGCCGGCGGTCGGGGTGTAGTCGCTCATCCGGTCCGCGACGTAGCGCTGGTCGATGTCGCCGCACGCGACGCCGGTCTCGACGTAGGCCGGGTCGTAGACCTGCACCGCCAGGCTCCTGCCCACGGCAGCGGGCTCGACCCGCAGGGCGAAGAAGTAGCCCTCGGGGCGGTACTCGGAGTTCCGGCCGGGCACGCAGTTCTCAGCGGTGGAGCACGGCATGGTGCCGTAGCGGTCGCCCTGCACCTTGTCCGTGCCGGGGCCCTCCACCGCGGCCCAGAACTGCGGGTTCGAGCTGCAGTTGGGGAAGGGCGCCGCAGGAAGCGCGGTCCCGCTGGGCTGGGCCGCGCCGGCCGTGCTCGGTGGCTCGTTGCCGAAGGTGTTACAGGGGCTTCCCATCGGGGCGGGCGCGGTGTAGTCGGCGAGTGCGGTGCGCGTGACCTGGGCCGTCGGGCTCCCGATCGCGGCGCCGAAGGTGTTGTCCACGGTGGTGGTGATGGTCACCCTCAGCTGGCTGGACACGTCACCCTCGTCCACCTCCACGGTCGTGCCGCCACCAGCGGCATAACCGTTGACCGCCGCGATCCGGCGGGCGGTGGTCGTCGCCTGGCCGAGGTTGCCAGGCATCCAGGTGACCGCCGAGAGCGCCGCGGCGTCGGCGGCCCGCTGCACCCGACCGGCCTCCCGGTAGAGCATCCCGATGTCGACGGCGATCGCGGCCATCCCGATCAGGACCGTCGGCAGCAGGACCGCGAACAGGATGGCGGCCACCCCTGCCTCGTCACGCCTCCGTGGCGGGCGCGTCACGGGTGGGTCCCGGCAGCACAGGTGAGCGCGGGCAAGGGCTCGAAGGTGAACACCGCGGAGTCGCTGACATCGAGGCCGGCGCCGAACAGACCCGTGATGAAGTCGTGCCGGGCGCGTAGGTAGATGCCGACCGTGTCGGGAGAGGAGTTCACACAGGCGTTGATGGTCGCCGAGGCCCAGGCGCCGTCGAGGTAGCGGAACTGGTCCCGGGCCGGGACCCACCGGAACCGCACGCAGTTCACCGTGCAGGTCCACTCGTCGTTGCCGGCCGCGCCGGGGAACCCCTGCGGGTTGGCCCGGAAGACCCAGAGCTCCTGGACCGAGTCCTCGGGCAGGGCGCTGCCCGAGGTCTGGACGGCGTTGGCCGCCATCTGAGCCAGCATCGGGGCGTTGGCGGGTGTGCACGGCGCGGTGCAGTCCCCACCCTCGTTGACGCCGGCAGGCCCGGCCCCGGCCAGGGCCGAGGCCACCCGGCCGCCTGCCCGGACGCTCGAGGTGACCGCGAGGGAGTCGCGCAGCAGCAGGGACATCTCGATGATGCCGAAGACCAGGAGCATCAGGATCGGGATGACCAGGGCGGCTTCGACGGCGACGGCCCCGCGCTCGCTCGCTGGTCGTCTGGTGCGCATCGCGTCCTTCGTCGTCGCCGGTCGGGGGGTCCCGGGTCCGCGCAAGTCTGGCGGAGGGGACAGTCGGGGTGGGCGAGAACTGCGGAACCAGGATGCCGAGAAGGCGCGACAGCAAGGGCGGTCCAGACCAGGCGCCGTCGGCAGGCGGGCGCGGCTCGGTCTGGTGACCGAGACCGAGATGCCGGCCGGGTGCATCATCTGCGCAGGTCAGAGCGGGTCCGGCAAGGGCTGGGCGAGGTCGCGGTGGCAGGACGACGGTTCCGGGGACGGAGGGCGGGACGACTCCTAGCCTCACGGGTGAGGTGACCCCCGCGCCTCGCCGTCCTCCCTCGAGGTGCCTCGATGTCCACTCCGCCTCCGCCGGCGCCCACGCGCACGCGCCGCCCCCGCGTACGCCGCGGTGACGACCGCGGTGCCGTCGCCGTCGAGTTCGCGCTGGTGATGCCCCTGCTGCTGGTGCTGCTCTTCGGCGTCATCGGCTACGGCTACATGCTCTCGTTCCGCCAGGGCATCAGCCAGGCCGCGGCGGAGGGGGCGCGTACCGCCGCGGTGCTGTCACCCTCCGACCCGGCCGTCGCCGGCAAGACCCGGGACGCCGTCAACGGGGCGCTGGGCAGCTACGGGGTCACCTGCGCCAGCAACGGGGCGCTGATGAAGGGCGCGAGTCCGGCGGGGACCTGCACGATCAGTGCCCGCAGGCCGTGCAGCAACGCCGCCACCTCCCAGTGCGTCGAGGTCTCGCTGGCCTACACCTACCGCGACGACCCGCTCCTGCCCTCGTTCCCCGGTCTCGGCGTCGTGCTGCCCGAGCAGTTGGCGTACTCGACCGAGGCGCAGGTGAACTGAGGTGTCCGGAGGTCCGCGGTCCCGGCGCGAGCGGGACGAGCGCGGGGCCGTGCTCGCGATCGTCGGCGCCGCCCTCACCGTAATCGTCCTGGTCGCCGCCTTCGCCGTCGACCTCGGGGTGCAACGGGTGGTGCGGCGTGACATGCAGGCGCTGGCCGACGTGGTCGCGCTCGACCTCGCCCGCGAGATCGACGGACGGACACGGGCGCAGCTGGCCGGGGAGGGGCAGCAGACGAGCCCGAGCAGCGCGCTGGCGCTGAGCCTGGCCCGCAACGACGACACGATCGGCGACGACCTGGCGGTGGCCGTGAGCTGGGGTGCCTGGGACGGGGAGACGTTCGACGTCACGGTCGACCCGCCGTCCGCGGTCCGGGTGGTCGCCTCGGCCACGACCGACTTCGCCTTCGCGCCGGGCGAGGGGGGTGCGACCCGCACCGCGTACGCCGAGGCCGACTCGACCGCGTGCTACCAGCTGGGCTCGTGGGCCGCGGCGGTCCGCTCGGGGACTCGAGCCTGCTCGGCCCGCTGAACGGTCTCCTCGGGCTGAACCTGGGCCTGCTCGGCTACCAAGGCATGGCCCAGGCCGACCTCCGCCTCGCCCAGCTCGCCGCCGAGCCCCGGATCGGCAGCGAGACCCGGCTGCTGAGCTCGCCGATCGCGTACGGCGACCTCGTGCAGGCCAGCATCGACGCGCTGCGCAAGGAGGACGACCCGACCAACGAGGCGGCGATCCAGGCGCTCGGGGTGCTGCTCGGGGCGTCGGCCGGCCTCCCCGCGGTCACCGTGGGCCAGGCGTTGAGCATCGCGGCGGGGGACTCGGCGGCCCTGGACACCGACCTCAACCTGCTCGACGTCCTGGCCGGGTCGCTGGCAGCGGCCAACGGCCGGCGCGCCCTGGAGATCCCGAACCTGCAGATGGGCGTGCCCGGGATCGGCAACGTCACGAGCACCTCCTTGGGGGTGCAGCAGGGTCTCAGCCTGGCCTGCGGCACGCCGGGCTCGATCGAGTCGCGGGCGACGTCGAGCCAGGTCGACGGGACGATGGACATCGACTTCGCCAACCTTCCCAGTGTCGGTCTGGACTTCGGCCTGGTGAAGGGGACCCTGCAGACCACCAAGGCGACCGGCTCGCTCACGCTGAACCTCGGCGGCGCCACCGGTCAGCTCGTCTCGCCGCCCCCGGTGACCTGCGGGGGTGGGACCAGCGCCGCGCCCGACACCTTCACCGTCCGGGTCGGCACGTCCCTGGCCTCGTACCGGCTGGTGTCGGACGTGAGGGTCCGGGGCAAGGTGTCGGTGGGCACGGGCTCGCTCAAGGTGGACGCCCTGGTCGACCTGACGGTGCGCCTGTCGATGGGAACGGGGAGCGGCCCGGCCGGTGCCGACGTCCCGCTGTCGATCCCACCGAACGACACCGTGCCGCGCCAGACCGGCGGCGCCGCGGCCCTGCTCGGCCCGGTCGTCCCGCAGGTCCTGACGAGCTCGGTCGACGTGAGCCTGCCGCTGGGCCTCGGGATCGGCCTGGGCGCGCTGAAGGCGGGCATCGTGGACGCGGTGGTCGCGGACCTCACCGCGGCGACGGGCGGGTTCACCGTCAAGACGCTGAACCCGCTCGCCGCCAACATCGACCAGTACCTCGTCGGGCCGGTGGCCCGGCTGCTGGGACTGCGGCTCGCCGGTGCCGACGTGTACGCCGTGAACGCCGTCTGCGCGAACCCGCGACTGACCGGCTGAGGCCTGTCCGACCGGCCACGAACCGTCCACAGAGCCGCCGTCCGGGGGCTCCTCCACAACCACGGCTCGTGACCCGGCGGGGCCGCCCCGCCACGGGCGAGCCTGTGCCGGAGGAGGCGTGATGACGACGACGGCAGCGAGCAAGCAGGCCCTGGGTGCCTACGGCGAGCAGGTGGCCCTGCGACACCTGGTGGAGCAGGGGATGGTCCTGCTGGACCGCAACTGGCGGTGCAGCGAGGGGGAGATCGACCTCGTCTTGAAGGACGGTCCGGCCCTGGTGGTGTGCGAGGTCAAGACCCGGTCGAGCCTGGTGTGCGGGTCGCCGCAGGAGGCGGTCGGGGTGGTCAAGCTGGAGCGCCTGGCCCGGCTGGCCGAGCGGTGGCGCGAGGAGCGCGGCGTGCACCCGCCCGAGGTCAGGGTCGACGTCGTGGCGGTGCTGCGCGGCCCGCGTGGCGCCGCGCAGGTCGAGCACGTCCGCGGCGTGGTCTGATGCCGTTCGCCACGGCCCGCACCGTCTCGCTGCACGGCGCGGTCGGCCACCTCATCGACGTCCAGGCCGACGTCTCGCCCGGCCTCGTGGGGACCACCCTGGTCGGCCGTCCGGACGCCTCGCTGAACGAGGCGCGGGACCGCTGCCGGATGGCGGTGATCAACTCCGAGCTCCCGTGGCCCTCGACCAAGCGGATCACCGTGCTGCTCTCGCCGGCCGACCTGCACAAGCGCGGCACCCACTTCGACCTCGCGATCGCCGTCTCGGTGCTGGCCGCCGACGACAAGCTCCCGCGTGCGGGGCTCGCGGCGACCGCGTTCATCGGGGAGCTGACGCTCGCCGGCCAGCTGCGCCCGGTCACCGGGGTCCTGCCGATGGTCCTGGCGGCCGCCGAGCGCGGGGTGCGTCGGGTCGTGGTCCCGGAGCCTCAGGCGCAGGAGGCGGCGATGGTGCCCGGGATGAGCGTGCTCGGCCTGCGCTCCCTGTCCCAGGTGGTCGCCGAGCTGCGGGGAGACCCCGTCCCCGAGGCGGCCCCGGTCGCCGCGATGTCGGGCTCACGGCTCCTGTCGTGGCGCGGCGAGGAGCGGATGGAGGCCCTCGACCTCGCCGACCTCCGCGGCATCGAGGACGCCAAGTACGCCGTGGAGGTCGCCGCCGCCGGTGGCCACCACCTGATGCTGTCCGGCCCCAAGGGGGCCGGCAAGACCAGCATCGCCGAACGGATCCCGTCGCTGCTGCCTCCGCTCAGCGCGGCGGAGTCGCTCGAGCTCACCGCGATCCACAGCCTGGCCGGCACCCTGGACCCGGCCACGGGCCTGATGGTCGACCCGCCGTACGCCGCCCCGCACCACGACGCCAGCAAGAGCGCCCTGATCGGGGGCGGGTCGGGGCAGGTCCGTCCCGGGGAGATCAGTCGCTGCCACGGCGGTGTCCTGTTCCTGTACGACATATCTTAACCCGTTTGTCTCCCGCCCTAGCGCCTTCAGTCGAAACGCCTACCCGTCTAGCGACAGCACCGCCCACCTCTTGGCAACGCGGCCCGAGCCCCGCCGGCGAAGGCGCGAGGGTTGGAGGCTCGTCACAACTTCACCTGCCCGGGGGCGCCGGCCGGGTCCAGGTGCCCTAGCGGACGACCGCGCGCACCTTCTTTGAAGCCGCTGTGGCGGTGTCGCTGCCGGAGTACTTGACGACGAAGGTCTGTGGGCCACGCCGACCCCGGTACGCGTAGGACATCGTCGCGGGCGTCGAGGTAATGCGGTACTTCGCCAGTTGCTTCGTGCCGCGGAGGATTCGCAGCGTGCCGCCTGGGTTCCGTACCCCTGGCGTCGTGACGCGGCTCTTGAGAATCACCTTGCCGACGCGCTCGCGAGCGGAAACTTGCAGTTCCGACTTTGCCGTTACCGCAACGGGTGCGGAGAAGGCGACACCGCTCTGGTGCCCGGGGAGGCGGGCAACCTCCCGGACGCTGATCTCCCGGCATCCCCGGTCGCCGACGCTCCACGTCGTACCGCCGTTGTAGGTGTAGACGCCGTCGCAGTACCAAGAGAACTCGCGCGACGTCGGTTTCTTGTTCCACTCGCCAGGCACCGCCTCGACCCAGCCCGACGGCGTGACACTCCCGGCGATCGTGGGAGGGGCGACGTTGACGAGTCGGTACTCAGGGAGGTATTCGAGTGCGACGTTCTTATTTGAACCGAAGGATCCGAAAGTGGTCACGGTGGTCGCTTCACTCTGCGTCGCCGCACCTGCATACCATTGTTCGACGATAGTCTCGCCGGTGAAGCGGACCTGAACATCTCCAAGGCTTATGTACCCGATGCCTGGAAGTATGTAGTACCCCGACGCGGAGGTCGTCCCGCGGGAAACGACGCGGGAGCCTTGAAAGGCAGTCACAGTTACGCCCTCAATGGCCACATCGCTCTGGTCCGTCACATAACCGCTAATCGCTTTTCCCCCTTGCAGGGCAACATCGACGCCGTAGCGCGCCTCATCCTTCGCTACCGTCAGGAACGTGGCGTCTTCCGGGAGGGCACCGCCCCCAAGGAATGCCCCTTCGTATGCCTCGCCGAAGTTGTTCCGCATGGGCTCGCTCTTGACTGTCACTGGCACGTTGGCGGGCACGGTGAGGGAATAGTCCTGTGTCTTGCCTGCCCTGCTCTCGCTGTTCGAGAGCGGCACCACCTGCCCGCGGTCAAGCGCGTAGGCTTGCGCCGAGCCATCTAGTGGAGCGTCGAAGGAATTGGTCACCTTTCCGAGCAATCGGCCGACTTCCGGATAACGGAGGTCAATTCCGGAAAGAGTCTGCTCGGCATCAACCTGAACTGCGGGACTAGTCTCCTCTGAGAACGCCTCGCCTGCCCAGATGTCGAACTTGCGTGTGTCGTTTAGGTCCGCCCGAACCTTCACGGGCTCTTCGGTATTGAGGCGGAGCGTGTACGAGCCGCGGGTGGTAGCCGCAGGGGCACCCTGGTAAGGCCCCTGAGCCGTCACGGTCGCCGAGAAAGTCGTTCCGTCCGCGTTCAGCATGCTGCCGGTGATCACGCCGCCTTGGCGGATTACGGCGGGGGCCGTGGCCGATTCACCGTCGCCGACTGTGACGATGGTGCCACTCGCTATGTCCTCGCCGCCCCCGTACCACTGGGTTATGAGTCCGGTACCGGTGAACTTCAGGCGGTAGTCGCCAGCGGGTAGGGAGCCAACGCTGTAGGTGCCGTCGCCAGCGGTGGAGGTCGAGGCAACCATCGTCCCGTCCGGGCGGGTGACCGCGACTGTTGTCGAGGGCGAGCCGGCGCCCGACGTTCGGGTCAGCGTGCCCGCGATCGTCGCTGAATCCGCTGCCACGGCGGCGGAGTTGGTAGCAACCACGGCGAACGCCGACAGGAACGCGAGCATGGTCGCGACCAGAAACAACCGTCCGGCGCCGAGAGTGAACTTGTTACGGCCAACTACGAACACTTTTGCCCCCCATGCCACCACCGCAGTTTGCAGTCGCGTGGCGGCAGGATAAGCGCTTTCTAGGGCAGCCGCGAAATCACGCTAGCGGCGCTCTTCAATTCTCGCCGCCGCGTCTGCGCCTCCCCCGAAGCGGGGTGACCGCGAGGCTGCCGGTATGTCGGTACTGCCCAGGTGGCGCAACCGAGGTAGTTCTGGCTGTGCCGCCAGATGCCCGGGGGCGCGGGCATCCGCCGAAGCCGGGGGATGATTGGGGGAGGGGGAGATCCGACGCTCCTACTGAGAAGGACAGACGTCGATGACCACACCCCCCACCGTCCGCGCGGCGCACGCCCGCCTGGCCGCAGTCCGCCGCTGGCGGCCCGGGGACGCCGAGGCCCTCGCGGCCGCCCGGCGCGACCTGGCCGTGGCCCGCGCGGCCACGCTGACCGCCGAGGCGACCGCCCTCCTTACAGGGGCCCTACGGTGAGGGCCGCCTGCTCGTTCTGCGGCGTGCCCGCCGACCTGGGCACCGCGCCCGCGGCCGGCCGTGCCCGCCTGGACCTGGACGCCGCCGTGTGCGCCGCGTGCATGACGCTCGACCCCGCCCGCCCCGGGGCCGCGCTCCGGGCCGCGGCCCGGCTGCTCGGGGCCGACGAGGACGACCCGCACCTCCGCGAGGCGCTGCTGGACGAGGACGGCGCGCTCGACGGCCTGCTCTACGGCGACCCGGGCGACCCGCTGTCCTCGGGGTACAGGGCGCCCCAGCGGGCGCCCTGGGGGCACGTCTCGCGCCAGACGCGGGCCGCCCTGGGGCGCGCCCGCGACCGCGCCCAGGGGCGGCGGGCGGCGGAGGCCGGCGGCGGGCCGGCGGGGGAGTCGCCCCCTCCGTCCGGGCCGCCGGCCTGCCTGGTGTGCGGAGTCGGCGCCTCGACCTCGTGGCGCCCGGTGACGACCGCCGCGCTGGCCCGCGGCCGGGGGACGCTGACCGGGCACCTGTGCGCGGGCTGCGCGGCGGTGCTCGAGGCCGTCGGCGCGGTCGGCCCGACGCTGGTCGAGCGGGCCTACTCGGAGTCCCGGGGGCAGCGCTGGACCGAGGCGACGCGGGTCCCCGGCCTGACCGCCTGGGCGGCCACGGACGCGCCGCCGGGCGAGCCGTGGGCGTGGGTCGCGCCGCGCCGCGAGGGCCCCGCCCCGGGGTCGGTGGAGGCGCAGGTGGCCGACCTCCGCGCCCAGGTCGCCGCGCTGGCCGAGGGGGCGGCCCGGTGAGCGCCCTGTGCGGGGACCCCGCATGCCTCGGCAGGGTCCAGGCGTTCCTGACCGTGCCCGACGACCGCGCGATCGGCGACCCGTGCGCGCGATGCCTGGAGGCGATGGGCCGCATGCTCGACGTCGCCCCGCCGCCGCGCACCCTGGCCGCGGTCTACGTCGCCGTCTCCGAGGCGCTGTGAGCGCCCCGGAGCCCGCCGACGCGCTCGCCCTGCTGTACGCGTTCCGGGTCGACACTGGCCCGGCCACCCGCGCCGTCCCGTGGGGGAACGTGGCGACCGAGCGCCAGGTCGAGGACGCCCGCGCCGTCATCATGGAGCCGGGGTCGTGGCACATGTGGCTCCGGCCGCGCGGGGGCTCGAAGACGCAGGACGCCTCCCTGGTCGCGCTGGCCTGCCTGCTGACCATCCAGCCGCCGAACAGCCGGTCGCTGGTGTACGCGGTGGACAAGGACCAGGCCGCGCTGATGATGGAGAAGCTGGGCCACCTGGCGAAGGCGCTGCCGGAGGACCTGAGGGTCACCGGCGACCGGGTGACCAACATCGCGACCCAGGCGTTCCTCACGGTCGAGACGTCGGACGCGCCGTCCGCGCTGGGGCACACGCCCTGGCTCGTGGTGGTCGACGAGTTCTGCGCGTGGCCGGACCGCCGCGGTCCGCGGCTGCTCTGGCAGGCGGTGGTGTCGTCGATGCCGAAGCGGCCCGACAGCCGGCTGTTGGTGATCAGCAGCGCGGGGGACCCGGGCAACTGGACCCACGACGTGGTGAGGTCCGCCCGCACGGGCACCGACTGGCGGTTCTCGTACATGCAGGGGCCGTGCCCGTGGTGGTCGGAGGTCGACGTCGCCCGGCAGCGCGGGGCGCTCAGCGACGCGGCGTACTCCTGGTACATCCTCAACGAGTTCGCGGCCGCCGAGAACGCGCTCGTGGGCGCCGACGACCTGACGGCGTCGGTCGCCCGCGGGGTGAAGTCGCGGCCGTACGACCCGGCCCACCGGTACGCGATCGGGGTGGACCTCGGCCGCAAGGTCGACGCCTCCGTGGTGGCCGTGGCGCACCGCGAGGGCGACGCCGTCGTGGTGGACCACGTCGAGAGGTGGCTGCCGACCAGGCTCAGCCCGGTGCGGCTGGAGACGGTCGAGGCCGCGATCCGCAGGCTGCAGGCGGAGTACGGCCACGCGCACGTGCGGATGGACCCCGCGAAGGGGGAGATGCTGTCCCAGCGGCTGGGGGAGGACGGCCTCGCAGTGGAGGAGTACGTGTTCAGCGAGGCGTCGGTGGACCGGCTCGCGGCCCTGGTGTCGCGCCTGTTCGGGGAGCGGCGGATCACCGTGCCGGACCTGCCCGCGCTGGTGGAGGAGTTGGGCACGGTGGTGCTGCGGACGACCCCTGGCGGCCGCTCCCGGATCGACCACCACAGCGGCAAGCACGACGACCAGGTGGTCGCGATCGCCCTCGCGGCGCACTGGCTGATGGCCCAGGTGTCGTTCGGCACGGGCTTCGTCTCGAACGCCCGGGAGATGGTGCGCGGGCCGCGCCCGCGCCGCGACCGGACGGCCGTCCCGGCGCGCGCCGGCGTGGCGGCGGGCGGCCGCGAGGCCGCCGCGGCGGACCGGCTCGCGCGGATGGTGCGCCGGCGGTAGGGCCGGTGGGTGGGCCACCCGGGCCCCAGGTGGCCCGAGGTGGCCCGCTGCCGACCCCGGGGCGCCGCCGGGTGCCCGGGTGTCGCCCGGCCGGCGGGAGACGCAGGGTCGGCGGCCCCGCGGGGTCGAGGATCGCGACAAATCTCAGTGGGCGGCGAGGCCGCGTCGGTGCAGGTCAGGCCCCCGAACGCTCTAGCAGTCAGGACGTCGGGGCGCCCCCGCGCCGGTCCCGATGCATCACGAAGGCACGAACATTGACGTAGGTCGCTCTCCTCCACCGGGGGCGGCCGGCGGGCGCCCTGATGCGAAGGGGCTGCGAGCACCACACCGCACGCGAGCACAGGAAGAGCAACCGGGCCTACGGACGCCCGGCTGGGGCCGCCGGCCCCCTTGGAACCAGGTCAAACCGCAGGTGGAGAGCGGGGCAGCCCCTGGGCCCCTTGGAACGTAGGACGAGTTCCAGAGGAGCAACAAGTGGCAAGCAAGAACCCGACCGTGAGCCGGGCGGTCATCGACTACGCCAACGCCTGCAAGAAGCCCGCCGAGCGGGCCACCCTCGTCGCCGCAAGGGCCAACCTCGCCGCGGCGCGGATCGAGGACTTCGTCGAGAGGACGCTGCGCGACGCGCCGCCGCTCTCGGACGACCAGCGCGCCCGGCTCGCCCGGCTGCTGGCCGACGGGGGCGACCGGTGAGCACCTGCTGCCCGGGCGCCCCGATGCTGGCGCCCGGCGAGCGCTGGGTGTGCGGCCGCCACGCCACCGAGGACGACCGCGCGCTGGTCGAGGACCTGGACCGGCGCGGGCCCAGCGTCGGGCTGGCGCCGTCGCCCCGGCGCCGCCGCGGTGAGTGGGCGCAGGCCCTGGACTGGCCCTACGACGGCCCCCGCCGCTACCTCGGGGTGCGGCGGGACATGGTCGCCTGGGCCGAGGCCCGCGGCCTCCGACTGTGGGACGGGTGCTGGTGCCTGTGCTGGGTGCGCGACGGGGTGTGCCGCGAGGACCACGGCGGCTGCCGGCCGGCCTGGCTCGACCACGTGACGTGCTGGACCGGCGCGGACGGGCTGCGACTCCTCGTCGCGCACCCGTACGTGCCATTCTCGGCCACCGCCGGCCTCCACGGCCTGGGCGTGGCGGTGGCCCGCCAGGGCTGGCACCCAGGCGCCCTGCAGGTCGAGATCTCCAGCGGGGTGTCGACGTGAGCGCCCGGCGGCGGCGCCTGCGCTGGTTCCGGCGCTGGGAGCGCCTGGGCTACACCGCCGAGTACGGGGCCAGCGGGCACTACAAGGTGCGCGCCCACGACGGGTCCTACGTCGCGACGATCAGCGGCTCACCGACGAACCCCGAGGCCCCGCGCTTCGAGGTCGAGCGGCTCCTGCGGCGCCACGCCGCGAACGACACGCGCCGGGCGCGCGACGAGAGGACGAGCGACGATGACTGACCCGACGGACGAGCAGGCCGCGGGGCTGGCCCACGCCCGCCACCTGGCCGAGCACGGCGTGCCGGTGTTCCTCGCGAAGAGGGCCGCGGGGTTCCCGCTCAGCGGCGCGAACGACTGCGGCGGGTACACGCTGCCTCGTGCCTGGCACCGCACCGTGGCCGGACCCGGCCGTCCTGGACCGCTGGGAGCCAGGCATGGCGGTCTGCGCCGTCATGGGCCACCTGGTGGACGGGCTCGACGTGGACGCGCACAAGGGCGGCGACCTCTCGGCGCTGGGCACCCCGCCCACCCCCTACGGCCGGCAGCGCACGCCCTCCGGCGGCACCCACGACCTCGTGGCGAGCCTGGGCGTGCCCTCGCGCGACGGGGTGCTGCCCGGGGTGGACGTGAAGGCCGGGGTCGACGGCGGCGGCCACGGGTTCCTCTTCCTCGCGCCGACCGAGAAGCTGAGCAAGGCCACCGGCGAGGTGGTGGCCTACAGGTGGGAGGTGGCGCCCTACCTCGCGGACCTGGCCGTCCTCGGCGGCGACGACACAGGGGCGGCCCTGGCGGCCCTGGTGCGGGCGCCCCGCGCCCGGGCCGACGCCGGCGCGCTGGAGGCTTACGACGGCCCGGACTACGCCGACCTGACCCGGGAGCAGCGCGCCGCCGCCGACCGACACGTCGAGGCGACGCTCTTCGACTGGGGCGTGCGGCTCGCCGGGGCGGCCGAGTGGCCCGACGGCGAGCGCGACGCCCAGGGGCGCGGGTGGGAGGGACTGGCCCGTGACTGGGCCTGGACCGTGGCCAAGTTGGCCGCGGCGCCCTGGACCGCCCTGGACGAGGACGACGCCGAGGCGGAGCACGACGAGCGCCTGCCCGGCGTGATCGCCGCCGACCCGAAGTGCCGGGGCAAGTGGCGCGACGGGATCGTGGACAAGGCGGCCGCGGACGGCGTCCCCTCCCCGCCCTGGCTCGACCCCGTCTTCGACGCCACCCCGGTCCTGCGCCACGTGCGGCAGGCGGCGCACTCGCGCATGCTCGGCTCCCGCGGGCTGCTGGTCTGCACCCTGGTGCGGCTCGCCGCGGAGGTCCCGCTCGGCACCGCCCTGCCGCCCGTGGTCGGCTCCCGCGCGGCGCTGAACATCGGCGCCGCGCTCGTCGGCGGGTCCGGGGGCGGCAAGACGGCGATGTTCGACGTCTCCCGGGAACTCCTCGGCCTGGCGGGCGAGGGCCAGCGGCGCATCGAGCGCGTCCCGGGGTCCGGCGAGGGGCTGATCGAGACCTACCTGGAGGGCAGGGCGCAGGACGACGGCGCGGGCGGGAAGACGCGGCCCGTCGTTGCCGACCCCCGGCGGCTGTTCTACGTCGACGAGATCGGGCAGTTGGGCGCGACGAAGGACGGCCGGTCCGGGGCCACGCTCGGGCCCGTCCTGCGGTCCCTCCTCACCGGCGGGATGCTCGGCACGGAGAACGCGGACGCCGCCCGGCGGCGCCACGTCCCGGCCGGGGCCTACCGCGCCGCGCTGGTCGCGGGCGTCCAGCCGGTCGCCAGCGAGGTGCTGCTCAGCGCCTACGACGTCGGCGCCGGCACCCCGCAGCGGTTCGTCTGGGCGCTCACGGTGGACCCGACAATCCCGGACGAGGACGTCGACTGGCCAGGGCCGCTGGACTGGCGGCCGCCGGCCGCGTGGCCGGCCGAGGTCGAGTACCCGGAGCACCTGCGGGCGGAGATCCGGCGGCAGGCGCGCGCCGCGGCCCGTGGGGAGGACGCGGCCGAGGGCCGGGTCGACGGGCACGCCCGGCTGACCCGGCTGAAGGTCGCCGCGCTGCTCGCGGTGCTGCACGGCGAGGCGGCGATCACCGACCGGTGGTGGCGGCTGGCGGGGGTGGTCGCGGGGGAGTGGACCGAGGAGGCGATCGCCGCGTGCCGGGCGTCGCTCTCGTCGTCCAGGGAGCGCCAGGCGGCCGCCGAGGGGCGGATGCGCGGGCACACGCGGGTCGCGGAGGAGGACTTCGTCGCCGAGGACCGCCAGCGGCGCGACGCCGTGGCCGTCAAGGTCCTGAGCCGGGTCGCGGAGGCCGGCGAGGACGGGCTGTCCTGGGCGGACCTACGCCGCGACCTGCGGCGCTCCCGCGACCTGGTCGAGCGGCTCGTCGGGACCCCAGAGGACCCCGGCCCGCTCGTCGCGGGCGGCCAGGTGCGGCTCGCCGAGGTCACCGTCCGCGGGAAGCCGGCGACCCGGCTCTACCCCGGGGAGGGGGCGTGAGCCGGTTGGAGGGGGACAGGTGGGACGTCCCCCTCCAGCCGCGCTCTCGCGCGCGCAAAATAAATCCAGGGTCTCTCTCTTTTCTTTACGTTTCGTGCTCGCGGGCAGGGGCGGCCGCCGGGGCCGGCCGGCGCGCGCGTGCGACTGGGGGTGGACGTCCCCGCCCAGACGTCCCCCGCCAGCGGGCCCCCCGGCGGGCCCCGTGAGTGCCGACCTCGACCGCCTCCTCGCCGCCCTGGGCGCGCCCGCCGCCGCACCCGCCCGGCGCACGCCGGCGCCCGCCGCCGACGCGCCGCCACGGCCCCGCGGACGCCCGCCCGCGCTCACGCCGGCGGAGGTCCGGTCGCTGCGGCGGCGACGGTCACGGCCGCTGGCCGAGCGGCCCAGGCTGGACCAGTTGGCGGCCGAGTTCCGTGTCAGCGTGGTCACCGTCCGACGGGCCCTGCGCGCCCTGCCCCCGTACGACTTCGGCGACCCCGCGCCGCCCGGCGGCGGGCCCCACCGCGACCGAGGGAGCGGGCGGTTCCTGGGCGCCTAGGGGCCGACGGCGTCGGCGAACGCTGACCTCGCTGACAGGTGCAAGACGAGTCTCCGTCGGTAAACTCCCAGAACATCGACGTGGGGGTCCTGATGGGGAATGGCAAGAAGAAGAAGGCTGACAAGCCAACTGAGCCCGAGAAGAAGGTTGTAACGCCCAAGAACGCTGTTGCCGCTTTTGTCGGAGCAGCGGTGCTCGTCGGTGTGGCGGACTGGATCTCAGGCGGTGTCGAGCGGTTGCCCGGCTACGTCATGGACCAGTTCCAGAGTGAGTCGCCGGCGGTAGAGTCTCCGGCGGTTGTCGCCACGGCTGAGCGCGTCGACCCGGTCGACTTCTGCCGTGGCAGTGGCGGCTGGGTCAGCCCAGAGTCGGGGGACTCGCTGCCGAAGACCTGGTTAGAAGCACGTGCCTTGGACGAGGAAGTTCCGGCGATTCCAGCTACCCCGCTGCTCGTCGACATCTTGGTTCAAGGTGCGACGGAGTCGGCAGTCGTGACCGACGTCGACATCGTCCATCTGCAGGCCATCGAGGCGCCAAGTACAAGCGCGCACTTTCTCTGGGTCCTGGACTGCGGTGGGGGACCGGTCGCGTCCGTCCCCCTCGGCTTTCAGTTGGAGGAGGATATGCCGGAAGGTGGCACCATCTCGCCGACCCTCGGACGGACACCCACCCTTACGCCCTACGATCCGGAGGCTTTCCCGCGCACTGTCCCGGTTGGTTCGCCGGACAACTACGGGGTGACCGTTTTCTACGACGGCACTGGCGCCTACGAATTCGACCTTGAGGTCTCGTGGGCCGACGGCCAGCGCGAGGGAACCATCACTTTGGACAACGCCGGCGAACCCTTCCGGGTGGCCGGCATCTCGGAGCGCAACTCCTTCCTCAACTACGTCGGTGACTGGGCCGCGGCCACACCAAGGGAGGTCGACGCCGTGCGCCTCGGCGGCACGTCTAGGCCGCAGGCTGCCGGTCGGTAGCCTGTCGGCGCCACGGGCGAGATTCAGGCACTGCGGCCGCGAGATGGGGTGCCGGCCGCTTGGCCCCGGCGAACGCTTGAGGCGGTGGGCGATGCGGCCGCTTGTCGATGGCGGGCCGCTACCGCCTGCCGACTCGTCCGGGTGCGGCTCCCCGCGGTGGTGGGCAACTCGCCCTGGCCCGGTGCTGGACCACCCCTGGGGGCGCGCGAGGGCAGGCAGACCAGGCGGGTCAACCCAGGGGAGGGCGCGCGACGTTGGGGCGCGCGTCCTCCTCAGGCCCAGGCTTGTCGCCTGGGAGGGGAGCGACCCACCTGGGGCGTGGGCAGGCGCGTGGGCGCCCCGGTCTTTGGCCCCTCGACCCAGGTGGGCAGGGCCCCCAGGGGCGACGACGCGCGTCCACGAGGGCGACGGCACGTGTGCCCGCCGGGCCCCGGGCGCGCGCCGCGGGGTAGGGGGCCTCGATCGGTTTCCGGTTTCCCGGTCGCCGCTCTCGCTATGCCTTTGCTCTTCCCCTTCGTAACTGAGCGACGCCTGTCGGCGGCGCTGGGTACGGTCGCGGCCATGAAGAGGTGGGTGGTGCCCGAGCACTCGAACAAGGCGGTCCAGCGGGCCAGCCGGACGATCGGCAGGGGCACGGGCACGGCCGAGGAGATCCAGGCCGCGCGGGACGTCCTGAGCAACTACCGCCTCGCCCACGCGTTCCCGCTGAACGCGGTGACCGTGACCGTGCGGCAGCGGGCGCTCGCCGTGAACCCGGACGCCGTCGTCGCGGAGCGCCGGAAGCGCCTGCCGACCCTCCTCGACAAACTGCGCCGCCACCCGACGATGAGCGTGACGACGATGCACGACCTAGGCGGCTGCCGGGTCGTCGTCGAGACCATCGCCGAGGTGGACGAGTTGGTGGGCGTCCTGGTCGACCTGCCGCGGAGCCAGAATCGAGTCAAGCGCGTCTACGGCTACCTGCGCGACGACCCGGGGCCGCGCGACTCCGGCTACCGGGGCGTCCACCTGGTCTACGAGTACGGGGCCTCAAAACCCAAATACCACGGCCTGAGGATCGAACTGCAGGTGCGGACGCAGTTGCAGCACGCCTGGGCCACCGCGGTCGAGACGATGGACCTGTTCTCGGGCAGCGAGCTGAAGTACGGCAAGGGCGACCCGGACGTCCTACGGTTCTTCGTCCTGGTCAGTTCCCTCATGGCGCGCGAGGAGGGGACCGCCCCGGTGCCCGGCGCCGAGGGGTCGGCCGAGGAGATGGCGGCCGAGTTGGCGCGTCTGGAGGCGGACGTGGGCGTCCTGAGGCGCCTGCGTGGCTACGCGGCGATCGTGGGCGAGCACGCCAGGACGGACCGGCGCAACACGCTGACCCTCGAACTGCGGCGCCGGGAGGGCCGGCTGACGGTCACGGTCTTCGAGACCCTGGCGGCGGCAGAGGCCCGCCTGACGGAGTTGGAGGCGCTGGACGACGACAACCTGGACGCGGTGCTCATCAACATCGCGAAGATCGGCCAACTGCGTGACGCCTACCCGAACTACTACGCGGACACCGGCCGCTTCACCGACTTCGTGAAGACGCGGATCTAATCGGGACCGGGCACCCCGAACCTGTGGAGATCCGGAGGCGGGGGGTGCGGCGCCCTGGGCATGGTTGGACTTGTGACGAGCCACCAAGAGGCGAAGCGGCGCGCCGACGAGCACCTGCGGGAGCAGGGCGTCCGCCTGCGCGCCTCGGGGGCGTCGCGGAGCGCGCGCTACGGAGTGTGGGTCGTCGCGTACCGGGACCCGGCCGAGCCGGACGCCGCGCTGGACGGCGGCGCCCTGGTCGTCACCGACGAGGGCGGCGTCCACGACATGGGGTCGGTGCCCGGGGCCCTCGACGACCTGATGATGGCCCTCGGGCGCTGGCCCGGCGCGGAGCCGGCGGACGTGCTCGGGCCGCCGGCCGACGGGGCCACGGTCACCGACCTCGCGGCATGGGCCGAGTCGAGGCGGTAGCCGGTTGCTCCGGGACGCCGCTGCGCGCTCTACGGATGTCGAGGTGTTTACGTCTCCAGGCTTCCGGGGGAGTCTGCCGGGCCGGGTGCCTCCACGCCGGGGTCGGCCGCGAGACCCCCTAGCAACTCGCCCGCCACGCCTACGGCACCAGCGGTCAGAGCGAGACTGACGTCCACTCCGGAGGCGATCCCGCCGAGGAGGACGAGGACGCGGATCAGTTTCTTCCCCCGCTCGACCCACTCTCCCCGAGTCGCCGGCGGAAGCCGCTGCCCGACCACGGCCACCTCGCCGACCACCTCAGTGGCGGCCGCGGCCACCCGGCCGACGCCGAAGAGGTCCACGTTGTCGATCAGCCAGACCACGTGCGTCAGCGTCCTGATCAGGCCGCTCCGCAACTCGGCCGGCAGGTCCTTCTCTTCGGCCAGGGCGACGAGCCACTCGTCCACGACCGCCCGCAACTCGGTCAGGTCTGTGCTCCCTGGCACGGCCAGCGAGTTCTCCAGGCGAGCCTCGACGAGGTCGGCGAACGAGGCGAGTTGGTCGAGGGCGGGGCGGTCCACGACGCTGACCATCGCTGTGTTCTGGTGCCACGTGACGCGGGGCGCCACGATCGCCGTCCACCACTTTCGGTCGTACCGCGCGGCCCTCTCCCGTGCCGCCTCGGGCAGGGACTCGATGAGGGCCAGGGTCCCGGTGTACAGGCCGACCACCTCCGCGTGCCGGCGGGTGAACTCGCGGGAGGTGGCCTCCACCGCGAGCATCGCGCCCCAGGAGTTCTCGACGGTGTCGCTCATCTCGATAGCCCTGGAGAGGAGGTCGTGGAGGGCACGGGCGTCGTTGGTCGCGGTCACTTCGCTGCTCCTGCGGTGCGCATGCGGACTTCGGTGATGGTGCTGGGTCACGGTAGTGGCAGGCGCATGCACCTCGCCGGGGGCCGGCGCTGGTGGCTCGCGATGATCTGTCCCGACAGGTCTGTCCGATCACGCCCGCCAGACGACCTGCAGCCGGTCGTCTGAGAAGCGGGTGCCCCTGGACGGAGCCCTCGCCACGACGACGGCCTCGACGACCGTGTCCACGACCGCCCGCCGGCGGTCCAGGTCGAGGTCGGGGAAGTCGTCGGGCGACGCCGTCACCGGCCGGGGCGCGGCGGCCGGCCGCTCGGCCTCCAGGCGGCCCTGCTCGGCCTCCAGCGCCTGCACCTGGGGGAAGACCACGGCGGCGGAGAGCACGCCGCCCTGGAACGCGGTCATCAACTCCTTCACCTGGCCCGGGATCGCCGCGAGGCGGGCCTCGCCCGGCCAGGCGGCGGGGGCGGCGGTGGCGCCGGTCAGGTCCCCGGTGCGTAGCCGCCCGGCCACGACGGCCGTGACGAGCGCGTCGGTCTGCCGGCCGGCGATGGTCACGCTGTGGCCGGACCCCTCCACCTTGCAGGCGTAGGCGTGCCCGGCGGGGGTGCGGTAGCCGTGCATCCGGGCGCCGCACTCGCCGCAGCGGGCGACGCCGGAGAGGAGGGTTTTCTGGGCCCCCCGCCGGGTGCGCGGCGCCCGCCCGTCGAGCGCTGCTTGGAGGGCGTCGAAGGTGGCCTGGTCGACCATCGGCGTCCACACCCCGCGCACGCGCTCCCCGCCGGCGTCGCGGGCGTGGCCGCCCTGGTGCGTGCGCCACCCGGCGAGCCGCGGGTTGCGCAGCACCTGGCGGACGGCGGTGTGGTTCCACTCCTTGCCCCGCGTCGTCGTCACCCCGGCGGCGTTCCAGCGCCGGGCGACCTCGCGCAGCGGCACCCCGTCGATGACGTCCTCGACGGCGGCCCGGAGGAGCCGGCCCTCCTTGGGGTGCAGCCGCCGCTTGTCCTCTGCCCAGCCGAACGGCCGGGTGCCCTGGTTGACCGAGCCGGCCTGGGCCTTCTCTAGGAACTTCCGCTGCAGCCGCTCCCCGGTGCGCTCGGCCTCCGCGGCGTCCCACGCGGCCACCGTGATCGCCACGGCGCGGCCGTCCGCGGTGGTCAGGTCGTGGGAGCCGGAGGCCACCGTCTGGATCTGCATCTTGCCCTGGTTGGCGAGGACGATGAGTTCGATCCACTGCGCGGGCCGCCGCGTGAGCCGCGAGTTCGAGTACGCCACGATCACGTCGACCTGCCCCGCCCGGACGGCGTCGAGCATCGCCTCGTACTGCGGGCGCGGCTTCTTGCTCAGGCTGCTCGCCGAGATGTCGTTGTCGACGAACGGCGGCTCGACCAGGCTCCACCCCTCGCGCTCGACGATCGCGCGGCAGTCCTCCTCCTGGCGCGCCACCCCGAGCCCGTCCTGCTCGGCGTCACGGCTGATCCGGCAGTAGATCGCGGCCCGCTTCACCGGTCGCCGCTCTTCCCGGAGAGGCGCGCGCTGTGCTGGGCCTCGGCCCAGGTCGCCACGTCGCGGGCGCCCTCCGGGTCGAGGTCCGCGAGGATCGCCAGGCCCTCGTCGCTGGGCTGGTCCTGGTCGAGGAGCACCGACACCTCCCGGGGCAGGGCGCCGGCCACGTCCCCGGACGCGACCACGAGGTCGCCGGGCAGGTACCACCCGCCGGGCACGCGCCGGACGGTCAGGGGCTCGCCGTCGGCGGTGACGACGCGGGCCAGGGTGCCGGCCGGCTGGGCTTCCATCTCGGCCTCCAGGGCGGCTGGGTCGGTGGTGGGTAGGTTCATCGCGCGCATGGGCGGGGCTCCTCGGTATGGTCGGACGGTAGCACCGGGCTGGTGCGTTTCGTCCCTCGACGAGTTCCCCCTGTTTCGCTCCGACGTCATCGACGCGCTCCGGCAGCCCCTCGAGACCGGGGGAGGTGAGCATCGCGCGGCGCGACGAGATGGTGCGCCTGCCGGCGCGCTGCATGATCGTGCTGGCGTGCAACCCGTGCCCGTGCGGTGAGTACCGCGTCCTGGCCCGCGAGAACCGCTGCACGTGCTCGGAGGTGCGTCGTCGCGACTACCGGGCGCGGGTCGCCGGCCCGGTCGAGGACCGGATCGACGTGGTGCGGCACGTCGAGCCGGCCCGCCTCGGCGCGGAGCGCGACCCGATGGCCGTCCACGAGTCCTCCGCCACCGTGCGGGCCCGGGTCACCGGGGCCCGGCAGCGGCAGGACCGACGCTTCGCCGACGACCCCTGGCGGCTCAACGCGCACGCGCCGGCGACCGCGCTGAACGAGCGGTGGCCGCTCGGGGCCGACGCGTCGCGGCTGGTCGAGGACGCGGTCTACGCCGGCCGGCTGACCCGCCGGGGTGCCGTCCGCGTGCACCGCCTCGCGCTCACCGTCGCCGACCTGGCCGCGCCCGCCGGCGCCGCCGACGGGCCACCCGGGGCCGACGACGTGGCGGTCGCGCTCCGGCTGCGCTCCGGCCAGCCGCTGCTGGTCGAGACGCTGTCGCGGCGGGCCAGGTGAGCGCCGCCGCGGTGCCGGGACACGTCGACGAGCAGGAACGCCTGGCCCGGGTCGCCCTCGGCCGGCTGACCGAACCCGGGGACCCCCGGCTGCTCGACCTCGTGGCCGAGCTCGGCGCCTGCCGGTTGCGCGACGCGCTGCTCGACCAGCGCAGCCAGGGCGCGCCGGACGGGCTCGCGATCGACGCGTCCGGGCGGGTCGGGGGGTGCGACCCGGAGGCCGACCTGGAGAGGGCGGACCGCCTCGGCATCCGCTTCGTCGTGCCCGGGGACGACGAGTGGCCGACCGCGCTGGAGGACCTGCGGTCCGTGCCGGCGCTGCACGCCCGCGGCGGGCCGCCGCTCGGGCTGTGGGTGCGCGGCCCGCTCGACCTGCGGGCGCTGGAGTCCTCGGTCGCCGTGGTCGGGTCCCGCTCGGCCACGACCTACGGGACCGAGGTGGCCACCGACGTCGCCGTGCGGGTCGCCAGGGCCGGCCGGGTCGTGGTCTCCGGGGCGGCCTTCGGCATCGACCAGGCCGCCCACCGGGGCGCGTTCGTCGGCCAGGGACCCACCGTCGCGGTCCTGGCCTGCGGGACCGACCGGGACTACCCGAAGGCGCACCGGCAGCTGCTGGCCGCCATCGCCGCGGAGGGGGCGGTCGTCTCGGAGGCGCCGCTCGCCGACGACCCGACCCGGGTCCGGTTCCTGGCGCGCAACCGCCTGATCGCGGCGCTCTCGCAGGGCACGGTGGTCGTCGAGGCGGCGGTGCGCAGCGGGGCCCTGAACACCTCGACCTGGGCGGAGCGGCTCCGGCGGGTGGTGATGGCGGTGCCCGGGCCGGTGACCAGCGTCCAGTCCCAGGGCGTGCACCAGCTGCTGCGCCGCGGCGAGGCCAGCCTGGTCACCTCGGGCGAGGACGTCCTGGAGCTGGTGGGTGCTGCGGGGGAGTGCCTGGTCCCCGAGCCGCGGGCCGCGCCGACCCGTCGCGACCGGCTCACGGCGCGGGAGCGCCAGGTGCTCGACGGCGTCCCGGCCGGGGGACCGGCGCCCACCGACGAGGTCGCGCGCGCCGCCGGCATGGGACTGCTCGAGGTCGGCTCGGCGCTGCGGAGGATGGCCGCGGCCGGCCTGGTCGAGACCGCTCCGGAGGGGTGGCGGCTCACCGTTGCAGCACGCGACGACCTCCGGTGAGAGGTCGGACCCGGTCCCGGCCCTGCCGCGGCCCGCCGGTCGACCTCACGGCTCCGGGGTCCCCGCCCGCCTAGCATGACGCGATGAGCGCGCCCGGGCCCGACGAGCCCCTCCCCGAGCCGTTCGCGCAGCTCCTGGCCGACTACGAGCGGCACCTGGTCGCGGAGCGGGACCTCACCCCGCACACCGTGCGGGCCTACCTCGCCGACGTCGCCGGGCTGCTCGGTCACGCCGCCCGTCGTGGGGCGACGGACCCGACCGACCTCGACCTGCGGTCGCTGCGCAGCTGGCTCGCCAGGCAGCAGTCCCAGGGCCTCTCCAGGTCCACGCTGGCGCGCCGGGCGACCGCCGCGCGCGTCCTGACGGCATGGCTGGCGCGCACCGGGCGTACGCCGGGCGACGTCGGCGCGAGCCTGGGCTCGCCGCGACCGCACCGCACCCTTCCCGCCGTGCTCCGCGCGGACGAGGCGGAGGCCATGGCACGTTCTGCGGTGGCGGACGCCGCCGACGTCGACGGCGTCGCGTCGCCGGTGGGCCTGCGCGACGCGGCGCTGCTGGAGCTGCTCTACGCCACCGGGATCCGGGTCGGCGAGCTGGTCGGGCTCGACGTCGACGACCTGGACCGGGACCGGGACCTGGTCAGGGTCCTGGGCAAGGGCCGCAAGGAGCGGTCCGTGCCGTACGGCCGGCCCGCCGCTGCCGCCCTGCGGGACTGGCTCACGCGCGGGCGTCCCGCGCTGGCGGTCCCCGGGTCCGGCGCCGCCCTGTTCCTCGGCGCCCGCGGGGCGCGGCTCGACCAGCGCGCGGTGCGGACCGTGGTGCACCGGCAGGCGGCGACGGTGCCCGGCGCCCCGGACATCGGCCCCCACGGCCTTCGCCACTCCGCAGCCACGCACCTGCTCGAGGGGGGCGCAGACCTGAGGTCGGTGCAGGAGATCCTCGGGCACTCCTCGCTGGCCACGACGCAGCGCTACACCCACGTGACGACCGAGCGGCTCCGCCGCGCCTACCAGCAGGCGCACCCCCGGGCCTGATCCGGGCGCCCGGATCAGCCGACGGTCATCGCTCGCGGCCACGGCCAGGTGCCGACCCGGACCGCAGGTGCCTCGAGGGGGAGCAGGCGCACCGGCCCGGCCCCCACCAGCAGCAGCGGGTCCAGGTAGGTCTCGCCGGCGATCCAGCCCCAGTGCAGGCAGGTCGCGGGGAAGCAGTGGGAGGCCGGGCCGGGCCGTACCCGGCCCACCGGCTCGCCGGCACGCACCTGCGTCCCGGGCCGGACCGAGGCGTCCACCGGTTCGTAGGTGGTGCGCGTGGCCCCGTGGTCGACCACCACGACGCCGCGCCCCGCGATGCTGCCCGCGAAGGTGACGGTGCCGGGCAGGGCGGTGCGCACCGGCTGGCCCGCCGCGGCGGCGAGGTCGACGCCGCGGTGACCGGCGGCGTAGGGCGTGGGTGGTGGCGCGAAGCGGTGCACCACCGTCGGCTGCGGGCGCAGCGGCCAGGTGCCGACGGGCACCTCGTCCGCCGCGCTCCCCGGCAACGGGCACGCCACGAGCAGCAGCAGGGCGAGCAGCAGCGGGACGAGGTGTCGGTACCGGGTCGGGGTCACCGCCCCATCCCAGCGCCCGGGGGAGCGGGGGAGGTCGCGCCACGGGGGACCGGTGGACCAGGTCGCCGTCTGGGGCCGCTGTGGACGGACCCGGGCCGATTGGCCGCGTGCGCGGGCCTGGACTACCCTGGAGCGGATCGGTCCCCGGACCGAAATTCGCACGTCCACCGACCACGACGGTGCTCCCCGGAGCGCCGACCTCCCGTGGGTGTCGGTCCCCAGGTCCCAGCCGCTCGCCGCGAGGCGTCGGACGGGTGGGGTCGCACGTGGGCGTCAGGGCGGCCGGCACCAGCCGGGCGCATCAACTCTGAACACGACCGGAGCACGTCCCGGTCCGTCCTGTGCCAAGGGCGGGCGCACGGGGTGCGCTCCACACAGGAGAACATCACCATGGCAGTCGTCACCATGCGCCAGCTCCTCGAGAGCGGCGTCCACTTCGGGCACCAGACCCGTCGCTGGAACCCCAAGATGAAGCGCTTCATCATGACCGAGCGCAACGGCATCTACATCATCGACCTGCAGCAGTCGCTGTCCTACATCGACACCTCGTTCGCCTTCATCAAGGAGACGGTGTCCCGCGGCGGCGCGATCATGTTCGTCGGTACGAAGAAGCAGGCCCAGGAGGCCATCGCCGAGCAGGCGACGCGCGTCGGCATGCCCTACGTCAACCAGCGCTGGCTCGGCGGCATGCTCACCAACTTCCAGACGGTGCACCAGCGGATCAACCGCCTCAAGGAGCTCGACGACGTCGACTTCGACGACGTGGCCGGCTCCAGCCGCACCAAGAAGGAGCTCCTGCAGATGAAGCGGGAGCGCGACAAGCTCGACAAGACCCTGGGCGGGATCCGCGACATGACCCGCGTGCCCGCCGCGGTCTGGGTGGTCGACACCAAGAAGGAGCACCTCGCCGTCGAGGAGTGCCGCAAGCTGAAGATCCCGATCATCGGGATCCTCGACACCAACTGCGACCCCGACGAGGTCGACTTCCCGATCCCGGGCAACGACGACGCCATCCGCGCCGTCGGTCTGCTGACCCGCGTGATCGCCGACGCCGTCGCCGAGGGCCTGATGGCCCGCTCCGGTGGCAAGGCGTCCGCCGGCACCGGCACCACCGAGGAGCCGCTGGCCGAGTGGGAGCGCGAGCTGCTCGCCGGTGACGCCGACAAGGCCGCCGTGGCCGCGACCGGTGGCGACGCCGCCGCGACCACCCCGGCCGCCGAGGGCACGGGTGCCTCCTCCGAGGCCGCCGAGTCCGCCGCCGCCGCGGCTCCCGCCGCCGAGGCCACCCCGGCCGCGCCGGCCCCGGCCGCCGAGGGCGAGACCGCCGAGGCGCCTGCCGCGACCGAGGCGCCCGCCGCGACCGAGGCGCCCGCCGCCGAGGCTGCTGAGGCCCCCGCCGACGCCGAGGCGTCGACCACCGAGGCCTGAGCCTCACCCGCACGAACCCGTACGACCGAACCACCCCGTCGCGTCCGCGCGGCGGGGTGGTGCGGTCACGTAGCACGTAGAGAAGTCGAGGGAGACGAGAAGATGGCAAGCTTCACCGCGGCCGACGTCAAGAAGCTGCGCGAGCAGACCGGCGCCGGGATGATGGACTGCAAGAAGGCGCTCGAGGAGGCCGAGGGCGACCACGGCCAGGCCGTCGAGCTGCTCCGCGTCAAGGGCGCCGCCAAGGCCGCCAAGCGCGGTGCCGAGCGCGAGGCCTCCGCCGGCCTCGTCGTCACCTCCGGTGGCGCGCTCGTCGAGATCAAGTGCGAGACCGACTTCGTGGCCAAGAACGACGACTTCGTCGCGACCGCCCAGCGCATCGCGGAGGCCGTCGAGGCCGCCCACGCCGGCGACGTCGAGTCCGTCAAGGCCGTGCCGCTGGACGGCAAGACCGTCGGGGAGGTCGTCGAGGAGCTCGCGATCACCATCGGCGAGAAGATCGAGCTGGGCCGGGTGGCCTACTTCGAGGGCCCCGTCGTGACCTACCTGCACCGCCGCGCCGCCGACCTGCCCCCCGCCGTGGGCGTGCTGGTCGAGTACGACGGCGACGCCGACGCCGCTCGCGGTGCCGCCATGCAGGTCGCCGCGATGCGTCCGCAGTACCTGACCCGCGACGAGGTCCCGGCCGACGTCGTGGCCAAGGAGCGCGAGATCGCCGAGGCCACCTCCCGCGAGGAGGGCAAGCCCGAGCAGGCGATCGCCAAGATCACCGAGGGTCGTCTCAACGGCTTCTTCAAGGACGTCGTGCTGCTCGAGCAGCCGTCGGTGACCGAGAACAAGAAGAGCGTGCAGGCCGTCCTGGACGCCTCCGGCACCACCGTGAAGCGGTTCGCCCGTTTCGAGGTCGGCGCCTGATCGGCTAGGTTGCGCGAACACGCAGGAGGCCGGTCCGATGAGGAGGAGACGACTCATCGGACCGGCCTCTTCGTGTGCCCCTGCCCGCTCCACCCCCAGGAGGACCCGGCCGTGACCGGATACAACCGTGTGCTGCTCAAGCTGTCCGGCGAGGTCTTCGGCGGCGGCAAGGTCGGCATCGACCCCGACGTCGTGCAGCGGATCGCCCACGAGATCGCCGAGGTCGTGCAGACCGGGACCCAGGTCGCGGTGGTGACCGGCGGCGGGAACTTCTTCCGCGGCGCCGAGCTCCAGCAGCGCGGCATGGACCGGGTCCGGGCCGACTACATGGGCATGCTCGGGATCGTCATGAACTGCCTGGCCCTTCAGGACTTCCTGGAGAAGCTGGGCGTCGACACCCGGGTCCAGACCGCCATCACCATGGGCCAGGTCGCGGAGCCGTACGTCCCCCGCCGCGCCATCCGGCACATGGAGAAGGGGCGGGTGGTGATCTTCGGTGCCGGGATGGGCATGCCGTTCTTCTCCACCGACACCGTCGCGGTCCAGCGCGCGCTCGAGAGCCGGTGCGAGGTCGTGCTCTACGACAAGTCCGGCGTCGACGGGATCTACTCCGCGGACCCCAAGAAGGACCCGAGCGCCACCAAGTTCGACGAGCTCACCTACGACGAGGCGATCAGCCGCGGCCTGCAGATCATGGACCAGACGGCCTTCACGCTGTGCAGCGAGAACAAGCTGCCGATGATCGTCTTCGGCATGGCCGACGAGGGTGCGATCCTGAAGGCGGTGCGGGGTGAGAAGATCGGGACGTTGGTGCACCCCGGCTGATGCCCTGCTGACCCCGGTCACGCGCCGCGGTCGCACCCGTACGTCCCCGCACCACCGATCCCCAGGAGCTCCCCGTGATCAACGACATCCTCAACGAGGCCGACGCCAAGATGGTCAAGTCGGTCGAAGCGACGCGTGAGGACTTCGCCGCGATCCGTGCCGGTCGGGCGCACCCGAGCATGTTCAGCAAGATCCTGGTCGACTACTACGGCTCGCCCACGCCGCTGCAGCAGCTGGCCTCCTTCACCGCCCCCGAGGCCCGGGTCATCCTGATCCAGCCCTACGACCAGGGCGCCATGAAGGGCATCGAGCGCGCGATCCGCGACTCCGACCTCGGCGTGAACCCCGCCGACGACGGCAAGATGATCCGCTGCGTGTTCCCCGAGCTGACCGAGGAGCGCCGCAAGGAGTACATCAAGGTCGCGCGCGGCAAGGCCGAGGACGGCCGGGTGGCCGTGCGCAACCTGCGCCGCACCGCCAAGCAGAACCTCGAGAAGCTCGAGAAGGACGGCGAGGTCGGCAAGGACGACGTGACCGGCGCGGAGAAGCGGCTCGACGGCGTCACCAAGAAGCACACCGACGCCATCGACGAGATGCTCAAGGCCAAGGAGTCGGAGCTGATCGAGGTCTGAGGACCTCGACGCGACCGCCGCCGGGATGAGCACCCCACCCACTTCCCCGTCCCCGACGAGCCCGGGCCCGCCCTCCGACGAGCAGGTGCCCGGTCGGCCCCACCCGACCCCGGCGCAGCGCAAGGACCACGGCCGGGCCGGGCGCAACCTGCCTGCGGCCGTGGGCTCGGCGGTGCTGCTGCTCGGTCTGGTCGGCGGCACGCTGTACTTCGTCAAGCCGGTCTTCATGCTGGTCGTGGTGGCCGCCGTGGTCGTCGCGGTCTGGGAGCTGCACCGCGGTCTCCTGGCCAAGGACATCGACATCCCCGAGCAGCCGATCATGGTCGGCGGCGGCGTCATGGTGGTGGTGGCCTTCGTCTGGGGTGCCGAGGCGCTCGTGACGGCCACCGCGGTGACCGCGCTCGTGGTGATGCTGTGGCTGCTGCGACGGGGCATCGACGGCTACGTGCAGAACGCCACCGCAGCCGTCTTCACCGTCGTCTACGTGCCGTTCCTCGGCTCCTTCGTCGCCCTGCTGCTGCGCGAGGGCGGGCTGACGGGCAACGGTCTCGGCGACGACGGCGTCGCCGGCGTCATCGTCTTCATCGTGGTCACCATCGCCTCCGACATCGGCGGCTACGTCGCCGGCGTGCTGTTCGGCAAGCACCCGATGGCCCCGGTCATCTCGCCCAAGAAGTCCTGGGAGGGCTTCGCCGGGTCGTTCGTGTTCACGGCCGCCGCCGGTGTGGCGCTGGTGGTCCTGCTGCTCGACGGCGACTGGTGGGTCGGCATCGCCCTGGGCCTGATCGCGGTCGTGATGGCCACCCTGGGCGACCTGTGCGAGTCGGTGATGAAGCGCGACCTCGGGATCAAGGACATGAGCCAGGTGATCCCCGGGCACGGCGGGCTGATGGACCGGCTCGACTCCATCCTGGCCACGGTCGCGCCGATCTGGCTGCTGCTGCACTACGCGGTGTTCTGAGCCGGGTGACCCCGCCCCGGAGCGCCGAGCACGCTCCCGGGCCCGAGGTGCCTACGATCATCCGATGACCGACGCACCGTCCGCCGCCGAGGCGCCGTCGACCCCGACCCCGGTCGGGCAGGGCGACGACGCCTCACCCGAGCCCCGGTGGTGGCACCGCGACCATCCCACCTTCACCGCGCTCGCCGGCTTCTTCACCGGGCTCGTCACGATCATCGTCGTGCCGGGCCTGTACGCGGGCCTGCTCAGCACCCTGACCGACACCGACACCGCCGAGACCCTCTTCCCGTTCGTGCTGCTCGTGCTCGTCGTGCCGATCGGGCTGAGCATCGCGCCCCGGACCCGCCGGTTCGGGCTCTACCTGCTGCTCGGGATGGTCTCGACCGCGGTGGTGATGGCCGTGGTGGCCGCGCTGGTGCTGCTCGTGCTGGTCCGCACGGGCTGAGCCGGCCGGGCCGCGGGTTCGGTCCGGTGCCCGTCGCGGTGCGACACTGGGGGAGCCATGCCTGAGAACACCGCCCCCTCCTCCGCCCCTGCCGTCCCGGCGGCCGCCGCCGTGGCCCCCGCCGAGCCGGCCGGTCGTGCCGCCCTCCCGCTGGTCTTCGACGAGCCGCGCGGGCGCGCCAAGCCGCCGCGCCACCTCGCCGACCTGACGCTCGACGAGCGGGTCGCCCTGGCCGCCGAGAAGGGGCTGCCCGGCTTCCGCGCCAAGCAGCTCTCGAACCACTACTTCGCGCGTCTGGTCGACGACCCGGAGCTGATGACCGACCTGCCCGCCGCGCAGCGCGAGCCGCTGGTCGCCGGGCTGCTGCCGACGCTGATGACGCCGCTGCGCACCCTCGAGGCCGACAAGGGCACCACCCGCAAGACGCTGTGGAAGCTCTTCGACGGCGCGCTGGTCGAGTCGGTGCTGATGCGCTACCCGGGTCGCGTGACGATGTGCGTCTCGAGCCAGGCCGGCTGCGGCATGGCCTGCCCGTTCTGCGCCACCGGTCAGGGCGGCCTGCAGCGCAACATGTCGACCGCGGAGATCGTCGAGCAGGTGCTCGCCGGGGCGCGGTCGCTGCAGCGTGGCGAGGTCCCCGGCGGCCCGGGCCGGGTCTCCAACGTGGTCTTCATGGGCATGGGGGAGCCGCTGGCCAACTACAAGGCGGTCGTGGGCGCCGTACGCCGGCTCACCTCGCCGGCGCCCGAGGGCCTGGGCATGTCGGCGCGCGGCGTCACCGTGTCGACCGTCGGCCTGGTCCCGCGGATCCGCCAGCTCACCGAGGAGGGCATCGCCTGCACGCTCGCCCTGAGCCTGCACGCGCCCGACGACGAGCTGCGCAACGAGCTGGTCCCGATCAACACCCGCTCCTCGGTCGCGGAGACCGTCGAGGCCGCCTGGGACTACGCCCGCGTCACCAAGCGTCGCGTCTCCATCGAGTACGCCATGATGCGCGGCATCAACGACCAGGCCTGGCGCGCCGACCTGCTCGGCGACGTGCTCAACGGGTTCGGCGACTGGGGCTGGGTGCACGTCAACCTGATCCCGCTGAACCCGACCCCGGGGAGCAAGTGGACGGCCTCCGACCCGGCCGACGAGCGCGAGTTCGTGCGCCGGCTCGAGGCCAAGGGCATCCCGACCACCGTCCGCGACACCCGCGGCTCGGAGATCGACGGCGCCTGCGGCCAGCTCGCCGCCACCGAGTAGCCGAGATGACGCTCGCGGACAGCCGAGATGACGCTCGCGGCGCCTCGAGATGACGCTCGCGGCGCGTCGAGATGACGCTTCCGGACACTAGTCTGGGTTCGTGACCCGGACGACACCACCCGACGCCGCCCGGGTGGTGGCCGCGAGCGCCGCCTGGATCTGGGTGCCCGAGCAGGCGCGCACGGTCGAGACCGACGACTTCCTGCTGGTGCGCTACCCGGACTGGTTCTTCCACCCGCTCGAGCTCGCGCGGTTCGACCCGGCCGGCGACCTCGGGACGGCCCTCGACGCCGCCCTGGCCGCGGCACGCACCTTCGACCTCCCCGACGACGCGGAGCTGACCGCCTGGGTCCGGCTCGCCGCCCCGGCCGGCCTGCTCGAGGCGTACGTCGACCGGGGCGGCGTCGTCGACGAGACGCTCGATGTGCTCGCCCTCGACCTGACCGCCGGTCCGCCCGACCTCGGCGAGGCCGGCGACGGCGTGGACGTGCGCTGGGTCGACGACGTGCAGGGCCTGCGGGACCTTGCCGGGGTCAACGTCGAGGTGTTCGGGGGCAAGCCCGTGCCGGAGGAGGAGCTCGAGCCCTCTCTCGCGCGCTGGCGCGAGGCGCGGTCCGCCGGGCGCGGTGGCCAGGTCGTGGCGTACGACCGGGGTCACCCGGTGGGCTCCGGCGGGGTCAGCGTCGTCGACGGCGACGTCCGGCTGTGGGGCGGCGGCGTGCTCGAGGAGGCCCGCGGGCGGGGGGTCTACCGCGCGATGCTCGCGGAGCGGGTCGCCGAGGGCCTGAGACAGGGCGCCGGGCTGGCCCTCGTCAAGGGCCGGGTCGAGACGTCCGGGCCGATCCTGCAGCGGGCCGGGTTCCACGTCTTCGTGCGCGAGGTCTCCTGCACCCTCCCGCTCTGAGTCCGCCGCGGACTCGTCCGTCCCTGTTCACCTGACGTCCACGGCGGGCCGCACCGGGCGTACGGCCCCCGCTCCTAGCGTCAGCGCCATGGCCCCGACCCGCGGTCCCCTCTGTCCCACCCAGCCGCTGCGCGTGCTCGTCGTCGCGGAGTCGTTCCTCCCGCAGGTGAACGGCGTCACCAACTCCGTGAGGCGGGTGCTGGAGCACCTGGCCGCCGACGGTCACGTCGCCGAGCTGGTCGCCCCCACCGGGCCGCCGACCTACGCCGGCTTCCCCGTGACCCACGCCCGCGGCGCCGCCCTGCCGTTCTACCGCGACTTCCGGCTCGGGCTGGAGAGCAGACGCCGCCTGGTCGCGGTGATGCAACGGTTCCGTCCCGACGTCGTGCACGTCGCCTCGCCCGCCGTGCTCGGGCTCACTGCCGTGCGCGCCGCCGAGGAGCTCGGCATCCCGGTCGTCGCGGTCTACCAGACCGACCTGGTGGGCTTCGCGCAGCGCTACGACCTGGCCGGGGGCGTGCGCGCGATGACGTACCTGACCCGTCGCATCCACGGCGACGTCGCGCTGACCCTGGCGCCGTCGACCGCGAGCCGCGACCAGCTGCTCGACCTCGGGATCGACCGGGTCGCCCTCTGGCGCCGAGGCGTGGACTCGTCCGCCTTCCACCCCGTGCGCCGGGACGCGTCGTTGCGCGCGACGCTGTCGCCGCAGGGGCGGCCGCTGGTCGGCTACGTCGGCCGGCTCGCCCCCGAGAAGGAGCTCGACCTGCTGGGCGTGCTCGACCGGGACCCGCGGCTGCAGCTCGTGGTGGTCGGCGGCGGGCCGGACGAGGACCGGCTGCGCGCGTCGCTGCCCGACACCCGGTTCCTCGGCGTGCTGCACGGTGACGACCTCGGCCGGGCGTACGCCTCCCTCGACGTGTTCGTGCACACCGGCCGGCACGAGACGTACTGCCAGTCCGCCCAGGAGGCGCTGGCCTCCGGCGTCCCGGTGGTGGCGCCCGCGCAGGGCGGGCCGCTCGACGTGGTCGACCACGGCGTCGACGGGTTGCTCTACCCGCCCGGGGACGCCGCTGCGATGGTTGCCCACGTGGGAGAGCTGCTCGACGACCCGCTGCGTCGCCGGCTGGTCGGCGTCGCCGCCCGGCGCGCCGTCCGGGGGCGGTCCTGGGCCGCGGTCAACGCCGCCCTGGTCGAGCACTACCGCGGCGTCGTCGGCGCCGCAGGCGAGGTGCGTACGGCCGCCTGAGGCGCCGGAATCGTCATCTCGAGGCGCCGCGAGCGTCATCTCGGCTGTCCGCGAGCGTCATCTCGGCGGGCGGGTGACGACGTCGGCGGCCTCCTCGACGGTGTCGACGAGGTGCACGTGCCGCTCCATCACGCGGCCCCGGGCCAGGGCTCGCAGCAGCGGCCAGACCGGCAGCTCCTCGGTCCAGTACCGCTCGCCGACCAGCACCATCGGCGCCACCGAGGCCTCGTCGGCGTAGTAGTTCTCGCAGGCGTCCTGGAAGACCTCCTGCACCGTGCCGGCGGCGCCGGGAAGGAAGACGATGCCGGCGTCGCAGACCTCGAGCAGGATCGCCTCGCGGGTGGCGTTGCGGACGTACTTGGCCACCGCGGTCGCGAACGCGCCGGGCGGCTCGTGGCCGTAGTGCCAGGTCGGGATGCCGAGCGAGGGCGTCGCGTCCGGCCAGCGGGCGACCACGTCGAAGGCCAGCAGCACCCACGCGTCGATCGAGGGCCGGTAGGTCGGGACCGCGGCCAGCTGCTCCAGCGCCACGTCGAGCACCGCGGCGTCGTACGACGCGAGCCGCGCCCCCAGGTTGGCGGCCTCCATCGCGCCGGGGCCGCCCCCGGTCGCCACGGTCAGGGCGGCGCCGTCGGGGTCGGCGAGCAGCCGGCCGAGCCGGGCCGCGTCCCGGTAGGTGGCCTCCCCGCGCGCGGCCCGGTGCCCGCCCATCACGCCGACCAGGCGACGGCCCTCGCGCCACCGGGCCAGGGCCTCGTCGACGGCGTGGTCGTGCAGCGTCTCGGCCAGCGCGTGGGCGCCCTCTCCCTCGCCACCGTCCTGGACCCAGGCGTAGGCCCGACCGTCCAGGCTGTCGGGCCAGTGCAGGGTGTCGTAGAGCTCGGCGGGGGAGTACAGGTCGGCGCGGTAGACGTCGAGGGGCGTGTCCGGCAGGTGGGGCAGCACCAGCGCGCCGGCCTCCTCGGCCGCGACGGCGTCGCCCGGCGCGAACGCGCAGCCCAGGAAGGTCGCCCCGGCCAGCCGGCACCGACGCAGGGCGTCGCCGTGCCCGGACAGGTCGAGCGAGCGCACCCGCCAGCCCGACAACGACCGGGCCCCGGCGGCCAGGCGCCGCTCCAGCTCGGCCAGGGAGGCGATGTCGACGGTGCGGCCCCGGGAGGACCGCATGCTCAGCGCACGCCCCAGGAGTAGGTCTGCTTGCGCAGCCCGAGGTACATGAACGTCTCCGTGCCGGCGACGCCGTCGATGGCGCGGATGGAGCCCGAGATGATCTCCAGCAGGTGGTCGTCGCTCTCGCAGACCAGCTCGGCCAGGATGTCGTAGCGCCCGGCGGTGACCACGACGTAGTCGACCTCCTCGAGCGCCCCGACCGCCTCGGCCACCGGCTCGATCGGGCCCTCGACGGTGATCCCGACCATGGCCTGGCGCGCGAAGCCGAGCTGGAGGGGGTCGGTGACCGCCACGATCTGCATCGCGCCGGTCTCGACCAGCCGGTGCACGCGCTGGCGCACCGCCGCCTCCGAGAGCTCGACCTTCTTGCCGATCGCGGCGAACGAGCGGCGTCCGTCGGTCTGCAGCTCGGCGATGATGGCCTTGGAGGTCTCGTCCAGCGGCGTGGGGCGCGGGTCGCGTCGCATCGTCATGACGGCAAGGTATCCCGGTCGGGCGCCGGGGGTGACAGCCGCGCCCACCCCGGGTCCGTACGAGGGATTCCGTTGCGTTTGCGTTTCGTGACGACTCGATCCCTTGTCGGGGCCGGGGTGTCGTGACACGATCCACCACACCCCGACCGGTGACCGGAGGACAGTGCATGCCGCCAGGCCCGCCCGTGAACAGCTCCGCAGGACCCTCGACACCCGAGCCCGCGCGTCGCTCGACCCTCAGCCGCCGCGGGTTCCTCACCGCCGGGGGCGTGGCCGCCGGCGTCGGGATCAGCGTGGCCGCCCTGGACCTGCCGTTCTTCTCCGTCGCCGGCGCCGCCCAGGACCCGATGGCCTGCCGGGCCACCGACGTGTCGGCGAGCGAGGCGCGGATGGTGATCTCCAACTGGACCGGCTACATCGACCCGCGCAACAAGCCGGGCTCGACGCTCGCCGACTTCACCGCCTCCACCGGCATCGAGGTGGAGTACAACGTCGACGTCAACGACAACGCCGAGTTCTACGCCAAGGTCAAGAACCAGCTCGGCTCCTGCGACCCGATCGACCGCGACCTCATCGTCCTCACCGACTGGATGGCCGCGCGGATGATCGGCCTGGGCTGGGTGCAGCCGCTGGACCGCGGCGCCGTGCCGAACCTGCACCAGAACCTCATCCCCGACCTCCGGGGCAAGGCGTGGGACCCCGACGAGACCTTCCACGCCCCGTGGCAGAGCGGCCTGACCGGGATCGCCTACAACGCCGCCGAGGTCGACGAGGTCGGCTCGTTCTCCGAGCTGCTGACCCGCCCGGACCTCAAGGGACGCATCACCCTGCTGACCGAGATGTACGACACGATGGGCTTCATGCTCAAGGTCGTCGGGGCCGACCCCGGCGACTTCACCCCCACGCAGTGGGAGGACGCGATGGACCGGCTGCGCCAGGTGATCGCCGACGGCCAGCTGCGCAGCTTCGCGGGCAACAACTACCTCCAGGAGCTCTCGGCCGGCAACATCCTGGCCTGCGAGGCCTGGTCGGGCGACGTGCTGCAGGCGCAGCTGGAGAACCCCGACATCCGGTTCGTGGCGCCCGAGGAGGGGCTGTCGCTCTGGAGCGACAACATGCTGGTGCCCAACCAGGCCACGCACCAGGCCAACGCCGAGCGCTGGATCGACTACTACTACGACCCCGAGGTCGCCGCCCGGCTCGCGGCGTGGGTCAACTACATCTGCCCCGTCGAGGGTGCGCAGGAGGCGATGGAGCAGGTCGACCCCTCGCTGGCGGAGAACCCGTTGATCTTCCCCGACGCCGAGCTGCTCCGCTCCACGTGGGACTTCAAGGCGCTGGACGACCGTGAGCAGTCGCAGTACGAGAGGGAGTGGGCCGATGTCACGACTGGCTGAGCACGAGGTGGCCGGGGACCCGGTCGGCGCCGGACCGAGCGGCCCGGAGGGGGCGTACGACGGCCTCCGGATCCGGGCGCTCACGAAGTCGTTCGGCTCCTACACCGCCGTCCGCTCCCTCGACCTCGACATCCCGCGCGGCAGCTTCTTCGCGCTGCTCGGCCCCTCGGGCTGCGGCAAGACCACCACGCTGCGGATGGTGGCCGGCCTCGAGCAGCCGACCTCGGGCACCATCACGCTGGCCGGCGAGGACATCACCCGGACCAAGCCGTACCGGCGCCCGGTCAACACCGTCTTCCAGAGCTACGCGCTCTTCCCTCACCTCGACGTCGCCGAGAACGTCGCGTTCGGCCTGAAGCGTCGCAAGGTCAAGGACGTCGACGCCCAGGTCGAGGCGATGCTGGCCCTGGTCGAGCTGGAGACCCAGGCCACCAAGAAGCCCGCCCAGCTCTCCGGCGGCCAGCAGCAGCGGGTCGCCCTGGCCCGGGCGCTGATCAACCGGCCCGAGGTGCTGCTGCTCGACGAGCCGCTCGGCGCGCTCGACCTCAAGCTGCGCCGCTCGATGCAGATCGAGGTCAAGCGGATCCAGACCGAGGTGGGGCTGACCTTCGTCCACGTCACCCACGACCAGGAGGAGGCCATGACCATGGCCGACACGGTCGCGGTGATGAACGGGGGCGTCGTGGAGCAGATGGGCGCACCCTCCGAGCTGTACGAGAACCCACGCAGCACGTTCGTGGCCAACTTCCTGGGCCAGTCCAACCTGATCGAGGGCACCGTGCGGCACCGCGACGCCGACCTGGTCACCGTCGACATGCAGGGCGTGACCGTGAGCGTGCCGGCCCACCGGGTGCACACCGACGGCGACCGCGGCTGGGTCGGCATCCGGCCGGAGAAGGTGCTGATCGGCGAGGTCGGCGCCGAGCTCGACGCGCCGGGCAACACCGTGCCGGGCGGCGTCATCACCGACGTGTCGTTCGTCGGGGTCAGCACGCAGTACCTGGTGCGGATGCCGTGGGGCCAGGAGCTCCAGGTCTTCGCCCAGAACACCGGGCGCCAGCGGATGTTCGCCCACGGCGAGCAGGTCGAGCTGTCCTGGCGCCCCGAGTACGCCTTCCTGCTCGACGCCTTGCAGGACGCGGCGGCCGGGGCGGACCGGGCGTCCGGGTGAGCGTCGAGGCACCCGCGCCGCCGCGGACGCCCGGGGGCGGTCCCGCGGCCCGGCCCGCCCGCCGCCCGCGCCGGCCCCGCGGGTCGATCACCGGCTACCTGCTCCTCGCGCCCGCTGGGATCTTCCTGCTGGCCTTCTTCGTGGTGCCGTTCTACTCGCTGGTCGCGACCAGCCTCTTCGACCCGTCGGGCTCGGACTTCCGCGGCTACGAGATGACCTACGCGTGGGGCAACTACGTCGACGTGGTGCGGGACTACTGGGGTCCGCTGCTGCGCGCGATGGTCTACGGCGCCGCCGCCACCGCGGCCTGCCTGGTGCTCGGCTACGTGCTGGCCTACGCCATCGCGTTCAAGGCCGGGCGGTGGAAGAACCTGATGCTGGTGCTCGTCATCGCCCCGTTCTTCACCAGCTTCCTGATCCGCACGCTGAGCTGGAAGCTGATCCTGGCCGACGACGGGTTTGTGGTGAACACCCTGCAGGCGCTGCAGCTCCTCGGTGACGACGGCCGGCTGCTGGCGACGCCGTTCGCGGTGATCGCGGGGCTGACCTACAACTTCCTGCCGTTCATGGTGCTGCCGCTCTACGCCAGCCTCGACAAGCTCGACCCACGGCTCGTGGAGGCCTCCAGCGACCTCTACGCCAACCCCGTCGCCGGGTTCTTCAAGGTCACCTGGCCGCTCTCGCTGCCCGGGGTCGTCTCGGGCACCCTGCTGACCTTCATCCCGGCCACCGGCGACTACATCAACGCCGAGCTGCTGGGCTCGACCAACAACCGGGTGATCGGCAACGTCATCCAGAGCCAGTTCACCGACGCCAACAACTACCCGGTGGCCGCCGCGCTGTCGGTGCTGCTGTCGGTGCTGATCGTGGTGATGGTGCTCGTCTACGTGCGCCGCGCCGGGACGGAGGAGCTGCTGTGAGGTGGGTCCGCGACAACCTCGTGCTGCTGCTCGGGCTGGCGGTGCTGGTCTACACGTTCGTGCCGATCGCGGTCGTGGTGCTGATGAGCTTTAACGCCCCCGACTCGCGGCTGGTCTACAGCTTCGACGGGTTCACGTTCGACAACTGGCTGAACCCCTGCGCCGATCCCGACCTGTGCTCCGCGCTCGGGGTCAGCATCAGGATCGGTGCCCTGGCCACCCTCGGGTCGACCGTGCTCGGCACGCTGGCCGCGTTCGCGCTGGTGCGGCACCGCTTCCGCGGCCGCTCGGCCTCGAACCTGCTGATCTTCCTGCCGATGGCCACCCCGGAGGTCGTCCTCGGCAGCTCGCTGCTGGCGCTGTTCGTCGCCTCCGGCCTGGCCGGGCAGCTGGGCTTCTGGACGATCCTGGTCGCGCACGTGATGTTCTGCCTGTCGTTCGTCGTGGTCACGGTGCGCGCGCGCCTGGCCGGGATGGACGACTCCCTGGAGCAGGCCGCGATGGACCTGTACGCGACCCCGGCGCAGACCTTCTGGCGGGTCACCTTCCCGCTGGTCCTGCCCGGCATCCTGGCCGCCGCGCTGCTGAGCTTCTCGCTGAGCTTCGACGACTTCATCGTCACCAACCTGAACTCCGGCAACACCACGACCTTCCCGATGTACGTCTGGGGCGTCGCCCGGGTGGGCATCCCGATGCAGGTCAACGTGATCGGGACGCTGATGTTCGTGCTGTCGATCGCGGTCGTGATCGGCGTCGAGGTCCGCAACCGGAGACGGCAGGCCCCCGTTGCCTGACACCCTCGCCGACGCCGCCCCCCGCTGCTACTGGCTCGACGACCCGGCCCGCCCGGACCCGCTCCCGCCGCTGCTCGACGACGTCACCGCCGACCTGGTCGTCGTCGGCGGCGGGTACGCCGGGCTGTGGGCGGCGCTGCGCGCCCTGGAGCGCGACCCCGGTCGTACGGTCGTGGTGCTCGAGGCGGGCGCGTGCGGCCAGGAGGCCAGCGGGCGCAACGGCGGCTTCGCCTCCGCCAGCCTCACCCACGGCTTCGGCAACGGCCTCGAGCGGTGGCCCGAGGAGCTCAGCCAGCTCGACCGGCTCGGGGCCGAGAACCTCGCCGCGATCGGCGAGACGGTCGAGCGGTACGCCGTCGACTGCGACTTCCGGCTCGCCGGCGAGCTGACCGCCGCGACCGCACCGCACCAGGTCGAGGAGCTGACCGCGCTGGGGGAGGCGATGCTCGCGGCCGGGCACGACGTGGAGGTCCTCGACGCCGCGGCGACGCGGGCCCGCGTCGACTCCCCGACCTGGCTCGGCGGCCTGCACGAGCCGGGCGGCACCGCGCTGGTCGAGCCGGCCCGACTGGCGTGGGGCCTGCGCGAGGCCGTCCGCGGCCTCGGCGGGGTGGTCCACGAGGGCAGCGCCGCGACCGGGCTGGCGCGCGAGGGGGCCGGGGTGCGCGTGCGTACCGCCCGGGGCAGCGTCACGGCGCGGCACGCCGTGCTGGCGACGAACGCGTTCCCGTCGCTGCTGCGCCGGCTGCGGCTGATGACGGTGCCGGTCTACGACCACGTGCTGATGACCGAGCCGCTCGACGCCGCGCAGCGGGCGGCGATCGGGTGGGCCGGACGGGAGGGCCTGGCCGACGCCGGCAACCTCTTCCACTACTCGCGACTGACCCGCGACGACCGGCTTCTGTGGGGCGGCTACGACGCGGTCTACCACTGGGGCAGCCGGATCGACCGGTCCCTGGAGCAGGGGCGTACGCACGCGCTCCTCGCCGACCAGCTGGTCGAGGCCTTCCCCGCGCTGGCCGACGTACGGATCTCGCACCGCTGGGGCGGCGTGATCGACACCTGCACCCGCTTCACCGCGTTCTTCGGCACCGCGCTGGGCGGGCGCGTCGGGTACGCCGCCGGCTACACCGGGCTCGGTGTGGCCGCGACCCGGTTCGGGGCCGACGTCGTGCTGGACCTGCTGGCCGGGGAGGAGACCGAGCGGACCGCGCTGCGGATGGTGCGCGAGAAGCCGCTGCCGTTCCCGCCCGAGCCGCTGCGCTGGGGCGGGATCACCGCCACCCGGCACTCCCTGGCCGCGGCCGACGCCCGGGGTGGTCGCCGCAACCTGTGGCTGCGCGGCCTGGACCGGGCAGGACTCGGCTTCGACTCCTGACCCGGTCTCAGGCGGGGACGGTCTGCCGGGCGTGCCGTCCGGCCAGCCGCTCGGCCAGGTCGGCGGCCTGGGACCGGATCTCCGGCACCGCGGTGGTCTCCCAGAGCGCTCCCTTGCGCGGCGGCCCGACGACGTGGAGGTCCGGCACGACCAGGCCCTGGTCGTCGAGCACCGTGCCGTCCGGCAGGCAGGCCACGCCGAGCCCGAGGGCGTCGCGGGCCAGCAGCCGGCGGCGCCGCATCGCGGCGAGCAGCGGGACGGTGGTGGCGTCGAGGTCGGTCAGCGGCCCGGTGCAGTTGACGACCGCGTCCGCGTCGACGCTCCGGCCACCGGGGAGCGCCACCCGGGCCCGCGCCCCGAGGTCCGCCACGGCCGTGAGCCCGCCGCCGACGACCTCGAGGCGGCCCTGGTCGGCGTACGCGCGGATCCGGGCGGCGACCTCGGGCGCCATCCGGTGGCGCAGCACCTCCCACCCGCGGGCCTGCTCGCGCACGAACCTCGCGCGCTCGGCGGTGTCCAGCCGCAGCCAGAGCCGCTGGGTGGTGCCGCGCAGCCCGTCGACCACCGAGCGCCAGCAGACACCGCGCTCGTGCGCCCGCTCGACCTGGGCGGTGACGAGCGCGGCCAGCCCGTCGGCGGTGAGCGGACCGGTCGGGGCCTGGGTGACCCAGCTGGTGGAGCAGGGCAGCGGCAGGTGGGCGCGGGGGAGCAGTCCGTTCCGGCTCAGCATGACCACGCGGCGCCGGGCGCCGCCGTCGAGCAGGGTCGTGGCGGCGTCGACGGCGGTGAGACCGCTGCCGACCAGCACGACCGTGGCGTCGTCGGCCAGGGCGTCGAGAGCCGTGGTGTCCCAGGCGCTGGGAAGGTGCCAGGTCGCCTCGGGCAGGGGCCCGTCGGTCCCGGTGAGGGCGCGCGGCGACAGGTTGCCGTAGGCCAGGACGACGCCGTCGGCGCGCGTCGTGCCCTGCGGCCCACGTACGTAGTAGCCCGGACCCACCGGCGCCGGCAGCACGTCGGTGACGTCCTCGGTGCGGACCGTCAGCCGGCCGTCGTCGGCCCCGGCGAGAAGGTGGTCCAGGTAGGCCGCGTACGTCGCGCGGGGCAGGAACCCCAGCGGGTCCACGGGCCGCCCGGTCGCGAGCGCCCACTCCACGAGGTGCCCGGGGTCGTCGGGGAAGGCGCTCATGTCGCGGCTGCGCACGTTCAGCAGGTGCCGCTCGTCGGTCGTGGCGTACGCCACCCCGCGCGCGACGGCCGGGCCGCGCTCGTGCAGCACGACGCGCAGGTCGCTGCCGCGCGAGGCGTGCAGCAGGTGGACGGCGGTGAGCGTGCCGCTCGCCCCGCCCCCGATGATCGAGATCGTGGTCACCCAGGCCTCCTCAGGTCAGTTCCCGACAAATACTACTGAGTTACTTCAGTTTAGGGGTGGACCGTCCTCGGTGCGGCGCCTCTTCCGCCCCGGGGCGGAGGCGGCCAGACTGGGCCGGTGCTCGACATGCTGGCGTGGTTCGTCGTCCCGCTGGTGCCGCTCGGCCCGCTGACGGCGCTCGGGGCACGGCGCCGCGGCAACCCGTGGGCCCTGGCGGTGCTCGCGGGGCTCGTCTTCCCGCTCACGTGGGCTCACTGGTACGTCAGCGACGAGTTGCCGCTGCGTCGCGGACCGTCGTCCAGCATGTCTCGAGCCTGACCCGGCCTGCCGTCATCTCGGGCTGCCGCCGCCCGGTCCCGGGCTCAGACCCCTCCGAGGCCACCCGCGGCGCCGGGGGGCATCTTGCCCGCGTCGAACGGCTCGTCGTGGCCCGGCTGACCGCACCGGCGGCACCAGTAGCGGCCCTGGGCGTCGCGCTGGTTGCGGTGGAAGGAGTGGTAGCCGAGGCGGCAGCGGAGCGGTCGGGAGCTCATCCACCCATCATGCCCGCCCGTGCCGCCCGTCGGCGCGCGCTCAGATCAGCGAGCCGGCCTTGTCGAGCACCACGCGCAGGATCTGCTCCATCTCGTCGAAGTGCTCCTGGGTGCAGACCAGCGGCGGGGCCAGCTGCACGACCGGGTCGCCGCGGTCGTCGGCGCGGCAGTAGAGACCCTCGGCGAAGAGCTGCTTGGAGACGAAGCCGTACAGCAGGCGCTCGCACTCCTCGGAGGTGAAGGACTCCAGGGTGTCCTTGTCCTTGACCAGCTCGATGCCGAAGAAGTAGCCGTCGCCGCGCACGTCGCCGACGATCGGCAGGTCCTTGAGCCGCTCGAGGGTGGACCGCAGCGCGTCGGTGTTGTCGCGGACGTTCTCGAGCACCTTCTCGTTCTCGAAGATGTCGAGGTTGGCCATCGCGACAGCGGTGGAGACCGGGTGCCCGCCGAAGGTGTAGCCGTGGGCGAAGGAGACCTTGTCGGCCAGGAACGGCTCCATCAGGCGGTCGCTGGCGATCATCGCGCCGAGGGGGGCGTACCCGGAGGTGATGCCCTTGGCGCAGGTGATGATGTCGGGCTGGTAGCCGAAGCGCTCCGCGCCGAAGAAGTAGCCCAGGCGCCCGAAGGCGCAGATGACCTCGTCGGAGACCAGCAGCACGTCGTACTCGTCGCAGATCTCGCGGACCCGCTCGAAGTAGCCCGGGGGCGGCGGGAAGCAGCCGCCGGCGTTCTGCACGGGCTCGAGGAAGACCGCGGCGACGGTGTCGGGGCCCTCGTTCTCGATCGCGACCGCGATCTGGTCCGCGGCCCAGCGGCCGAATGCCTCCGGGTCGCTGCCGTCGAGGAACCCGCCGGTGATCTCGGCGGCGCGGTAGATGTTGGTGTTGGGCACCCGGAAGGTCGAGGGCACCAGCGGCTCGAACTGCTGCTTGAGCAGGGGCAGGCCGGTGATCGACAGCGCGCCCTGCGTGGTGCCGTGGTAAGCGATGGCGCGGCTGATGACCTTGTGCTTCATCGGCTTGCCGGTGAGCTTGAAGTAGTTCTTGGCCAGCTTCCAGGCGCTCTCGACGGCCTCGCCGCCGCCGGAGGTGAAGAAGACGCGGTTCAGGTCGCCGGGGGCGTACCCGGCGAGCCGCTCGGCCAGCTCGATCGCGGTCGGGTGCGCGTAGGACCACAGCGGCATGAAGGCCAGCTCGCGGGCCTGCTTGGCGGCGGCCTCGGCCAGCTCCTCGCGGCCGTGGCCCAGCTGGCTCACGAACAACCCGGCCAGGCCGTCGAGGTACCGCTTGCCCTGGGCGTCGAAGAGGTAGGCCCCCTCGCCGCGGACCATGATGGGCACGTCCGCGTGGTCGTAGGAGCCGTGGCGCGTGAAGTGCATCCACAGGTGGTCCTTGGCGGCCTGCTGGAGGTGGTCGTAGTCCGGGTGCATGCGTCCATGGTGCGCGCCCGGGCACCCCGTTTGCAAGCGGATCAGTAGTTCATCGACACCTTTGTGACGGATTCCGTCGCAAGATCGGGTTGCGTCGGTGTATACCTGTCGCATGCGCGACCTCGTCATCCGGGGCGGGCGGGTCTTCGACGGGCACCGCCTGCGGGGGCCCGGGACCGTCGTCGTGCGTGGCACCAGGATCGCCGCCCTGCTCGGCCCGGGGGAGCCCCAGCAGTGGCCGCGCGGTGCCGAGGTCGTCGAGGCCGGGGGCGGGCTGGTCCTCCCCGGCCTCGTCGACGCCCACGTCCACGCCGTCCAGGGCGGGCTCGAGCGCATCCGCTGCGACCTCACCGCGCACACCGACCGGGCCGGCACCCTGGCCGCCGTCGCGGCGTACGCGGCGGCCCACCCCGACCTTCCCTGGCTCCTGGGCGGCGGGTGGTCCATGTCGGCCTTCCCGGGAGGTACGCCGACCGCCGCCGACCTCGACGCCGTCGTCGGTGACCGACCGGTCTTCCTGCCCAACCGCGACCACCACGGCGCCTGGGTCAGCAGCCGCGCCCTGGCGATGGCCGGGATCGACGAGCACACGCCCGACCCGCCCGACGGGCGCATCGAGCGGGACGACCGGGGTCGTCCGACCGGCACCCTGCACGAGGGCGCGATGGCCCTGGTCTCGCGGCTGGTGCCGCCGACCACCGAGGCCGAGTGCGACGCCGCGCTGCTGGCCGGGCAGGCGTACCTCCACTCCCTGGGCGTGACCGGGTGGCAGGACGCGATCGTCGGTGACTACGCAGGTCTGGACGACCCGGGCCCGGCGTACCGGCGCGCGGCGGAGCGCGGTGACCTGACCGCCCACGTCGTCGGCGCGCTGTGGTGGGACCGGGAGCGCGGCGTCGAGCAGCTGCCGGACCTGCTGGCCCGGCGCGGGAGCTGCTCGTACGGCCGGTTCCGCGCGACCAGCGTCAAGGTGATGCAGGACGGGGTGGCCGAGAACGGCACCGCCGCGCTGGGAGCGCCGTACCTCGACCGCTGCGGGCACGCGACCGCCAACCGCGGTCACTCCTTCGTCGACCCGGCGGCGCTGCGGGAGGCCGTCGTGGCGCTGGACGCCGCGGGGTTCCAGGTCCACGTGCACGCCATCGGCGACCGCGGCGTGCGGGAGGCCCTCGACGCGTTCGCGGACGTCCCGGTGGGGCGCCGGGGCGTCGGGCGGCACCACGTCGCCCACCTGCAGATGGTCGACCCCGTCGACCTGCCACGCTTCGCCGAGCTCGGGGTCGCCGCCAACGCCCAGGCGTTGTGGGCCTGCCTGGACGAGCAGATGACGCAGCTGACGCTGCCGTACGTCGGCGCGGAGCGGGCCCGGTGGCAGTACCCGTTCGGCGCGCTGGTCCGCCACGGCGCGAGGCTGGTGATGGGCAGCGACTGGCCGGTGAGCAGCCCGGCGCCCTTCGAGGCGATCCACACCGCGGTCAACCGCACCTCCTACGGCGAGCACGGGCGGGGTGGCACCGAGGCGTTCCTGCCCGAGCACGCGGTGGACCTCGTGACCGCGCTGGCGGCCTACACCTCCGGCAGCGCCTGGATCAACGGTCGGGAGGCCGAGGTCGGCACCCTGGCGCCGGGTCGGGAGGCCGACCTCGTGGTCCTCGACCGGGACCCGTTCGCCGGTCCGGTCGCGGAGATCGGGGCGGCGCAGGTCGTCGGGACCTGGGTGGCGGGGGAGCGGGTCTTCGGCTCCTGAGCGGTCACCGACCCCGGGTGAGCCCGCCCGAGGTCAGGAGCCGGACGAGGGCGTCGGGTGCGGAGAGCACGCCCGGGACGACCCCGGGCGTCGACGCCTCGCCCGCCGGAGTGGTGGACGGGTCGTCGGTCAGCCGCACGTCGCGGCACCCGTACCCGTCGACCACGACACCGGTCAGGTCGGTGCCGGCGTCGCCGTCGTCGGCAAGCACCAGCAGGTAGCGGGGGCCGAGATCCTTGGTGCACAGACGACCGGGGTCCGCCGGAGCGAGCTCGTCCAGGCTGGTCGCGAGGCCCGGCAGCCGGTCGTCGACGACCTGCTGCGGGCGCGTCTGCCGGGTCCAGGCCGGGCCGTCCGGTCCGGCCGCCGGGCCGCTCCGCAGGACATAGGTGCAGACCCAGGCGCGGTCCGGGGTGGCCAGGTCCGGGGCGGAGGGAGCCGGGTCGGTGCCACCGAAGGCGTCGCCCCCGCCGGGCAGCCGGCCCGGGCAGGGGCCGTCCTGGGCCGCGAGCTCGTCGACGGCCGGGTCGGTGCGGGCCAGGTCGGTCGTGGTGCCGCCCGGGTCGGTCGCGCTGTCCTGGTCGGACGTGCCGCAGGCGGTGAGCGCCAGCAGGGCGGCGGTCAGCACGGCCGGGGCGGCCAGGTGGGTCGGGGGGTGTCGCACGGGTCCTCCTCGGGGGTTCGGTGGCGGTGGGACGGCCGCGGGGCCGTCCTGGTTCCGATCCTGCCGGGACACCTCCGGCCCGGCGGCGTGGCCAGGCGTACCCATCGGGCCATGTCCCCGAGCTGCAGAACGCTGACCTGGGGCTACGTCGACGGCAGGGTGGTGGACGCGCCGTTCGGTACGCCTGGCTACGGCGGGGACGGGTGCGGCCGGGCCGTCGTGGCTCAGACCACCTCGATCTGCGGGGCGTACGCCGCCATCGCGGCGAGCGCCCGCTCGTGGTCCGCGGCGGTGCCCCCGGCGCAGGCCGTCGACTCGACCCGCACCCAGGCGCCGGCGTCGGCCGCGGCGAGGGCGGTCGAGAGGATGCAGCAGTCCGTGGCGACGCCGCACAGCACGAGGTGGCGGGCGCCCCCGGTCACCGCGAGGAGCTCCTCGCCCCACTTGCCCATCGTCGGGCGGGTGACGACCGGGACGTCGGGCAGCAGGGCCGTCACCTCCGGCACCAGCCGCCACAGCGCCTCGTGCGCCGGGTCGAGCGCGAACGGCCAGGTCCGGTAGTAGTCGGTCCAGGAGCCCTGGGGTGCGACCGGCGGCACGAACCGGGTCAGCACGACCCGGCCGGGGTGCTGCGCGACGAGGCCGCCGAGCCGGTCCACGACCGCGGGGAAGTCGGGTACGTGCCACGGGCTGTCCGCGTCGGCGAAGACGTGCTGCAGGTCGACGACCACCAGCCACGGCTCGCCGCGTGAACCGGCCCGGTCGGCCCGGTCGGCCGACACCGTCACCGCCCCTCGGAGCGGGCGACCGCGCCGCGCTGGAGCACCAGGTAGCCGACGAACCCGATCGCGAGCGCGACCGGCACCCCGACCGCGGCGAAGGCCCACTCGCCCTCCTTGCCGCCGAACGGGCCCATCAGGTACCCCTGCCAGGACAGCCAGCCGGCGTAGGTGTTGGTCACCAGGCCCCACCCGACAGCGGTGCCCAGCACCATCACGCCCAGTGCGGGCCAGCGCACGGCGCCGTAGCGACCGGTCCGGTCGCCCAGGGCCGCGTCGTCGTAGTCGCCGCGGCGCAGCAGCAGGTCGGCCAGCATGATCCCGGCCCAGGCCGAGATGGGGACGCCCAGGGTGATCAGGAAGCCCTGGAACTGCCCGAAGAAGTCCTCGCCGAAGAACAGCACGTAGATCGAGCCGAGCACCATCAGCAGCCCGTCGATCCCGGCGGCGACGGGCCGCGAGACCGGCAGCCCGAGGGCCAGCAGGGACAGCCCGGAGGAGTAGATGTCGAGCAGCGCCCCGCCGACGAGGCCGAGGACGACCACGACGACGAACGGGACCAGGAACCAGGTCGGCAGCAGGCTCGCGAGGGCGCCGATCGGGTCGGCGCCGATCGCCTCGCCCAGGGCGGGGTCCGAGCCGGCGAGCAGCAGGCCGAGCCCGATCAGGACCAGGTTGGCCACCGAGAGACCGGCGGTCGTCCAGGCCGCGACGCCGAAGGTCGAGGCACCGCGCGGGAGGTAGCGCGAGTAGTCGGCGGCGGCGTTGATCCACCCGAGCCCGGTGGCGGTGGCGACCAGGACGATCGCACCGACCACCCCGGCGGTCGTCCCGGAGGGCAGCGCGGTGGCAGCACCGAGGTCGATCCGGTCCAGCACCAGCACGAGGTAGACCGCGGTGAGCGCGACGCCGATCCCGGTGATCCAGGTCTGCACCCGCATGATCAGGTCGAAGCCGATCACGCCCCCGGTCACGATCAGCACGACCACGACGGCCAGGGCGATCGCGAGCGTGACGTCGCCGCCGCCCCAGCCCAGCTCGCGGAAGACGGTCGCGGTGGCCAGGGCCGCCAGCGAGGTGAGCACGGTCTCCCAGCCCACGGTCAGCAGCCACGACACCGCCGACGGCACCCGGTTGCCCTCGACGCCGAACGCGGCCCGTGAGAGGACCAGGGTCGGCGCGGAGCCCCGCTTGCCGGCCGTGGCGACCAGGCCGGCCAGCAGGCCGGCGCCCACGATCCCGACCACCGAGGCCAGCGCGGCCTGGCCGAGGCTGATGCCGTACGACAGCGCGAAGGCGCCGTAGCTGATCCCGAAGACCGAGATGGACGCGGCCGTCCACGGCCAGAAGAGGTCCCGGGGACGTCCCTTGCGCTCGCCCTCCGCGATCACGTTGATGCCGTTGGTCTCGACGCGTCCCTGGGGCCCCGCGGGGGCCGTCTCGGTCATGCGGCGAGCCTACGGCGCCGGTCCCGCGCCGCCCCTTGTCACCACGGACTGGTAATGCTGTAATCATGTAATGGAAGAGACGACGATTCAGGCATGGTTCGCCGGCCGGCTGCCCGGCGAGTGGTTCACCGGACCGGTCACGGTGAGCATCGACCGCGAGGAGGTCCTCGTGGTCGGCGCCATCGCCGTGCCGGACGACGCCGGAGACGGCGACGCGGCGCAGGCGGCCCACGAGGGGCGGATCACCCGCTTCCGCGAGGAGACCCGGGCGGCGCGGATGAAGGTCGCCGACGAGGCGCAGGCCCGGTTCGGGCGGACCGTCAGCTGGGGCGCCGAGTGCGGTGGCACGACCCGGCTGTTCACCCACGTGGCAGCGCCGGTGATGACCCGTCTGCGGCAGCGGGAGAGGCTCGTGCTCGACACCCTGGTCGAGTCGGGGGTCGCCAAGTCGCGCTCGGAAGCCACGGCCTGGTGCGTGCGCCTGGTGGCCGACCACGAGGAGGAGTGGCTGGGCGAGCTGAGCGAGGCGCTGGGCTCGGTCCGCGAGGCGCGGGCCAAGGGACCGGGGAGCAGCCGGGCCGGCTGACCGCGCGTCCCCGGCCGTCCGGGTGCGGTGGTCCCGGCCCTGGCGCGTGGGGGTCAGCGCGTCCAGTCGACGGCGTCGAGCGCGGCGCGCAGACGGGCGCCGCGGGCGGGGTCGTGGTGCGCCACCCAGGCGACCCGACCGCGCAGGTGCTCCTCGAACGCGGGGTGGCCCTCCCGGTTCTGGCTGCTGGGGCCGTGCCTCCGGCAGTTGTGCAGGATGGCGCGGAGCAGGTCGACCTCGGTGCGGCCGACGTGCGGTCGACGGTTGACGACAAGCCCGCCCAGCCGCTGCCGGTCCCCGCGGCGCATCACGGCGGTCTTGCGCGGGTTGAGCCGGAAGCCCTCGTCGCGGGCGACGACGTCGATGGCGGCGATCAGCCTCGCCGTCCCGTCGCCCCAGTCGCGCTCACCCGAGAACGCGAGGTCGTCGGCGTAGCGGGTGTACCTGCCTCCCCACGAGCGCGCCAGGGCGGCGAGCCTCACGTCGAGACGGTACGCCGCGAGGTTGGCCAGCGCCGGGGAGGTGGGCGCGCCCTGCGGCAGGTGGGGGGCGGCCAGTCGCCGGCCCAGCCGCCAGTGGGCCTCGCGCAGCCCGTCGTCGGCGGGGCCCGGCACGGCCTGCCACACGGACCGCGGCAGGACGCTGGTCGTCAGTCCGGCCAGGCAGTGCGCGACGGGCTCGGGGTAGCCGGCCGAGCGCCAGATGCCGTAGACGCGCGCCACGGTGACGCTGGCGAAGAACGCCTCCAGGTCGAGCCGCAGCACGACGGGCCGTCCCGCGTGGGGTGCGGCGTAGGACCGGACGGAGCCACCGGTCCGGAAACCCCGGGCGGCGTCGTGCAGGGGCACGCGCGAGACGAGGTCGTCCAGGAGCGAGCGCTGGATCCGCCGCACACGCGGCTTGGGCGCCTCCAGGACGCGGATCGCCCCGCTGGGTGCGACCCGGTGGCTGACCCGGTAGTGCTGCAGACGCCCCTCGCTGGTGCCGCGGGCCCAGCGCCGTGGGTCGGCGAACCAGGCCAGCTCCGACCCCTCCACGCCCAGGTGGTGTGCGAGGTCGCCGAGGTCGTCCAGGGCCGGCAGCCGCCAGGGGTTGCGGACCATCCGCGTGGCCACGACCGGCTGCACCACCGGCCGGGCGTTGCCCGTCCTGGCGACCGCCGGACGGGTCGAGATCAGCGTGGCCAGCTCCCGCGGCCGGTCCAGCGGCGGCCGGGGGTAGAGGTCCAGGACCTGGCGGGCGAGCGGGGTCAGCCACCGGCGGCGGCTGCCGAGGACGACCGCGCCGCCCTGGACCATCGCGGACTGGGTCCACTCGCCGGCGAGGAACGCCGCGGCGAGGGCGCGGGCCAGGTCGGCCCTCACCGGTGGGCGCGGGGGGAACGGTGGGGAGGGGGGTGCGGCAGCGCTGCTCGACCTGTCTCGTCGTGCGCGCGACTTCCTGCAGCGGAGCGCAGCGTCTCGCGCGCGGTGCGGTGCCCGAACGTTCCGGTGACCCCCGGGGTAGCCCCGGGGAGGTGGTCCGGTGTCGCGCACCGGCTCACCGTCTCAAGACAACGCTGCCGCACGGCGGCACCCTAGCCGCCCTGGCGCGGACGGGAGGGCGGTCGACGGGAGGACGCCCGGTCCCCCCGTGGTTGCGCGGATGGACGACGAAATCGGTTGACGATCGTCATCTGCCCTACCGGATCCGTGGGTCAGGCCCTAGGGTCGGAGCATGGCCGACCAGAGCTTCCGCAACGTCGTCGGGGGCGAGCTCGTCGACGCCGCCTCGGGCGAGACCTACGACGTCCTCGACCCCACCTCCGGCGAGGTGTACGCCACCGCACCGCGCTCCGGCGCGGAGGACGTGGACCGCGCCTTCCGCGCCGCCGAGAGCGCCTTCGAGACCTGGGGTGAGACGACCCCGGCCGAGCGGCAGCTGGCGATGCTGCGCATCGCCGACGCGCTCGAGCGCCGCGCCGACGAGTTCGTGCAGGTGGAGAGTCGCGACACGGGCAAGCCGCTGGGCTTCACCACCACCGAGGAGCTGCCGCCGGCGATCGACCAGCTGCGCTTCTTCGCCGGGGCCGCGCGGGTGCTGGAGGGCAAGTCGGGCGGCGAGTACCTCGCCGACCACACCTCGTTCGTGCGCCGCGAGCCGATCGGCGTCGTCGGCCAGGTGACGCCGTGGAACTACCCGCTGATGATGATGGTCTGGAAGATCGCGCCCGCGCTCGCCGCCGGCAACACGATCGTGCTGAAGCCCAGCGACACCACGCCGGCCTCGACCACCCTCTTCGCCGAGCTCTGCCAGGAGTTCCTGCCGCCGGGGGTCTTCAACGTCGTCACCGGCGACCGCGAGACCGGGCGCACCCTGGTCGAGCACCCGACGCCGCAGCTGGTCGCGATCACCGGGTCGGTCCGCGCCGGCATGCAGGTCGCCCACTCCGCGGCCGACCAGCTCAAGCGGGTCCACCTCGAGCTCGGTGGCAAGGCGCCGGTGATCGTCTTCGACGACGCCGACGTCGAGGCCGCCGCCGAGGGCATCGCCGCCGCGGGCTACTTCAACGCCGGCCAGGACTGCACCGCCGCCACCCGGGTGCTGGCCGGGCCCGGCGTGCACGACGACTTCGTGGCCGCCCTGGCCGAGCAGGCGCGGGGCACCCGTACCGGGATGCCCGACGACGAGGACGTCCTCTACGGCCCGCTCAACAACGCCGACCAGCTCGCCCGCGTCTCGGGCATGGTCGACCGGCTGCCCGACCACGCCGAGGTGCGCGCCGGGGGCAGCCGGCAGGGCGACCGCGGCTACTTCTACGAGCCCACCGTGCTCTCCGGGCTGCGCCAGGACGACGAGCAGGTGCAGGACGAGATCTTCGGCCCCGTCATCACCGTGCAGCGGTTCTCCGACGAGGGCGAGGCGCTGCGCTGGGCCAACGGGGTGAAGTACGGCCTGGCCTCCTCGGTGTGGACCCGAGACCACGGCCGGGCGATGCGGATGGCCAAGCGGCTCGACTTCGGCGCGGTGTGGATCAACACCCACATCCCGATCGTGGCCGAGATGCCGCACGGGGGCTTCAAGCACTCCGGCTACGGCAAGGACCTGTCCATGTACGGGCTGGAGGACTACACGCGCCTCAAGCACGTCATGTCCTACATCGGCGAGTGAGGGCGACGTACCCGTGAGGATCCTGCTGGCCGGCGCCGGGGGCGTCGGCGGGGCGTTCGCGGCCATCGCCGCACGCCGTGACTTCTTCGACACGATCGTGGTCGCCGACTACGACCTCGGCCGCGCCGAGCGCGCCGCTGCCGGCGACGCCCGGTTCACCGCCGCGCAGCTCGACGCCTCCGACGCCGACGCGGTCACCGCGCTGTGCCGCGAGCACGGCGTGACCCACCTGATGAACGCCGTGGACCCGGTCTTCGACATGCCGCTCTTCGAGGGTGCGCTGGCCGCCGGCGCCGACTACCTCGACATGGCGATGTCGCTCTCGCGCCCGCACCCCGAGAGGCCGTACGAGGTCCCCGGGGTCAAGCTCGGCGACGAGCAGTTCGCCCGGGCGGGCGCCTGGGAGGACGCCGGCCGGCTGGCGCTGGTCGGGATCGGCGTCGAGCCCGGCCTGTCCGACGTCTTCGCGCGCTACGCCGCCGACCACCTGTTCTCCGAGATCGACGAGCTCGGCACCCGCGACGGCGCCAACCTCGTGGTGCGCGACGAGAGCGGTGCAGAGGTGTTCGCACCGTCGTTCTCGATGTGGACCACGATCGAGGAGTGCCTGAACCCGCCGGTGGTCTGGCAGGACGGCGCCTGGCACACGACCGCGCCGTTCAGCGAGCCGGAGGTCTTCGACTTCCCCGAGGGCATCGGGCCGGTCGAGTGCGTCAACGTCGAGCACGAGGAGGTGCTCCTGATGCCGCGCTGGGTCGACTGCCGCCGGGCGACCTTCAAGTACGGCCTGGGGGAGGAGATGATCACCATCCTGCGCACCCTGCACACCCTCGGCCTGGACTCGACCGAGAAGGTCCGGGTCAAGGGCGTCGAGGTCTCCCCGCGCGACGTGGTCGCCGCCTGCCTGCCCGACCCCGCCACCATCGGCCCGCTGATGACCGGCAAGACCTGCGCCGGGCTCTGGGTCACCGGCACCGGCAAGGACGGCGAGCCCCGCTCGACCTACCTCTACCACGTGGTCGACAACGGGTGGACGATGCAGGAGTACGGCCACCAGTGCGTGGTGTGGCAGACCGCGGTCAACCCCGTGGTGGCGCTCGAGCTGCTCGCGCGCGGCACGTGGTCGGGCGCCGGCGTGCTCGGCCCGGAGGCCTTCGACGCGGTTCCGTTCCTGGACCTGCTCACCGAGTACGGCGCCCCGTGGGGCGTCCAGGAGCTCACGCCCTAGACGCCCCCTGCGGGGTCCCGGGTGCTGCGGTCAGCGGCCGCGGCCCACCGAGAACACCGTCGTGGTGCCCGAGATCTCGTTGCCCACGGCGAGCAGCGGCCGGCGCACGGGGCTGTCCTCGCGGGAGACGAAGGCCAGGCCCTCGGGGCCGAGGTCCCCGGCCTCCGGGGTCTCGGCGTCCGCGGAGAAGTCGCGGTTGTTCACGTAGTCCACGAACCGGGGCCGGCGCGGCTTCGTGACGTCGAAGGTCATCACGCCGCCGACCCGCTCGAGACCGACGAAGGCGTAGGTGCGGCCGTCGACCTCACCCAGGGTGAGTCCCTCGGGCTCGGGCCCCTTGTCGTCGCTGCGGTTGTCGAAGGAGTCGTTGTCGTCGTTGGTGGCGTTGAAGGCGACCGCCGGGTCGGTGCCCCCGGCGCCGCCCGCCAGCAACGCCTCGATGCGGCTGCCCGAGTCGCGGACCCGCTCGCCGTCGGTGGTCCAGATGCTGAAGGAGCGCCCACCCAGGGTGACGATCTCCTCGCGGCAGGCGTCGTCGCCCTCGCCGCGGATGCCGTCCTCGTCCGAGACGTTCAGGCGTCCCAGCGCCTCGTCGGCGAGCAGCTCCGCGGCGTCCGGGAAGGTGTCGGCGCACAGGGGGTAGCGGCTGTCGGCCAGGCGCTCGGAGTCGACGTAGTCGCCCCACTCCCGGGCGTCGCCCTCGTTGGCGGTGACCAGGAAGGTCGTCCCGCGGACCTCGTAGGACGCGATCGAGTCGGGCAGGTAGAGCCCGCTGACGTCCCACGGCTCGAGGTCGGCGGCCCCGTCGCGGTCGCTGGCGTCGAGGCCGGCCCCCGAGGTGGTCCAGTCCTTGGTGCCCAGGGGCATCAGCTCCCGCACCCGGGCCCGTCGGAGGTCGACCGAGGCGATGGTGTTGGCCTCCTGGATGGTCACGTAGGCCGTGCGCGACGAGGCGTCGACGGTGACGTACTCCGGCTCGAGGTTGCGCGCGACGCGACCGGCGGGCCGCTGGCCCTCGGGCACCGCGACGTCCGGACCGTAGACGCGCACGCCGTCGGGCAGGGCGTCGCCCTCGAAGGAGCGGAAGGCGGCCAGGCGTGAGGCGGACTGCCGGCCGGCGAGGGCGCGCTCGACGCCGACCACGCCGACCGTGCCGGCCGGGTCGACCGAGAAGTCGTCGGCCGGCTCGGCCTCGTTGGCCGTGACCACCCGGGACCCGTCGGGGGTGAAGGTGAGGTTGTCGGGCTGCACGCCGGTGCGCACCGCGCCCAGGAAGGCGACCTTGCCGCGGGTGCGGAAGAACGCGACCCACCCTGGCGAGACCTTGTCGCCGGCCTCGACCGCCGCGGCCAGCAGGCCACCGTGGACCGACACCGAGTTGACCTGGGCCGCGTCGTCGATGGTGGAGCCGTCCGCCGCCTCGAGACCGGCGACGGTGACCTCGCGCAGCTTCTCGGGCGCGTCGGGGTCACGGGCGTCGAGGACGTCGACGGCACCGGAGAGCGCGTTGACCACGAACCACCGCTGGGTGCGGGGGTCGTGCTCCACGATCTCGGCGGCCGACTCGTCGAACTGGCCGGTCACGTGGGTGCCCCGCGGGGCCAGGGTCACCCCGTCGACGCCCGGTGCGGCCAGCGCCGGTGCCGCGGTGGCCAGGGCGAGCAGCGCGGTGGCGCCGAGCAGCGTGGGACGGGCGGGGCGGCGTACGGGCACGGGGTGTGGCCTCTCGGGAGGTGGGTGGACGGGCGTATCCCACCGGCCCCGGGTGAACGCCCGCCCAACACCGCACGACCGGTCAGAAGGCGTGGGCCATCAGGTCACCGAACAACCCGTGCTCGTCCACGTCCAGACCGCGGGCCCGGAACCAGGCGCACACGTTGGTGCAGTCGCGCATCAGGTAGTCCGTCCCGTTCAGGTTGCCGACGAGGTCGACCACCTGCGGCAGGTCGATCACGACCAGGCGCTCGCCCGCGGCCAGCAGGTTGTAGGCCGACAGGTCGCCGTGCACCAGTCCGGCGTGCACCAGGGTCGTCATGGTCTCGCGTAGCTGCTCGAAGTACGACGCCAGCAGGGCGGGGGAGGGGCGCGCCTGGGCGAGCCTGGGCGCCGTGACGGGCCCGTCGTCGCCCTCGACGCAGACCCACTCCATCAGCAGCTCGGTCCCGTCCACCTGGACCGGGTAGGGCACCGGGAGTCCGAGCAGGTGGCAGCGCACCAGCGCGTCCCACTCCGCGGTGGCCCACTCGCCGGCGGCGACCTGCCTGCCCCAGGTGCTGCCCCGCTTGAGCGCCCGCTCGTCGCGGGAGCGCTTCACGCTGCGGCCCTCGGTGTAGCCGGCCGCGCGGTGGAAGCTGCGGTGCTCGGCGCTGCGGTAGCGCTTGGCCGCCATCACCACCGACTGCGCCGGGTCGTGGGGGTCGGCGCGCTCGAGGAGGTGGACGTCGGCCTCCTTGCCGGTCTTGAGGACGCCGAGGTCGGTGTCGACCGCGCCCTGCGAGGTGACCACCCAGTCCGGGCGCGGCTCCGGTCCGCGGCACAGCGGGTCGACGTCGAGCCAGGTCGACCACCTGGCCCCGTCGGGCAGGTCGTCGTAGGCGGTGAAGGAGAAGGTGAACCGGGGGTCAGCGGCGGGAGCCGCAGGTGCTGCGTGGTCGTGCGTCATCGCGTGGGGTGCTCCGTCGGGAGAGGAGGGCCGGGGCTGCGGGCAGGCCGCGGACGGTCGTCGACATCTCGGGCTCCTCTCGGACGGGCGGACGCACCACGCGCCCGGCTCGACCCCAGGGTGGGGCCGGCCGGGCGCGGCGCGCAACGGGTTATCGCCGGCGGCTCAGCAGGTGCTCGGGGCGGGCAGTCCCTGCACCCGGCCCTCCAGCCACGCCAGCGCCTTCGGGTAGGACTCGACCGCGCCGCCGACGTGGGTCGGGGCGATCCCGGCCCGGAACGCCACGGTCGCGCCGCCCGCGCACCACTGCCGGGCGGCGGTGCGGGCCTGACCGAACGGGACGACGTCGTCGAGGCGGGTGTGGGTCACCAGCACCGGCACCTCCGGGGCCTGGTCACCGACCCGGAGCCGCTCGAGCACGCGGGCGATGTCGGGTCGCGACAGCAGCTCGGTGATCGGGCGCCCGCTGCGGGTCAGCGTCTCGGACCGGGTCCCGGCGAACTGGACGAGGTCGCTGGTGCAGGTCTGCTCGGCGGCCCGGACCGTACGACGCCCCTCGGCGTTGAGCAGGTCCGCGATGCCCAGGCGCGGGTAGTCGGCGTCGAGCGCGGCCACGGAGTACAGCAGGAAGGCGGCGTAGAGCGAGCCGTCGAGGGGGCCGGCGACCTTCGCCAGGTCGGCCGGGACCGCCCCGGCGTACCCGCCGACGAGGTTCAGGCCGGGCGCGTAGTCAGCCGCCTGCTCGAGCGCGCCGGCCGAGGCGTTGCCGCCCTCGGAGTAGCCGGCGGTGTAGACGGGGGCCGAGGTCGGGACGGCGTCGGTCGCCACGCGGGTCGCGGCCCGGGCGGCGTCGAGGACGTTGCGCCCCAGCGCGACGGTGTTGACGTAGGCGTGGGTGCCCGGGGTGCCGAGACCCTCGTAGTCGGTCACCACGACGGAGTAGCCGCGGGCCAGGAGGCCGCCGATGAAGGCGGACTCGTACTCCGAGCCGGCCTGCAGCTGCCGGGAGGGCGCACAGCGGTCGGCCATGCCCTGGGTGCCGACGGCGTAGGAGACCAGCGGCCGCTCACCGGGGCCGACCCAGTCGGCGGCCGGGGTGAGCAGCGTGCCGGTGACCGCGGTGCGCTCGCCGTGGGCGCCGCGGCTGGTGTACATCAGCCGCTGGGCCCGGGCCGCGAGGTCGCCCGGCGTCAGCACGGTCTCGGTCGGCTGCTGCTTGAGCACCCGGCCGGGACGGCCCGACAGGTCGGCCGGCGGGGAGTAGAAGCCACGGGCCACGGCCGCGGCCGTCGCGGCACGTGCCTCGGCGCGCTGCGCCCGGTCGTCGGTGCCCGCCGCGGCCGCCGTGGCGGCGGCGGTCGGCAGGAGGGTCAGGGCGAGGGCTGCGGTGGCGGTCGCCGCGAGCGTGCGGAGCATGGGTCCCCCCGGGGGGTCGTGCGCCGGCGGGGAGTCGCCGACGGTGGCCCGAGGCTAGCCGTGACGACCGACACACGTCGGGTGTCGGACGGGACGGGTTCAGGCGTGGGGTCAGGCGGTGGCGGCGAACGCCTCCGCGAGCACGTCGAGGCCCTCGTGGAGCAGCGCGTCGGTCGTCGACAGCGGGGGCAGCACCCGGATCACGTTGCCGTAGGTGCCGCAGGTCAGCACGACCACGCCGGCGGCGTGGCAGGCCGCCGCGACGGCAGCGGTGCGCGCGGCGTCCGGCTCGGTGGTGCCGGGCACGCACAGCTCGACGGCGACCATCGCGCCGCGGCCGCGCACCTCGGCCACGACCGGGTGCTCGGCGGCCAGCGCGCCCAGGCGCTCGTGCAGGATCGCGCCGACCTCGCGGGCGCGGCCGACGAGGTCGTGGGTGCGCATCTCCTCGAGCGCGCCGAGGGCGGCGGCGCAGGCCAGCGGGTTCCCGCCGTAGGTGCCGCCGAGGCCGCCGGTGTGCACCGCGTCCATCAGCTCCGCGCGACCCGTGACGGCGGCCAGCGGCAGGCCGCCGGCGATGCCCTTGGCGGTCGTCACCAGGTCGGGCACGACCCCCTCGTGGTCGCAGGCGAACCAGTCGCCGGTGCGGCAGAAGCCCGACTGCACCTCGTCGGCCACCAGGACGACGCCGTGCTCGCGGCACCAGCGGGCCAGGGCCGGCAGGAAGCCCGGTGCGGGCACGACGAAGCCGCCCTCGCCCTGGACCGGCTCGATGACCACGCAGGCCAGGTTGTCGGCGCCGACCTGCTTCTCCATCACCTCGACCGCCCGGGCGGCGGCCTGCTCGCCGCTGAGCCCGTCGCGCAGCGGGTAGGACATCGGGGCGCGGTAGACCTCGCCGGCGAACGGCCCGAACCCGTGCTTGTAGGGCATCACCTTCGCCGTCATCGCCATCGTGAGGTTGGTGCGCCCGTGGTAGGCGTGGTCGAAGACGACCACCGCGTCGCGGCCCGTGGCCACGCGGGCGATCTTCACGGCGTTCTCGACCGCCTCGGAGCCGGAGTTGAACAGCGCGGACTTCTTGGCGTGGTCGCCGGGGGTCACCTCGGCGAGGGCCTCGCAGACGTCGACGTAGGCGTCGTACGGCGTGACCATGAAGCAGGTGTGGGTGAAGGAGTCGAGCTGCTCGCGCACCCGTCGCACGACGGCCTCGGCGCTGTTGCCGACCGTCGTCACGGCGATGCCGGAGCCGAGGTCGATCAGGGTGTTGCCGTCGACGTCGCGCAGCACCCCGCCGCCGGCGGCCTCCACGAACACCGGCAGCGCGGTGCCGACGCCGTCGGCGACGTGCGCCTTCTTGCGGGCCAGCCGCTCCCTCGAGCGGGGTCCGGGGACCTCGGTGACGAGGTTCCGCTCCTGCGTGAGGCCGGGTCCGCCGGTGAGTGTCTGCGTCATGGTCGGATGCTACGGCCGATCCGTGCTCGCGGGCAGGCTGCGACACTGGCCGCGTGCGACGCGACGTGGTCATCCTCGGCTCGACCGGCAGCATCGGCACCCAGGCGCTCGACCTGGTCGCCGCCAGCCCGGAGGCCTTCCGCGTCGTCGGGCTGACCGCCGGCGGCGGCAACCCGGAGCTCTTCGAGCAGCAGGTCGCGCGGTGCCGGGCCGCGGCGCCCGAGCTGGGCGCCTCGTTCTTCTCCGGCCTGGGGGAGGAGGCCTCGGTCGAGGCCGCCACCCTGCCGTGCGACGTGGTCCTCAACGGGATCACCGGCTCGGTCGGCCTGCGCCCCACCCTGGCCGCGCTCGAGGCCGGCCGGACGCTGGCCCTGGCCAACAAGGAGTCGCTGGTGATGGGCGGCCCGCTCGTGCTGGACCGGGCGGCGCCGGACCAGGTGGTCCCGGTCGACTCCGAGCACAGCGCGCTCGCGCAGTGCCTGCGGGCCGGCACCGCGGCCGACGTACGACGGCTCGTGCTCACCGCGAGCGGCGGGCCCTTCCGCGGCCGCACCCGGGCCGACCTCCACGACGTCACCGTCGCGCAGGCGATGAACCACCCCACCTGGGACATGGGACCGGTGATCACCATCAACTCCGCGACCCTGGTCAACAAGGGGCTCGAGGTGATCGAGGCGCACCTGCTCTTCGGCGTCCCCTACGACGACATCGTCGTGGTGGTCCACCCGACCAGCGTCGTGCACTCGATGGTGGAGTTCCGCGACGGCTCGACCCTGGCGCAGGCCAGCCCCCCGACGATGCGGATCCCGATCGCGCTGGGGCTGTCCTGGCCCGGGCGGGTCTCCGACGCCGCGCCCCCGGTCGACTGGACCCGCCCGCAGACGTGGGACTTCGCCCCGCTCGACGACGAGGCGTTCCCGGCCGTGGCGCTGGCCCGCGAGGCGGGGCGCCGCGGGGGGACCGCGCCGGCGACGTACAACGCGGCCAACGAGGTCTGCGTCGCCGCGTTCCGCGACGGGCGGCTCCGCTTCACCGGGATCGTGGACGCGGTCGCCGAGGTCGTCACGCGCCACGACGTAGGCTCGCCGGCGGACCTCACCCTCGACGACGTGCTCGCTGCGGACGCCTGGGCGCGGTCCGAGGCCACCCGGGTGATCGAGAGGAGCGCGACGTGACGACGGTGCTGCTGTACACCGCCGGGGTCGTCTTCTTCGTCGGCGCGATCCTGGTCTCGATCGGCCTCCACGAGCTCGGTCACATGATCCCGGCCAAGCGGTTCGGCGGGAAGGTCACGCAGTACTTCATCGGCTTCGGGCCGACCGTGTGGAGCAAGCAGGTCGGCGAGACGGAGTACGGCGTCAAGGCGATCCCGCTCGGCGGCTACGTCAAGATCGTCGGGATGCTCCCGCCCGGGGCCGAGGAGCTGGCCGGGCCGGTCGAGCACGACGCGCAGGGCAACGAGGTCCACAAGGTCCGCAAGTCCAACACCGGACTCTTCACCCAGCTGGTCTCCGACGCCCGCTCCGCGGAGTACGAGACGATCACCGCCGCCGACGAGGACCGGCTGTTCTACAAGATGCCGCCCTGGAAGAAGATCGTGGTGATGGCCGGCGGGCCGAGCGTCAACATCCTGATCGCGTTCCTGCTGTTCTGGACGGTCTTCAGCACCTACGGCGACATGAGCGCCGCGAGCGCCGAGCCGGCCCCGGGTCGGCCCGTGGTCGCCGAGGTGTCGCGCTGCGTCATCCCGTACTCCGAGCAGCGCACGGACTGCCGCGAGGGCGACCCGGACGCGCCGGCCTTCGAGGCCGGCCTGCTCCCGGGCGACACCATCACCGACTTCAACGGCACCGCCGTGACCAGCTGGGACCAGCTGCGCGGGCTGATCCGCGACAACGCCTCCGGTGCGGCGGTGATCGGCTTCGAGCGCGATGGCCAGCGTGAGGTCGGGCGCACCAGCACCACCGTCGAGCTGCGTCCCGACGACCTGACCGGCGAGGACGAGACGCTGACCGAGGTCGGCTTCCTCGGTGTCTCGCCGGAGGCCGAGCTGGTCGTGCCCACCGGCGGCCCGCTGTACACGATCGAGCGTATGGGCTCGCTGACCGTCGACACCGTGCAGGCCATCGGGACGCTGCCGGTGAAGGTCTTCGAGGTCGGCCAGGCCATCGTCGGCGTCGAGGAGCGCCAGGCCGACAGCCCCGTCAGCATCGTCGGCGGCGGGCGGATCGCGGGGGAGACCGCCTCCACCACCGAGGTGCCCGGGGGCGACCGGGCCTTCAGCCTGCTGGCACTGGTGGCCGGGTTCAACCTCTTCATCGGCGTCTTCAACTTCGTCCCGCTGCTCCCGCTCGACGGCGGTCACATCGCCGGCGCGGCCTGGGAGTCCGTACGCCGCCGGCTGGCCTGGCTGCGCCGCCGCCCCGACCCCGGCTACGTCGACGTGGCCCGGATGCTGCCGGTCGCGTACGGCTTCGGGCTGGTGCTGATGGTGATGGGCGTGGTGCTGATCATCGGCGACGTGGTGGCGCCGATCTCCCTCGCCGGCTGAGTCCTGCCCGGGCCCGCCCCGGGACGTCATACGGTGCGCGCCGCGGCCGGGCGGCGGTCCGTATGGGGTCCCGCCGGGCAGGGGGCCGCAGCTGGCCCGGGACCGTCCACAACTGCGCCGACTGACGAGCCATCCACAGCGGCGGTCCTCGCCAGCCCGCGAGCGGGGCGCCGAGCAGCAGGGTCGCAGGCATGACGCGCCCGCAGATCGTCCCCGCCGAGCTCGCCCCGCTCCACGCCCTCGCCCGGGACCAGGGGTGGGTGCTCTCGCGGCCGCAGCTCTACGGGCTCGGGTGCCCCGCGGTGGCGGGTGCGGCTCGAGGTCCGGGCGCGCCGCTGGCAGCGCGTCGGGGACCAGTCCGTCTGCCTGCACAACGGCCCCCTGTCCTTCACCGGCCACCTGTGGGCAGCGGTGCTGCAGGGAGGACCGCGGGCCCTCCTGGACGGGGAGGCCGCGCTGGTCGCCGGCGGGTTGCAGCACTACCGGGTCGACCGCATCCGCGTCTCGGTGCCCCGCGGCGCCCGGGTGCGCCGCACGCCGCAGTACGACATCCGCCAGACCCGCCGGTGGGCCCGCGACGACGCTGCACCTGGGTCGGGCCTGCGGCGCACGCGCCCAGCGGTGGCTGCCCTGCGTGCCGGGCTGTGGGCGGTGAGCGACAAGCAGGCCGCGTACGTCGTGACGGCCGCCGTGCAGCAGGGACTCGTGACGCCAGAGGCTCTCGGCGTCGAGCTGCTCCGCATCCGGCGGGACCGGCGGCGGTTGCTCCTCCACGAGCTGGTCAACGACCTCCTCGACGGCGCACGCTCGCTCGGGGAGCTCGACGTGGCCCGGGAGCTGCGCCGGCGGGGCCTCCCCGAGCCCGACCGGCAGGTGCTGCGGCGTGACGGCCGCCGCCGCTACTACCTCGACCTCTACTGGACCGATCTCGGGCTGGTGGTGGAGGTGGACGGCATCCACCACACCTGGGCGGAGAACGTGCTCGGGGACGCCCTCCGCCAGAACGCGCTGGCCCTCGACGGGCTGACCGTGCTGCGGGTGCCCCTGCTCGGGCTGCGCCTCGCCCCGGAGGAGTTCTTCGCGCAGATCGCCGCGGCCATCCGGCACGCCCAGTCACTCGCGGCCTGACCGGGGCAGGGTCGCTCCCGGGCGGGCCCCGGTCCGGTGCTGGGGACGTCATGCGCCGCGGTCCCTGGCCGCGCGCGGGCGCGTATGACGTCCCACGGCGCAGCCGGCCCGACCCTCCAGGACGTCATACGGTCCGCGCTCCCACTGAACCGCGGCGCGTATGACGTCCGCCGCAGGGGGAGGGGTCGCGACGACCGGGCAGTACGCTCGGAGACATGAGCACCGTCAGCCTCGGCATGCCCGCCGCACCTCCGCCGGTGCTCGCACCGCGTCGCCAGACCCGCCAGATCCAGGTCGGCAAGGTCGGGGTGGGCAGCGACCACCCGATCTCGGTTCAGTCGATGACCACCACGCTGACCAGCGACATCAACGCGACCCTGCAGCAGATCGCCGAGCTGACCGCCTCGGGCTGCGACATCGTCCGCGTGGCCTGCCCGAGCCAGGACGACGCCGACGCGCTGACCGCGATCGCGACCAAGTCGCAGATCCCGGTGATCGCCGACATCCACTTCCAGCCCAAGTACGTCTTCGCCGCGATCGAGGCCGGGTGCGCGGCGGTCCGGGTCAACCCGGGCAACATCCGCAAGTTCGACGACCAGGTCAAGGAGATCGCGCGTGCCGCGCAGGACCACGGCACGAGCATCCGGATCGGCGTCAACGCCGGTTCGCTCGACAAGCGGCTGCTGGAGAAGTACGGCAAGGCCACGCCCGAGGCGCTGGTCGAGTCGGCGAAGTGGGAGGCCGGCCTGTTCGAGGAGCACGGCTTCCGCGACTTCAAGATCTCGGTCAAGCACAACGACCCCGTGATCATGGTCCGCGCCTACGAGCTGCTCGCGGCCGAGGGGGACTGGCCGCTGCACCTCGGCGTCACCGAGGCCGGGCCCGCGTTCCAGGGCACGATCAAGTCCTCGGTCGCCTTCGGCCACCTGCTCTCGCAGGGCATCGGCGACACCATCCGGGTCTCCCTGTCCGCGCCGCCGGTCGAGGAGGTCAAGGTCGGCCTGCAGATCCTGGAGTCGCTGAACCTGAAGCCCCGCCGGCTCGAGATCGTCTCCTGCCCGTCCTGCGGCCGCGCCCAGGTCGACGTCTACAAGCTCGCCGACGAGGTCACCGCAGGGCTCGAGGGCCTCGAGGTCCCGCTGCGGGTGGCCGTCATGGGCTGCGTCGTCAACGGCCCCGGGGAGGCCCGCGAGGCCGACCTCGGTGTGGCCTCCGGCAACGGCAAGGGACAGATCTTCGTCAAGGGCGAGGTCGTCAAGACCGTCCCGGAGTCGCAGATCGTGGAGACCCTCATCGAGGAGGCCATGCGCATCGCCGAGGGCATGGAGTCCGTCGACGGCGCCGGCGCCCAGGTGTCGGTCAGCTGACGTCAGCGGAACTCCGCGACGCCCTCGCCGCTCTGCTCGGACAGGCCGTGCCGGGCGAGGTAGCCCCAGCAGTCGGGCCGGGACCCGTCGGTGTCGGTCAGGTCGTAGCAGGTCGCGAGGTCGTACGACGTCAGCGTGCGCCCCGCGAACCGGCCGTGACCGGCGTCCTCCGCAAGCGCCGCCACCCCGCGCGCCACGTAGGTCGGTGACTCGGAGATGGCGAAGCCGGGCACCTGGGCGAGCGCGTCCCACCAGGTCGCCTCGGTGACGCCGAAGCCCTCCAGCATCTGCTCCGAGCGCAGCCAGCCCGGCGTCACGGCCAGCGCGGTGACCGGGTGGTCGCGCAGCTCGTGGGTGAGCCCCAGCACGATCCGGCCGACCCCGGCCTTGACCAGGTCGTAAAAGAATCCGACGGACTCCCGGTAGGCGGCGTTGAACTCGGCGGTCCCGTCGGTCATCTCGACCAGCAGCGCGTCCCGCCCGGTCGACCCGGCGGTGCGCAGCAGCAGGGGCAGCGCGTGGTGTGCGGTGACCAGGTGGGTCCACACGCCCATCCGCAGCATCCGCCCGCCGCCGGCCAGGTCGTGCTCCCACAACGGGGTGTCCCACTGGGCGTAGCGGTCGCCGCCGAAGACGTCGTTGACCAGCACGTCCAGCCGCCCGCGCTCGGCCTCGACCCGATCCACGAGCGAGGCCACCGCCTCGGCGTCCTCGTGGTCGACGACCACCGCGCTCACGCTGCCCCCGGCGGCCTCGACCAGCTCGCCGGTCTCCTCGATCGTCTCCGGCCGGCCGATCTCCGACGGCCCGCCCTCCCGGCTCGACCGGCCGGTGGCGTAGACGTGGAACCCGGCCCGGCCGAGCTCGACGGCGAGCGCCCGGCCGGCGCCACGCGTGGCGCCGGCGACGAGGGCGACGGGAGGACCGTCCAAGAGGTTCACCATGACCGTCAGCCAAGCACCCGGCACCGACAGCAGGTCAAGCCCCGGACCAGCGGTACTCCACCTCGGGGCGGCCGCTCCCGCCGTACCGCGTCCCCCGGCGCACCAGCCCCTCCGCGGCGAGGTGCTCGAGGTAGCGCCGCACGGTGACCCGCGAGGCGCCGGTGGCCTCGCCGACCTCGGTGGCCGAGCGCGCGGAGCCGGCCGTCCGGAGCGTCGTGACGACCTCGCGCAACGTCTCGGCGCCCATCCCCTTCGGCAGCGAGCCAGGGGAGTCCGAGCCCGGTCGCAGCGTGCCCAGGGCCCGGTCGACCTCCTCCTGGCCGAGCTGGCCCTCGGCGCCGGCCTCGGCTGCCATCCGCGAGCGGTAGTCGGCGTACTGCTCGAGCTTCGTGCGGAACGTCGCGTACGCGAACGGCTTGAGCAGGTAGAGCACGACGCCCTGCGCGACCGCGCGGCGCACGACCTCCACGTCGCGGGCCGCGGTCACCGCGATCACGTCGCACCACAGGCCCTCGGTCCGCATCCGTCCGACCAGGTCCAGCCCGTGCCCGTCGGGCAGGTTCATGTCGAGCAGCACCAGGTCGACGCCGCCCTGGCGCAGGCGTACCAGCGCCTCGCGTGCCGAGCGGGCGACGCCGGCCAGCGCGAACCCGGGCGTGCGCCCGACGTACGCCGCGTGCGCCACCGACGCCAGCTCCTCGTCCTCCACCACCAGCACCGCGACGTCACCGGCGGCCGTCCCGCTCACCGCCGGTCCCCGATCCGGACCTCGAACGACGCGCCACCGAGCGCGGAGCGCCCGACCCGGACCTCGCCGCCGGCCCGCCGCACGGTGGAGACCACGAGCGCCAGGCCGAGACCACGCCCGGTGCCGTCGCGCGGCTCCTTGCTCGACCAGCCGCGCTCGAAGACCCGCTCGACGACGTCCTCCTCGATGCCCGGGCCCGAGTCGCCGACCAGCAGGTGCAGGTGGTGGGCGTCGGCGTCGATCCCGACCTCGACCTCGACCAGGCGTCGCTCGCTGCCGGCGGCGGCGTCGAGGGCGTTGTCGACCAGGTTGCCGACGACGGTCACGGCGGCGCGGGAGTCCAGCGGCAGGGCCTCGACCTGGGTCTCGTCGGTGACCACGAGGGTCAGCCCGCGCTCGGCGGCCTGGGCGGTCTTGCCGAGCAGCAGCGCCGAGAGCACCGGGTCCTCGACCGAGGCGACCACCCGGTCGGCGAGCAGCTGGGCCTGGGCGAGCTCCTCGGTCGCGAACGCGACGGCGTCCGTGGTCCGGCCCAGCTCGACCAGCGAGACCACGGTGTGCAGCCGGTTGGCCGCCTCGTGGTTCTGCGAGCGCAGCGACTCCGCCAGGCCGCGCACGGTGTCGAGCTCGCCGGTGACCGCCCGCAGCTCGGTGTGGTCGCGCAGGGTCACCACCCGGCCGACCTCGCGCCCGTCCCAGCGGGCCGGGGCGCTGTTGACGACCAGGACCGAGGCGTCCGCGAGGTGGATCTCGTCGGCGCCCGGCTCCGCGTCGACGGCGGCGGTGGCCAGCCCCGGCGGCACCAGGTCGGACACCGGACGGCCGACGGCGTCGTCGGGCAGGTCGAGCAGGCGCCGCGCCTCCTCGTTGAACAGCCGCACCCGTCCGTCCGGGTCGAGCAGGAGCAGACCCTCGCGCACCGCGTGCAGCACCGCGTCGTAGTACTCGTACATCCGGGTGATCTCGCCCTCGCCCAGCCCGTGGGTCTGGCGGCGGACGCGCCGGCTGATCAGCCAGGCCCCGGCCAGGCCGACGCCGAGCACGGCCGCCCCGGCGAGCAGGATGCTCGGCACCCGGGCGAGGAGGTCGTCCTGGATCCGGTCGGTGGTGATCCCGACCGAGACCAGTCCGACCACGCCCCCGCCGGCGTCGACGACCGGGACGACCGCGCGCATCGACGGCCCGAGCGTGCCCGTGTACTCCTGGGTGAAGGTGCCGCCCGCGGGCGCGTCCCCGAGGTCGCCGATGAACTCCTGGCCGATCAGCGTCTCGTCGGGGTGGGTGTAGCGCGTCCGGTCGGTGTCCATCACCACCACGAAGTCGGTCCGCGTGTCGGCGCGCACCACCTCGGCGTACGGCTGCAGCCGCTCGGCCACCCCGGCGTCCACCACCGGGTCGGCGCCGACCCCGGGGTCGGCCAGCAGCCGTGACACCAGCGGGTTGTCGGCGACGGTCTCGGCCACGGCCAGAGCCCGGGTCCGGGCGTCCTCGACCTGGGAGCGGCGGGCGTCGGTCCAGGCCAGGGCGCAGGCACCGACGACGACCAGGACCACCACGAGCACCTGCAGCGCCAGGATCTGCCGGGCGACCGGGCTGGAGCCCTCGGGGTCGCGGAGATCGGTGGGCACCCGGTCATCCTCACCCACCGTGCGTGTCGGTGAACACAACGACCACAACGGTGACGGCGGTCACAGCGCGGCCGAGGCTGGGGCGCGCAGCGTCCGACCAGAGGAGAACCATGAGCCACGACCCCACCGCGTCCCCGCGGGCCGACAGCGCCGGCGGCACCGCGACGCCCGCGACACCCACTAGGCGGCGCGACCGCTCGCACTACCTGTACCTCGCGGTGATCGCCGCGGTCCTACTCGGCATCCTGGTGGGCTTCGTGGCCCCCGAGTTCGCCGTCCAGCTGAAGCCGATCGGCGAGGCCTTCGTCAACCTGATCAAGATGATGATCTCCCCGGTCATCTTCTGCACCCTGGTGCTCGGCATCGGCTCGGTGCGCAGCGCCGCCCACGTCGGCAAGGTCGGCATCCTCGCCCTCGTCTACTTCCTGACGATGTCGACCGTCGCGCTGGCCATCGGCCTGGTGGTCGGCAACATCCTGGACCCGGGGGAGGGCCTCAACCTCACGCCCGACGCCGCGGCCGCGGGCGCGGAGCAGGCCAGCGAGGCCAGCAGCACCACCGAGTTCCTCCTCGGGATGATCCCGACCTCGTTGTTCTCGGCGCTGACCGAGGGCGAGGTCCTCCAGACCCTGCTCGTGGCCCTCCTGGTCGGCTTCGCCCTGCAGGGCCTCGGTCGTGCCGGCGAACCGGTCCTCCGCGGCATCGGCCACCTGCAGCGGGTGGTCTTCAAGGTGCTGGCGATGATCATGTGGGCCGCCCCGATCGGCGCGTTCGGTGCCATCGCCGGCGTGGTCGGCGAGACCGGGGTCGACGCCCTGACGAGCCTGGCCACCATCATGATCGGGTTCTACGTCACCTGCTTCCTGTTCGTCTTCCTGGTGCTCGGCACGATCCTGAAGGTCGTCACCGGGGTCAACGTGCTGAAGCTGTTCCGCTACCTGGGTCGCGAGTTCCTGCTGATCGTCTCGACCTCCTCCTCGGAGTCCGCGCTGCCCCGCCTGATCGCCAAGATGGAGCACGCGGGGGTCGAGAAGACCACCGTCGGCGTGGTCGTGCCGACGGGGTACTCCTTCAACCTCGACGGCACGGCGATCTACCTGACGATGGCCTCGATCTTCGTGTCCGACGCGCTGGGCCTGCCGCTGAGCATCAGCGAGCAGATCTCGCTGCTGGTCTTCATGATCATCGCCTCCAAGGGCGCCGCCGGCGTCACCGGCGCCGGCCTGGCCACCCTGGCCGGGGGGCTGGCCTCGCACCGCCCCGAGCTGCTCGACGGCGTCGGCCTCATCGTCGGCATCGACCGCTTCATGTCGGAGGCCCGGGCGGTCACCAACTTCGCCGGCAACTCGATCGCCACCCTCCTGGTCGGGCAGTGGACCGGCGGCCTGGACAAGCAACGGCTCGACGAGGTGCTCGACGGCCTGCACCCCTTCGACGAGAGCGACATGGTCGACGAGGAGTACGAGGCCGAGCGGGCCACGCCGGCCGGTCGGGTCGAGCCGGCCGCGTCCCCCGCGGGCTGACGGGTCGTACGCCGGGTGGGCGCCGCCGAGGCACGAGCGGGCGGCGCCCACTAGGCTCGGACGGGTGTCCACCCGTCACGGGGTCCGCGTGCTCGGGTCCGACGACCTCGAGGAGTTCGGCGCGCTCGCGGGCCGCGACCCCGTCGTCAACGTCTTCGTGCTGCACCGCGCCGAGACCACCCGTCTCGAGCCGCGCTGGCTCGGGGGCGAGATGTGGGGCCGCTACCGCGACGGCGAGCTGGTCGCGGCGTGCCACGCGGGCGCCAACATCGTGCCGGTCCAGGCCGACGAGGAGGACGCGCGCGTCTTCGCCGAGAAGGCGCTGAGCGTGCACCGCTCCGCCTCCACCCTGGTCGGACGGCACGAGCCGGTCCGGGCGTTCTGGAACCAGGCCGCCCGCACCTGGGGCCGTCCCCGCGAGCGACGGTGGCTCCAGCCGCACCTCGAGCTGAGCGGAGCCCCCGCCGTCGAGCCCGACCCCGGGGTGCGGCGCACCACGCGCGACGACCTCGAGACGCTCTACCCCGCCTGCGTGGCGATGTACACCGAGGAGGTCGGCATCTCGCCCGAGCAGGGCGGCTCCGACCTGTACCGCACCCGGGTGGCCCAGCTGGTCAGCCGCGGGTGGTCCTTCGCCCGCTACGACGGCGACGAGCTGGTCTTCAAGGCCGAGGTCGCCTGCGCGGCCGGCGTCGCGGCGCAGGTCCAGGGCGTGTACGTCCCGCCCGCCCACCGCGGGCGCGGCCTGGCGACCGCCGGGATGGCCGCGGTGGCCGCGCTGGTCCAGGCCGAGATCGCCCCGACCGTCTCGCTCTACGTCAACGAGTGGAACACCACGGCCCGTCGCGCCTACGCGCGCGCCGGCTTCGTCGAGACCGCTCGTTTCTCCACCGTGATGTTCTGAGCCCGGGCGCGGTGCGTGCGCCCGGGCCCCTACGGTGGGCGCGTGACCGCCGCGCCGCTGACCCTGCCCGCCCGCGCGCTGACCGGTGCGTTCCTCGCCAGCGGCGTGATCCATCTCGCGCGCCCGCAGGTCTTCGAGCCGCTGGTGCCCTCGTGGGTGCCGGTCGGGGCGCGGCGGACCGTGCACCTCTCCGGCGTGGCCGAGCTGGCCTGCGCGGCCGCGGTGCTGCACCCGGCCACCCGGCAGGCGGGCGGCTGGGCCACCGCCGCCCTGCTGCTGGCGATCCTGCCGGGCAACGTGCAGATGGCCCGCGACGGGCAGCGCGCCCGCAGCCGCGCCTGGCGGCTCGGCACGCTCGCGCGCGTCCCGCTCCAGGCGCCGCTGGTCGGCATCGCGCTGCGCGTGGCCCGCGGCCGCTGAGCCGGTCCGCGCCCGCCGCCGGGAACTGGTTGGTCCGCCACGGTGCGTCCCACCTACGCTGAGCGCATGATCACGCGGATGTCCACCCTGTTCGTACGCACGTTGAGGGACGACCCCGCGGACGCCGAGGTGCCGAGCCACCGCCTGCTGGTCCGCGCCGGCTACATCCGCCGCGCCGCCCCCGGCATCTACACCTGGCTGCCGCTGGGCCTGCGCGTGCTGCGCAAGGTCGAGCGCGTCGTGCGCCAGGAGATGGACGCGATCGGCGCCCAGGAGCTGTCCTTCCCCGCGCTGCTGCCCAAGGAGCCCTACGAGGCCTCGGGTCGCTGGGCCGAGTACGGCGACGGCATCTTCCGGCTCAAGGACCGCAAGGGCGCCGACTACCTGCTCGGGCCCACGCACGAGGAGATGTTCACCCTCGTGGTCAAGGACCTGTACTCGTCCTACAAGGACCTGCCCCTGTCGATCTACCAGGTGCAGACCAAGTACCGCGACGAGGCGCGGCCCCGTGCCGGCGTGCTCCGCGGGCGCGAGTTCATCATGAAGGACTCCTACTCCTTCGACGTCGACGACGCCGGGCTCGACACCAGCTACCAGGCCCACCGCGACGCCTACGTCCGCATCTTCGACCGGCTCGGCTTCGACTACGTCATCGTCAAGGCCACCTCGGGTGCCATGGGCGGCTCGCGGTCGGAGGAGTTCCTCGCCAAGGCCGCGGTCGGTGAGGACACCTACGTGCGCTGCACGACCTGCGACTACGCCGCCAACGTCGAGGCCGTCGAGACCCGTGCGCCGCAGCCGGTCGCGTACGACGACGCGCCCGCCGCCCACGCCGAGGACACCCCCGGCACGCCCACGATCGCCACGCTGGTGGACCACCTGAACACCGCCTTCCCCCGCGAGGACCGGGCCTGGGAGGCCGCGGACACGCTGAAGAACGTGCTGGTCACCCTCCAGCACCCCGACGGGACCCGCGAGCCGCTGGCGATCGGCGTCCCCGGTGACCGCGAGGTCGACCAGAAGCGCCTGGAGGGCCAGCTCGAGCCGATCGAGGTCCACCCCTTCGACGAGACGGAGTTCGCCCGGCACCCCAGCCTGGTCAAGGGCTACATCGGTCCCGGCGCCGGGCCGACCGGTGCGCCCGTGCTCGGCGAGAAGAGCGAGTCCGGCATCCGCTTCCTGGTCGACCCCCGGGTCGTCGAGGGGACCCGCTGGGTCACCGGCGCCAACGTCGACGGCAGCCACGTGGTCGACCTCGTCGCCGGTCGGGACTTCACCCCCGACGGCACCATCGAGGCCGCCGAGGTCCGTGACGGCGACGCCTGCCCGGCCTGCGACGACGGCGTCCTGGAGACCGCGCGCGGCATCGAGATGGGCCACATCTTCGCGCTCGGGCGCAAGTACGCCGACGCCCTCGACCTCCAGGTCCTGGACGAGAACGGCAAGCTGGTCACCGTCACCATGGGCTCCTACGGCGTCGGTGTCACCCGCGCGGTGGCCGCGGTGGCCGAGGGCACGCTCGACGAGCAGGGCCTGTGCTGGCCCCGCGAGCTGGCCCCGGCCGACGTGCACCTCGTGGCGGCCGGCAAGGACGAGGCCGTCAAGGCCGCCGCCGAGCGGGTCGCGCACGAGCTCGACGCCGCCGGCGTCGAGGTGATCTACGACGACCGGCACAAGGTCAGCCCCGGCGTGAAGTTCAAGGACGCCGAGCTGATCGGCGTGCCGACGATCGTGGTGGTCGGCAAGTCCCTGGCCGACGGCACCATCGAGGTCAAGGACCGGCGTACCGGGGTGCGCGAGGACGTCGCGGCCGCGCACGTGGTCGACCACCTCGTCAACCTCGTCCGCAGCTGAGGGCGCCCGTGACCCGGACGGTCCTCTACCTGCACGGGGTGGGGGAGCGGGTCCGTGGCGGGCGCTGGCGCGCCACGCTCGACCGCGCTCTGTCCGGTCACGGCCTCGCGCCGCTCCGTCCGGGCGAGGACCTCCTCGTGCCCGACTACGTCGACCTGCTCGCCGGGGACCGGCCGCTGCCGGCGCCACCCGTGGTCGGGCCGACGTACGACGCCGCTCGCGCCGCAGCGGCGCGGGCGGTCTTCATGGCCGAGCGTCAGCGCCTCGCCGACGCCCTGGGTGCGCCGGGGGGCGGGCGGCACCTCGTGCCGTCGCCGGTCTACGACGCGGGCCGCCACGCGTGGGGCGCGGTGAGCCGCTCGATGCGCCACGTCGAGCACTACCGGCGCGACCCGGCCCTGCGCCGCCTCGTCCTGGACCGCGTGCTGAGCGCGCTGGACGCCCGCGCCCGCCCGGCCTCCGGCGACCACGACGAGGTGGTGGTCCTGGCCCACAGCCTCGGCTCGCTCGTGGCGCTGGACCTGCTGCCGCACCTCCCCGCGGGCGTGAGCGTCCCGCGCCTGGTCACCCTGGGCAGCCCGGCCGGCTGGCCGTCCCTGCACCGGGGTCCGGGTCGCACCGACGCCTCCTTCCCCTACGACCGGGTCGGGTCCTGGGTCAACCTGCACAGCCCGCGCGACCTCGTCCCGCTGGGCCGGGGCAGCGCCCGACTCTTCCCCGCGGCCCTCGACGTCCCGGTGCGGCTGCCGCCGGCCCGGCACGGCGCCGAGCTCTACCTCGGCGTGCCGGTGGTGGCCCGCGTCCTGGCCGACGTCCTGGGTGCCGCGGACCGGGGTGCCCTGGCCGCGGGGGCCGCCCGTGAGGCAGGGTGAGCGGGTCCGCTCCCGGCGCCGCCGTGAGCACCCCGCTGCCCCGGTGGCCCGACGGAAGGCACCCCGCGTGCGTCTGACCACCCCTGTCCGCACGGTCGCGGCCGCGGTCGCGACCGTGGTCCTGCTCGGGGCGGGGTCGGCCGCCGCCGCTGCTCCGCCGCCGTCGTCGGTCGGCGCCGCCGAGACCCCGACCACCGTCTGCCCCACGGGCGGGCAGGGCCACGGCCACGAGACGTCCGGGGACGCCTCCGCACGCTCGGCGGGAGCCAGGACGGCGGGACCCCGCACGGTGCGCGGTCCCGACCACCGCGAGGTCTCGGTGGTCGAGCAGCGTGTGATCGAGGCGCGCACCGACCAGCTCCTGGCGCAGCGGTCCGCGGGTGCGCCCGCCGTGCGGGAGGTCCCGACCTACGTCCACGTGATGGCCGGAGAGGACGGCGAGGGCGACGTCGGCCGCGCGGTCGTGCGCCGGCAGGTGCGGGTGCTGGACAGGACGTACCGGGGCTCCGGGTTCCGCTTCGACCTCGCCGGGATCGACCGCACCTACGACGACCGCTACCACCGGGACCGTCGTAGCGGCGAGTACCGCGCCGAGACCCGCCGCGGCGGACCCGGGGCCCTCAACATCTGGCTGGTCGACTTCGAGTACCTCGGCGTCGCCACCTTCCCCTGGGATCAGGCCGACAGCCCGGCGCTCGACGGGGTGCGCGTCGACGTGGAGTCCGTGCCGGGCGGCGACCTCGAGCGCTTCGACCAGGGCAAGACCGCCACCCACGAGGTGGGGCACTGGCTGGGGCTCTACCACACGTTCCAGGGCGGCTGCACGCGCCGCAACGACCTGGTGCGCGACACCCCGGCCCAGTCGAGCCAGAGCGCCGGCTGCCCGGCGGGCCGCGACTCCTGCGCGCTGCCGGGCAGGGACCCCGTGCACAACTACATGGACTACAGCGACGACGCCTGCTACGAGCGCTTCAGCACGGGACAGGTGGACCGGATGCGGTCCCTGTTCACCGCCTACCGAACCTGAGCCCCGGGGACCACACACCTGCAGGTTCCTGCAATGCGAAGACGTGAGGATCGTGGGACCTCGCGGTAGGCGAGGCGCTGGGGCAGAGTCAGGTCCAGGGGAAGCGGTCGGAGCCCACACCGTCCGCCGACCTCATGGCTCCTGTCCCGGGCCCACAGCGGTCCGCGTGCTCGACGATCCGGGGAACATCTCGGGCGTTCCCCGGAAGTCGAGCTCGCGGACCGCTGTCTCCGTCAGCACCTCCACCGCCAGGCGACGTCGCTCGCCCGCGGTGCTCTCCACCACCGTCGCCCAGACGGCGGCACAGCCGCGCTCCAGCGCAAGGGCCGCCTGTGCCACGCCGGCGGCCGTGGCGAGGTCGCCCGGCACGTCGTACGCGGGCAGCGCCGCCACGGGCTCGGCATCGTCCGCGACGAGCAGGTCGGTGAGCCGGTCGCGCCGGTCCCGGTGCGCGGTGTAGGCCTCGTCGAGCCGGGCGGCGAGCGAGGGGTCGGCGGACCGCGACGTCTGCGCCCCCAGCAGCCCGTGCACCCAGACGGCGGCGTGCTCCGCGGCGAGCGCGTCCTGGAGCGCCTCGCGCGGCGTCACGACCGGCCCCGGCCGCCGCTGCCGGCCCCGGCGCCGCGGCCCGCAGCGGTCACGGGCGCGGTGCTCGGCAGCACCGCCAGCCGCTGGGCGAGGCCGGCCGACATCGAGCCCAGCAGTCGCGCCAGGGATCCGCTGTCGGCGGCCACGGAGAGGTCGGCGAGACGGACCCGCAGCTGCTCCTCCCGGTCGCGCACCAGGGCCAGCAGCGGGTCGGCGGGGGCGGCCCGCCGGGCGGCCCGGGGCAGGTCGAGCGGCTGACCGAGGGCCTCGGCGTGCGCCTCGTGCAGCGCCAGCAGCGGCGCGAGCACGCCGCGCAGGGACGGCACGGAGCGCTGCGCCGCCGTCACCAGGGTGGCGGCCGCCGCCAGCGCCTCCCGGGCCTCGGCGACCCGGTCGGCGTCGTCCGTGGTCTCCTGCGCGCCGTCCTGCGCGCCGTCCTGCGCGCCGTCCGGGGCCGCGGTCGACGCCGGGCTCACGGAGCCGTCGCGCGTCGAGGTGCTCGTGCCGGAGCTGCAGCCCACGAGCAGGAGCCCGAGCCCGGCGCCGCCGAGCAGCAGCCCGCGGCGGGTGGCCGGCACCGGCCCCCGCGGGGGTGCCGGCAGCGGGGCGGTGGTCGGGGTCACGGGCGGTGAGCCTACCCGCGCCGGCCGCACGGCCCGGCCGGCGAGCACGTCACGATGCCCTAGGATCGCCCCTTGCCCGTGCGCGCCACGGGCTCGACGACAACAGCACAGGAGGACGGCACCGTGAACGCGCCCCAGGACCGGATCGCCGACGAGCTCGCAGGCCCCCTGCTCGAGCTCGGGCTCGACCTCGAGGCCGTGGAGCTGACGCCGGCCGGCAAGCGCCGCGTGCTCCGCGTGGCCGTGGACCAGGACGGCGGCGTCACCCTCGACGACGTCGCCGAGGCCACCCGCCGCGTCGATGAGGTGCTCGAGGCCTCCGACGTGATGGGTCAGCACCCCTACACCCTCGAGGTGACCTCGCGCGGCGTCGACCGCCCGCTCACCCTCGAGCGGCACTGGCGCCGCAACGTCGACCGCCTGGTCCGCGTGACGCCGCACGAGGGCGAGCCGGTCACCGGGCGGATCCTGGCCGCGGGACCCGACTCGGTCGAGCTCGACGTCGACGGCACCGCCACCACGCTCGCGTACGCCGACGTGGCCCGGGCCCTGGTGCAGGTCGAGCTGAACCGCAGGGCCCGGCCCGCGGGCCCGGAGGACGACGGCACGGACGACGGCACGGACGACGGCACGGACGACGAGGGCGACGACGACGCCGCCCTGACGGAGGAGGACGACTGATGGACATCGACCTGAGCATCCTGCGGATGCTGGAGCGCGAGAAGGAGATCAGCTTCGACGTGCTCGTCGAGGCGATCGAGCAGGCGCTGCTGATGGCCTACCTGAAGTCGCCGGGTGCCAGCAACGGCGCGCGCGTCGAGCTCGACCGCAAGAGCGGGCACGTCGCGGTGATGGCCCCCGAGCTCGACGAGGACGGCGCGAAGGTCGGCGAGTTCGACGACACCCCCGAGGGGTTCGGCCGGATCGCGACCACGACCGCCAAGCAGATCATGATGCAGCGCCTGCGTGACGCCGAGGACGACCGCCGCTTCGGCGAGTTCGCCGGCCGTGAGGGCGACGTCATCTCCGGGGTGATCCAGCAGGGCCGCAACCCCGACGACGTGCTGGTCGACCTCGGCAAGCTGGAGGCGCACCTGCCGGTGGCCGAGCGGTCCCCGGGCGAGACCTACGCCCACGGGACCCGGATCAAGTGCCTGGTGCTGTCGGTGCGCAAGGGGATGCGCGGGCCGCAGGTGACGCTGTCGCGCTCCCACCCGAACCTGGTCCGCAAGCTCTTCGCCCTCGAGGTGCCCGAGATCGCCGACGGCAGCGTGCAGATCGCGGCGATCGCGCGCGAGGCCGGGCACCGTACGAAGATCGCGGTCCACACCAAGGTGCCCGGGATCAACGCCAAGGGCGCCTGCATCGGCCCGATGGGCCAGCGGGTGCGCAACGTGATGGCCGAGCTCGACGGCGAGAAGATCGACATCGTCGACTGGGCCGAGGACCCCGCCCGTCTCGTGGCCAGCGCCCTGTCACCGGCACGCGTCAGCGAGGTGAAGGTCGTCGACCTGGCCGCGCGCTCGGCGCGGGTCGTGGTGCCGGACTACCAGCTGTCGCTGGCGATCGGCAAGGAGGGCCAGAACGCCCGGCTGGCGGCCCGCCTCACGGGGTGGCGCATCGACATCCACTCCGACGAGGAGCCGGCCGAGGACGAGGTGCCGGTCGCCCCGCCCGCCGCCGCGTCCGTCACTCCGGACGCAGCTCCGGACGCCGCTCCGGCCGCCACCGCGGACGCGGACCCGGCCGGGTCCTAGGCCTCGCCGCCGAGTCGTTTTCTCCCCTGCCGAGCAGGGAGGTAGGGTGGTGCAACGGTGGCACGTCGACCGAGAGCACAGGTGCGTCCGGACCCTTCCGAGGGCCCGGTGCGGACCTGCATCGGCTGTCGGGAGCGGGCTGCCAAGCGCGAGTTGGTGCGGGTGACGACCGGCTCGGACCCCGACGGCCGACCGGCCGCGGTGCCCGACCTGGACGCCACCGCACCGGGACGCGGGGCGCACCTCCACCCCACGACCCGGTGCTACGACCTCGCGGTGCGGCGCAAGGCGTTCGCCAGGGCCCTCCGGGCTCCGGCGGGGCTGGACGCGGCGCCGGTGGGGGAGTGGCTCTCCGGCTCGACACAGACCAGAGAAGGACCGACCAGGAACTGGAGCAGCAGCTCATGAGCACTCGATGAGTAACTCCCGATGAGTTTGCACCGCCAATAACGGTCCGACGCACGCAGGACGCGGGTCGGGCCAGAAGGAGAACCGTGGCTAAGACCCGAGTCCACGAACTCGCGAAAGAGTTCGGAGTCGAGAGCAAGTTCGTTCTCGAGAAGTTCAAGGAGATGGGTGAGTTCGTCAAGTCGGCGAGCTCGACCGTCGAGATGCCTGCCGAGGTGCGCTTCCGCAAGGAGGTCGGTGCCTCGCTGAAGGCCGCGGCCCCCGCGGCGGAGGCCCCGGCTGCGCCCGCCGCCCCGGCTGCGCCGGCCGCCTCGGCTGCGCCCGCCGCCCCGGCCGCCACGTCGTCGGCGCCGTCCGGCAACCGCCCCGGCCCGCGCCCCGGCCCCAAGCCGGCCGCGCGTCCCGCAGCGGAGGCACCGGCTGCGCCCGCACCCGCCGCACCGGAGGCGCCGGCCGCCCCCGAGGCGCCGGCCGCCGAGGCCCCGGCTGCTGCCGAGGCCCCCGCCCCCGCTGCCGAGGCGCCCGCCGCCGAGGCGCCCGCCGCCCCCGAGGCACCGGCCGCCCCCGAGGCGCCGGCCGCCGAGGCGCCGGCGGCGACCGGTCGCCCCGGTCCCCGTCCTCCGACGCCGAAGGCCCCGGCCCCGCGTCCGGTGGGCCGCAGCGGCTCGCCGCGTCCGGGCAACAACCCGTTCTCGTCCAACCAGGGGATGGGCCGCAAGCCCGCCGCGCCGCCTGCCGCGCCCCCGGCCGCCGGTGCGCCGCCGGCCGCTGCCGGTGGCACCGAGAGCGACAACCGTCCGCCGCGCCCGCCCGCGGGCCGCGACGGTGCTGCGCCCCGTCCGGGCATGCCCCGTCCGAACCCGGCGATGATGCCCAAGTCCCCGGCCGCCTTCGGTGGCGGCCCCGGCGGTCGTCCCGGTGCTCCGGGTCGCCCCGGCGCTCCCGGCCGGGCCGGTGCTCCGGGCCGCGGTGGTCCGGGCGGAGCCCCGGGTCGTGGCGCTCCGGGCGGTGCGCCCGGTGGGCCGCCGCGCACCGGTGGGTTCGGCGGCCGTGGCCGTCCGCCCCAGCGGGGCAGCACGCAGGGCGCCTTCGGTCGTCCCGGTGGTCCGTCGCGTCGTGGACGCAAGTCCAAGCGGGCGCGTCGCCAGGAGTTCGAGCAGATGGAGGCCCCCACCCTCGGTGGGATGCGCGTCCGCAAGGGCAACGGCGAGACCGTGCGCCTGGCCCGAGGCGCCTCGCTGACCGACTTCGCCGACAAGGTGGGGCTCGACGCGGCTGCGCTGGTGCAGATGCTCTTCCACCTCGGCGAGATGGTGACGTCGACCGAGTCGGTCAACGACGCCACGCTCGAGCTGCTCGGTGAGGAGCTCAACTACAACGTCGAGGTCGTCTCCCCCGAGGACGAGGACCGCGAGCTGCTGGAGTCCTTCGACCTCGAGTTCGGCTCGGACGAGGGCGACGAGGCCGACCTGATGATCCGGCCGCCGGTCGTGACCGTCATGGGTCACGTCGACCACGGAAAGACCAAGCTCCTCGACGCCCTCCGCTCGGCCAACGTGGTCGACAAGGAGGCCGGTGGGATCACCCAGCACATCGGGGCCTACCAGGTCGTCACCGAGGTCGACGGCAACGAGCGCCCGATCACCTTCATCGACACCCCGGGCCACGAGGCGTTCACCGCCATGCGTGCCCGTGGTGCCCAGGCGACCGACATCGCGGTGCTGGTGGTCGCGGCCGACGACGGCGTGATGCCTCAGACGGTCGAGGCGCTCAACCACGCCAAGGCCGCCGGCGTGCCGATCGTCGTGGCGGTCAACAAGATCGACAAGCCCGACGCGGACCCGACCAAGGTCCGTGGCCAGCTCACCGAGTACGGCCTGGTGCCCGAGGAGTACGGCGGCGACACGATGTTCGTCGAGGTCTCGGCGAAGGCCAACCTCAACATGGAGGGGCTGCTCGAGGCGATCGTGCTCACCGCGGACGCCTCGCTCGACCTGCGTGCCAACCCCACGCAGGACGCGCAGGGCCTCGTGGTCGAGGCGCACCTGGACCGCGGTCGCGGCCCGGTCGCCACGGTGCTGGTCCAGCGCGGCACGCTGCGCGTGGGTGACTCCCTGGTCGCCGGTCCGGCCCACGGCCGGGTCCGGGCGATGCTCGACGAGCACGGCAACGAGCTGGCCCAGGCCGACCCGTCGCGCCCGGTGATGGTGCTCGGTCTCTCCGCCGTCCCCGGCGCGGGCCAGAACTTCATCGTCGTCGACGACGACCGGATGGCCCGTCAGATCGCCGAGAAGCGCGAGGCGCGCGAGCGGGCGGCCATGCAGGCCAAGCGCCGTGTCCGTCGCACGCTCGAGGACTTCATGGCCTCCATGGAGAAGGGCGAGAGCCAGGAGCTCAACCTCATCCTCAAGGGCGACGTGTCCGGCTCGGTCGAGGCGCTCGAGGACGCCCTGTCCCAGATCAGCGTCGGCGACGACGTCGGGATCCGGGTCATCGACCGCGGTGTCGGTGCGATCACCGAGACCAACGTCGACCTGGCCGCGGCCTCCGACGCGATCATCATCGGCTTCAACGTCCGCCCCCAGGGCAAGGCGACGGAGCTGGCCGACAAGCAGGGCGTCGAGATCCGCTACTACTCGGTCATCTACTCGGCGATCGAGGAGATCGAGGCGGCGCTCAAGGGCATGCTCAAGCCCGAGTTCGAGGAGTCGTCCCTGGGACGGGCGGAGATCCGCGAGATCTTCCGCTCCTCCAAGCTCGGCAACATCGCGGGCTGCATGATCATCGCGGGGACGGTGCAGCGCCGGGCCAAGGTCCGGGTGCTGCGCGACAACGCGGTGATCGCCGACAACCTCGACCTGGCGTCGCTGCGCCGGGAGAAGGACGACGTGTCCGAGGTCCGCGAGGGCTTCGAGTGCGGTCTGGTCCTGCGCAACTTCCAGGACATCAAGATCGGCGACGTCGTCGAGTCCTTCGAGATGCGCGAGATCCCGCGCGCCTGACGCGCGTACGGCACCACCAGCACGACCCTGCAGCACCGCAGGTCCCGACGCACCCGCACGGCTCCGGCCGTGCGGGTGCGTCGCCCTCCGGTGCCGCCCCGGCCCGAAGGAGCAGAGGATGAGCAACCCCCGCGTGCGGCGCATCGCCGACCGGATCCAGGTCGTGGTGGCCCAGATGCTCGAGCGTCGGGTCAAGGACCCGCGCCTCGGGTTCGTGACCATCACCGACGTCCGCGTCACCGGTGACAGCCAGCAGGCCACCATCTACTACACCGTCCTCGGTGAGGACGCCGACCTCGAGAGCACCGCCGAGGCGCTGGAGTCGGCCAAGGGCCTGCTCCGCTCCGAGGTGGGCAAGCAGCTCGGCACCCGTCACGTCCCCTCCCTGACCTTCGTGCCCGACGCGGTCCCGGAGACCGCACGCAAGCTCGACGAGGTCCTCGCCCGCGCCCGGGAGCTCGACGCCGAGCTCGCGGCCCGCCGGGTCGAGCAGTACGCCGGCGAGCCCGACCCGTACAAGAAGCCCCGCGAGGAGGGCGACGGCGACCTCGACGGCGCCGCCGACGGGGCCGACGAGGGTTCGGACGCCGAGCCCGACGACGGGCTGGACGACCCCGCCGACCGCCGATGAGCACGCCCCGGCCCGAGCCCGTCCCGGGCCTGGTCGTGGTGGACAAGCCGGGCGGGATGACCAGCCACGACGTGGTCTCCCGCGTACGCCGGCTGGCCGGGACCCGCAAGGTCGGTCACGCCGGCACCCTCGACCCGATGGCGACCGGGGTGCTGGTGCTCGGCGTCGGGCGCGCCACCCGGCTGCTCGGCCACCTCGTGCTGACCGAGAAGACCTACGAGGCGACGATCCGGCTCGGCGCTGCCACCACGACCGACGACGCCGAGGGCGAGGCGGTGCCTGCCGAGGACCCCGCGGCCCGGGCGGCGGCCGTCGCGGCGCTCGACCCCGAGCGGGTGCGGGCGGCGCTCGCGGCGCAGGTGGGGGAGCGCGACCAGGTCCCCAGCACCGTCTCGGCGATCAAGGTCGACGGCCGCCGGGCCCACGCCCGGGTGCGCGCCGGGGAGGAGGTCGTCCTCGAGCCGCGTCGGGTGACGATCCACGCGATCGACGTGCACGACGTCGCCGCCGTCGCGGCGCCCGAGGGCGCCCGCGTCGACGTCGTCGTGACCGTCCGCTGCTCCAGCGGCACCTACGTCCGCGCCGTCGCCCGCGACCTCGGCGACGACCTGGGGGTCGGTGGTCACCTCACCGCGCTGCGGCGCACCCGGGTCGGGCCGTTCGGGCTCGCGGAGGCCCGCACGCTCGAGGAGCTCACCGAGACCTACGACGTCCTGGCCCCCGGCGACGCCGCGCGGCTCGCCTTCCCGGTGCTCGAGCTGGGGGAGGACGCCGAGCGCGACGTGCGCGTGGGGCGTCCGCTGGACGTCCAGCTCGACGGCCTGACCGCGCTGCTCGACGCCGCCGGGGGGCTGTTGGCGCTCTACGAGCCGCGCGAGGGCCGGGCCCGCCCGGTGGCCGTCCTCGTCTGAGACGGCCACTACCCTGGGCGGCGTGTGGCGCACCCTCGACGAGATCCCCGACGACCTCGGGCCGACCGCGGTCACGATCGGCAACTTCGACGGCGTGCACCGCGGCCACCGGGCCGTGGTGGCCCGGAGCCGCGCCGTGGCCGACCGCGAGGCGCTGCCGCTGGTCGCGGTGACCTTCGACCCGCACCCGATGGCCGTCCTCCGGCCCGACCACGCCCCGTCCGTGCTGACCCCCGTGCCGTGGCGGGCCGAGCTGCTCGGCGCGATCGGCGTCGACGAGGTCCTGGCGCTGCCCTTCGACCGGGCGATGGCGGCCTGGACGCCCGAGGAGTTCGTGCGCCGCGTGCTGGTCGAGCGGCTGCACGCCCGCGCCGTCGTGGTCGGCGCCAACTTCCGTTTCGGCGCCCGCGCCGCCGGTGACACCGCGGCGCTCGTCGATCTCGGTCGGGAGCAGCCGGCCGACCGCCGGTTCACCGCCGAGGGCGTCGTGCTCGACGGAGGACCACAGGTGTGGTCGTCCACCTACGTCCGGACCTGCCTGGCCGCCGGCGACGTCGCCGGCGCCACCGAGGCGCTGGGCCGGCCCCCGGCCGTCCGCGGGCCGGTCGTGCAGGGGGACCAGCGCGGCCGCGAGCTCGGCTACCCGACGGCCAACGTCGAGGTCGGACCGGACGTGGCGGTCGCCGCCGACGGCGTCTACGCCGGCCGGATGCGGGTCCTGGGCGGCCCGGCGGGCACCTCCCGCCCTGACGACCCGGCCGGCTTCCCCGTCGCGGTCTCCGTCGGCACGAACCCGACCTTCGCCGGGGAGCGCAGCCGGCGGGTCGAGGCGTACGTGATCGGCCGGACCGACCTGTCCCTCTACGGCGCGGAGGTGGAGGTCGACCTCAGCCACCACCTGCGCGGGATGGCCGCCTTCGACTCGGTCGACGAGCTGCTGGTCCAGATGTCCCAGGACGTCGAGCAGGCCCGCGTCCTGCTCGGCGGCTGACGTGGCCGCGGCCCCGCGCCGCCGTTCCCGACGCCCCGTCCCGGACGTCCTGGCCGCGGCGGACGCCTGGTTCCTCGCGCACGGCCTGACCTACTTCGTCCCCGAGGTGCGCGGCCGCGTCCGGGACGGGCTGCGACCGCGACGGCTCGTCCCGCTGGCGGTGCTGGTCCTGCTCGTCTCGGCGGCCGCCGCCGGGCTGCTGGCCTGGGCGACCGGGCAGGTCAGCACCGCCCCGGCGGTCCTGCTGTCGCTGGGCGCGGCGGGCGCGACGGCGTACGCGCTGACGGTGCTGCGCGCCGGGCCGATCGTGACCTGGGCGCTGGGACGCACCTTCGGCAGCCTGCGGGCACTGCTGCCGATGATGACCCGCGCCCTGCCGCTGCTGCTGGTCTTCGTCACCTTCCTGTTCATCAACGCCGAGGTCTGGCAGCTCTCCGCCTCACTCACCACCGGCACCCTGTGGCTGGTCGTGCTGCTCTTCGTGGGGCTGGCCCTCGGCTTCCTGCTGGTGCGCCTGCCCGAGGAGGTCGACCTCGTCGACGACGCCGTCGACGCCGACTTCCTGCGCCGGGCCTGCGCCGGCACACCGCTGGAGGAGGCCTGCGAGGAGGTGCTGGAGGAGGGCCGCGGCGACGAGGTCGTGGCGCACGCGCAGGTCGAGGGCTTCGAGCGCTGGAACCTGGTCATCGTGCTGCTGGTCATCCAGGCCGTCCAGGTGCTGCTGCTGGCCGGCACCGTGCTGCTGTTCTTCCTGCTCTTCGGCACCCTGGCGATGAACGAGGAGGTCCAGCTGGCGTGGACCGGTCTCGACCCGGCGGACCTGCGCCAGCTGCCGGGGTTGAGCAACGTCTCGGTGCCGCTGTTCCAGGTCTCGCTCTTCCTCGCCGCGTTCTCCTCGCTCTACCTGACGGTCTCGACGGTCACCGACGAGACCTACCGCGAGCACTTCTTCGCCTCGGTGGTCAGCGAGCTGCGCACCGCGGTCGGGATGCGCGCGGTCTACCTCACCCTGCGCACGCGCCGCAGCCCCTGACCCGCCGGGGCGGGAGCAGGGGCTGCGGGACGTACGGGTGGTGCGGCCGTGCGGTCGGACGACCTCAGGCGTCGAGGTCCTTCTCGACCAGTGCGGCGATCGCGTCGACGTCGCCCTGGTCGTCGCCGGAGACCTCGACGGTGTCGCCGTTGCCGGCACCCAGGGTCATGATCATCAGCGCCGACGCCGCGTCGACGGGGGTGCCGCCGGGCAGGCCGATGGAGACGTCCGAGTCCAGGTCGCCGGCCGCCTCCGAGATCAGGGCGGCGGGGCGGGCGTGCAGGCCGACGGCGGAGCCGACGGTGACGGTCTTGCTGGGCATGGGAGCTCCTTCACGGATCGTGGTACGCGTGGTGCGGACGTGGTGCAGAACCTACGGGTGTGAACCTATGGCCCCGGTCACGCCGCGACCAGCACGTCGGCGTCCTTGACCTTGGCGGTGGACTTCAGCAGGACCACCAGGGCGGCGGCCACGGCCACGCCGGCGGCCAGCGACACGATGAAGCCGAGCACGCCGTCGACGGCGAAGAGCACGAAGATCCCGCCGTGCGGGGCGCGCAGGCTGACGCCGAAGAGTTGGGAGAGCCCGCCGGTGACCGCGCTGCCGACCATGATCGAGGGGATGACCCGCAGCGGGTCGGCCGCGGCGAACGGGATGGCGCCCTCGGTGATGAACGAGGCGCCGAGCAGCCAGCCGGCCTTGCCGCTCTCCTTCTCGGGGGCCGAGAAGAGTCGGGGGCGGATGACGGTGGCCAGGGCCAGCGCGATCGGCGGGACCATCCCGGCCAGCATCACCGCGGCCATCACCCGCAGCTCGGGGGCGTCGGTGGCGGTCGCGGCGGCGGACAGGCCGGTGGTGGCGAAGGCGTAGGCGGTCTTGTTCAGCGGGCCGCCCATGTCGAAGGCCATCATCAGGCCGAGGACCACCCCGAGCAGGACCGAGAGGCCGGGGCGCTCGCCCATGTAGGTCAGGCCGTCGCTGAGCCCGGTGGTGAGGGCCTGCAGCGGCTGGGCCAGGACGACGAGCATCACGAAGCCGGCCAGGAGGACCGTGAGCAGCGGGATCACCAGCACCGGCATCAGCCCGCGCGCCCAGGCCGGGATCGACCAGCCGGCGATCCACTTGGCGATGAGCCCGGCGAGCACGCCGCCGATGATGCCGCCGATGAAGCCGGAACCGGTGGTGACGGCGATGGCGCCCATCACGAAGCCGGGCGCGATGCCCGGGCGGTCGGCGATCGCGTAGGCGATGTAACCGGCCAGGGCAGGGACGAGGAACCCGAACGCGGCCTGGCCGAGGACGATCAGCAGCGAGGCGAGGTAGGTGAACAAGGCCCCGTTCTGCAGGCTCGTGCCGTTGGGCATCTCGGTGTAGGCCGCGGGGTCCGGCAGGTTGAAGAGGCTGTTGTTGAGGGCGACGTCGCTGGCGATCGGGACGACCGCCCCGTCCTTGGTGGCGCTGAAGACGATCTCGTACCCGCCGAGAAGGAAGCCGAGGGCGATCAGCAGGCCGCCGGCGGCGACGAACGGGATCATGTAGGAGACACCGGTCATCAGCACCCGGCGCACGGTGCCGCCGAAGCTCTCTCCGGCGCTGCCGCGGTCCTCGCCGCCGCTGCCGGCCGCACCCTCGACCCGCGAGGCGTGCGGGTCGTCGGCGACGCGCAGGGCCTCGGCGATCATGGCGTCACCCTCGTCGATCGGGCGCTTGACACCCGAGGAGACCAGCGGCTTGCCCGCGAAGCGGGACCGGTCGCGGACCCCGACGTCGACGGCGAAGATGACGGCGTCGGCCGCGGCGATGACGCCGGGGGCCAGCGGCTTGGAGCCGGCCGAGCCCTGGGTCTCGACCGCCAGCTCGACCCCGGCACGCTCGGCGGCGGCCTCGAGGGCCTCGGCGGCCATGTAGGTGTGGGCGATGCCGGTCGGGCAGGCGGTGACCGCGACCAGGCGGCGGCGGGCGCCGCCCGCAGCGGCCGGCGCCGCGGCAGCAGGAGCAGCGGCGGCCGGAGCCGCGGCAGGGGCGGCGGGGGAGTCCCCGACGACCTCGCTGATCAGCCGGACGACCTCCTCGCGCGTGGTGGCCGTGCGCAGGGCGTGGGTGAAGTCCGGCTTGACCAGCGACCGCGCGAGCGCGGTGAGCAGCGTCAGGTGGGTGGCGTCGCCGCCGGCCGGGGCCGCGATCAGGAAGGCCAGGGTGGCCGGGCCGTCCTTGGCGCCGAAGTCGACCGGCGGCTCGAGGCGGGCGAAGGCCAGCGTCGGGACCTCCACGCCGGCGGTCCGGCAGTGCGGGATCGCGATCCCGCCGGGCAGGCCCGTGGACGAGGTGGCCTCGCGGGCGAGGGCGTCCTCGACGAGCTGGCCGGCGTCGGTGGCCCGGCCGGCCTCGTCGACGACGGCCGCGAGGGCGCGGATCACGTCGTGCTTGTCCGAGCCGAGTGCGGCGTCGAGCCGCACCAGGTCGGTGGTGATCAAGTCGGTCATGCTCTCGCTCCAGGGTGGTCGTGCAGCGGTGAGACCCGTACGCGACCGGGGTCGACGTGGGAGGGCTCCGGGATGGTGGTGCCGGGGAGTCCGGCGGCCGCGCTGCCGTAGGCGACGGCGAGCGCGAGTCGGTGGGCGGGGGGTTCCCCGCGGAGGTCGGCCAGGACGTAGCCGAAGAGGCTGGAGTCGCCGGCGCCGACGGTGCTGACGACCTCGGTCGGCGGAGGAGCCGCGTGCCAGGCGCCCTCGGGCGTCACCAGGACGGCACCGCCGGCGCCGAGCGTGGCCAGGACGGCCCCGACCCCCTGGTCGAGCAGGACCCGGGCGGCCGCGGCGGCCGCGGCCGGGTCGGCCTCGATCGCGACGGGGTCGCCGCCGGTGAGCGAGGCCAGCTCCTCGCCGTTGGGCTTCATCAGGTCCGGGCAGCCGGCCGGGTCGCCGTCGAAGGCGTCGACGAGCGCGCGCAGCGGGGCCTCGCTGGTGTCGACGGCCACGCGGGCCGAGGTGCCGTGCAGCGCGCGGGTGAGCTCGGCGTACCAGCCCTCGGGCGCGCCGGGCGGCAGCGAGCCCGCCAGCACCACCCAGGCGGCGCCGGCGGCCCGGGAGACCAGGACGTCGCGCAGCCGTGCCGCGGCGGCGTCGTCCAGGTGCGGGCCGGGGCTGTTGAGCTTGGTGGTGGTCCCGTCCGGCTCGCTGATGGTGAGGTTGACCCGGGGCGGCCCGGACGTCGGGACGGCCTCGCAGGCGATCCCGGCGGCGTGGAGCTGGCGGACGAACGGGTCGTCGGTGTCCGCGGGGATGACCGCGAGCGTCGCCTCGCCGGCGGCGACGGCGGCCCGGGAGATGTTCACGCCCTTGCCACCGGCCTGGGAGATGACGGCCTCGACACGCTGCACGCCGCCGCGGCGCAGGGCGCCGGACAGCGTCAGCGTGCGGTCGGTGCTGGGGTTGGCGGTGAGGGTGAGGATCACGCGACCACCACCTCCACGCCGGCGTGCTCGAGGTCGGTCCGGTCGTCCGACGACAGGGCGTCGTCGGTCACCAGGACGTCGACCTGGGCCAGGGTGGCGAAGCGCACGGTGCTCTCCTCTCCGATCTTGCTGGCGTCGGCGAGCACCACGACCTGGCGTGCCGCCCCGACGAGGGCTCGTTTGGTGGCGGCCTCCTCCACGTCGGGCGTGGAGAGGCCGTGCAGCAGGGAGATGCCGTTCGTGCCCAGGAACACGACGTCGGCGCGCAGCCGGCCCAGGGACTCGACGGTGTCCGGGCCGACCGCGGCCTGCGTGGTCTCGCGGACCGTGCCGGGCAGCAGGTGCAGCTCGACGCCGGGCAGGCCGATCAGGCGGGCGGCCAGCGGCACGGCGTGGGTCCAGACCTTCAGGCGGTGTCCCGGGGTCATCAGGGCGGCCAGCCGCCCGGTCGTGGTGCCGGCGTCGATGAGCACGGTGGCCCCGGGCCGGGGGAGCAGGGCGAGGGCGGCCGCGGCGATGCGGTCCTTGGCCTCGGCGTGCGCCCGGTCGCGGTCGCCGAGCGCCGGCTCGATCACGGGCAGGGCGTGGGCGGGCACCGCACCGCCGTGGACGCGGCGGACCAGGCCCAGGCGCTCCAGCGTGCTGAGGTCACGGCGGATGGTCTCGGTGGTCACGTCGTACTCCGAGGCGAGCACGGCCACCGACAACCGGCCGCGGTCGGAGACGAGTCGGGCCATGGCCTGCTGGCGTTCCTCGGCGTACATTCCTCGTCACCTCCCGGACACGTGGTCGTGATCTGCGTATGTGTTGTTTTAGTTGGTATTCATGTGGACTGTCAAGGGTCCGCGGCCCTAGGATGTGAGCATGGTCACCAGCGACACCGTCACCGACACCCCTTCCGACACCCGCTCCCTGCTCCGCGGCGCGCCCGTGGTGCCCGGCGCCGCCTACGGCCCCGTGGTGCTCGTCCAGGACGACGTTCCGGCCGAGGCGGTCGCCGCCTTCGGCGACGGCGGACTTGCCGACGACGAGGCCGCGCTGGGGGCCTACGACGACGCGGTCGCGGCGGTGGCGACCGGGTACGAGACCAAGGCCGGACGTGCCTCCGGCGCCGCCACCGAGGTCCTCGTGGCCAGCGCCGGCCTGGCCCGGGACAAGGGGATGCGCAAGGCCGTACGCCGCCGGCTCGCCGAGGACGACCTCGTCACCGCGGTGCGGGGCGCGGTGACGGAGTTCGTGGAGAAGTTCGAGGCGGTGGGCGGGCTGATGGCCGAGCGGACCACCGACCTGCGCGACATCGAGAAGCGGCTGGTGGCGCGGATCGTCGGCGCCCCCGAGCCCGGGGTCACCGACCCGGGCACGCCGTCGGTCGTGGTGGCCGACGACCTCGCCCCGGCCGACACCGCCGGTCTCGACCCGCGCACCGTGCTCGCGCTGGTCACCGAGCGGGGCGGGCCCACCAGCCACACCGCGATCATCGCCCGCCAGCTCGGGATCCCCTGCGTCGTCGGGGTCGGCGGCGCCACCGGGCTGACCACCGGCGCGCACGTCCTGGTCGACGCGACCGCTGGCACGGTGGACCCCGACCCGGACCCCGACGAGGCCCGCGCGATGGTCGAGCGTGCCCGCGAGGACCGGGCCCGCGCCGAGGCGTGGAACGGGCCCGGCGCCACCGCCGACGGCACCGCGGTGAAGCTCCTGGCCAACGTCGCCGACGGCGAGAGCGCCCGCGGTGCGCAGGGGCAGCCCGTCGAGGGCGTGGGGCTGTTCCGCACCGAGCTGTGCTTCCTGGGCCGCGCCGAGGAGCCGACCGTGGAGGAGCAGACCGCGATCTACCGCGAGGTGCTCGACGCCTTCGCCGGCCGCCAGGTCGTGCTCCGCACCCTCGACGCCGGCTCCGACAAGCCGCTGGCCTTCGCCACGCTCCCGGGCGAGGACAACCCCGCGCTCGGCGTGCGCGGGCTGCGGCTCTCCTTCGACGACCCCGGTCTGCTCGAGCGTCAGCTCGACGCGGTGGCCGCCGCCGCGCAGCAGGCCGGCGTCCAGGTGCAGGTGATGGCGCCGATGGTGGCCACCGTCGCCGAGGCCGCCGCGTTCGCCGCCCAGGTCCGCGAGCGCGGCCTGGTGGCGGGGATCATGGTCGAGGTGCCGGCGATCGCGCTGCTGGCCGACCAGGTGCTCGAGCACGTCGACTTCCTCTCGATCGGCACCAACGACCTCACGCAGTACGCGATGGCGGCCGACCGGATGGCCACCCAGCTGGCCCACCTGACCGACCCGTGGCAGCCGGCGGTGCTGAAGCTGGTCGCCATGACGGCCGAGGCCGGACGGCGGGCCGGCAAGCCGGTCGGCGTCTGCGGCGAGGCCGCTGCCGACCCGCTGCTGGCGTGCGTCCTCGTCGGCCTGGGCGTGACCTCGCTGTCGATGGCCGCGGCCGCGGTCCGGTCGGTGGGTGCGCGGCTGGCCACGACCTCCGACGACCAGTGCGCCCGGGCGGCGCAGGCGGCGCTGGGCGCGCTCGACCCGGCCGCGGCACGCGAGGCCGTCCTCGCGGTGCTGGCCTGAGCCGGGTCGCCCACCGGGTGAGGTCGACCCGGCGGCCGGCTGGCTAGATTGCGCGGTCACCGGTCGGCGTCCCCGACCTCCCCGCACCACCTGGAGGCTCCTCGATGGGTTACGGACTCGGCGTCTTCCTGCTCGCTCTCGGCCTGATCCTGGTCTTCGCCGTCAACGAGGTGCAGGTCGGCCCGGTCGAGGTGATCACCTTCGGCTGGATCCTCGCGGGGACGGGCGTGCTGGTCATCGTGCTGACCGCCGTCACGACGCCGAGGCGTACGCCCCGGGCCTGACCGCGCGTCGGGCCCCGTCCGACCTGCGCTGAGTTGGGCCGCGGGCGCCGCCCTTGCTAGTCTTCACCGGTTGGCCCGCCCGTCGCCCCGCGACGGAACCGGGCCCGGGCGCGATCCTGTGCCCGTCGTACCCCAGCCGTCAGACGGCCGCGGATCCAGAGTGCCCGGGTGGACCTGCCCCGGCGCGCCGCGCAACGAGCCGAAGGAGAACCCGAGTGTCGATCGGAACCGACGCGGAGACCAAGAAGAAGATCATCGCCGAGTACGCCACGACCGAGGGCGACACCGGTTCGCCCGAGGTCCAGATCGCGTTGCTCAGCTTCCGCATCTCCCACCTCACCGAGCACCTCAAGACCCACAAGCACGACCACCACAGCCGTCGTGGTCTGCTGCTGCTCGTCGGCCAGCGCCGGCGGCTGCTGAACTACCTGCGCAAGACCGAGATCGACCGCTACCGCTCGATCGTCGAGCGCCTCGGCCTGCGCCGCTGACTCGTGAAGGGCCCACCTCGGTGGGCCCTTCCGTGCTTTCCCGGCACACCGCGAGCAGCACCCCGCACGACCAGCGACAAGTCCAGGAGCGGCCCCGAGCCGACCGGGCCCGGTCCTCGGTAGTGACCAGCAGGACCCCGCCTCGCGCGGGCCGCCTGCGGTCTCGATCGAAGACCGGCCACCTCGAAGGACGAGGTCCCGCCCCGTTTCGGGCGGACGCCCGCGGCCGCTCCGCGAACAGTGAGGAACCACCAGACACATGACCTACGCAGAGCCCACCATCTCGGCCGTCGAGACCGTGATCGACAACGGCAAGCACGGCCGCCGCACCGTCAAGTTCGAGACCGGGCTGCTGGCCCGGCAGGCCGCCGGATCGGTGACCGCCTACCTCGACGACGAGACCATGCTGCTGTCGGCGACGACCGCCGGCAAGCACCCCAAGGACCACCTCGACTTCTTCCCCCTCACGATCGACGTGGAGGAGCGGATGTACGCCGTCGGGCAGATCCCCGGCTCGTTCTTCCGCAGCGAGGGGCGTCCCGGCGAGGACGCGATCCTCACCTGCCGCCTGATCGACCGCCCGCTGCGCCCGACCTTCAAGAAGGGCCTGCGCACCGAGGTCCAGGTCGTCATCACCGTCATGGCGCTCGACCCGGAGATGCCCTACGACGTGCTGGCCATCAACGCCGCGTCGCTGTCCACCCAGCTGTCCGGCCTGCCGTTCTCCGGCCCCGTCGGCGGCACCCGTGTCGCGCTGATCGACGGCCAGTGGGTGGCGTTCCCGACCCACAGCCAGCTCGAGAGCGCCGTGTTCGACATGGTCGTCGCGGGCCGGGTCACCGAGTCCGGCGACGTCGCGATCATGATGGTCGAGGCCGAGGCCACCGAGCAGACCTTCGAGCTCGTCCGCTCCGGTGCCCAGGCCCCCACCGAGGAGATCGTGGCCCAGGGCCTCGACGCCGCGAAGCCGTTCATCAAGCAGCTGTGCGAGGCCCAGGCCGAGCTGGCCAAGGAGGCCGCCAAGCCGGTCGCCGACTTCCCGGTCTTCCTGGACTTCGAGGACGACGTCTACGCCGCGGTCGAGGCCGCGGTCAAGGGTGACGTCGCCCAGGCGCTGACCATCGCCGACAAGCAGGACCGCGAGTCGCGCACCGACGAGATCAAGGCGGCGCTGCTCGAGAAGATCGGCGGCGACTTCGAGGGTCGCGAGAAGGAGATCGGCGCCGCGTTCCGTGCGCTGAACAAGTCCTCCATGCGCGAGCGCGTGCTGCGCGACCAGGTCCGCATGGACGGCCGCGGCCTCGCCGACATCCGTCCGCTGCACTCCGAGGTCGGGGTCATCCCGCGCGTGCACGGCTCGGCGCTGTTCGAGCGCGGCGAGACCCAGATCCTGGGTGTCACCACGCTGAACATGCTGACGCTGGAGCAGAAGCTCGACACGCTGTCGCCGGAGAAGTCGCGGCGCTACATGCACAAGTACGTCTTCCCGCCGTTCTCCACCGGTGAGACCGGTCGCGTGGGCTCGCCCAAGCGCCGCGAGGTCGGCCACGGCGCCCTGGCGCGTCGCGCCTTGCTGCCGGTGCTGCCCTCGCGCGAGGAGTTCCCGTACGCCATCCGCCAGCTGTCCGAGGCGATGGGCTCCAACGGGTCCACCTCGATGGGCTCGGTCTGCGCCTCGACCATGTCGCTGCTCCAGGCCGGCGTGCCGCTCAAGGCGCCCGTCGCGGGCATCGCGATGGGCCTCATCTCCGGCGAGGTCGACGGCAAGACCCAGTACGTCGCGCTGACCGACATCCTCGGTGCCGAGGACGCCTTCGGCGACATGGACTTCAAGGTCGCCGGCACCCGTGAGTTCGTCACGGCCCTCCAGCTCGACACCAAGCTCGACGGGATCCCCGCCGAGGTCCTGGGTGCTGCGCTGAACCAGGCCAAGGACGCCCGCCTGGCGATCCTCGACGTCATGAACGAGGCGATCGCCGAGCCCGAGGAGATGTCGCTGCACGCGCCGCGCATCATCACCGTGCGCATCCCGGTCGACAAGATCGGCGAGGTGATCGGGCCCAAGGGCAAGGTCATCAACCAGATCCAGGACGACACCGGCGCGAGCCTGTCGATCGAGGACGACGGCACCATCTACATCGGCGCCACCAACGGCGAGGCCGCCGAGATGGCCCGCCAGGCCGTCAACGCGATCGCCAACCCGACGATGCCCGAGGTCGGCGAGCGCTACCTCGGCACCGTGGTGAAGACGACCAACTTCGGCGCCTTCGTCTCGCTGCTGCCCGGCAAGGACGGCCTGCTGCACATCAGCAAGCTGCGCGGCCTGGCCGGTGGCAAGCGCGTCGAGGCCGTCGAGGACGTCGTGTCGGTGGGCCAGAAGGTCCAGGTCGAGATCGCCGAGATCGACGACCGCGGCAAGCTCTCGCTGATCCCGGTCGTGGACGAGTCCGCCGAGGGTGGCGCGGACGACGCCGAGGCCGAGGAGGCCTGAGCCCGTGGGGGAGACCCCGCCGCAGCGTGCGACCCGCCCTCCCCGGGACCCTCGTGGTCCCGGGGAGGGCGGGTCGCCGCCGCTGCGGCCCGGGACGACGCAGACCCTCCTGACCGAGCGTGACGCGCTCGGCCGGGTGACCTCGACGGTGCGGCGCACGCTGCTGCCTGCGGGCCTGCGGGTCGTCACCGAGGAGATGGCCGGGGCCCGCTCGGCCAGCGTCGGCGTCTGGGTCGGCGTCGGCTCCCGTGACGAGACCGCCGCCGAGCACGGCAGCTCGCACTTCCTGGAGCACCTGCTGTTCAAGGGCACCGCGGAGCGCTCCGCGCTCGACATCTCGGTCCAGCTCGACGCCGTGGGCGGCGAGCTTAACGCCTTCACGGCCAAGGAGTACACCTGCTTCCACGCCCGCGTGCTGGGCGAGGACCTCGACCTCGCGGTCGACGTGCTCGGTGACATGGTCACCGGCTCGCTGCTCGACGCCCACGAGGTCGAGGCCGAGCGGGACGTCATCCTCGACGAGATCGCGATGCACGAGGACGACCCCGACGACGTCGTCCACGAGCTGCTCTCCGAGGTCGCCTTCGGGGCCGACACGCCCCTGGGGCGCTCCATCGCCGGCACGGAGGCCTCGATCCAGGCCCAGACCCGGGACGGCATCGTCGACTTCCTGGGCCGGCACTACCGGCCCGGGCAGATGGTCGTCTCGGCCGCCGGGGCGCTCGACCACGACCACGTGGTCGCCGAGGTCGAGCGGGCCTTCGGCCGCGGCGGGTTCCTCGACGGCGTCGCGGGCCCGGCGGCGCCGCGCTCGAGCGACGTCGTCGTCCCGGTCCGGGCCGGCCAGGCGCGGCTGAGCCGCTCCTTCGAGCAGGCCAACGTGGTGCTCGCGGTGGAGGGGATGACCCGGCACGACCCGGACCGCTACGCCCTCGGCGTGCTGAACACCGCGCTCGGCGGCGGCACCTCGAGCCGGCTGTTCCAGGAGGTCCGCGAGCGGCGGGGGCTGGCGTACTCGGTGTTCTCCTTCTCCTCCCACCACGCCGACACCGGCCTGGTGGGCGTCAGCGTGGGGTGCCTGCCGGACCGTCTCGACGAGGTGCTGGCGACCGTCCGCGGTGAGCTGGCGAAGGTCGCCGCCGACGGCCTGGACGCCGCCGAGCTGGCGCTGGGCCAGGGCCAGCTGCGCGGGGGACTGGTGCTCGGCCTCGAGGACCCCGCGTCGCGGATGCACCGCCTCGGCAAGTCCGAGCTGGTCCACCACGAGCTGCTCGGGGTGGACGACGTGCTCGAGCGGGTCGCGGCGGTCACGCTGGAGGACGTACGGCGGGTCGCGGCGCAGGTGCTCGTCCGCCCCGAGGTGCTCGCCGTCGTCGGACCCGGCTGAGGGGTCGCCCCGTCGGGGTCGTCGGCGTCGGGCTCAGCGCCGGCCGATGATCCCGACCACGGCGGGCTGCGTGCTCTTCAGCGCGGAGACGCGGAAGCCGCCCTTCTCGAGCGAGGCCCCTGCCTGCGCGATCATCTGGGGGACCTGGTCCTCACGCGCCGCGTCGTAGAACAAGCCGACCACGCCTCCGGGGCGGAGCCGGTCGTGGAGCAGCGCGACCTCGTCGACGCACTCGCGCACCCAGAACAGGTTGACGTTGAACGCGAAGACCTTGCTGAGGCGCTTGACCGGCACCCGCAGGGTCGCGAGGTCGATCTGGCGGACCGTGAGCCGCTTGTCCTCGATGGCCGCGGCGTTGCGGCGCTTGGTCCGGTCGACGCCGGACTCCGAGCGGTCGATCGCGAAGAGCCGGCCCTGGCCGGGCTCGAGCCGGCTGCAGATCAGCTCGGCGGCCGCGCCCGGTCCGCACCCGATCTCGAGGACCTTGTCGTCGGGCTTGATGTCGACGAGGTCCACCGCCCACCGGATGCGCGCCGGGATCTGGTCCACCACCATGGGCCACAGCCTGCCAGAACCCCGGGCGCTAGGTTGGCAGGCGTGGCAGCAGCGACCCCCGTGACCTCGGAGAACCCCTCGTCCGACCCGGTGCCCGACCGGTCCGCGGCCCCCTTCGCGTCGGTGTGCTGGGCGCCCACGGACGCCTCGGCACCGCCATCGTCGACGCCGTCGAGCGTGCGGACGGCCTGCTGCTCGTGGCGCGCCTCGGGCGCGGCGACGCGCTGGAGGGGCTGCTCGGCGACGGTCCGGGCACCGGTGCGCAGGTCGTCGTCGACGTCACCCACCCCGACGTCGTGATGGACCACCTCCGCTTCTGCTGCGACCACGGGCTGCACGCCGTCGTCGGCACCACCGGGTTCGACGACGACCGCCTCGCGACCCTGCGCGGCTGGCTGGAGGAGCGGCCCGACCTCGGCGTGGTGCTGGCCCCGAACTTCTCGATCGGGGCCGTGCTGATGATGCGGCTGGCGACGCTGGCGGCGCCGTTCTTCGAGTCGGTCGAGGTCGTCGAGCTGCACCACCCCGACAAGGCCGACGCCCCCTCCGGCACGGCCCGCCGCACCGCCGAGCTCGTGGCGCAGGCCCGGGAGCGGGCCGGCTGCGCCCCCGCGCCCGACGCGACCACCACCGCGCTGCCCGGCGCCCGCGGCGCCGACGTGGCCGGCGTCCCGGTCCACTCCGTACGTCTGCGCGGCCTGGTCGCCCACCAGGAGGTGCTGCTCGGGGGGCTGGGGGAGACCCTGCAGATCCGCCACGACTCCTACGACCGGGCCTCCTTCGGCCCGGGGGCGGTGGCGGCCGTGCGGGCGGTCGTCGACCGCCCGGGGCTGACGGTCGGTCTGGAGCACGTGCTCGACCTCCCCTGACCGGGCCCGGTGGCCGAGGCGGCGCCGGCCCCGGTGGTCACCGCGCCCGACCCGATGCTCGACGCGCAGCGCAGGTGCAGGCGGTCATGTCGCTCGACGTGTGATCTTCACCCACCAGGTGCACGCACATCACACATCGACCCACCGCGACCGGTCTCGCTGCGCTCGCTCCTCGACCACGGGGGCCCGGGCGCTCGCTCCTCGGGCGCCGGCCGCGGCGAACCACGTGAGGCGCGGTTCGCCGCCCGCTGCGGAACTCTGCAGGTCGTTGCACTGCACAACCCTGCGCCGCCGTAGCGCTGGGGGGGACCGGGCAGGTCTGCGACGGTCGGAGCACAGGCGTCTCCCGACCGGGCGCCCGCCGTCTGCCGAAGGGTCCGTCATGCGCACCACCCCGTCCCGCCCCCTGGGCCTCGCCGTCGCCGCCGTCGCCGCGACCGGCGCCCTGGGCCTCTCCGTCCTCCAGGCCGCCGCCTCCGCCCCCTCCGCCGGGCCCTCCTCAGCAGCCGCCGACGAGGCGCTCGTACGCTCCGCCGTCGCCGCCCTGACCGCCCACCCCGGGGCCGCCCGGGTCCCGGGTAACGCCGCCCGGGGGAGGGGTGCGCAGGAGCTGCGGGCCACCGACACCGTGGTCGACGCGGACGGCACCAGCCACGTGCGCCTCGAGCGCACCTACGCCGGGCTGCCGGTGCGCGGCGGCGACGTCGTGGTGCACCAGGGGCCCGGGGCCGCCTGGGAGGGTGTGAGCCAGACCTTGGAGGACGACCTGGCGCTCGCCACCGACCCGCAGGTGGCCCCGGCGGCCGCCGCGCGGCGGGTGCTGGGCGCCGCGTCGCTGAGCAAGGGCATCCAGGGGTTCGCCACCCAGGGCGGCCCCGAGCTGGTCGTCGAGGCGTACGGCCCGTCCCCGCGCCTGGCCTGGGAGGTCACCACCACCGGGCGGCAGGCCGACGGCACCCCGAGCCGGGCCACCACCTCGGTCGACGCCCTCACCGGTGCGGTGCTCCGCTCCGAGGAGCACGTGCAGACCGTCGACGGGGACGGCCGGTCGCTCTACTCCGGCTCGGTCCCGCTGGACGTGACGGCGACCGGCGCCGGGTTCGAGCTGCGCGACCAGACCCGTGGGGGCACCTCCACGGTCGACGTCGCCAACAAGACCGACTCGGCCCTGTGCGGGTTGATGGGGCTCGGCTGCGCCACCGGTCCCGTCGTGTCCAGCACCGACGCCGTCTTCGGCGACGGGACCGCCGCCGACCGGCAGTCCGCCGCCGTGGACGCCCAGCACGGCACCGACACGACCTGGGACTACTTCCTCGACGTCCACGACCGCGAGGGGATCTTCGGCGACGGCACCGGGTCGGTCAACCGGGTCCACTACGGCAAGGACTACGTCAACGCCTTCTGGGACGGCGAGAAGATGACCTACGGCGACGGTGACGGCCAGAGCTACGGTCCGCTGGTCTCCCTCGACGTGGCCGGGCACGAGATGACGCACGGGGTCACGGAGAACACCGCGAACCTGACCTACTCCGGTGAGTCGGGAGGCCTCAACGAGGCCACCTCGGACATCTTCGGCACGATGGTCGAGTTCTACGCCGGCAACGCCGAGGACCCGGGCGACTACCTGATCGGCGAGGAGTTCGACCTGGCCCGCGGCGAGGGCCTGCGTCGGATGGACGACCCGATCTCCGACGGCAGCTCCCCGAACTGCTACTCGGCGAACACCAAGAACCTCGACGTGCACTACTCCTCGGGCGTGGGCAACCACTTCTTCTACCTGCTCGCCGAGGGGTCGGGGGCCAGGCAGATCAACGGCGTCGCGCACTCCTCCACGACCTGCGACGGCTCCACGCTGGCGGGCATCGGGCGCGACGCCGCGCAGCGGATCTGGTTCCGGGCGCTGTCGGTCTACATGACCTCGGGCACCGACTACGCCGGCGCCCGGACCACCACCCTGCAGGCCGCCTCCGACCTGTACGGCGCGGACAGTGCCGAGCGGGCCGCCGTGGGCGCGGCCTGGACCGCGGTGGGCGTGGGCTGACCCGGCCCGGGGCCGTGGCCCCACGGACGACGGACGCCGGCACTCGGGGAGTGCCGGCGTCCGTCTCGTGCGGGTGGTGCGTGCTGGTGGGGGTGCTGCTCAGGGCTCGATGGTGACCTTGATGGCCTCGCCGCGCTGGACGATGCCGAAGGCGTCGAGCGCCCGCTCGAGCGGGATGTGCTCGGTGATCAGGTCCTTGACCGGCACCTGGCCGGTCGAGATGTACTCCAGGGCCCGCTTGTTGTGCTCGGGAGCGGAGCCGTTGGCGCCGTGGATGTGCAGCTGGCGGTAGTGCACGACGTTGGAGTCGCAGGTGATCGTGGGGTCGGTCTTCGGCAGCCCGCCGAAGAACGAGATCCGGCCGTTGCGGGCGGCCATCGCGATGGCCTGCTCCTGGGTGACGTTGGCGGCGGTCGCGGTGATGACGACGTCCGCGCCGCGGCCGCCGGTCAGCTCCATGACCCGCTCGACCACGTCGACCTCGGCGCCGTTGATGGTCTCCTCGGGCGAGACCGCGTCGGCCGACATCTTCAGCCGCTCGGCGTTGACGTCGACGAGGTAGACCGGGCCGGCCTTGTGGACGCCGCGGGCGATCCGGATGTGCATGCAGCCGATCGGGCCGGCGCCGAAGACGACGACCGTGTCGCCCTCCTCGATGCCGAGCAGCTCCTGGGCGTTGATCGCGCAGGCGAACGGCTCGGCGGCCGAGGCCTCGTCGAAGCCCACGTTGTCGGGGATCCGGTTCAGGCCGTCGACCTTGAGCACCTGCTTCGGCACGATCATGAACTCGGCGAAGCCGCCGTCGTACTGGTAGCCGACCGAGGTCTGGTTCTGGCAGACCGCCATCCAGCCCTTGCGGCACTCGTGGCAGTCCCCGCACGGGACGGCCGCGATCACCTGGGCGCGGTCGCCGACCTCCCACGAGGAGCCGTACGTCGTGTTGACGTCGGCGCCGACCTCGACGACCTCGCCGGCGATCTCGTGACCGATCGTGCGCGGGGGAGTGAGGTTCTGGTGGCCGTTGTGCAGGATCTTGACGTCGGTCCCGCAGGTCGAGCAGTTGCGCACGCGCAGCTTGACCTCGTCCGGGCCGCACTCCGGCTCCGGGACGTCCTCGAGCCGGATGTCCTCGGGGGCGTAGAAACGCAGGGCCTTCATCTGTCCTCCTGGTGCTGCATCGGGTGTGTCGCCAGTCACTGTATCGGCGCGGGCCGCGGATTCCGATACCCGGTTGCGTTGTTGTCGCACCCGTTCATGTGGCATTGGAACCCTTGACCGGGGCCGTGACGTGTATTACAAAGGCATTCACACATCCGTGACCGCTGTCACAGCGGCTTGCGGATCGGTCGACGCCGGCCTGGGCCGGCCCTAGCAGGAGGGGTCTGGGATGGCCACCACCACCAGCGCGAGCCCGTACCACGCGGCTGACTCACCATCGGAGAACGGCGGCGGTGGGGGCGGCGTCCGGCTGCGCGTCCAGCGCTTCGGCACGTTCCTGTCCAACATGGTCCTGCCCAACATCGGGGCCTTCATCGCCTGGGGCCTGATCACGGCCCTGTTCATCGAGACCGGGTGGATCACCCTGATCGGCGACGCCCTCGGGTACGGCGGCGGCTACGGCTTCGTCGAGGACCTCGGCGCCTGGGGCTCCGGTGCCGACGGCACGGGGATCGTCGGCCCGATGATCACCTACCTGCTGCCGCTGCTGATCGGCTACACCGGCGGCCGGATGATGTACGACGACAACCTGCGCGGTGGCGTCGTCGGCGCCATCGCGACGATGGGGGCCATCACCGGCGCCGACGTGCCGATGTTCCTCGGCGCGATGATCATGGGCCCGCTCGGCGGCTGGTCGATGAAGAAGTTGGACGCCCTGTGGTCGCACAAGATCCGACCCGGTTTCGAGATGCTGGTCAACAACTTCTCCGCCGGGATCTGGGGTGGCTTCCTGGCCATCCTCGGCTTCGTCATCGCCGGCCCGCTCGTGACGCAGTTCAGCAACGGCGCGTCGCGGATCATCGACCTGCTGGTCGAGAACAACCTGCTGCCGCTGACCTCGATCTTCATCGAGCCGGCCAAGGTGCTGTTCCTCAACAACGCCGTCAACCAGGGCATCCTGACCCCGCTGGGCACCTCGGAGGCGCAGGACGCCGGCCAGTCCATCCTGTTCCTGCTCGAGGCCAACCCCGGCCCCGGCCTCGGCCTCCTGCTGGCCTTCACCTTCTTCGGCAAGGGCGCGGCCAAGGCCTCCGCCCCCGGGGCGATCGTGATCCAGTTCGTCGGCGGCATCCACGAGATCTACTTCCCGTACGTGCTGGCCAAGCCGAAGCTGATCCTCGCCGTCATCGCGGGCGGCATGGCCGGCATCGCCACCAACCTGGTCTTCGGCTCCGGCCTGCGCTCGCCGGCCTCCCCGGGCTCGATCATCGCCGTCTGGGCCGCCGCGCCTCCGAGCAGCCTGCTCGGCGTCACCGCCTCCGTGGTGGCCGCCGCCGGCGTCTCGTTCCTGGTCGCCTCGTTCCTGCTCAAGCTGGACCGTTCCGACGACGACGGCGACCTGACCGCCGCCACCGCGGCGATGGAGGCCCGCAAGGGCAAGAAGTCGTCGGTCGCCGGCAACCTGACCGGGGCCGCCGCGGAGCGCACCGGGGCGATCCGCTCGATCGTCTTCGCCTGCGACGCCGGCATGGGGTCCTCGGCGATGGGCGCCTCGGTGCTGCGCAAGAAGGTCCAGGGCGCCGGGTTCACCGACGTCACCGTGGTGAACAAGGCGATCTCGAACCTGAGGGACGACGCCGACCTGGTGGTCACCCACCAGGACCTCACCGCCCGTGCCCAGCAGCGCACGCCGTCGGCCACGCACGTCTCGGTCGACAACTTCATGGCCAGCCCGCGCTACGACGAGATCGTCGAGCTGCTCCAGCAGACCAACGCCCCCGACCGGGAGCCGGCCATGGCCGGTGCCGCCGCGGGCGGCGGGACGGCGGAGGCCGCGACTGGCGGTGCCGGTGACGGGCTGCTGGCCACGGAGGCGATCGTCCTGGACGGTCGCGGGTCCACCCGCGACGAGGCCATCACTCAGGCCGGGGAGCTGCTGGTGGGCACCGGGGCGGTCGACCAGGCCTACGCCGACGCCATGCACGAGCGGGAGACCTCGGTGTCGACCTACATGGGCAACCGGCTGGCGCTGCCGCACGGCACGAACGAGGCCAAGTCGGCCATCCACCGCACGGCGCTGTCCTTCGTCCGCTACCCGCAGGGGATCCAGTGGAAGGGCAAGGACGTCACCTTCGTGATCGGTGTCGCCGGTGCCGGGGACGACCACCTGAAGCTGCTGGGCAAGATCGCCGAGGTGTTCCTCGACGAGTCCCAGGTCGCCCGGCTCGAGGCCGCGACGACCCCGCAGGAGGTCCAGCAGATCCTGGGCTCGGTCAGCGTCTGAGCACCAGCACCACCACCCGTACGAGGCCCGCACCCCCGACCCGGGGAGCGGGCCTCGTCCGCGTCCGCGGCCGGCCCGGAGTCGGCCGGCGGCCGGCCGCGTCGCTGTAACGCTGTGTTACATCGTCAGGTGCGGCGTCGTGGCGCTGCGCCAGGTGCAGTAACACAGCGTTACAGCTGCCTGCCCCGGCCGGGTCCGGCCGCCGAGCCGCACGCGGCGCGCGGCGGGCGCGGCCCGGCGGAGGTCAGCCCAGCAGCCGGAGCACGGCGGCCAGGGCGGCGGCCCCGACCACCACGACCAGGAACGGCGCCCCGCGCCACAGCAGCAGCGCCGCCAGCCCGAGCGCCGGCAGCCGGGCGTCCACGACGAGCGCGCCAGCGCCGCCCAGCACCTGGACGGCCACGAGGGCCGAGAGCAGCGCCACGGGCAGCAGGAGGGCGGTCCGCGCCACCACCGGGTGCGCCAGCAGCGACGCCGGGACCGACAGGCCCAGCAGCTTGAGGAGGTAGCAGCCCACCGAGGCCCCGAGGACCGCCAGCCAGGTCACGGCGACGGCGCTCACGTCGCCGCACCCCGCGGCGCCGCCGCGCCCCGCGGTGCGAGGAGGCCGCCCAGCACCGCCACCCCGACGGCGGCGAGCACCGGCACCCCGGCCGGGGTGGCCGGGACCAGGGCGAGGGCCAGCGCCGCCGCGCCCGCCGCGACCGCGAGGGCCCGTCGGCCGCGCACCTGCGGCCAGACCAGGGCCAGGAAGGCGGCGCCGACCGCGGCGTCCAGGCCGAGCCGCCGAGGGTCCCCGAGCGCGGACCCGGCGAGCGCCCCGGCCAGGGTGGCGGCGTTCCACAGCACGAGCACCGAGACACCGGTGGCGGCGAACCCCAGCCGGGCGGCCGGCCGCGACGAGGCGTGCGCCAGCCCGACGGCCGTCGACTCGTCGATCAGCACGTGGGCCGCCGCGGCCCGACGGGCCCCGCGCCAGCCGAGCAGCGCGCCCATCCGGACGCCGTAGAACGCGTTGCGGGTGCCGAGCAGGACCGCGGTCGCCGCGCCCGCGAACGGCGAGCCGCCCGCGGCGAGCACGCCCACCAGCGCGAACTGCGAGGCGCCGGTGAACATCAGCAGCGACAGCGCGCAGGTCTGCGCGACCGAGAGCCCGGCGGCCACGCTCACCGCGCCGAACGAGACGCCGTACGCCCCGGTGGCGACCCCGACGCCGAGCGCCTGTCGCAGCACCGCCCGACGCTGGTCGGGAGCGAGCGCGTCCACCGGCTCAGGCCAGGGCGGTGTGCAGGCGTACCTGCTTGGCGCGCACGCCGCCGGGGCCCTCGAGCTCCCGGTGGGCCTGGTCCGGCGCCCACCCGGCCTCGGTGAGGAAGCGACGGCGTACGTCGTCCTCGGCGCGCAGCCAGGTCACGGCGCGTGTGAAGCGGTCGGCCACGAGGGTGTCGGCGGCGGCCTGGAGCAGCCGGGAGCCGTGGCCGAGGCGGCGGTCGTCGGGCGCGACGCAGATCTCGAGCAGCTCGCCGTCCGCGACGGGGTCGCAGTCGGGGTCGGTGCCCGGCGCGGTCACGGCGAACCCGACGACGCGGTTGCGCTCCAGCGCGACCAGGACGCGGTTGCGGGCGTCGCCCGGGCTCACCATCGAGGTGCGCCACACCTCGGCGGCGCGCTCCTCGACCTCGGGCCCCGACGGGACGTCGGCGGGGTCGACGAGACCGGCGTACTGCTCGGGCCAGGTGGCCACCTGGACGCGGGCGACGGCCGCGGCGTCGTCGGCCCACGCCACGCGCACGGAGACGTCGGCGGTCGGACCGGTTCCCTGGGCAGCCATGACCGCATCGTCGCAGCCGTGCCCCGGCCGCGTCGCGGGGGGACGCAGGGGTGGGTGCGCGATGCGTACGGTCGGGGCATGGAGATTCGTAATCTGGGCAGGAGCGGCCTGAAGGTCTCGGCCGTCTCGTACGGCAACTGGCTGACGCACGGCTCGCAGGTCGAGGAGGACGCCGCGCTGGCCTGCGTCCGTCAGGCGCTGGAGGAGGGCATCACGACCTTCGACACCGCCGACGTCTACGCCAACACCGCGGCGGAGACCGTGCTGGGCAAGGCGCTGAAGGACCAGCGACGGGAGGGTCTGGAGATCTTCACGAAGGTCTACTTCCCGACCGGGCCGGGAGCGCACAACGACCACGGCCTGTCGCGCAAGCACATCACCGAGTCCATCGAGGGCTCGCTGCGGCGCCTGGGCACCGACCACGTCGACCTCTACCAGGCCCACCGCTACGACCACGAGACCCCGCTCGAGGAGACGATGGAGGCCTTCGCCGACGTCGTCCACAGCGGCAAGGCGCTCTACATCGGCGTCTCGGAGTGGCGCGCCGAGGAGATCCGCGAGGCGCACGCCCTGGCCCGCGAGCTGCGGATCCCGCTGGTCTCGAACCAGCCGCAGTACAACATGCTGTGGCGCGTCATCGAGTCCGAGGTCGTCCCGACCTGCGAGGAGCTCGGCATCGGTCAGATCGTCTGGTCGCCGATCGCCCAGGGCGTGCTGACCGGCAAGTACAAGCCGGGCGCGGAGTTGCCGGCCGGGTCGCGGGCCACCGACGAGAAGGGTGGCGCCGACATGATCAAGCGCTTCCTCGACGACGACGTGCTCACCCGGGTGCAGGCGCTGCAGCCGGTCGCGGACGAGGCCGGGCTCAGCCTGGCGCAGCTCGCCGTGGCGTGGGTGCTGCAGAACCCCAACGTGTCCTCGGCCATCATCGGCGCCAGCCGCCCCGAGCAGGTCACCGAGAACGTCAAGGCCGCCGGGGTCACCCTCGACGCCGACGCGCTCGCGGCGATCGACGACGCGCTGGGCGAGGTGCCGGAGAAGGACCCGGCCAAGACGAAGTCCCCGGCCACGCGCGACTTCGGCTGAGCCGACCGCAACGCCGACGGGCCGGTGCGGCGTGGTCGTCCCACGCCGCACCGGCCCGTTCGTGCGTGCGGGTCAGCGGTAGCGCTCGGGGAGCTTCTCGCCGATCTTGACCTGGCTCTTCGGCAGCCGCATGAAGCGCATCTGCATGGAGCGGCTCACGGCGTACCAGGTGGTGCCCTTGACCGACTCGCCCTCGAAGCGCTTCGCCAGCTCGCGGCGCAGGCGGAAGCGGAGCGTGAGCACGTCCATCACGATCAGCGCGAGCACGGCCACCATCACGGTGCTGCCGATGCGGACCAGGCCGGGGTTGCCGGAGTACGTGAGGACCGTGGTCACCAGGACCAGGGGCAGCACGATCTCCAGGAACGAGAACCGGTGGTCGACGTAGTCGCGCACGAACCGGCGCACCGGGCCCTTGTCGCGGGGCAGCAGGTGCCGCTCGTCCCCAGTCTTCATCGCCGTACGCACCTTCTGGGCCTCGTCGGCGCGCACCCGGCGCTTGGCGGCGGCCTGCTCCTTGCGGGTGCGGGGGGCCTTGGCGCGTGCCTTGGCGGCGGCCTCGGCCTCACGACGGGTCGGCGTGGGACGCCCCTTGCCCGTGGTGATGACGGTGCTGCCGTCGGCGGGCGCCGCAGGGCTGCCCGCGACGGTGGTGTCGGTGTCGTTGCGACGTCGGAACAACAGGGGCCTCGGCAGATGTCAGGGGGTGGTCGGTGGTCGTCTCGTCCGGAGCCCGAGTCTACCGGTCGCGCCGTACGGACCCCTCGCACCGGTTGCCGCTGCGCCGTAGGGTGAGGGCGTCGGGCAGGCCCCGCCGACACGCAAGCCGACCCCGCAAGTCGCCGCACCGAGAGAGAGCCCCGACGTCGTGAGCCTGATGAAGCGCATGAGCCTGATCTTCCGCTCGAAGGCCAACTCGGCCATGGACCGGGCCGAGGACCCCCGCGAGACGCTGGACTACAGCTACCAGCGCCAGACAGAGCTGCTGACCAAGGTGCGCCGCGGGGTGGCCGACGTCGCCACCAGCCGCAAGCGCGTCGAGCTCCAGATGAACCAGCTCCAGCAGCAGGTCGACAAGCTGCAGGCCCAGGCCGAGAAGGCGCTCGGGATGGACCGCGAGGACCTCGCCCGTGAGGCGCTGACCCGCAAGTCCGCCGTCGTCGGCCAGGTCGAGGACCTCCGCGTGCAGCACGCCAACCTGCAGGGCGAGGAGGAGAAGCTGGTCCTGGCCCAGCAGCGGCTGCAGGCCAAGGTCGAGTCCTTCCGCACCCGCAAGGAGACGATCAAGGCCAACTACACCGCCGCCGAGGCCCAGACCCGGATCGGCGAGGCCATGTCGGGCATCGGCGAGGAGATGGGCGACGTGGGCATGGCCATCCAGCGCGCCGAGGACAAGACGGCCACGATGCAGGCCCGCGCCGGTGCGATCGACGAGCTGATCGCCTCGGGTGCCCTCGACGACGCCTCCTCGACCAACCGCGGCGACGACATCGCCCGCGAGCTGGAGCAGATGAGCTCGCAGTCCGACGTGGAGCTCGAGCTGGCCCGCCTCAAGGGCGTGTCGGCACCCCAGCAGCCCGAGGCCCTGAACCAGGGCACCGGCGACGACGTGCTCGCCCCCGAGGCCGAGCGGTCGACCGAGCCGGGCCAGGAGGGTCGGTCGTGATCGTCCGGATCCTCGGTGAGGGCCAGTACGACGTCGCCGACGCCGCCCTCGACCGCCTCAACGACCTCGACGGCGCGGTCGAGCGTGCGGTCGAGGCCGGCGACGAAGCCGCCTTCGAGGCCGCGCTCGCGGCGCTGCTCGACGGCGTGCGGACCGTCGGCGTGCCGCACGACCTGGACTCCCTCGACGAGTCCGACCTGATCCTCCCGCCGGCCGACGCCGACATCGCGCAGGTCCGCGACCTGCTCGGCGACGAGGGGCTCATCCCCGGCTGACCCCGGGTCGCAGGGTTCTCACCTCCCTCTTGGGAAGACAGGGGAGACTGGTCCCATGGCACGCACCCGGTTCGTCGGCGACTCGGGCCTCACCGCCCGGATGACGCTGGTCCTGTTCCTCCTCGGCGCCCTGTTCGTGGGGCTGATCGCCGTCCTGATGGCCGTCTTCGGGCGGTCGGGCGGACCCGGCGTCGCGGTGCTGATCGGCATCGCCGGCCTCGGCGTGGCCTGGTACCAGTGGTACTCCTCCGACAAGGTCGCGATGAAGGCGATGCGGGCCCGTGAGGTCACCCCGGAGCAGGCTCCCGAGCTGCACGGCATGATCGACCGGCTCTGCGCCCTGGCCGACATGCCCAAGCCCCGCGTCGGGATCGCCGACACCCCGCTGCCGAACGCGTTCGCGACCGGCCGCTCCCCGGAGCGGTCCGTGGTCGTCGTGACCACCGGGATCATGGGCCGGCTCACCGCCGAGGAGCTCGAGGGCGTGCTGGCCCACGAGCTGGCGCACGTCGCGCACCGCGACGTGCTGGTGATGACGGTGGCGTCCTCGGCCGGCATCGTCGCCGGCATGCTGACCCAGGGGGCGCAGTACGGCGCGCTGTTCGGCGGCCGCAGCCGCGACAACAACTCCGGGCTGCCGGTGTGGATCGTGGTGCTGGCGGTCAGCCTGGTCACCTACGCGATCAGCTTCCTGCTGCTCAAGATCCTCTCCCGCTACCGCGAGCTGTCGGCCGACCGCGCGGGGGCGTACCTGACGATGAAGCCGCAGGCCCTGGCCTCGGCGCTGCAGAAGATCAGCAGCGGCATGGACTCGGTGCCGCAGAAGGACCTGCGCGCCAGCCAGGCGATGAACGCCTTCTTCATCGCCCCGGCCGTCAAGGGTGTCTCGCTGTCGACGCTGACCTCCACCCACCCCAGCCTCGAGCAGCGCCTCGAGCAGCTCGCGCGGATCCAGACCGAGCTCGGCCGGACCACGCCGTGAGCGCGCGCTGATGGGGTTCTGGAGCTCGATCATGGGCCGCTCGCAGCCGGCCGCCCCGCGTCTGGACTCGTTGTTCGCGGTGCCGAGCGCCGCGCTCACCCTCGAGGCCGGGCTCGGCCTGGTCCCGACCGGCCTCGGCTCGGTCTGCTACCGCGCGGCCTCGGGTGCCGGCTTCGCGCAGACCCAGCAGGAGGCCGTGGCGCTGCTCGGCGCCGCGCCCGACGCGCCGGACGTCGAGGTCACCCTCGACGACTTCGGGTTCACCTGGCTCACCGTCTCCCACGACCCGAGCGACACCGCCGGGCTGTGCACGGACCTGCACGCGGTCAACAGCACCCTGGGCGACGCCGGGTTCGGCCCCGGGCTGCTGTGCTCGCTGGTCGTCTTCGCCGACGTCACCGGGCGCCGGGTCGGCCTGGTCTACCTCTACAAGCAGGGCACCTTCTACCCGTTCGCGCCGCAGCCCACGACGGGCTCGGCGCGCCAGGCGCAGGTGCGCGACACCCTGATGGAGATCCAGGTCCGCGACGCCGTCGAGCACGACCTGCCCCTGGAGCAGGAGCGCTCGCGCTGGCTGGCCGTGTGGGGCGCCCCCGGCCTGTGAGCCTGGTGGTGAGCCTGCTGGTGCGCCGGGTCCCCGGCCGGGCCGGGCCCGGGACGTCCGGCCGGCTCCGCGCGAGTCCGGCGCCGTCACCCCTCGGCGGCTCCTATGATCCCGCAGGGGGACGGGCAGGCCGTGGCTCCGTCCGGAACGGAGCGCCGAGCGATGACCGCCGAGCAGGTGTGGGTGGACATGGTGACCGACCTCGGTGACCTCGCCGCCCCGCCGACGCAGCAGCTGCAGGCCGTGGTCGACCTGACCGCGCGGATCTGCCGGGTGCCCCTCGCGCAGATCAACTTCTTCACCCGCGACGAGCAGCGGCAGGTCGCGGCGCACGGCATGGACCCCTCCGCGTGCGCGCTCGAGGACTCGATGTGCCACGTGGTGCGCCACGACCTGGAGACGGTGGTGGTCCCGGACACCCGGCTCGACCCGCGCTTCGCCGACAACCCCTTCGTGACCGGGCGGCTGGGCCTCCTCCGCTTCTACGCCTCGCACCCCCTGACCACCGCGTCCGGCCTGGTGGTGGGGCGGCTGTGCGTCTTCGACACCCGGCCCCGCACCCTCGAGGAGATCGCGGGGTCCGAGGTCGACTCGCTCGGGGTCGTCGCCGCCCGCGTGATGGACGTGCTGGAGCTCGCGCTGCGCAACCGCGAGCTGGTCCACGCCCTGGAGCACGTCGAGGCGATGCGGACCGAGCTGCTCACCTCCCACGACCGGCTGGCGGCCTTCGCCGGCCAGGTCAGCCACGACCTCAAGACACCGCTGTCCAGCGTGTCGCTCTCCCTCGGCCTGATCCGGGAGCAGCTCGCCGGGGGCGGGGGGAGCGCCGAGGAGCTCGACTGGCTCGTCACCAAGGCCGGCGACGCCGCCGGCCGGATGAGCGCCCTGGTGGACGACGTCCTGGCCTTCGCGCAGGTCGGGGGCTCCGAGCTGCACCAGGACGTCGACCTGGCCGAGGTGCTCGGCGAGGTCCTCGACGACGTCGGCTCCCGCCTCGACGGGGGAGAGGTCCTCGTGGGTCCCCTCCCGGTCGTGTGCGGCGACCGCACCCAGCTGAGGTCCCTGCTGCAGAACCTCGTCACCAACGCCCTGGCCTACCGCAGCCCGGACCGGCGCCTGCAGGTGGAGGTCGACGGTGGGCTCGTCGACCACCGGTGGCTGCTGGAGGTCCGCGACAACGGACGCGGGATCGCCCCCGAGGACGTCGAGCGCGTCTTCGTCCCGCTGCAGCGCGGCGCCCACGACGTCGCGGGCAGCGGCATCGGCCTGGCGACCTGCCGGCGCATCGTCGAGGCCCACGGCGGGCGGATCAGCCTGCGTCCGCGCGCCGGTCACGGGGCCGTGGCCCTGGTCGAGCTGCCGACCGGCTGACCACGCCCGGTCCGGGGCCTCGCCCTGGGGGCGGTCGTTCCCCTATCCTCGCCGCGGGGGAGCAGGCGTCCACGGCCTGCTCGGAGGGGGGACTCGTGGAACGGGTACGACGCACGGCCGACGACGGCGACCGCCGCGACGCGTCCGCCGGACGCGGCACGCGCGCCGAGGCGGGACCGGTCGCGACGGGCTCGGACGAGGCCGACGACGCCCGGGACCTGGCCGCGGTCGCGGACCTGGCCGCCCGCCTGTGGCAGGTGCCGCTGGCCGTCGTGACCCTGCTGGACGACGAGGGCCGGCCCGAGGTCACCGCCTTCGGTGGCGCGGGGCTCCCGGCCTCGGTCGACCCGCGGCTGCTGGCCACCCGGGGCCTGGTCCACGACCTGGTCGTGGTCCCGGACACGCTGCTCGACCCGGAGTGGGCCACGCACCCGCTGGTCGGGGACCGCACCGGTCTGCGGTTCCTGGTCCGGCAGCCCCTGCTGGGCCCGTCCGGACGGCAGGTCGGGCTGCTGTGCCTGCTCGACACCGCCCCCCGTGCCGCCGCCGACGTCCCGGCAGTGGCCGCGCTCGACGAGGTGGGCGCCCGGGTGGCCGACCTGGTCGAGGTGCTCGGCCGGCACCGGGCCTCGCGCCGCACCTTCGACCGGCTCGAGGAGGTGCACCGTGACCTGCGCGAGTCCAACGACCGCCTGGTGGTCTTCGCCGGCCAGGTCACCCACGACCTGAAGGCGCCGCTGGCGAGCATCTCGATGTCGGTGGACCTGATCGAGGACGAGGCCGGCCGCGACCACTTCGACCGGCGGCAGGTGCACTGGTTCGTGGAGAAGGCCCGTCAGGGGGCGCGCCGCATGCAGGCGCTCGTCGACGACCTGCTGGAGTACGCCACGCAGGGCGGTCCGGTCGAGGCGCGCAGCGTCGACCTCGACCTGGTCCTGGCCGCGGTCCTCGACGACCTCGCGGGGATGACCCGGACCGCCGAGATCCTCACCGGTCGCCTGCCCGTCGTCCTCGGCGACGAGGTCCAGCTGCGGTCGCTGCTGCAGAACCTGCTCAGCAACGCCCTGAAGTTCGCCCGCCCCGGGGTCCACGCCGTCGTCCGCGTCGAGGCGCACGCGGTGCCGGGGCGGGTGCGGGTCGAGGTCAGCGACAACGGCCGCGGTCTCCCCGCCGGCCTCGACCCCGAGGACCTGTTCGAGCCGCTGGTGCGCGGCGACCACTCGGTCCCGGGCGTGGGCATCGGCCTGGCCACCTGTCGCCGCGTCGTCGAGGCCCACGGGGGTCGGATCGGCCTGCTGCGCCGCCGTGAGGGCGGGGTGCTGGCGTGGTTCGAGCTGCCGGCCGGCGCCGCCGACCTCCCCGCCTGAGCCCTCGGCTCAGTCCTGGGCGGTCCGCCCGGGCAGGTCGAGCATCCGGCGGAGCGCGACGAGGGCGTCGCGCTCGGTGGCGTCGTCGACGTCGATCCGGTTCACGACCGTCCCCGCGACCAGCGACTCCAGCGCCCACACCAGGTGGGGCAGGTCGATCCGGTTCATCGTCGAGCAGTAGCAGACGGTCTTGTCGAGGAAGGCGATCGTCTGCTCGGGGTGCTCGCGGGCGAGCCGCTTGACCAGGTTCAGCTCGGTGCCGATCGCCCAGCTCGAGCCGGCCGGGGCGGCCCGGACGGTGTCGATGATGAACTCCGTCGAGCCGACCAGGTCCGCCTTGAGCACGACGTCGTGGGTGCACTCGGGGTGGACCAGGATCTTCACGTCCGGGACGGTGGCGCGCAGGCTGTCGACGACCTCGGCGCTGAAGCGGCCGTGGACCGAGCAGTGGCCCTTCCACAGGATCATCCGGGCGTCGCGCAGCTGCTCGGTGCTCAGCCCGCCCTGGGGCAGGCGGGGGTCCCAGACCACGCAGTCGTCCAGCGACATCCCCAGCTTGAGGACCGCGGTGTTCCGTCCGAGGTGCTGGTCGGGGAAGAACAGCACCTTGCCGCCGCCGGTCCCGTCCGGGCCGGCGGGCGGCTTCTGGGCGAAGGCCCACTCCAGCGCCGTCTCGGCGTTGGAGGAGGTGCAGACGACCCCGCCGTTGCGCCCGCAGAACGCCTTGATGTCGGCCGAGGAGTTCATGTAGGTCACCGGGACGACCGCGTCCCCGACGCCGGCGTCGGCCAGGGCGTCCCAGGCGTCCTCGACCTGGGTCAGCCGCGCCATGTCGGCCATCGAGCACCCGGCGGCCAGGTCCGGCAGGACGACCTGCTGCTCGGGACCGGTGAGGATGTCGGCGGACTCGGCCATGAAGTGCACGCCGCAGAAGACGATGAACTCGGCCTCGGGCCGCGCGGCGGCGTCCTTGGCCAGCTTGAAGGAGTCGCCGGTGACGTCGGCGAACTCGATGACCTCGTCGCGCTGGTAGTGGTGGCCGAGCACGAAGACCCGGTCGCCCAGCGCGGCCTTCGCGGCCCGGGCGCGCTCGACCAGGTCGGGGTCGGAGGCCGGCGGGAGGTCGCCCGGGCACTCGACACCGCGCTCGGCGGAGAGGTCGACGCCGCGGCCCAGCGGCAGCAGCGGGAGGTCGACGGTCGTCATGGGGAACATCCTAGGCCGGGGCCCGCGTCACAGCAGCGCCCCGCTGGGCAGGTAGGGCGCCGGCGGCCGCATCCCCCGGACCGCGAGGAAGCCGGAGGTGGTGACCTCCATCCGGGCGGTCATCGCGACGTCGACGGCCCACTCGTTGGCCGCGGTCACGTGGTGGACCTGCTGGACCGACCCGTCGGCCGACCCGTCGGCCAGGGCGGTCCAGAGCAGCTCGGTGGCCGTACGGCGGTCGGTCGCGGCGAGCAGCGCCACGCTCCCGTCGGCGGCGAGGTAGGCGTAGCCCGAGCCGGTGCCGCTGTCGCAGACGACCGGTCGCCAGGTGCGCTGCATCAGCGCGTGGTCGGGCCCGTGCGCGGCCCCCCGGGTGCGGCGGTCGACGGAGTCCATCAGGTCGGTGTCGGCGGGCGTGGCCTCGCGGACCCGGCGCAGGAGCGGGATGGCCGAGCGGTCGACCGTGCCCCGCAGCGTCAGGAAGGGGTGCATCGTGAAGCCGGCCAGGCGGTAGCGCCGGAAGGCGCGCGGGTCGTCCGAGGAGCACAGCATCCCGCGCAGGCACCCGCGGCCGTGGTGCAGCGCGGCCTCGAGCAGCACCCGGCCTGTCCCACGGCCCTGGAGGTCGGGCCGCACGGCGTACGTCGCGAGGATCCACATCAGCTCGCGCGTCAGCGAGGTGGCGAACCCGGCGAGCCCGTCCTCGTCCTCGGCCACCCAGCAGCCGCCGGGGTCGGTGCGCAGCAGGTGGTGGGTGCGCTCGACCCAGGCCCGGCCGCGCTCGGGGCTGCGCCGCTCGGGCAGCGGCACCGAGCGCGGCAGCATCCGGGCGTCGACCTGGTGGAAGGTCTCGGCCTTGAGCCGCTCCGCGGCGGGGACGTCCTCGGGCCGCATCGGGCGGACGACGGGCTGGTCGGGTGCGCTCACCGGCCCGAGCCTAGGAGGGCGCGAGCGCCGGGTGCGTGATGATGGGCACATGCGAGTTCTCGTGGCCCCCGACAAGTTCGCCGGCACCCTGACCGCGGTGGAGGCCGCCGAGGCCGTCGCCGCCGGGTGGCACCGGCACGCGCCCGACGACGAGATCGACCTGGCGCCGATGTCCGACGGTGGACCCGGCTTCGTCGACGTCCTGCACGCCACCCTCGGTGGCGAGCTCCTCGCGGTCACCGTGACCGGCCCGACGGGGGCACCCACCCCGGCGACGCTGCTGGTGGTCGACGACACCGCCTACGTCGAGAGCGCCCAGGCCTGCGGGCTGCACCTCACCGGGGCGCAGGGCGGCGAGCAGGCCACCACGCGCGGCGTGGGTGAGCTCCTCGCCGCGGCGATCGGCACCGGCGTACGACGCGTGGTCGTCGGGCTGGGCGGCAGCGGCACCAGCGACGGCGGGGCGGGCCTGCTCGCCGGCCTGGGGGCCACCGCCGACGTCCCGCTCGACGAGGGTCCGGCCGGCCTGGACGGCATCGGCACGATCGACCTCGCGGCGGCGCGGGAGCGCGTCGCCGGGGTGGAGGTCGTGGTCGCCAGCGACGTGGACAACCCGCTGAGCGGTCTCTTCGGCGCGGCCAAGGTCTTCGGGCCCCAGAAGGGGCTCACCGAGGAGCGCCTGGTCGTCGTGGACGCCTGGCTGGAGCGGTTCGCCGAGGTCGCCGGGAGGCGTACCGCGCTCGAGCCCGGCGCCGGCGCGGCCGGCGGCCTGGGGTTCGCGCTGCTCCTCCTCGGCGGCACGCGGACGCCCGGGATCGGCCTGGTCACCGATGCCGTCGGCCTGCCCGCCCGGGCCCGGGCCGCCGACCTCGTCGTCACCGGCGAGGGCGCCTTCGACTTCTCCAGCCGGGCCGGCAAGGTCCCGGCCGGTGTCGCGGCCGTGGCCGAGCAGGCCGTACGCCCGTGCGTGGCGCTGGCCGGCGCGGTGCTGGTCGGTGCGCGGGAGATGCGGGCGCTCGGGATGGAGTCGGCCTACTCCGTGGTCGACCTGGTGGGGGAGGAGCGCGCCTTCGCCGACCCCGCCGGGTCCCTGGCCGACCTCGCCGAGCGGGTCGCGCGCACCTGGTCGCGCTGAGGACCGCGAGGCGGCGAGGAATAACCCGGGCTGTGCGAGGATTGAGCAGCACAGACCATGATTGATCCCCGCACCCCTGGGAGAGCGCACATGACCGAGCAGGTCGAGACCACCACCGATCGTCGTACCGACCAGATCAACCTCAGCCCGGTCGCCGCGGGCAAGGTGACGAGCCTCCTCGAGCAGGAGGGCCGTGACGACCTCCAGCTGCGCATCTCGGTGCAGCCCGGCGGCTGCAGCGGGCTGCGCTACCAGCTGTTCTTCGACGAGCGCACCCTCGACGGCGACGTCGTCACCGACTTCGACGGCGTGTCCGTCGTCGTCGACCGGATGAGCGTGCCCTACCTCAACGGCGCGATGATCGACTTCGTCGACTCGATCGAGAAGCAGGGCTTCACCATCGACAACCCGAACGCGACCGGCTCCTGCGCCTGCGGCGACTCGTTCCACTGAGCCGCTGACGCACCGCGCGACCTGAGACACCGCAGCACCCAGCAGCACCCGGACCCCCGTCGGCCCCTGGCCGGCGGGGGTCCTGTGCGCCGAGATGACGCTTGCGGCGCGCCGAGATGACGCTTGCGGCGCGCCAAGATGACGCTTGCGGCGCCCCGACCTCAGCCGTGCGGCATCGAGGTCGGCGGTGCGGGCACCCGTCTGTCGTACGACGCCGCGCCGCGGTCGAGCCACGCTTCGCGACCGACCCCGAGCCGGGCACCCACCGCCTGGGCGTCGCGCCGCATCGCCTCGGTGGCGTCGGCGTCCTCATAGGCCAGGCGGGGCGTGGTGGTCCTCACACCGCGACGCTAGGGGCTACCGAGAAGTAGACCCAGGCCTACGCGGCGGTAGTGTCACGCGACGTGCCAGCCGACACCGCCGCCCCCCTGTCCTCCGCGCCGAACGGACCGCTGCTGATCGCGGGCTCGATCGCCACCGACCACCTGATGACCTTCGGTGGCCGGTTCGCCGACTCGCTGGTCGTCGAGCAGCTGGACAAGATCTCGCTGTCCTTCCTGGTGGAGGACCTGGAGATCCGTCGCGGGGGAGTCGCCCCGAACATGTGCTTCGGGCTGGGGCGCCTCGGCGTACGCCCGGTGCTGGTCGGCGCGGCCGGCGAGGACTTCACCGACTACCGGTCGTGGCTCGAGCGGCACGGCGTCGACTGCGACTCGGTGCACATCTCCACCTCCGCCCACACCGCGCGGTTCGTGTGCACCACCGACTCCTCGATGGCGCAGTTCGCCTCGTTCTACCCCGGTGCGATGGCCGAGGCGCGCCTGATCGAGCTGGCGCCGATCGTCGCCCGGGTGGGCGCGCCGGCCTACGTCCTGATCGGCGCCGACGACCCTGAGGCGATGCGCCGCCACACCCACGAGTGCCGCACCCGCGGCTACGCCTTCATCGCCGACTGCTCCCAGCAGCTGGCCTTCGGCGACGGCGACCTGATCCGCGACCTCGTCGACGGCGCGACGATCTCGTTCTCCAACGAGTACGAGTCGCACATGATCGAGCAGAAGACCGGCTGGTCGGCCGCGGAGATCCTGGACCGGGTCGGCATGCTCGTCACGACCCTCGGCGCGGAGGGCGTACGGATCAGCCGCCGCGGCGAGCAGGACGTGGTCGTCCCCGCCGCAGCCGACGTCACCGCGGTCGAGCCCACCGGGGTGGGCGACGCCTTCCGAGCCGGGTTCCTGGCCGCGCTGAGCTGGGGTCTCGGCCTCGAGCGCGCCGCCCAGGTCGGCTGCGTGCTCGCGGCCTACGTCGTGGAGACGGTCGGCACCCAGGAGTACTCCTTCACCGCTGCCGACTTCGCCGGCCGCCTCGAGGCGTCCTACGGCGCCGACGTGGCCGCCGAGGTCGTGCCGCACCTGACCTGAGCCACCGAGTCCCGGCGCACCTACGTCGTACGCCGCACCGCGAAGCGGGGGCAGCCGTCCGCGGCGACGTCCTCACCGACGTACTCCTGGTCCCGCATCCGGCACCACGCCGGGACGTCGTGACGGGCCGCGGGGTCGGTGGCGACGACGGCGAGGACCTCGCCGACGGCCACCCGGGGCAGGGCACGGGCCAGCTCCACCACCGGCAGCGGGCAGCGCAGGCCCCGGCAGTCCAGCTCCAGGGCCGGTGCTCCGCCGGGACTCACAGGCCGACCTCGGCGCGCAGCCCTGCAACGACCTCCGGCAGGACGGCGACGAAGCGCTCGACCTCGTCGGCGGTGGTGTCGCGGGCGACCCCGACGCGCACGTTGCCGTGGGTCAGCGCGCCCATCGCGGCCAGCACGTGGCTCGGCTCGAAGGTGGAGCTGGTGCACGCGGACCCGCTGGCCACCGCGAACCCGCGGGCGTCGAGGGCGTGGACCAGGGCCTCGCCGTCGACGTAGAGGCACGAGAAGGTCACCAGGTGCGGCAGGCGGTCGACGGGATCGCCGACGACCTCGGTGTCGGGGAGGGCCGTCGCGGCGGCGCGGATCCGATCGACCAGACGCCGTTGCCGGGCGGCGACCTCGTCCCGCTCGGCCACGACGGCCTGCAGTGCCGCGGCCGCCGCGAGCGCGGCAGGGACGTCCTCGTGGCCGGTCGTGCGCTCGTCGACCCGGTCGTCCGGCGGGAACGGCGAGGTCCACCGGACGCCCTTGCGCACGAGCAGGACACCCACGCCGGCCGGGCCACCCCAGTGGTGGGAGGACCCGGCCGCGGCCGACCACCCGTCGGGCAGCGGCTCGCGCCCCATCGAGGCCCGGGCGTCGGCGAAGAGGGGCACCCCACCCAGGCGGGTGGCCACCTCGGCCACGGGCTGGCGGGTGCCGACCTCGTGGTTCGCGCTCTGGAGCGCGACCACCGCGACCCCGGGCCGCCCGGCGGCGCGCAGCAGCTCCTCCACGTCGACACGGCCGGAACCGTCGACACCGACGTCCTCGACCGGGCCGGCCCACCGCGCCGCGTGGAGCACGGCCGAGTGCTCGACGGCGGCGTGGACGACGCGGTCCCCGGCCCGCCGACGGGCCGTCCGCAGCCCGAGCAGGCCCCGGTGCACGGCCTCGGTGCCGGAGCCGGTGAAGGAGACCTCGTCGGGCCTGACCCCCAGGGCTTCCGCGGTCGTCTCGCGGGCGCGGTCCAGCAGCATCCGGGCCCGGCGGGCGGGGCCGTGCAGGCGGCGCGGATCGGCGTACCCGGCCTCGACCGCGGCGCGCAGGGTGTCCCGCGCAGCCGGGTGCAGCGGCTCGGAGGAGGCCGCGTCCAGGTAGCCGCTCACGGCGGCAACCTAGCCGGTGGGGGCGAGGGCTCCGGGGACCACGGGTGAAGTACTCTCTGCAAGAGAGATTCTCCCTTCGAGAGGAAGGCCTGTTCGTGGGTCTGCAACTCCCCGGACGCCGCGCCGAGGCGTCGCGTCGCCGGCGCCTGACGGCGTCGTTGATGCTCGTCGCCGGTGCCGCGCTGCTCGCTGGCTGCTCCTCCGACACCGAGGCCGGTCGGCTCGGGTTCCCCGATCCGGTGTCGGTCCAGGCCGAGTCGAACCTCGAGCTGTGGCGTGGTGCCTGGGCGGCAGCACTCGTGACCGGCGTCGTGGTCTGGGGTCTGATCTTCTATGCGGTCCTCCGCTTCCGGCGGCGGTCCGACGACGAGATCCCGGTGCAGACGCGATACAACCTCCCGCTGGAGATCTTCTACACGATCTTCCCCGTCATCATGGTGATCGTCTTCTTCTCCCAGACCGTGCGCGTACAGAACGTGATGTTGGACGACTCGCCGCCCGACAACGAGCTGACCATCGTCGGCCAGCAGTGGCAGTGGACCTTCAACCACCCCTACGAGGAGGGCGGTGAGGAGGAGAACGTCTACGAGGTCGGCGCGGGCAACTACATCCCCACGCTCTACCTGCCCGTCGACGAGACCACCCGGTTCAACCTCTACTCGCCCGACGTGATCCACGACTTCGGCGTCCCGGGCTTCCTGATGAAGATGGACGTCATCCCGGGCCAGGTGAACTCCTACCAGGTCACACCGACGACCGAGGGCGACTACCTCGGCAAGTGCTACGAGCTTTGCGGGGTCTCGCACTCCCGGATGCTCTTCAACGTCAAGGTCGTCTCCCGTGCGGAGTACGACGACTACCTCGAGCAGCAGGCTGCCGCGGGCAACGTCTCTGACGAGCCCGTCCTCGGTGGCGCGTACGCCAACACCCAGGTCGGCCTCGAGGACGAGGCTGCCGAGGAGGGATCAGAGTGACCGCCACCGCCGAGAGGCCCACCGCCACCAACGCGACGCTGCCGCGCAAGACCCTGGGTCGTCAGCTCGTCACGCTGATGACCACCACCGACCACAAGCTGATCGGCAAGCTGTACCTGATCACCTCGTTCACCTGGTTCCTCGTCGGCGGCGTGATGGCGCTGCTGATCCGCTCCGAGCTGGCCTTCCCGGGCTCGCAGGTGGTCAACGACGAGCTCTACAACCAGCTGTTCACGATGCACGGCACGATCATGCTGCTGTTGTTCGCGACGCCGTTGTTCTTCGGCTTCGCCAACGTGATCATGCCGCTGCAGATCGGTGCGCCCGACGTCGCGTTCCCGCGCCTGAACATGTTCAGCTACTGGCTGTTCCTCTTCGGCGGCCTGATCGCGGCCTCCGGGTTCCTGACCCCCACCGGGGCGGCCGACTTCGGCTGGTTCGCCTACACCCCGCTCTCGGACGCCGTACGGTCCCCGGGCGTCGGCGGTGACCTGTGGATCATGGGCCTGTGGATGGCCGGACTCGGCACGATCCTCGGTGCGGTCAACTTCATCACCACGATCATCTGCATGCGCGCTCCCGGGATGACGATGTTCCGGATGCCGATGTTCGTCTGGAACACGCTGGTCACCAGCCTGCTGGTGCTCATCGCCTTCCCGGTGCTGGCCGGCGCGCTGCTCATGCTCGAGGCCGACCGCCAGTTTGGCGCCAACATCTTCGACACCTCGCACGGTGGCGCGATCCTGTGGCAGCACCTGTTCTGGTTCTTCGGCCACCCGGAGGTCTACATCATCGCGCTGCCGTTCTTCGGCATCGTGACCGAGATTCTCCCGGTCTTCAGCCGCAAGCCGATCTTCGGCTACGTCGGCCTGGTCGGCGCCACGATGGCCATCGCCATCCTCTCGGTCGCAGTGTGGGCGCACCACATGTTCGTGACCGGCTCGGTGAACCTGCCCTTCTTCTCGGGCATGACGTTCCTGATCGCGGTGCCCACAGGAGTCAAGTTCTTCAACTGGATCGGAACGATGTGGGGCGGGTCCCTGTCCTTCGACAACCCGATGCTCTGGTCGGTCGGGTTCCTGACCACCTTTCTGTTCGGGGGTCTGACCGGGGTGATCCTGGCCAGTCCGCCCCTCGACTTCGCGGTATCGGACTCCTACTTCGTGGTCGCGCACTTCCACTACGTCGTCTTCGGCACCGTCGTGTTCGCGATGTTCGCGGGCTTCTACTTCTGGTGGCCCAAGATGACCGGCCGGATGCTCAACGAGCGCCTAGGCAAGCTGCACTTCTGGCTGCTGTTCGTCGGCTTCCACACCACCTTCCTGGTCCAGCACTGGTTGGGAGCCCAGGGTATGCCGCGCCGGTACGCCGACTACCTCTCGATCGACGGGTTCACCGGGCTCAACCAGGTCTCGACGATCGGTGCCTTCATCCTGGCCGCCTCGACGCTGCCGTTCCTCTACAACGTCTACATCTCGCGCAACGCCCCGCTCGTCGAGGTCGACGACCCCTGGGGTTGGGGCCGCTCGCTGGAGTGGGCGACGTCCTGCCCGCCGCCGCGACACAACTTCGTCACCCTGCCCCGCATCCGCTCGGAGTCCCCGGCCTTCGACCTGCACCACCCCGAAGTCGTCGCCGTGGAGCTCGACGACAACCCGGCCGCGCGTGACGGCAACGCAGCCGACGCGCCCGACATGGCCGGGCGCGAAGAGGTCATCAACGACCGGACCAACCGACGCAGCAACGAGCGCAAAGACGGTGACCGATGAAGTCCGAGGCCTGGATCTTTGGCGTCACTAGCATCTTCCTGGTGCTCGTGACGCCTGGCTACTGGCTGATCACGTCGGCCGGTGACACGGGTGGGGACTGGACCGGCACGTCGGCGTTGGCCATGACCACGCTGCTCGCGGCGATGGTCACGTTCTATCTGGGGTTCCATGCGAGGCGCATGGATCCTCGTCCTGAGGACCGTCAGGACGGCGAGATCGCCGACGGTGCCGGAGAGCTCGGGTTCTTCCCGCCGTACTCCTGGTGGCCGCTGTGGTGCGCCTCCGCGATCGGCGTGATCGTGTTCTCGGTCGCGATGGCTGCCTGGTGGCTGTTGATCATCGGTGCCGTGCTCGGAGCGATCGCCCTGATGGGTCTCGTCTTCGAGTACTACCGGGGCTTGCACGCCCACTGAGCGCGGTACGGGCCCTCGCGCGTGAGTGCGGGAACCGGGGTCGTGTGCACCTGCTTGTTAGGCTGAGCGGGGTCGGAGGATCTCTCCGGCCCCGCTCAGCTGTCTTCTCACTGCCCCGGGAGCTCGTGCATGTCCCTTCCGTCCCGTTCCTCCTCCCAGTCCCGTCGCCTCGTCGCACTGGCCTCCGCCGCCGTCCTCGCCGGCAGCCTGGCTGCCTGCTCGACCGGCCCCAGCGCGCCGGAGACCAAGGGTGACGCGAGCGACGGGGGAGCACCCCGCGCCGGGGGCACGCAGGCCGCGTCCGAAGACGCCGCCCGACCCACGGTGACCACGAACGTCGCCCGGGGCGCCCAGGGCGTCCCCGTGGACACCACGGTGCAGGTGAGCGCCGACGGCGGCGAGCTGAGCCGCGTCACGGTCTCCTCGCCCGCGGGGCGCCTTCCCGGGACGCTGAGCGACGACGGCGCCGCCTGGGCGGCTGCCGAGCGCCTCGAGCCGGGCACGACGTACGACATCAGCTCGGTCGTCACCGGCACCGACGGTCGTGACGTCACCGAGTCGAGCTCGTTCACCACCGCGCCGCTCACGCTGGACGAGCAGACCTTCGCCTCCGTCGCGCCGCTCGACGGCGAGACCGTGGGCGTGGGCATGCCGGTCGTGGTCAGCTTCGACGTCCCGGTCACCGACCGTGCGGCCTTCGAGAAGCAGATGACCGTGACCTCCAGCCCCGCCCAGCCGGGCACCTGGCACTGGATGAGCGACTACGAGGCGCACTGGCGCCCGAAGGCGTACTGGGAGCCGGGCACCACCGTCGACGTCGACGTCGACGTCAACGGGGTCGACGCCGGCGACGGGATCTACGGCCAGGAGGACCGGGAGGTCGGCTTCACCGTGGGGGACTCCCACGTGTACAAGGTGAACGCCCAGACCCACCAGATGCAGGTCTTCTCCAACGGCGACCTGCTGCGCACGATCCCGATCACCACCGGCAAGGCGGGGTTCACCACCCGCTCCGGCACGAAGGTGATCATGGAGAAGTTCGAGAGCCGTCGGATGAACTCCGAGACGGTCGGCATCGCGGCCGGCAGCGCCGAGTCCTACGACATCGCCGACGTGCAGTACGCGATGCGGCTCACGTACTCCGGCGAGTTCATCCACGCCGCCCCCTGGTCGGTGTCCTCCCAGGGTTCTGCCAACGTCTCCCACGGCTGCACCGGGATGAGCACCGAGAACGCCGCCTGGCTCTACGGCATGACCCTGCGCGGCGACGTCGTCGAGTACACCGGCACCGACCGGCCGATGACGCTGGACAACGGCTACGGCGACTGGAACGCCTCCTACGCCGACTACCGCCAGGCCTCCGCTCTCGGCTGACCCCCGCCGAGGTGACGCTCGCGGCGCATCGAGGTGACGGTCGCGGCGCGCTCCCGGTCGTCCGTATCGCCGTCAGTCGGGTGGGTGCGGGCGTGCGCGTACTTGCGAGTTCGGGAGCGTCATCCCGGCAGATCCCCGCCGAGGTGACGCTCGCGGCACGTCGAGGTGACGCTCGCGGCGCCTCGTGGTGACGGTTGCGGCGCGCTCCCGGTCGTCCGTGTCGCTGTCGGTCGGGTGGAGCCGGGCGCGCGGCTCCCGGGTGGTGGGTGAGTGCGCCGTACGGGCTTGTGGTGTCGCGAGGCGCCGGGGCGTGCAGCTGGACCGGCGAACATCCACGGGTCCGAGAACGTCCTCGGCTGATCCCCGCCGAGGTGACGCTCGCGGCGCGTCGAGGTGACGGTTGCGGCGCGTTCTCGGTCGTCCGTATCGCCGTCGGTCGGGTGGGTGCGGGCGCGCGCGTCCTGGGTGGTGGGTGAGTGCGCCGTACGGCGCCGTGGTGCCGCGAGGCCCCGGGACTGCACAGCCGGATCGGCGTGTACTTGCGAGTCCGGAAGCGTCATCTCGGTGCGCCGCGACCGTCATCTCGGCTGTCCGCAAGCGTCATCTCGGCGCGCAGAACGGCCCGCCGCATGGTCTGCGACGGGCCGTCCTGGTGGTGCGGGCTGTGCGGGTGGTGCGTCAGTCGTTGCGGAGGTGGTCACCCTCGACGGCGTGCTTGCCGTCGTACTGGTGGCCGTCGGCCGCGCGGCCGTCCAGCGCCCCCTGCAGCTCGTGGGCGTGCTCGGCGTGGTGGTGCGCCTCGTCGAGCTCCTCCCGGGTGGGAGGTGCCGTGTCGTGGGCGAACCAGGCCTGGGACAGCTTGGCCCGCACCCGGTCGATGCGACCGTTCGGTGCGTCGACCCCGTTGGCGTCGGTGGCCGGCAGCGCCGCGTACGCCTTGGTGTCCTCACGGGAGGTGAGGGTGTAGACGGACTCCTGGGGGAGCGGCGCGTGCCGCTCGGAGAACCCGCCCTCGGGCGAACGCATGATGATGCCGGTCTCGTAGCCGTGGAGCACGTCGTCACGGTCCTTGCGCTGCAGCGAGATGCACCAGCGCCGGGCGATGATGAAGGCGATCACCGGTCCGATGAACACCGCCGCCCGCAGGAAGTACGTGATCTGGTTGATCGACAGGTCGAAGCGGATCGCGATGATGTCGTTGCCGCCCGCGGCCCACATCAGGCCGTAGAAGGTCATCAGCGCGACCATCAGGGCCGTCCGCGTCGGCGCGTCACGGGGACGCTCGAGCAGGTGGTGGTCCCGCTTGTCGCCGGTGATCCAGTTCTCGATGAACGGCAGCATCAGCAGGATCGTGAACATCAGCCCAGGCAGGATGATGATCGGCACGAGCACGTTCCACGACAGCGTGTAGCCGAAGAGCTCGGTCTCGATGCCCGGCATGATCCGCAGCGCACCGTCCGGCCAGCCCATGTACCAGTCCGGCTGGGACCCGGCGGTGACCTTGGTCGGGTCGTACGGTCCGTACCGCCAGATCGGGTTGATCGTCATCAGCCCACCCATGATCGCGGTGACGCCGAAGACGACGAAGAAGAACCCGCCGGCCTTGGCGGCGTACACCGGGAGCATCGGGAAGCCGACGACGTTCTCCTCGGTGCGGCCGGGGCCAGGCCACTGCGTGTGCTTGTGGTAGACGAGCAGCAGCATGTGGGCCGCGATCAGGCCGAGCAGGATGCCCGGGATCAGGAGCACGTGGATGATGTAGAGGCGCGGGATGATGCTGTCGCCGGGGAACTCGCCGCCGAACAGGAAGAACGAGACGTAGGTGCCCACGACGGGGATCGACTTCACGAAGCCGTCCGCCGCGCGGATCCCGGTGCCCGAGAGCAGGTCGTCGGGCAGGGAGTAGCCGGTGAAGCCCTCGAGCGTGCCGAGCAGCAGCAGCAGCGACCCGATCACCCAGTTCAGCTCACGGGGCTTGCGGAACGCGCCGGTGAAGTACACGCGGAGCAGGTGCACCATCATCGCGGCGATGAAGAGCATCGCCGCCCAGTGGTGCATCTGGCGCATCAGCAGGCCGCCGCGCACGTCGAAGGAGATGTGCAGCGTGGAGGACATGCCCTGGGACATCTCGATGCCGCGCAGCGGGGCGTAGGAGCCGGTGTACGGGGTCTCCGCCATGCTCGGGTCGTACCAGAGCGTCAGGAAGACTCCGGTGAGCAGCAGGACCACGAAGCTCCACAGGGCGATCTCGCCCAGCATGAACGACCAGTGGTCCGGGAAGACCTTGCGCAGGTTCTTCTTCATGACCGTGCCGAGGCCGAGGCGTTCGTCCGCCCAGTTGGCTACTGCTCCGGTACGGGTGGGCGCCGTGGCAGCGGTGCCTGTCGTCGTTGTCGCCACCTTGCTGGTGTCGATCGTCATCTTCAGCCACGCTCCCAAAAACTTGGTCCGACGGGCTCGTCGAAGTCGCTCTGTGCTACAAGGTACCCCTCGTCATCAACCGCAAGGGCGAGCTGCGGCAGCGGCCTGGCGGCCGGGCCGAAGATCACGTTCGCACCGTCTGCCAGGTCGAAGGTCGACTGGTGGCAGGGGCACAGGACGTGGTGGGTGGTGCGCTCGTACAGCGAGATCGGGCAGCCCACGTGGGTGCAGATCTTCGAGTAGGCGATGATCCCCTCGACGGTCCAGTTCTCGCGGCCCTCGACGGCCTCGATCTCCTCGGGCTCCATCCGGACCACGATCACCGGGGCCTTGGAGTTGGCGATCAGACGCACGGTGCCCTCGAGGACGAGCTCGCCCTCCTCGTCGGTCTCGTAGAGCGCGGCGGCGGTGGCGTTCACCAGGTCGCCGATCTCCAGGTCCGCGGCGCGGATCGGCGTGCCGATGACGTCGCGCACGACCCGCATCCCGTCGGCCCAGACCGTGTTGGCCAGGCCGGCACCCTCGTACGGCTGCTCGGTGGCGACCTGGCCCGGGGTGGGGCCGAGGTCGCGCAGGAGCACCACGGCGGGGACGCCGAGGAGGCCGACCGAGCCGAGCAGGGTGTTGCGGATCAGGGGGCGCCGGGCGATCCCGGACTCCTCGGTGCCGACGCGCAGCGCCTCGAGCGTGGCCTCGCGGTCCTCGTCGGAGGACCGGGCCGGGTGCCGCATCTCGGAGATCTCGTGGTCACCCATGAGCTTGCGGGCCCACTGGATGATCCCGACGCCGATGAGCAGCAGCGCGATGCCCAGGCACAGGCCCAGGGTCACCGTGGAGGCGCCGAGGCCGAGGAACGCGTCCCCGTCGCCACCGATGTCGAAGACGAAGTAGCTGACGACGAAGAGCACGACGAAGACCTGGGCGGCCACGAACATGCCGGCGACCTGGCGCTCGGCGCGCTTCTCGAGCTTCGGGTCGACGTCGGTGGGACGCCACTGGTGGGCGGGCAGGCCGGGGTCCGCGACCGGGGTGTCGGTCCGGACCGGGGTGAACTCACCGTGGCTGTCGGGCACGACGCCGCCCTGCGGCGAGGCGCCGGGGGTGGTGCCGGGGACAGTCGGGTGCTGGCCGCTGGGGTCCTTCGGGTCGTCGGGAGTCACTCCGTGGTGCCCTTCTGCTTGAGCGAACGCGTGCTGTGGGCCGCGATCCAGATCGCGAAGCCGACCAGGCCGCCGATGCCGACGACCCAGGCGAAGAGGCCCTCGGCCACCGGACCCATGCTGCCGAGGCCGAAGCCGCCGTACGTCGGCTGCTCCTCGGACTCCTGCAGGTAGGCGATGACGTCGCGCTTGTCCTCGGGTGCCAGGTTGCCGTTGGAGAAGGTCGGCATCGACTGGGGGCCGGTGAGCAGGGCCTCGTAGATGTACTTGGGCTCGACGCCCTGGAGGCTGGGGGCGTAGCCGCCACGCGGCATGGCGCCGCCGGCGCCGTCGAAGTTGTGGCAGGCGGTGCAGTTGGTGCGGAAGATCTCGCCGCCGCGGACGACGGCCTCCTCCTGCTCCTCGGCCGAGAGCCCCTCGACGGAGTACTCCGACTCCTCGGGGACCGCCGGGCCGGGGCCCAGGGAGGCGACGAAGGCGCCGAGCGCCTCGATCTCCTCGTCGGAGTAGATGGTCGGCTTGGAGGGGGCCTGCTGGCCGGGCTGCACCAGCGGCATCCGGCCGGTGCCGACCTGGAAGTCGACCGCGGCGGCGCCGACGCCGGCGAGCGCCGGGCCGTACTGGGTGCCGCTCTCGGTCAGGACGCCCTCGCCGTTGGTGCCGTGGCAGAAGGCGCAGCCGATGAGGAAGAGCTCACGGCCCTCCTCGACCTGGGCGGCGTCGCTGGCGGTCGTCTCGGCCTGCGCCGGGGCGAAGGCGGCGTAGAAGGTGCCGGTGGCGAACAGGCCGAGCAGCAGCACCAGGAGCGCGGCGACCGGGCGCCGACGGTGCCTCGACAGTCGGCCGGCGGTTCTGTTGAGCAGACGCACGATGGGTCCTCAGGATCGGGGTCGGGGTTCGGCGGCAGAGGTTCTGGCGGCAGGGATTGCGGTGGTGCCGTGCTCGGAGGGACGACTACTGGATCAGGTAGATCGTCGCGAACAGACCGATCCACACGACGTCGACGAAGTGCCAGTAGTACGAGACCACGATCGCGCTGACCGCCTGCTCGTGGGTGAACTTGCGGGCCAGGTAGGTGCGCCCGAGGACGAGGAGGAAGGCCAGCAGCCCGCCTGCCACGTGGATGCCGTGGAACCCGGTCGAGAGGTAGAAGACCGAGCCGTAGGCCGACGCCGACATGGTGACGCCCTCGGCGACCAGCTCGACGTACTCGACGGCCTGACCGGCGACGAAGACCGCGCCCATCAGGTAGGTGAGGATGAACCACTCGCGCAGGCCCCACTTGCGGAACTGCAGGAGCGAGCCGCTGCGACCGACCTGGCCGCGCTCGGCGGCGAAGACGCCGAGCTGGCAGGTCAGCGAGGAGAGCACCAGGATCGTGGTGTTCGCCAGGGCGAACGGGACGTTGAGCATCTCGGTGTTCTGCGCCCAGAGCTCGGGGCTCACGGAGCGGATCGTGAAGTACGCCGCGAACAGCGCCGCGAAGAACATCAGCTCGCTCGAGAGCCAGATGATGGTGCCGACGGCGACCATGCTGGGTCGGTCGTGATGCCCGTGGAGGCGGGAGGCCGGGATCGTTGCTGTGGTCGCCACGCGTTCATTATGCCCCGGCCACCAGGCCCGGGCACCCCCACCCCGCAGCGCGTCGCCGCACCCGCCCGGGGGCTAGGTTTGAACCGTGCTCACGACCCTCCTGGTGACGCTGCCGGCGGTGCTCGGCACGGTCGTGCCCGAGGACGCCCCGGTGCTCCCGCCGTTTGGCCTCGGAGCGGTCTTCACCCAGTGGGGGCTGGCCCCGGTCCCGCTCGTGGTCACCGTCTGGGGCGCCGGCCTCTACCTGCTCGGCGTGTCCACGCTGCGCCGGCGCGGGGACGCCTGGCCGTGGGCGCGGACGTTCTCGTTCGTGGTCGTCGGCATGGGCGCCTTCTACCTGGCCACGTCGTCGGGCTTCGCGGCGTACGACAGCACCCTGCTCAGCGTCCACATGGTCCAGCACATGGTGCTCTCGATGGTGGTCCCGCTGGCCCTGGCGTTGGGGGCGCCGGTCACCCTCGCGCTGCGGACGCTGCCCGGAGCGCCCCGCCGGCTGCTGCTGGCCCTGCTGCACTCGCGGGTGGCGCGGGTGCTGTCCTTCCCGCCGTTGACGTTCGCGCTCTACGTGCTCTCGCCGTGGGCGCTCTACTTCTCGCCCTGGTACGACGCCTCGCTCACCTCGACGTTCGTGCACGAGATGATGCACCTGCACCTGGTGACGGTGGGGGCGCTGTTCTTCTGGCCGCTGATGGGCATCGACCCCGTGCCCGGTCGGGTGGGCTACCCGTTCCGGGTGGCGATGGTGGTGCTGACGCTGCCGTTCCACGCCTTCCTGGGCGTCACGATCATGGGTCAGTCCACGCTGATCGGCGGGGACTGGTACCCGCGACTGGCTGCAGGCCCGATGGGGTCGTGGCTGCCCGACGCCGCAGCCGACCAGGAGCTGGCCGGGGGCATCCTGTGGGGATCCGGCGACCTCGTGGGGATCGGGTTCTTCATCGTGCTGTTCGTGCAGTGGGTGCGCTCGTCGCACCAGGAGGCGCGACGCGAGGACCGGCGCCTGGACCTCCTGGAGGCCCGCGAGGCCCGCGAGGCGCGGGCGGCGGCCGAGCAGACCGGGCGGTAGCATCGCCGGTGTGAGCGACGCGACCTCCCCGGCCCCCCTGAAGGTGCTCGTCTACAGCGACGACGTCAACACGCGGCAGCAGGTGATCCTGGCCCTGGGGCGCCGCCCGCACCCCGACCTGCCCGAGGTCGAGTACGTCGAGGTCGCGACCGAGCCGGTGGTGATCAAGGTCATGGACGCCGGCGGCGTCGCGCTGGCCATCCTCGACGGCGAGGCGGCGCCGGCGGGCGGGATGGGGATCGCCAAGCAGCTCAAGGACGAGATCTACAACTGCCCGCCGGTCCTGGTGCTCACGGGGCGCCCGCAGGACGCCTGGCTGGCCACTTGGTCGCGAGCCGACGGCGCGGTCGCGCACCCGCTGGACCCCATCGAGCTGGCGCAGACCGTGGTCACCCTGCTGCGCTCGCGCGTCCCGGCCTGAGCCGGGCGTGAGCGCCACGACCTGGCCCGACGTCCTCGGCGCGCTCGTCGCCGGACAGGACCTCGGGGCCGAGCAGACCACGTGGGCGATGGGCGAGATCCTCGCCGGCGCCGCGACCCCGGCCCAGGTCGCCGGCTTCGCGGTGGCCCTGCGTGCCAAGGGCGAGACCATCGAGGAGGTCGCCGGCCTGGTCGACGCCATGTGGGAGGCCCGGACGCCCCTGGAGGTGCCCGGGCGTCTGCTTGACGTCGTCGGCACCGGGGGAGACCGGTCGATGTCGGTCAACATCTCCACGATGTCGGCCATCGTCGCCGCGGGCGCCGGGGCGCGGGTGGTCAAGCACGGCGGCCGGTCGGCGTCCTCGCAGAGCGGGTCGGCCGACGTCCTCGAGGCGCTGGGCATCCGGCTCGACCTGCCCGCGTCGCGGGTCGCCGAGGTCGCGGTCGAGGCCGGCATCACGTTCTGCTTCGCCGCCGCCTTCAACCCCGCGATGCGTCACGTCGCCGGGACGCGGCGCGAGCTCGGCATCGGCACCACCTTCAACATGCTCGGTCCGCTGGCCAACCCGGTGCGTCCCCAGGCGATGGCCGTCGGCTGCGCGGACCTGCGCGCGGCCCCGGTGATGGCGGGTGTCCTGGCCCGTCGCGGTGCCGACGCGTGGGTCTTCCGCGGCGACGACGGGCTCGACGAGCTGACCACCAGCACCACGTCGACGGTCTGGGTCGTCCGTGACGGCGAGGTCGTGCGCACGAAGATCGACCCGGCGGCGTTCGGGCTGCCGCCGGCCACCGCCGAGGACCTGCGTGGGCACGACGCGGCGTACAACGCCGGGGTGGTCCGCCGCCTGCTCGACGGGGAGACCGGCCCGGTGCGCGACGCGGTCGTGCTGAACGCCGGCGCGGCGCTCGCGGTCTACGACGACCCGTCGGCCGAGCTCGCCGACGCGCTCGCGGCCGGGGTGGAGAGGGCCGCGCAGGCCATCGACTCCGGTGCCGCGGCACGCACGCTCGCGGCCTGGGTCACCGCCGCCGGGGCCTGAGAGTCAGTCCAGGCCGAGGGAGAACGCGGCCTCGAGGTCGTGGCGGGAGTAGGCCCGGAACGCGATGTGGGTCTCGGTCTCGCTCACCCCGGGCACCTTGTTGAGCCGGTCGGCGACCACGTGGGCCACGTCGTCGTGGTGGCGGACCCGCACCAGCGCGATCAGGTCGATGGTGCCGGTGACGGAGTAGACCTCCGAGACGCCGTCGATCTCGGCGATGGACTCCGCCACCTCGGGGATCCGGGCGACGTCGGCCTTGACGAACACGATGGCGGTGATCATCTGCTCAGCCTAGGAGACGCCGGCCGGTGAGGGCAGCCCGACGGTGGCCGGGTCGCGCGGGCCCGGGGCGAGCCGGGTGAGGTGTGGCGCCGCCCCGCGGACCGGGCAGGTCCACTCGCCCTCCACCTCCACCAGGCGTACGCCCGGCTGCTCCAGCCAGCGCAGCACCCGCTCCGACTCCGCCGCGCTCGCCGCGGGCACGGGCCCGGGCCGGGCGGCGACGGTCTCGGCGCTCGCGCGCAGGGTGTCCACCCAGGAGTGCGCGTCGGCGCCCGGCGGGATGACGCCGGCCGCGGAGAGCCGGCCGTGGCGTACCACGTGGACCGCCCACCGCCCGTCGTCCTCGCGCCGGGCGGCGACCACCTCGCGGCAGGCGGCCAGGGAGCCGAGCCGCTGGGTGCGGGACGCGGCGCGGACGAAGGAGGCCAGCCGGTCCCGGTGGGCGCCGGCCTCCTCGAAGCGCTCCTCGGCGGCCAGCGCGGCCATCTTGTGGTTGATCGTGTCGACCACGTCGTCGGGGCGGCGCAGCAGCGTGTCGCGCAGCCGCCGGACGACGGCGCCGTAGGTGAGCTGGTCCACGGAGCCGTCGCAGGGCGACAGGCAGCGGCCCAGCTCGGCCAGCGCGCACGGCGTACGGGAGGGCAGCGCCGGCATCCGGCCGCTGCACTGACGGACCGGGAAGGTCTGGTGCAGCGCGTCGAGGCACTGCTCGGCGGCGCGCCGGGAGGCGAACGGACCGAGGTAGTCGGCGTCGTCCTCCAGCACGGCCTTGACCAGGGAGAGCCGGGGCCACGGCTCGCGGGTGAGCTTGACGAAGGTGGTCTTCTCGGGGAACTTCGAACGGCGGTTGTACCCGGGCTTGTGGTGGGCGATCAGGCGCAGCTCACGGACCTCGGCCTCGAGCGGGGTGGCGCACTCGATGCCCCGCACCCGCGCGGCGAGCGCGACCATCTCGCCCATCCGGCTCCGCTTCTCCGAGGCGGTGAAGTAGGTGCGCACGCGGGTGCGCAGGTCCCGGGAGGTGCCGACGTAGAGCACGCGGCCACGCTCGTCCTCGAAGAGGTAGACCCCGGGGGCGTGGGGCAGGCCGTCGGCGAGGTGCCGCTTGCGGCGGGTCGCGGCACTGACCCGGGAGGTGTAGGTCTGCAGCTCCTCCAGGGTGTGCACGCCGACGCCGCCGAGGCGCTCCATCAGCGCGTGCAGCACGTGGACGGTGGCGCGGGCGTCGGAGAGCGCGCGGTGGTCGGGCGTGGTGGGGGAGCCGAACGCCCGGGCCAGGGAGGACAGCTTGCAGTTCGGGGCGTCGTCGCGGGTGATCACGCGCCGCGCCAGCCGGGCGGTGTCGACGATCTCGACCTCGGGCCAGGCGCGACCCTGGGCGCTGGCGAAGTGGCGCAGGAAGCCGATGTCGAAGGGGGCGTTGTGCGCCACCAGGACGCAGCCGGCAGCGAACTCGAGGAAGGCCGGCAGCGCCGCCTCGATGCGCGGGGCGCCGACGACCATGCCGTTGGTGATCCCGGTCAGCACGGAGATGAAGGCGGGGATGGAGCCCTCGGGGGCGACCAGGGTCTGGAACTCCCCGAGCACCTCCCCTCCGCGGACCTTGACCGCGCCGATCTCGGTGATCTCGCACCCGTCGCGCACCGAGGCCCCGGTGGTCTCGAGGTCGACCACGCAGAAGGTGACGTCGCGCAGGGGCGTGCCGAGCTCGTCGAGGCTGCGCTGGACCTCCCAGCGCGGGGACGGGGTCGGGGGAGCGGTGGTCACGGTCGTGACGCTAGGTCGCGGCACCGACAGCGGTGCGGAGGACGCGCGGTCCGTGGGGTCGGTGCGCGAGGGCTGTCGGCGGCGGGTGCGACGTTCTGTCCCATGACGACGAGAATCGACTGCGACTCCTGCGTGGTCCGCGGACTGGCCTGCCACGACTGCGTGGTGACGGTGCTCCTCGGGCCGCCGCCCGAGCTCACCTTCGACGACGAGGAGCGGCGCGCGCTCGACCTGCTGGCCGCCGGCGGGCTGGTGCCGCCACTGCGCCTGGTGCAGCCCGTCGACGGTCCCGAGGTCGAGTCGGCCTGACCCCGGCAGCTCCTCGAATCGGCCCCTCAGGACCAACGTCACGCCTGTGGACGCACGTTTGGTCGGTCGCGGGCCCGAGGTTAGGGTGGCCGCTCAGGTGCCCGAGGACGTCGACCACCAGGGTCAGCGGCGGGCACCGCGTCGAGTTGCGAACCGATCCGTCGGGGAGCGAGCCGGGGAACCAAGCACCTGGGGTGAATCCCCTGGCGCGGCCGCGTGCGGCCGGGCGGGGGTAGGGCACAGTCGAGCCCGAATCCGTCAGCTCACCTGGTAGACGTCACGACTACAAGGGAGACCGCCCGCTTTGCAGCACGGTCGTCATCGTTTTGCCAGCGTCCTCACCGGACTCACCCTCGTCGCCGGCGTCAGCCTGGTGTCGTCCTCGCCCGCCGCGGCCGAGCCGACGCTGGACGAGGTGAAGTCCCGCGTCGACACCCTCTACCACGAGGCCGAGATCGCCTCCGAGCGCTACAACGACGCCCGGCTGGAGCTCGACGAGCTCACCGACGACCTCGACTCCCTCTCGTCCGACCAGCAGCGTCAGGACCGTCGCCTGGAGGCCGTGCGCGAGCAGGTCCGCGACACCGTCCTGCAGCAGATGCAGGGCGACAACCTCTCGGCCATGGGCCAGGTCGTCGTCAGCGACGACCCGCAGGCGTTCGTCTCGCAGATGAGCACCATGTCGGCGTTCTACCAGCTCCAGCAGGGCATGTTCACCGACTACGCCACCGAGCTGAAGGCTCTCGACCTGCGCGCCGGCGCCACCGAGGACCGCGCCTCCGAGGTCGAGGTCGTCGAGCAGCGGCTCAAGGCCGAGAAGGACACGATCGACGCCAAGGTCGACGAGGCCGAGGCGCTGCTGGCCGACCTCGAGGCCGAGGAGCGCGAGCGGCTCGCCGCCGCGCAGGCCGCCGAGGCCGCCCGCTCGCAGGCCACCGTCTCCCGCTCCACCACGCCCGAGGCCGAGCCCGAGGCCGAGGAGGAGCCCGCCGCGAGCGTGCCCGCCTCCGGCGGGGCCGGTGCCGCGGTCAGCTACGCGATGTCGCAGGTCGGTGACGCCTACGTCTACGGCGCGGCCGGCCCCGACGCGTTCGACTGCTCCGGTCTGACGATGATGGCCTGGGGCGCCGCCGGCGTCGGCCTGCCGCACTCCTCGGGCGCCCAGATGAGCTCCGGCCCGTCGGTGTCGTCCTCCGACCTGCAGCCCGGCGACCTGGTGTTCTACTACAGCCCGGTCAGCCACGTCGGCATGTACATCGGCAACGGCCAGATCGTGCACGCGGCCAACCCGGGCACCGGCGTCGCCATCGCCCCGGTCTTCTCGATGCCGTTCTCCGGTGCGGTCCGCCCTGGCTGAGCACGCCACGCCTCGGCGCGAGGCCGGTCGTCCACGATGGTGGAGGGCCGGCCTCGTGCTGTTCCTGCTGCTGGTCGCCGGGGCCGTGGCCTGGGCCGCGCTGACCCCCGACCGGTACGTCGCCGGCTCGGCCGAGCCCGGGACCGGGCTGCCCGTCGTGGCCGACGGCGCGGCGGCCGCCCGGGCGGTCGAGCAGGTCGAGCGCGCGGTGCAGCGCCGGGACCCGGGGCCGCTGGCCGGCCTCGGCGCCGACCCGGCCGCCCAGGAGCGGCTGGACGCCGTCGTGGCCAACGCCCGTGCGATCGATGTCGTCGACTTCGACCTCCGCTACGTCGAGGAGACCTCGCCGGTCGACGCCGACGGCCGCTGGCGGGCCGAGGTGGAGGTCGCCTGGCGCTTCGCCGGCTACGACCGCGACGTCGCCTCCACCGAGACCTCGGTCGACCTGGTCACCGACGAGGACGGCACCCGGGTGGTGGCCCTCGCGCCGGTGGACGGCAGCGGGCCCGGCGCCGGGCGCAGCCCGGTGTGGCTCACCGGCCCGGTCGAGGTCGCCTCGTCACCGACCACGTTGGTGGTGCAGGCCGCCTCGTCCACCGGGCCCGACGCGGAGGCGTACGACGCCCGGGCCGACCGCGCGGTCGCCGTCGTCGAGCGGGTGCTGACCGGCTGGGACGGCCGGCTCGTCGTGGAGGTCCCGGCCGGGGAGGCCGGTCTGGACGCCGCCCTGGGCGTCGAGCCCGGCACGTACGGCGCGATCGCCGCGGTGACTGCCGCCGTCGACGGCGCACCCACCGGCTCGCCGGTGCACATCTTCCTCAACCCCGACGTCTTCGGCCAGCTGCAGGCGCAGGGCGCCCAGGTCGTGATGAGCCACGAGGCCGTGCACGTCGCCACCCGCGCGCCCAGCAGCGGCGCGCTGCCGCTGTGGCTGCTGGAGGGGTTCGCGGACTACGTCGCGTTGCGCGACGTCGACCTGCCGCTGTCGACGACGGCCGCCCAGGTCGTCGAGCAGGTCCGTGAGGACGGCCTGCCGCGGACGCTGCCGGGGCAGGCGGAGTTCGCGACCGGCGCCACGCACCTCGGCGCGACGTACGAGGCGGCCTGGGTGGCCTGCCTGGTGCTGGCCGACCGCGGTGGCGAGGAGGCCCTGGTGGACCTCTACGACGCCGTCGACGGCGGTGGGTCGGTGAGCCGGGCGCTGCGGGCGGACTTCGGGTGGGACGAGGCCGACCTCACCGAGGCGTGGCGGGACCGGTTGGACGCGCTCGCGGGCTGAGGGGTCCTGATACGCCGACGGCCCCCGCTCCGTGGGAGCGGGGGCCGTCGGGCGGCGAGATGAGGTCAGTTCAGCACGTCGCCGTGGCGGCGGCGCCACTCTCGGTTTCGATCGTGTCGCAAGTGTCCTCAAAGGCCTCGCTGACCACGGGACCGATCGCGAAGACGGCGACCACGACGAGCGCGGCGATGCCGGCCACGAGCAGGCCGTACTCGACGGCGGAGGCGCCGCGCTCACCGGCGGTGCGGCGGGTCTGGGCGAGGAGGGCGATCAGCTTGTCGATCATGTGGGGTTCCTTCGTGTGGGGGGACGTCCGAGGCGGGTCGAGTGGCCCCGCACACGAGTTCTCGGCGGACCCCGGGAGCGATCTGAGAGTCGATCGGACACACCGATCTAGTCCTTTCGGACTAGGTCCAGATCATCGGGACGAGGGGTCCACCGACGACAGGAGGCCCGACCGCATCGCGGTGACCAGGGCCTGCGCCCGGTTGGCGGCGCCGAGCTTCTGGTAGATCCGGGTGATGTCGGACTTGGCCGTGGACTCGGCGAGGAACAGCCGTTCGCCGATCCCGGCCGAGCCGAGCCCCTCCGCGAGGAGCAGCAGCACCGCGTGCTCGCGCTCGGTGAGCGCCCGCTCGCGTGAGGCCCGTTGGCGGACGACCGCCTGCACCAGTCCGGCGCACACGAACGACCCGGGTGACACCGCGGAGCGGCGGGCGGCCGCGACGACCTCGGAGGAGGGGGCGTCCTTGCCGACGAATCCGGAGGCGCCGGCCTGCATGGCCGCCAGGATCTGCTCGTCCCCGGCGTGCATGGTCACCACGACCAGCCCGACCTCGGGGCGACGGGCGCGCAACCTGCGGACGATGTCGAGGCCGGTGCCGTCGGGCAGCTGGAGGTCGGTGACGACGACGTCGGGTGAGTGCTGGTCGTGGGCGGCCTGCGCCTCCGTCACCGTGGCCGCGGTGCCGACGACCGACAGGTCGGGCTGCAGGTCCAGCACGGTCGACAGGCCTTCGCGGACGAGGGCGTGGTCGTCGACGACGAGCACCGTGGTGGAGGTGCTCACGCGTCCGCCGTGACGGAGGGGCGCCCGGCGCGCGGTGAGGGCCAGGCGTCGGCCGGTCGACCGACGCCGACCGCCACGCGGACACCACCGTCCTCGCCCTCCTCGATGGCCAGCTCCGCACCGACCAGGCTGGCGCGCTCGCGCATGATGGCGAGCCCGTGGGAGTCGGGGCGGGGCTGCTGCATGCCAACGCCGTCGTCGGTGACCACGATCCGGGCGTCGGGGGCGTGCACCTGGCAGAGCACCTCCACGCTGCGGGCGTGGGCGTGCTTCACGGCGTTGTTCATCGCCTCCTGGCCGATCCGGAAGAGCTCGGCCTCGACCTCGGGCTGCAGCCTGGTCGGGTGCTCGTCGGCGGTGACCTGGATCGCGACGCCGGACGCCTCCGAGAGGTGCCGGGCGACGGTGGCGAGGGCGGCGCCGAGGCTGGGGGAGCGTCCGACGCTGCTGCGCAGGGTCAGGACCGCCTGACGGACCTCGGCCACCACCGCGGTGACCCGCTCGCGCAGGACCCGCAGCTGCTCCTGCTGGTCCGTCGTCGTCTGCCCGGCGGCGAGCGCGTCGATCAGGTAGCCGAGTGAGGCGATGTCCTGGGCGACGCCGTCGTGCATCTCCCGGGCCAGGCGCTGCCGCTCGTCGGCGGTGGCGCTGTCGCGGAAGGCCGCGAACAGCAGGGCGGTGTCGAGGTGGACGGCGGCCGGGCGCAGCTCGTGCTCGAGCCGCGCCAGGGACCGCTCGACCCCGATGGCGTCCAGGTCGACCTCGGACGGGAGCAGGCCGGCCACCACGGCGGACTTGCCGAGCGGCCAGGCGAACGCCCGGTCGTCGACGACGACGTCGCCCCGCGACCAGGCCGCCTGGGCCGCGTCGCCACAGGCCGGGAGGTGGGCGTCACGGTCGGCGGCCTCGGCCACCAGCGGGCTCAGTGCCTCACCGCGCGGCGCGTAGAGCGCGACCGCCACGGTCGGCACCCGGTCGTTGACCGCGGCCAGGATCGACCCGCCCAGCGCCGTGACGTCGAGGCCGGAGCGCAGGCCGCCGGACAGGTCGATCAGCTCGCGGATCAGCTCCTGGGCGTACAGGTAGGGCGCCAGCTCGGTCGGGATCTGCAGCACCGCGGTCCGCACGAAGGTGGCGATGAACCCGAGGCCGAGCCCCCCGAGTAGCCAGACGGCGGCGAAGAGCAGCTCCTCGGACGGTGGGAGACCGAAGAGGGCCAGGGTGATCACGGACAGCGCGAGGACCTCCGCCAGCAGCGCGACGCCGACACCGACCACGCCGCGGTAGAGGCCGCCGACGAAGGGGGCGACGAGCAGGGCGCCGAGGACGGCCGGCTCGGTCTGCAGCCCGACCGCGGCGACGATGCCGGTGGCCATCGCCTCGCCGGCGACGAGGGGCAGCGCGGCCACGGTCGGCCGTCCCGTACCGACCTGGGCCACGGCCCAGACCGCGGCCAGCGCGGCCACGGCGACGACGGCGTCGCTGTCCCGACGCCACAGGACGGGCGCGAGAACACCGATCAGCACCACCACCCGAGTGGCGGCCGTGACCAAGAACAGCTGGCGCGAGCGCACGAGGGACCCCCTGTCCTCAGAGATTGTCCATCATGCTCAGGGCGGCCGGGCCCATTACTGCCACGAACAGGGTGGGCAGCACGAAGAAGATCAGGGGCACGGTGATCTTGACCGGCACCTGCTGCGCCTTCTCCTCCGCGCGCTGCCGGCGCTTGACCCGCATCTCGGTGGACTGGACCTCGAGCACCTGGGCGACCGGGATGCCGAACGAGTCGGCCTGGACCATGGCGGAGACGAAGCCCTTGATGTCCTCCACGTCGGTCCGGTCACCGAGCCCACGCAGGGCGGTGGCCCGGCCCTGACCCAGCTGCATCTCCTTCAGCACCCGGGCGAACTCCTCGGACAGCGGCCCCTCGAGGTTGCGGGCGACCTGCTGGACGGCGGCGTCGAACCCCAGGCCGGACTCGACGCTGATCCGGAGCAGGTCGACGGCGTCGGGCAGCTCGCGCTGCATCCGCTGGGCGCGGTCGTAGGCGCGCTGGTAGAGGAAGATCTCGGGCACGAAGAAGCCGGCGACCGTGCCGCCTGCGACGACGAGCAGGGTGACCGGCCAGGAGGTGCCGAGGACGAGCGTGACGGCCACGGCGACGACGAACAGGACGATCGCCCCCATCACCTTGCCGGAGACGACCGCGTCGACCGACCACTCCCGGGGGTTGCCGGCCAGGTCCAGCTTGCGACGGATCCGGGTGGCGGAGTCCGCGCCGGACAGTCGACGTCCGGTGGCCAGCGCCCGGCGGCGGAGGGGCACCAGGACCCGTTCGGCGAACGGGGGGTCCGTGTCACCCCGGATCTCCTCCGGGGCGGCGTTCAGCGCCTCGAGGTACGCCACGGACCGGTCGACCCCGACCAGCGGACGGGGCCCGCCGAGGGCCGCGGCGACCAGGACCAGGGCGCCGACGACGAGCAGGCAGCCCAGCAGCAGGAGCAGCACCTCAGACCTCCACCTTCACGAGCTTGCTCATCCAGAAGATCCCGAGCGACAACCACACCGCGGCGCCGATCAGGATCACGAGTCCGCGCGGGTCGGTGAAGAGCACCATCACGTACTCCCGGTTGGCCATCAGCAGGTAGAGCATGAAGCCCGGGGGCAGCACGGCCAGCACCACGGCGGACAGCTTGCCCTCGGCCGCGAGGGCCGACACCTGGCGCCGGATGTACTCCCGCTCGCGCATCGTGGCAGCCACGGTGTCGAGCAGCTCGGCGAGGTTGCCGCCGACCTGGCGCTGGATCCGGATCGCCATCACGACCCAGGCGAAGTCCTTGGACTCGTAGCGCTTCGCGACGCCGTCGAGCGCGTCCTCCAACGGCACCCCGAGCCGCGTCTCGACCAGCACCCGCTTGAACTCGGTGGCGATCACCTCGACGCCGTCGCGGACCACGGTGTCGATGGACTGGGCCAGGGACAGCCCGGCCGAGAGCGAGCCGGAGATCAGCTGCAGCGTCTCGGGCAGCGCCCGGTCGAACGCCTTGCGGCGCCGTCCGGCCTTCAACCCGAGGAAGACCCAGGGCAGCACCACCCCGAGCAGGAGCCCGACCAGGAGCAGCACCGGCCCGCCGAGCACGACCCCGACGACCGCGGACACCAGCGCGATGCCGACGTGCACCACCAGCCACTCCTGGGCCTTCAGCCCGCTGCCGGCGCGCTCGAGCTTGTGGGCGATCCGGCCCTCGAGGGAGCCGGTGCTGCTCAGCAGCCGGGCGGCCGCCGCGCCGGCCTGCTGACGGAGCGGCTCCCTGGCGGGCCCGGCCTCGACGGTCGGCGCGCCTCCGCGGCGGGAGGCGGCGACCCAGCGGTCCAGGCGGTCGCCGGCGCTCGGGTTGCCGGCCGCGGCCGGGACGAGGGCGACGGCCACGCCGAGCAGCCCGAGGCCCAGGAGGACGACGGCCGGCAGCAGCACCCCGGCCGGCACCTGCGGCAGCAGGGAGCGCTCCACCACCGGTCCGCCGGAGGTGCTCGCGGGGACGGCGGCCGGGTGCGACACCGGCACGAAGGACGACGCGACGACGTCGCCGGCAGGGGAGGGGAAGGTGACCGCGACGGTGGCCCGCTGCTCGGTCACCTCCGCCGGCACGACGACGTCGACCAGCACCTGGCGCTCGAGGATCGCGGCCTGCTCGTCGAAGGTCGCGGCTAGGGCAGCGCTGCTGGCCTCGACCACGGAGCCGCGCCCGGCCGCGGCGATCTCCGCGAGGGCGTCGCCGCCGGCGTCGCCGCCGGCGTCGCCACCGGCGTCACCGCGCTCGAGCGCCACCACGTCGACGTGCACTCCGGAGTCCTCGACGGCCCTGACGACGTCCTCGAGCGGGGTGCCGCTGGTGTCGGCGCCGTCGGAGAGCACGATCGCGGAGCGCTGGCCCCCGGCGCCTGCCAGCTCGACGGCGGTGCGCACGCCCTCGTTCAGCAGGGTCCCGCGCTCCAGCGACAACCCGTCCACGACGGCGCGGGCGGCGTCGCGGTCGGTGCTCGGCTCGAGCAGGACCTCCACCTCCCCTGCGAAGGCGACGACCCCGACGCTGACGTCGTCCGGGACGCCGTCCAGGTAGGTGCGCGCGGCGTCCTGGGCGGCGGCGAACCGCTCCCCGGCCATCGAGTCGCTGACGTCGACCGCCAGCACGCTGGTCCGTCGCACCCCGGCGCCGCCGGCCGCCTCGTCGGCGGGGGAGGCCACCGCCTCCGCGGTGGCACCGTCGACGGTGACCCCGACCCCGGCCAGGTCGACGTCGGCCCCGGCCGGCAGCGAGACCAGCACCGACAGGGCGTCGTCCCCGGGCTCGACGTAGCTGATCACGCCCTGGGCCGGCGCACCCAGGTCCGTGGCCGTCGCGGGCGCGGCCACGAGCGCGAGCACGGCCCCGAGGAGCGCGGTCGGCAGGAGACGGGAGGGCGTAGGCACGTCAGATCCGGTCGCTGTGGAAGAGCATCGGGTCCACCGTCACGTTGGCGTGCGACATCTTCTCCAGGAAGGACGGCCGCAGCCCGGTGGCCCGGAGCGTGCCGAGCGTGCGCCCGCCGAGGTCGAACCCCGCGGAGGTGTCGAAGAGGAAGATGTCCTGGAGCGTGATCACGTCACCCTCCATCCGCTCGACCTCGGTCAGGTGGGTGATCCGGCGGGTGCCGTCCTTGAACCGCGTCTGGTGCACCACCAGGTCCACCGCGGAGGCGACCTGCTCGCGGATCGCCCGGATCGGCAGGTCCATCCCGGCCATCAGCACCATCGTCTCCATCCGCGACAGCGTGTCGCGCGGTCCGTTGGAGTGCAGGCTGCAGATGGAGCCGTCGTGGCCGGTGTTCATCGCCTGGAGCATGTCCAGGGCGGAGGAGTCGCGGACCTCGCCGACGATGATCCGGTCCGGCCGCATCCGCAGGCTGTTGCGGACCAGGTCGCGGATGGTCACCGCGCCCTTGCCCTCGATGTTGGAGGGCCGGGACTCCAGGCGTACGACGTGGTCCTGCTTGAGCTGCAGCTCGGCGGCGTCCTCGATGGTGACGATCCGCTCGTCGTGCGGGATGAAGGTCGACAGGACGTTGAGCGTGGTGGTCTTCCCGGCGCCGGTGCTGCCGGAGACGATGATGTTCAGCCGGCCACGGACGCAGGCGTCGAGGAAGTCGGCGGTCTGCGGGGTCAGCGAGCCGAAGCGGATCAGGTCGTCGACCGTCAGCGGGTCGGCGGCGAACTTGCGGATCGTGAGCGCGGAGCCGTCGATCGCCAGGGGCGGCACGACCGCGTTGACCCGGCTGCCGTCGGGCAGGCGGGCGTCGACCATCGGGCTGGACTCGTCGACGCGGCGCCCGATCCGGGACACGATCTTGTCGATCGTGCGGCGCAGGTGGTCCTCGTCGTCGAAGACGGCGTCGGCCGCGACCAGCCGCCCGGACTTCTCCAGCCAGATCGAGTCCGGCCCGTTGACCATGACCTCGGAGACGTCGGGGTCGCGCAGGTACGGCTCGATCGGGCCGTAGCCCAGGATGTCGTCGGTGATGTCCTGCGTGACCCGCTGACGGTCCGAGGCGCTGATCGGCCGGTCCTGGGTCGAGAGCAGGTCCGAGAGCACGCTGCGGACCCGGCGGTCGAGCTCGGCCTCCTCCAGGTCGGCGTCGTAGAGGTGGGGCCCGAGCTGCTGGAGCAGCTCGGCGTGCACCCGGGCCTTGAGCTCCTCGACCGGGTCGCCCTGGCCGGCCTGCGCGCGGCGCTGCTGCAGCCCGCCCCCGGTGCTGGCGGCGGCGGGCGCGGAGGGCGCGGTGGGCGCGGCGGAGGGCGGCGGGACGGCGGGGGTGCTCCGCGGCGTCTCGGCCGCGTGCCGAGGGGCGGCGTCGGCCCGGTCGGCGGGTGCGGCGGGTGCGGCGGGTGCCGGCGCACGCCCGGTGCTGGTGTCGGTGGCCTGCCGCGCGGCGGCGAGGCGGTCGGCGAGGGTGCTCACTCGGCTCACCTCCGTCGCCGGAAGCGGCGTTGGCCGGCGTGCCCGGGATGGTCGGGGCCGGTGCCGCCGGCGGGGCCCGCGGCGGCGTCGGAGGGCCCCGGCACCGGGGTCTCCCCGCCCAGCAGCGTGCGGGCCAGGTCGCGGACGGCCTGGCTGGTCGGGTGGTCGGGTCTCGCGGTGACGATCGGGGTCCCGGTGTTGGTGCTGGCCGCGACGTCCACCGAGGTCGAGATCCGGGCCTCGACGGGTATGCCCAGGATGGCCTCGACCTTCTCGACGTCGATGCCGACGGCGTCGTCGGCCCGGTTGAGCAGCAGGTGCCGGTGGCCGGGGGCGACGTCGAGCAGGTCCATGGTCTCGAGCGCGACCTTGACGTTCTTCAGCGTCGGCACGTCGAGGGTGGTCACCAGGACGCACTCGTCGGTCTCGTCGAGCGCGGTCAGGGTCGCGTCGTCGAAGGCCGGGGCGGTGTCGACGACGACGTGGTCGAAGCTCTCGCGCAGGGTGCGCAGGACGCGGGAGACCAGGGCCGGGGTGATCCGCTCCTTGACGTCGGGGTGCGCCGGCGCGGCGAGGACCATCAGGGAGTCGGCGTGCCGGGTGAGCAGTCCGTCGAGCTGCACGGCGTCCAGGACGGACTCGGCGCCGACGGCCTGCTCGATGGTGTGGGTCGGGAAGAGCTGCATCGTGATCGCGACGTCGCCGAAGCCGAGGTCGAGGTCGACCAGGCAGACGCGGCGGGCGCCCCGGTCGGCCAGCGCGAGGGCGAGGTTGACCGCCAGCGTGGTCTTGCCGACCCCGCCCTTGGGGGAGAAGACGGTCGTCACCGTGCCGGTACGGGTGGCCCCGCCCGGTCCGCGCAGGGCGGTGTGCAGCTGGTGGGCGCGGCGTACGGCCTCGGCCACGGCCTGGTCGTCGTGGGTCTCGACGACGTCGCGCACCCCGGCCCGCATGGCCTGGCTGAGCAGCGGCGCGTCGATCACCTCCCGCACCAGCACGACGCTGACGGTGGGGCGGTCCACCCGCAGCCGCTCGCAGAGGTCGGTGACCAGGGCCAGGGGCACGCCCGGGCCGAGGAGCACGACGTACTCGTCGGGGTGGCGCGCCATCCAGGCGTGCATCCGCTCGACGTCCTCGACGGCCTGCGTGCCCGCGGGCAGCAGCTTGAGCAGCTCGGCGACGCGGGTCGCGTCGGGTTCGACCAGCACGGGCATCAGGTCACGGTCCTGGGGGCAGCGGTGCGCGGGAGGGGGAGGGGGTCACTCGAAGAGGTTCGCGGCATCGACGCCCCCGGTGTCCTCGAGCTCGCCCTCGGCGGGGAGCAGGGCGAAGGAGAGGGTGCCGGCGTCCTGGGCGAAGAGGACCTTCTCGGCCTCCCGCTGCTCGACGGCCAGCGTCAGCAGCGTGTTGGGCAGCTGCTCGGCGGGGACCTGGCCCTCGGCGGCGGTCGCGGCGGCCTGGACCTGGGTGGTGGACCCGGCGCCGATCACCGTGACCCGCGGCAGGAGCATCCGGGTGTAGGCCGCGGTGCCGTCCTCGGGGACAGCGGAGAGGTAGATCGCGACCTCCGAGCCGGGTCGGGTGAAGCTGCCGACGCGGCCCTGGTCGGTGAGGCTGACGGAGATCGCGACCTTGCCGTCGGGCACCGGGAGGGTCGAGGTCGACTCGACCTCGTCGGCGGAGCCGAACTTGACCGGGAGCAGTTGCTCGCCGGGGTAGATCGTGGTCAGCGCGACCTGGCCGGCGAACACCTCGTCGTCGGCGCCGGCGCCCTCGAGCACCTCGTCGACGGTGACGTCCTCGATCGTCACCTTGCCGGCGGCCAGGGCGTCGTCCATGGACTCGCCGCGCTCGATGCGCTGGGCGGCACTCAGCACCTCGACGGTCTGGAACTGCGCCACGGCCCGGTTCTCGGCACCCTGGGCGTAGAGGAAGACCAGGGTGGCCCCGAGGGCGGCGACGACGGCCGCCACGACCAGCAGGATCTTGCGTCGCTCCATGGGTCCCTCCCGGCGCGCGACATCGGCCACCTTCCCCCGGTGGTGCTGACGTCAGGCGCTGCGTGCGGCGCGCGGGACCATCCCGCGGGCGAGGCGAAATCGTGGCACGCAGCGGGACCGGGCCGTGGTGGAATCAGGAAAAAAGCGCTGTCGGGAGGGGCCTGCGGCAGGGTGCCCCTCAGGCCTCGTAGAGGCTCTCGATGGCGTCGCGGTGGCGGCGCAGGACCACCGAGCGGCGCAGCTTCAGGCTGGGCGTCAGGTCGCCGTCCTCCTCGGTCCAGTCCCGCGGCAGCACCCGGAAGCGCTTGACGGACTCGGCCTTGGACACCGCGAGGTTGGCCTCGTCCACGCCGGCCTGCACGTCGGCCAGCAGGGCCGGGTGGGAGACCAGCTTCGCGGGGTCCTTCGACGTGCCGTGCCGCTCGGCCCAGAGCGCGACGGCGTCCGGGTCGAGGGTGACCAGCGCCCCGACGTACGGGCGCCCGTCGCCGACCACGAGGCACTGGCTGACCAGCGGGTGCGCGCGCACCTTGTCCTCGAGCACCGCGGGGGCGACGTTCTTGCCGCCGGCGGTCACGAAGATCTCCCGCTGACGGCCGGTGACCCGGACGAAGCCCTCGTCGTCGACCTCGCCCACGTCGCCGGTGTGCAGCCACCCGTCGGCGGTCAGCACCTCGGCGGTCAGCCCGGGCAGGCCGTGGTAGCCGCGGAAGACCTGGGGCCCGCGCACCAGCAGCTCGCCCTCGTCGGAGATCCGCACGCCGGCACCGGGCAGCGGCCGACCCACGGTGCCGATCCGGGTGGCGTCGGGCTGGTTGACCGTCACCGCGCCGGCGGTCTCGGTGAGGCCGTAGCCCTCGAGCACGCTGATCCCGATGCCGCGGTAGAAGTGGCCGAGCCGCTCGCCCAGCGGCGCGCCGCCGCAGACGGCGTGCCGGCAGCGCCCGCCGAGGGCCTCGTGCAGGCGGGTGCGGACCAGGCGCTGGTACGCCGCGTGCCGGGCGCGGAGCCGGGCCGGCACCCGACCGCGCTCGCGTGCGCGGGACCAGGCGATGGCGGTGTCGGCCGCCTTCTCGAAGACGCGTCCCCGGCCGTCGGCGGCCGCGCGCAGCGAGACGGTGTTGAACAGCTGCTCCAGGACGCGCGGCACGGCCAGCACGAAGGTCGGGCGGACCTGCTGCAGGTCGTCGGTCAGCCGGCGCAGGTCCGAGCCGTGGGCGATCCGGACGCGGGCGCGGACGCACGCCACCTGCACCGAGCGGGCCAGCACGTGCGCGAGCGGGAGGAACAGCAGCGTCGAGGGTCCGTCGTCGTCCTCGTCGTCGGGGTCCGGGGTGCGGTAGAGCTCCGGCAGGCCGTCCAGGCAGGCCTGGGCGCCGGCCATCAGCTGGCCGTGGGTGAGCTCGCAGCCGCGCGGCCGCCCGGTGGTGCCCGAGGTGAACAGGAGCGTGGCCAGGTCGTCGGGCCCGACCGCGGCCCGACGGGCTTCCAGCGCCTCGTCGTCCGGGGCGTCCGGCCCGCGCCCGGCCGTGACCAGTGCGTCGAGCCCGCCGTCGTCGAGCACCCAGGTGTGGCGGGGGACGCCCGTGCCGGCGGCCTCGCGGAGCCGGTCGGCGACAGCGGTGTCGCCGACCACGGCGGCGACGACCGGCGCGTCGGCGAGGACCCGGGCCAGCTGGTCGACCGAGACGGAGTCGTAGAGGGGGACGCTGATGGCCCCGACCCACCACAGCGCGTAGTCGACGACGGTCCACTCCCACCGGGTGCGGGCCGCGATCAGGACCCGGTCGCCGGCGTGGACCCCGGCGGCGAGCAGGCCCCGGGCCACGGCGGCGACCTCGTCGCGGAGGGCGGTGGTGGTGACCTCGTCCCAGGTGCCGTCGGACGCGGTGGTGCGGCGCAGCAGGGCGACCGCGGTCGGCGCCTGGTCGGCGTTGGTCAGCAGGTCGTCGGTGAGGCTGCCGGTGAGCGGCGCGGGGGTGGTCCGGGGGGTGGAGTACTCCCGCACGGCTCCTCCTCGCTGGTCTCGCTGGTCCGGCGCCGCCGCTGGTGGCGGCGGGGGCAGGCTACTGCGCTGCCGGCCGGGGGACGCCATCCGGTGGGACGCCCGGGGCGTCCGGTAGTCTCGCCGATCGTCCGGCACCCCGGTCGCGCCCCGTCGCGACCGCGTGCCCGCGCAGCATCGGAAGGGTGTGAGCATGGCGGAGCAGACCACGTCGTCCCTCGTCGTCGACGCGACGCCCGCCGAGGTCATGGCCGTCATCGCCGACTTCGAGTCGTACCCCGCCTGGGCGACCGGGATGAAGCGCGCCGAGGTCCTCGACCGGGTCGGGGACGGCCCCGCGGCAGGCCGCGCCGACCGGGTCTTCTTCGTCCTCGACGTCTCCCCGATCAAGGACGAGTACACGTTGGCCTACACCTGGGACGGCGACCGGCAGGTCTCCTGGAGCCTGGTCGAGGGCAAGATGCTGCGCTCCCTCGACGGCGCCTACGTCCTGCGCGAGGTCCCCGGCGGCACCGAGGTCACCTACCGCCTCGCCCTGGACGTCTCGATCCCGCTGATCGGGATGCTGAAGCGCAAGGGCGAGAAGATCCTCATCGACACCGCGCTGAAGGGTCTGAAGAAGCGCGTCGAGCAGCTGGCCTGAGCGCCGGAAGCCCAGACACAGGACCAGGGTCAGGACCGATCGTGCGCGTCGTGCTGTTCACCGGCAAGGGTGGCGTGGGCAAGTCCACCGTCGCCGCCGGCACGGCCGCGCTCGCGGCGGCCCGCGGCAGTCGCACCCTCGTGCTCTCCACCGACGCCGCGCACTCCCTGTCCGACGCCTTCGGGGTCCCGGTCGGCCCGGAGCCGACGCCGGTCGCGCCCCACCTGCACGTGCAGCAGGTCGACGCCCAGCGCGGGCTCGAGGAGTCCTGGTCGGTCGTCCAGCGCTACCTGCTCGACGTGCTGCACCTCGCCGGCCTCGACCCGGTCACCGCCGAGGAGCTGACGGTCGTACCGGGCGCCGAGGAGGTCCTGGCCCTGCTCGAGCTGCGCCGCCAGGTGCTGTCGGGGGAGTGGGACGCCGTCGTCGTCGACTGCGCGCCCACCGCCGAGACGCTGCGCCTGCTGGCGCTCCCCGAGGCGCTGGGCTGGTACCTCCGCAAGGTGGTGCCCGCCGACCGGCGCGTCGTGCGCGCCCTCGCACCGCTCCTCAGCCGGGCCACGGGCGTGCCTGCGCCGGACGCCGAGGTCGCCGGTGCCGCCGAGCGGCTGCAGCTGGAGCTGGCCGAGGTGCGCGCCCTGCTGACCGGCCCCGAGGCCTCCGTACGCCTGGTGCTCACCCCGAGTCCGTCGTGCTGGCCGAGGCCCGACGGTCCTGGACGACGCTGTCGCTCTTCGGCTACCGCGTCGACGGCGTCGTGGCCAACCGGGTCTTCCCCGCCGGCCCCGGGGACGCCTGGCGGGAGGGCTGGGTGCGCGCGCAGGAGGGCGTGCTGGCCGAGGCGGAGTCGTCGTTCGAGGGCCTGCCCCTGTGGCGCGCGGGGTACGCGTCGGCCGAGCCCGTCGGCGTCGCCGCGCTGCGTGACCTCGCCTTCAACCTGTACGCCGGTCGCGACCCGCTCGGTGCGGTGACCGCGGCGGCGCCGTTCCGCGTCGAGCGCTGGAGCGGCGGGGCCACCCTGCACCTCTCCCTGCCGTTCGCCGACGCGGACCAGGTCGACCTCGCCCGCAGCGGCGACGACCTCGTCGTCACCGTCGGCGCCTACCGCCGCGTGCTCGCCCTGCCCGGCGTCCTGGCCCGGATGGCGGTCCGGGGTGCCGGCGTCGAGGAGGGCGGTCTGCGCGTGCGGTTCCAGGCGACGGATGCCGGCGCCCGGCCCGGGGTGCGGCCGGCGGCCCCCAGCGAGGCTGCCCCCGAGAGCGCGGTGGCCCGGTGAGCGCGGGACGGGCGGACGGACCCGACGGGCCGTACGGGGAGCCGTACGAGGAGGTCGGGTCGGTCGGCGAGGAGGCGGCGAAGCTGTTCGACGCCTTCTCCGAGATGTTCACCACCGGCCGGACCGAGCAGGCGCCGGGTCCGCAGCAGGGCCCGCAGCAGGGCCCGCAAGAGGGTGCCGGACGGGGCCGGTGGAGCGGGGACGGGCTGGCCGCGCTGGCTGCCGACGCGATGGGTGCCCTGCGCGACGCCGACCTGCACGTCGCGACGGGCGGTGAGGACTGCCGGATCTGCCCGGTCTGCCGCGCGATCCACGCCGTCCGGGAGACCACGCCGGAGGTCCGCTCGCACCTGGTGACGGCGGCCCGGTCGCTGCTGGCCGCGGGCACCGCCCTCGTGGACCAGCTCGACCAGCCCACCGACCCGGAGGCGTCCCCGCCGCCGCGCCCCGCACGCCCGCCCCGGCCACCCGGCCCGGGGGTGGAGCGGATCGACCTCGACCAGCACGACGAGCACGACGATGAGCACGATGAGCACGGGGCCCCCGGGTCCCAGGAGGAGCACCGGTGAGCCTGACCTGCGGCATCGACGTCGGCGGGACCAAGATCGCGGGCGCCGTGGTGGCCGAGGACGGCACCGTCCTGGAGCACCGCCGGGTGGTGTCCCCGGCCGAGGACCCCGAGGCGATCGAGGACGCCATCGTCGGCCTGGTGGCCGACCTCGGCTCACGGCACGCGCTGACCGGGGTCGGGGTCGGCGCCGCCGGCTACATCGACTCCGGGCGCTCGGTGGTCATGTTCGCGCCCAACATCGCCTGGCGCGACCGCGCGCTCCGTGAGGACCTCCAGGAGCGCACGCACCTGCCGGTGGTGGTCGAGAACGACGCCAACGCCGCGGCCTGGGGCGAGTTCGCGTTCGGTGCGGGGAGCGCCTTCGACGACCTCCTGCTGGTCACCGTCGGCACCGGCGTGGGCGGGGGCGTCGTCGTCGACGGCGAGCTCTACCGCGGCGCCTCGGGCGTGGCGGCCGAGATCGGGCACATGCGGGTGGTGCCGGACGGGCTGCCCTGCGGCTGCGGTCGGCACGGCTGCCTCGAGCAGTACGCCTCCGGCCGCGCGCTGCTGCGCCAGACCCGCGAGGCCGCGGCGACCGACCCCGGCGCGGCCGTGCTCGTCGCCGCCGCGGGCGGGGACGCCGAGGCCATCACCGGTCTGGCGATCACCGCCGCGGCCCGGGACGGCGACCCGTTCGCGCTGCGCTGCCTGGCCGGGCTCGGCCGCTGGCTCGGCGAGGGCATCGCGTCGATCTGCGCCGTCCTCGACCCCGGGGTCGTGGTGATCGGCGGTGGCGTCAGCGAGGCCGGCGACCTGCTGCTCGACCCGACCCGCGCCGCCTTCGCCGACCAGGTCATCGGCACCGGCTACCGCCCGCTGCCGCAGATCGTGCAGGCCACCCTCGGCAACGACGCCGGCGTCATCGGCGCCGCCGACCTGGCCCGGCGCTGACCCCGGTGGCGGCCGCGGTGGCGGCCCCGGTGACGGCCGACCCGGGCCGGGGGCTCGTCGTCGGCATCGACGTCGGCGGCACCAAGGTGCTCGGGGTCGAGACCGACGACCACGGGCGGGTCGTGCGGACCGCTCGCACGGCGACCCCGGGGCGTACCGCCACCCCGGGCGAGATCGAGGACGCCCTGTCCCGGGTCCTGGACGAGGTCGCCGACGGGCGACCCGTTGCCGCGGTCGGCGTCTCGGCGGCGGCGCTGGTCGGGCCGGACGGCGTGGTCCGCTTCGCCACCCACCTGCCCTGGCGCGAGCAGCCGGTGCACGCCCAGCTGGAGCAGCGCTGGCAGGTGCCGGTCGCACTCGAGAACGACGCGAGCTGCGCCCTGCTGGCCGAGCAGGCCCACGGCGCCGCCCGCGGCGTCGACGACGTCGTGATGATCACCGTCGGCACCGGTATCGGCGGTGCGATCAGCATCGGTGGCCGGCTGGTCCGAGGGCGCCAGGGCATGGCCGGCGAGCTCGGTCACCAGCAGGTCGTGCCGCAGGGCCTGCCGTGCGAGTGCGGGTTGCGCGGCTGCTGGGAGCAGTACGCCAGCGGCAACGCGCTGGTGCGGCTGGTCGCCCACACCCGGCCCGACCTGACCGCGGGCCCCGACGTCACCGCGGCCGCCCGCGCCGGGGACGGCTCGGCGCGCCAGGCGTTCGCCTCGGTGGGGGAGTGGCTCGGCGTCGGCACCGCCTCGTTGATCGCCGTGCTCGACCCTGCGCTGGTCCTGGTCGGCGGCGGGGTCTCGGAGGTCGGGGACCTCCTCCTCGGCCCCGCCCGGGTCGCGATGCGCCGCGCCCTCTACGCCGGCGACCACCGCGAGGTGCCGCCGATGGTGCAGGCCACGATGGGCCCCCACGCCGGCGCGATCGGCGCCGCCTGGCTGGCGACGGGACTCGACCGGCGGTAGGCGGCGCTCGGCTCCGGTGGTCGAGGAGCGAGCGCAGCGCCTCGGTGGTCGAGGGGCGAGCGCAGCGAGCGTCTCGAGACCGTCACTAAATCCTGTTAACGAACCTTTGATCGAATGTATCCGTGCTGGGCGGGCATAACCACCCCTGACCTGTGGAAACACCCCAGGACTGTCGGTGGCGAGTGCTTGGATTGATCCATGGCCACCACCAAGGACACCACCACCGCACACCCCGTGCCGGCCGGTGTCCGCGCCCTGTCGGCGAGCGTGACGGCGTTGGCGGAGCGGCCCCTGTTCGCGTTGGATGCCGCCACCACCCGCGACACCATCCAGTCGCTGGCGGTGCTGGAAGCCAAGGTCGCCTCCTTCAAGCTCGCCGTCCTGGCCCACGCTGAGGAGGTCCAGGTCGGCGCTGACACCGGGTGCACCTCCACCGGGGTGTGGGCAGCGAACGCCACCCGGTCGCAGAAGAACGTGTCCGCTGCCCAGGTCAGGCTCGCGACCGCACTCGAGACCCGGTGGACGAAGGTCCGTGACGCGCTCGCGGCCGGTGTCATGAATCCCGACCAGGTCCGCGTGGTCGTGAACGCGTTGGAGGACCTCCCCGACGACCTCGACGCGGGGTTGGTGACACAAGCCGAGGAGGCCCTGGTCGGGTACGCGGTCGAGTTCGATCCCGCCGAGCTGAGGCAGCTGGGGGCGCACATCCCGACCCTGATCGCACCGCAGGTCGGTGAGGAGATCGACCGCAAGAGGCTCGAAGCCGCTGAGGCGAAGGCCGCGCAGAAACGCCGGTTCACGCTGTCGTTCGACGGCCACGGCACCGCGCACGGGCGGTTCACGATCCCCGAAGTCCAAGGGCAGATGCTGCAGAAGCTCCTCCACGGGTTCGCTGCCCCCGGCCACGTGAACTGCACCCCCGACGCTGAGTCCGGGCAGAAACGGGAATGGGTCAAGGGCCGCCCGTCGGCGCAGAAGCTGGGTGAGGCGTTCTGCGAGCTCATCGAGAACTACCCCCGCACAAACGCCCCGAAGCTGGGGCGCACCGACGGCACGTTCATCACGACCACCACCTTCGACCTCCTCACCACCGCATTGGGGACCGCGACGCTCGATGACGGGACCCCGATGACCGCCGCCCAGGCGATGCGCCTGGCGTGCGAGGCACGGATCATCCCCGTCGTCCTCGGCGGCAACGGCGAGGTCCTGCACCAGGGCCGGGCCCGACGCCGGTTCACCGCAGCCCAGACCTACGCCCTGCACGCCCGCGACAAGCACTGCACCGCGAAGGGCTGTGACTGGCCGCCGGGTCTGTGTCACGCCCACCACGACACGTTGTTCTCCGAAGGCGGCCTGACTGACATCGAGGACGGACGCCTGCTCTGCCCCCACCACCACGCCCGGGCCCACGACCCGGCCTACGACATGAAGGTCCACGCCGACAACGAGGTCACCTTCCACCGGCGGACCTAGGCCGACCCAGCTCGGTCGATGGGTGATCTGCACTCACCAGGTGCACGGGGATCACCCATCGACCTGCGGGGGATGGCCTCGAGACGCTCGCTGCGCTCGCCCCTCGACCACCGTGGTTCGGCGCTCGTTCCTCGACCCCCGACCACCGGCGTACCCGGCTGTCCGGAACCGTCACCTCGAGGCGCCGCGAGCGTCATCTCGGCTGTCCGCGAGCGTCATCTCGGCTAGACGCGGGCGCCGTCGTCGTACGGGTCCCGCGGCTCGCGCGGCATCTTCCAGACCAGGTAGACGAACCCGGCGATGAACGCGGCGACCAGTGCCAGCGTGACGACGGTCGGCAGCGCCAGCCCGAGCAGCAGCGAGACCAGCAGCACGGCGGGGGCACCGATCACGCCGGCCCAGGCCGCGCGGCGGTCCGCGGTGGTCGGCGGCACCGGCGGCGGGGCGGGCGGCACGAAGGGGGCGTCCGGGGCCTTGGCCAGGTCGGCGTCGGGGTCGCCGGGTCGGGGCGGCGGGTCGCCACCCTCGCCGGCGCGGGGGGCCGGGCGGTCGAAAGGCTCGAAGAGGCGTCGCAGCCGGGCCGGGTCGGTGCCCGCCGGGTGCTGCTCGGAGCCCGGGGGCCGGGGCGGGCCGGGCTCGTCGAGCGTGGCGCGTTCGCCGAAGTTGGCCACGATCGAGGCCCACGCGGCGTCGTCGTCGGCCGGGGGTCCGGGCGGGGCGGGGTCGGCGTCCGGGCCGATGCTCGTGCCGTCCACCGTGCCGTCCACCGGGTCGTTCGCGTCGGTGGGCTCCTCCGGAGCCGGTCCGGGGTCCTGCGTACCGCCAGCCACGGTGCGAGGCTACGCGACCCACGGGCGGAGCAAGTCCGGGCCCGCTCCGCACCGGTGCCCCGGGCGTCCTCCAGGGACTAGGGTGAGCCCGCTGGACGCCGGACCGGGCCGACGCCGCGCAGACGAGGGAGAGGTGTCGGCTTGTTCTACTGGTTCCTGAAGTGGATCGCGATCGGGCCGCTGCTCCGCATCGTCTTCCGGCCGCAGTCCCACGGCCTCGAGCACGTGCCGACCGAGGGTGCGGCCATCCTGGCCAGCAACCACCTGTCGTACGCCGACTGGCTCTTCATGCCCAACGCCCTGCCGCGGCGGGTCAGCTTCGTGGCCAAGGCGGAGTACTTCACCGGCCGCGGGGTCAAGGGCTGGCTCCAGAAGACCTTCTTCTCGGGGGCCGGCCAGATCCCGATCGACCGCGGCGGCCGGGACGCCGCCGAGGGCGCGATGCTCTCCGCGAGGAGGGTGCTGGAGCGGGGGAGCTGTTCGGGATCTACCCCGAGGGCACCCGCTCGCACGACGGCCGCCTTTACCGCGGCAAGACCGGCGTCGCGCGACTCACGCTGGAGGCCGGCGTGCCGGTGATCCCGGTGGCGGTCGTCGGCACCGACACCGTCGCGCCCCCGGGCAAGAAGTTCGGCGCGATCACCCGCCCGGTCGTCCGCTTCGGCGCCCCGCTGGACTTCTCCCGCTACGCCGGGATGGAGAACGACCGCTACATCCTGCGCTCGATCACCGACGAGATCATGTACGAGATCATGCGCCTGTCCGGGCAGGAGTACGTCGACCAGTACGCCGCCCGCGCCAAGGAGCTCGCCAAGGAGCAGACCAAGGAGCTGGCGAAGGAGCAGGGCCGGGCCAAGGACCGCGCCGGCTCGGCCGACGTCGCCTCCGGGCAGCGCAAGGCGTCCTGACGCCGATGGCCGCCACCCGGGCCGCCGGGGCCGTCGCGGTCGAGGGCCGGCTGCTGCGGGCGCTGGCCGGGCTCCGGCTCGTCGTGCTGCTCAACGCCTGGGGCGTGGGCCTGTGGACCCTCGACGGCGCCGCACGGCCCGCCGGCGTGGTCGCCTGCCTGGTGCTGATGACGGTGTGGACGGGCGTCGCGACCTGGGGGTACGCCTCCCCGGCCCGCCGGGGACCGGTCCTGCTCGGTCTGGACCTGGCGGTCGCCCTCGGGGTCCTGCTGGCCGGGCCGTGGGTCAAGGGCCCTGACTTCGCCGCCACCGTGCCGGGCTTCTGGATCATGGCCGTGCTGTTCGCCTGGGCGATCCACCTGCGTACCGCGGGCGGGCTGGTCGCCGGGGTCGTGCTGGCCGGGGTCGACCTGGCGCTGCGGCCGGACGTGACCCTGACCGTCTACGGCAACGCGTTCCTGCTGGTCGTCGGCGGTCCCGTCGTCGGCTACCTCACCGGGTCCCTGCAGCAGATGGCCGACGAGCGCGACCGGGCCGAGCGGGCGGCGGCGACGGCCGCGGAGCGCGCCCGACTGGCGCGTGCGGTGCACGACGGGACACTGCAGGTGCTGGCGCTGGTGCAGCGGCGGGCCGGCGAGCTCGGCCCGCACGCCACCGACCTGGGCCGGCTGGCCGGTGAGCAGGAGCGCGGGCTGCGTCGCCTGATCCGGGCGCAGGACGCGGTCGCGGCGGGCGGCTCGCCCGGTGCGGGCGGCGACGGGAGCCCGTACGGCCCGTACGGCCCGGACGGGTCGGCCCTGGCTCCCGGGGAGCCGGTCGACGTGGCCGCCCTGCTGGCCTCGCTCGGCGCCCGCCCGGGGGTCGAGGTGGTCCTGCCGGGCGGGGTGGTCCCGGCCCCGCCGGTGACGGCCCACGAGCTGGTCGCGGCCGTGGTGGCCTGCCTCGACAACGTCGCCCGCCACGTCGGCGACGACGCCCGGGCCTGGGTGCTGCTCGAGGACCTCGGCGACGAGGTGGCGGTGTCGGTGCGCGACGAGGGCCCCGGCATCGCCGAGGGGCGCCTCGACGACGCCGCCGCGCAGGGCCGCCTCGGTGTGCGGGAGTCGGTGTGCGGCAGGGTGGCCGACCTGGGGGGCACCGCCACCCTGGACACCGGCCGCCACGGCACGACGTGGCGCCTCGCCGTACCCCGGGAGCACGCGTGACCATCCACACCACCCACCCCTTCGCCGCCGACCCCGACCCCGTACGCCGGCTGCGCGGCCGGCTGGCCTCGGGCGTCACCCTGCTGACCAGCGGCGCCGGCGCCAGCCGGGCGGGGCTGACCGTCACCTCGGTCGTCGTCGCCCACGGCGAGCCGGCCCGGGTGCTCGCCCTGGTCGATCCCGACTCCGACCTCGCCGACACCGTCGCCGAGGTCGGCACCGCCGTGCTCCAGCTGCTCGGCTGGGAGGACCGCGACCTGGCCGAGGCCTTCGCCGGCGCCGCCCCCGCGCCCGGCGGGCTGTTCCGGCAGGCGACCTTCGAGGACACCGCCTGGGGCCCGCGGCTGGCCGGCGACCGCACCTGGGCCGGGCTCCGGCTGGAGTCGACCGACGAGGTCGGGTGGTCGCGCCAGCTGCGGCTGGTCGTGGAGGAGGTTGTGGCCGGGGACGCCGGCCCGGCGCCGCTGCTGCACCACCGCGGCCGCTACCGCCGCCTGGAGGGGGAGACGTCGTGACGGCACCGGAGGCGCAGGCCGACCAGGCCGCGCAGGCCCTGCGGGTGATGGTGGTCGACGACCACCCGATGTGGCGCGACGCCGTCGAGCGCGACCTGGCCGCGGCCGGCTTCGACGTCGTCGCCGTCGCGGCCACCGGCGCCGAGGCGGTCGCCCGCTTCCCGGCGGCCCGTCCGCAGGTGGTGGTGCTGGACCTGCAGATCCCGCCGCCGTCCGGGGTGGAGGTGACCGGCCAGGTGCTCGCGCACGACCCGTCGGCGCGGGTGCTGATCCTCTCGGCGTCCGGCGAGCAGGACGACGTGCTCGCCGCGGTCAAGGCCGGCGCCACCGGCTACCTGGTCAAGTCGGCCTCCCGGGAGGAGCTGGTCGACGCCGTACGCCGGGTCGCCCGCGGCGAGGCCGTCTTCACCGCCGGGCTGGCCGGGCTGGTGCTGGGGGAGTACCGCCGGCTCTCCGAGCCCGCGCCCGGCCCCGAGCGCCCGCAGCTGACCGAGCGGGAGACGGAGGTGCTGCGGATGGTGGCGACCGGGCTGTCGGCCCGTCAGATCGCCGACCGCCTCGTGCTCTCCCACCGCACGGTGCAGAACCACGTGCAGAACACGCTGCGCAAGCTGCAGCTGCACAACCGGGTCGAGCTGACCCGGTGGGCGATCGAGCAGGGCCTGGACGGCGAGCCGGACGACCCGCGTGCCTGACCCTGCGGGGTGGCGGTGGCGCCGGGCGGGCCCGGCCGACGCCGTGCTGCTGCGCGACCTCGAGCGGGCGGCGAACCTGGCGGCGCTGGCGCACGTGTTCCCGCCGGCGACGTACCCCTTCCCCGACGCCGTGGTCGAGCAGCGCTGGGTCACCGCGCTGCAGGAGCCCGGGGTCGCGGCGTGGGTCGTCGGGCGGGACGGCCCGGGCGGCGCGGAGCCGCTGGGGTTCGTGGCCCACGACGACACCTGGGTGCGGCAGGTCGCCGTACGCCCCGAGGCGTGGGGCACGGGGCTCGGCTCGGCGCTGCTGGACCGAGCCGTCCACGGTGTCCGCGCCCGCGGGGGCCAGCCACGACTGTGGTGCCTGCGCCTGAACGAGCGGGCGCTCGGGCTGTACGGGCGCCGCGGGTGGCGTCGCACCGGCACCGAGCGGGCGGCGGTCCACCCGCCGCACCCGGTCGAGGTCGAGCTCGTCCTGGGCGAGCCGGTCCTGGCAGGATCCGGGGCGTGACCACGCTGCTCGAGGTCGCCGACCGGCTCTACGGCCTCCCCCTGGGCGACTTCACCCCGACCCGGGACGCCCGCGCCCGCGAGCTGCGAGCCGAGGACCGCGCGCTCGCCACGGCCGTCAAGGCGTTGCGCAAGCCGGCCACCGCGGCCTGGGTGGTCAACCAGCTCGTGCGCGGCGAGACCGAGCAGGTCGACCAGCTCCTCGCCGTCGGCGAGGCCCTGCGGGAGGCCCAGCGCGCGATGTCGGCCGACGAGCTGCGGGCCCTCACGCGGCAGCGCCGCCAGGTGACCGCCGCGGTGACCACGCGGGCGCGTGCCGTCGCCCGGGGCCTGGGGGTGAAGGTGACCGGGGCGGTGGGCGACCAGGTCGAGGCGACCCTGACCGCGGCCATGGTCGACGCCGACTGCGCGGCGGCGGTGCGCAGCGGGCTGCTCGTGGCGCCGCTGGCGTCGACCGGGGTGGGGTCCACCGACGTCGCCGCCGCGCTGGCCGCCCCCGAGGCGCTCGGGTTCGCCGCCTCCGGGCGCGAGGACGGGCCGGAGATCGACGGTGCCGCCGGGGTCGAGGGCCGGCACGGGATGCACGTCGTGCCCGACCCGGACGCGCACCTCAAGGCGGTCGCCGCCGCGGACGAGGCCCTGTCGGAGGCCGAGGACCAGCTGGTCGCCGCCACCGAGGAGGAGGCGGCCGCCCGGGAGGAGGTCGCGCAGCTGGAGGCGCGGGGCCTGCAGCTGCAGTCCGAGCTGGAGGAGCTGCGCCGCCGTCTGGCGGAGACCGAGTCGGCCGCCGAGGAGGCCGAGGACGAGCTGGCCGACGCCGAGGAGACCGCCGAGGAGGCCGCCCGCGTGACCGCGACCGCGACGGCCGACCGTGACGCGGCGCAGGCCGTCCGGGACGCGCTCGAGGAGGACTGACCCGGCCCGCGTCGGCCTCTCAGGCCGGCAGCAGGAGGAGCGGGACCCGCAGCCCGGCACAGCAGGCCGCGTCGGTCGTCCCGACGGGACCGGGTGGGACGACCGCGGGCAGCGCCTCGTCCGGGAGCCCGGCGAGGGCCGGTGCGCTCCTGGCCGGGCCGGTGAGGGCGACGTGCTCCAGGCCCCGGGTCGCCCGCGCGACGAGGTACGAGCCGAGGCTGCCGGCGGCGTACCGCCCCTCCAGGACCCCGGCCCAGGTCCGCGGGTCGGTGGCCCCGACCTCCGTCAGCAGCGACGCGACGTCGCCCCGGTGCTCGAGCGGGCGCGGGGCGCCGAGGGTCTCGGCGTCCCACAGCACGGCCCCGGCAGGGGCGTCGACCACGGCCACCTCGCTCACCGGCCCGGGTGCCTGCGCCACGGCCGTCAGCGCCGCGTCCCAGAGGGCCTGGGGCCGGGTCCCGCCGTCGAGCCCGGCCAGGAGCGCCTCGACGTCCCAGACCAGGCGGCTCATCCTCCGCGGACCACGGCCAGGATCCGACGGTCGACCCAGGTCAGGTCGTCGGCGACCCGCATCTCGTAGTTCTCGGTGCCGACCCAGGTGGCCACGTCGGGGTGCCCGGCCGCGGTGGCGTGGGCCTCGAGCTCGGCGCGGACGGCGTCGTCGACCGGTACCTTCTCCTCCTCGGTCGAGGCGGTCAGGTAGAGCGTGTTCAGGTCCAGCAACCGGGCCAGCTCGGGCACCGGGGCCGGGTGGTCGTCGACCCGCAGGTCGACGTCGACGTCGTCGCCGCCGGCGTACCCGGCCCCGTCCCGGACCACCAGCAGCGCCGCGGACTGCCGGCCGCGCTTGTCGCCGCCGGCCTCGTCGGCCGCGCTCAACGCGTCGAGCAGCCGCTGGCCGAGGGGAGCGGTCGGGTCGGAGGCCAGCCAGGCGGTCTCGAGGGCCTCGACGACCTCGGGCCCGGTCAGGCAGTTGCCTTGGACGGCGTACCCGTCACCGGTACGGCCGCCGGCCCAGGGGATGCAGTCCTCGCCGGTGTGGGAGGCCGCGCCCCCGTCGACGTCGACGATGCCGACCTGCCGGTCGGCGCGACCCGGGTCCTCCTCGAGCAGACGCTGCAGGGCGACCGGCGCGGTCGCGCCGTCGTCGAGGTGGGAGAGGGCCAGGCCCTTGTAGGCCACGTTGGCGTCGGCCTGCGTGGCCAGCGCGCCGACGTCGGCGACGGCGGCCGGCACGACCGCGCCGACGGCGAGGAACTTGGAGGCGACGGCGACGCCCCAGGAGTCGCCGTCCTCGGAGCGGGCCACGATGGAGAAGGTCATGCCCTGAGACTAGGAGACCCACGGGGCCGCGCCCTGGACGGGCGCGTCGCGCGTGGGCCGGGTCACAGTAGGGTCGCCCCCGTCTCGTCCGGAGGAACCAAGGAGGACCGTCCATGCGCGTCGGAGTGCTCACCGGGGGTGGTGACTGCCCCGGGCTGAACGCGGTCATCCGCGCCGTCGTGCGGCGGGGTGTCCGCGACCACGGCTTCACCTTCGTCGGCTTCCGCGACGGCTGGCGCGGCCCGCTCGAGGGCGTGACCATGGAGCTCGGCATCGACCAGTGCCGGGGCATCCTCCCGCGCGGCGGCACCATCCTCGGCTCCTCGCGGACCAACCCGCTCGCCGTCGACGGTGGGGTCGAGCGGATCAAGGAGAACCTCGCCGCGGCCGGCGTCGACGCGCTGGTCGCGATCGGGGGGGAGGACACCCTCGGGGTGGCCACCTCGCTCGCCGCGGCCGGGGTCAAGGTGGTCGGCGTGCCGAAGACCATCGACAACGACCTGTCCGGCACCGACTTCACCTTCGGCTTCGACACGGCCGTCAACATCGCCACCGACGCCATCGACCGCCTGCACACCACCGCGGAGAGCCACCACCGGGTGCTCGTCGTCGAGGTGATGGGCCGCCACGCCGGCTGGATCGCGCTCCACGCCGGCCTCGCCGGCGGGGCCAGCGCGGTGCTGATCCCCGAGCAGCCCTTCGACATCGACGCGGTCTGCGCGCACGTCGAGACCCGCTTCAAGAGCGAGTACGCCCCGATCGTCGTGGTGTCCGAGGGCGCCGTCCCGGTCGCGGGTGGCGACATGACGCTCTCGTCGGGTGAGAAGGACGCCTTCGGCCACGTCCGCCTCGGCGGCATCGGCGACCGGCTCGCCTCCGAGATCGAGCACCGCACCGGCAAGGAGGCCCGCGCGGTCGTGCTCGGTCACGTCCAGCGCGGCGGCACCCCCACCGCCTTCGACCGGTGGCTGGCCACCCGCTTCGGCCTGCAGGCCGCCGACGCGGTCGCCGACGGCGACTTCGGCACGATGATGGCGCTGCGCGGCACCCGCATCGAGCGCGTGCCGCTCAGCGAGGGCACCGCCGAGCTGAAGCTGGTGAGCCCGGCGGAGTACGCCGAGGCCGAGGTCTTCTTCGGCTGACCATGACCCTGCTGCTCTCGCGAGCCCTGCGCCGGCTGGGACGGACCCGGGCCTGGGCCCTGCCCGCCCTGATCATCTCGTTCGTGTTCCTCACCAGCTGGCCGCTGATGGTGCTGGCGGAACCGGCCAGCAACACCATCACCGCCCCCGAGAACTACTGGTGGTACTTCGTGGTGACCGCGGCCACCGTCGGCTACGGGGACCACTTCCCGGTCTCGGCGACCGGCCACGTGGTCGGCGCGTACGTCATCCTCGGTGGGATCGTCACGCTGACCACCTTGTTCACCCGGGTCTCGGTGGCCCTCGACAACGCGAAGGGACGACGCATGAAGGGTCTGGCGGACACCGAGGTGTCCGGGCACCTGGTGATCATCGGGTACACGCCCGGTCGCACCGAACGGCTCGTCGACGAGTACACCGCGGAGGGGCGCACCCAGGTCGTGCTGTGCGCCTGGGAGGACGTGCCGGAGCACCCGATGCCCGAGCGCGACGAGGTGGTGTTCGTCCGGGGCGACCTGACCGACGAGGAGGTGCTGCGACGCGCCGGGGTGCAGCGGGCCGCCCGGCTGCTCGTCGACGCCCGCGACGACAACGAGGCGCTCGCGCTCACGGTCGCCGCGATGCATGTCAACCCGGACGTGCACGCCGTGGTGACGCTGCGCGACATGTCGGCCGCCCGCAACCTGTCCTACGTCGACCCGGACGTCAGCTGCGTGCAGTGGCACTCGCCGCGGCTGGTCACCGAGGAGCTCGAGGACCCGGGCATCTCCCAGGTCTACGCCGACCTGATGACCTACGGGGGCCGCAACACCTACAGCGCCCCGCTGCCGGCGGCGCTGGGCGAGGTGCCGTTCGGCCGGGTGCAGGAGGGGCTGGGACGCACCCACGCCGTCACGGTGATCGCGGTGCGCCGCGGCGGGGCGCTCCTCGACCCGCGCTGGGAGTCGACCCTGTCGGGTGACGCGACCCTCTACTACGTCGGGGAGCGACGGCTGACCGCCGAGGAGATCGTCACGGCCGTCGGGTGACCCGTCCGATCGGGCGGCTCACGCGCCGCCGGGCGTCGCTAGCGTGGCCGGGATCAGGAGACCCCGGGTGCGAGGAGCGGACATGCGTGTGACGGAGCTGTGGCGGTTCCCGGTGAAGTCCCTGCAGGGCGAGCGGCTCGACGAGGCCGCCCTCGGGGAGCTGGGCATCGAGGGGGACCGCCGGTACGCGATCTTCGACCTCGGGACCGGGTTTGGGCTCACCGCGCGGCGCGAGCCGCAGATGCTGTTCGCCTCTGCCCGGACGACGCCCGACGGGGTGGAGGTCGTCCTGCCCGACGGCTCGGTCGCCGCCGACGACGCCGCGCTGTCGGCGTGGCTCGGTCGCCCGGTCGCACTGCGGTCCATGGCGGAGGTCGAGGAGCGGCGGTACGAGAACCCCGACGACACCGAGACCGAGGCCGCGGCCTCGTGGGGCCCGTTCACCGGGGCCGGCGGCGCGTTCCACGACTCCGCGGGCGCCACGGTCACGGTGCTGTCCACCGCCAGCATGGACGGTGAGCCCACCCGCAGGTTCCGCGCCAACGTGGTGGTCGACGAGGCCGGGGAGGACGGCCTCGTCGGGCACGCCGTACGGATCGGCGCCGCGACCGTCGCGGTGACCACGCCGGTCCCGCGGTGCGTGATGGTCACCCGCGCGCAGCCCGACGGCATCGAGGTCGACCGCGAGGTGCTGCGCGGCATCCACCGCGAGCACGGCGGCAACCTGGCGGTCGGTGGCTCGGTGAGCGTCCCCGGCACGGTGCGCGTCGGCGACGAGCTGGTCACCGCGGAGCCGCTGACCTGACACCCACCGCGCGGGACGTCAGACGGAGGGGGCGGTGACCACGCCGCCGTCCGTATGACGTCCCGGGCCTCAGCCGGCCAGGTGGCCCCAGGACGGGGCGAGGTCGCTCCACGGCCCGGTCGCGGCGACCTCGCCGTCGACGAGCACCACGACCCGGTCGGCCTGGGTGAGAGCGGCCCACTTCGAGGTGGAGCCGAGCACGGCGGTGCCGCGGGCGCGCAGCGCGGCCCACAGCTCGACCTCGGTGGTGGCGTCGAGCGCGCTCGAGACGTCGTCGGCGAGCAGCAGCTCGGTCTCGGCCGCGAGCGCCCGGGCCAGCGCCAGGCGCTGCACCTGCCCGCCGGACAGGCGTACGCCGCGGTGGCCGACGACGGCGTCCGGCCCGCCGGCCTCGTCGAGGTCGCGGCCCAGCCGGGCGTCGTCGACCGCGGGGTGCAGGGAGCGGTCGGCGTGGTCGAGGGCGACGTTGTCGGCGAAGGTCCCCGACAGCACCCGCGGCACCTGGGCGACGTGGGCGACCTGGCCGGGACGCAGGAAGGTCTCGGCGTCCTCCACCTCGTGGCCGTTCCACCGGATGCTGCCGGTGTGCTCCACGAGGCCGGCCAGGGCCGAGAGCAGGCTGGACTTGCCGGAGCCGACCTGGCCCAGCAGCAGCACCAGCTCGCCCGGCCCGACGTGCAGGTCGACGCCGGAGACGCCGATCGTGCCGTCGTCGTGGATCGCGCCGAGGCCGCTGACCCGCAGCTCGCGCAGGCGGACCGGTTCACCGGCGAGGTCCGGGGCGGGGGCGGCGCCGGAGACCAGGTCGATCCCGGCGGGCACCATCATCATCTCGTCGCCGCCGGCCAGCCGGGAGGTCGCGCGGGCCCAGGCGCGCACGCCCGGCGCCTCGGTGATCACCGCGCCGGCGACCCGGCCGAACCAGTCGAAGCCGGTGACGGCGCCGGCCACCAGCAGCGCCGTCGCCAGCTCCCACCCGCCGAGCAGCAGCACCGCCCAGGCGGCGACGACCCCGGCCTGCACCATCAGCACCGGCACGCCGGCCAGCAGCGCCTGCACCCGGTGCTCCTTGACCGCGGCGTCGACCCGGCCGCCGTCCACCCGCAGCAGGTGGGCGTGCACGGCCGGGGTGGCGGCGGCGAGCTTGACGGTGCGCGCGGACTCCAGCGCCGAGACCAGGGACCGGCCGAAGTCGGCGCGCGAGGTCGACGCCGCGGCGGCCGAGCGGCCGGCGACGGGTGAGCCCAGCGCCGAGGCGGCGGCGGAGACGCCCATCACCGTCATCAGCACCCCGCCGGCGAGCAGGCTGCCGCTGAGCAGGGTGGTGACCACGACGACGCCGAGCCCGTTCAGCACGTCGACCCAGCGGTCGGCGTAGCGGGCCAGCCGGTCGGCGTCCATGGCCCGGGCCACGGCCTCGCCGGGCGGGGTGCGGCGCAGGCGGTGCTGGCGGGTCTGGGCCACCAGCACGGACTGGCGCACCCGCAGCATCACCGCGACCCACCAGCGCGGGTAGCGCCGGATCGCCGAGGCCAGCAGCAGCGGCGCGGCCATCAGCGAGACGACCACGGCCACGGCCAGCGCGACGGTGGTGGTCCCGGTGTCCCGGCCCTCCTGCAGGCCCTGGACCAGCTCGCCCCAGGCCAGGCCGGTCAGCGCCCCGAACGAGCCGACCAGCGAGGTCAGCAGGAAGAGCCCGGCGGGGAACAGGCCCCACGTCGGGTGGATGGACAGCGCGCGCACCACGGTGCGGGACAGGCTCGGCCCGTGGCCGGGGTCGCGCAGCGGCGGCGGGGGACCGGTCCGCCGGACGCCGCCGATGGCGGCCGCCGCGACCGGGGCCGCCGGCTCGTCGGGCTCGTCGAGGGTGCTCGGGGCGGGGTCGCTGGGGGTGGCGGCGGCCTGCATCAGGCGGCGCAGCGGACCGTACTCGCCGGCCAGCACCGTCCGCGGCCCCTGCTGCACCACCCGGCCGGACTCGAGCACCACCACGTGGTCGGCGCGCTGGATGGTCGCCAGCCGGTGCGCCACGAGCAGGCCGGTCCGCCCGGCCAGCAGCCGGTCGGCGGCGCGCACGACCTGGGCCTCGGTGTGGGGGTCCATCCGGGCGGTGGCCTCGTCGAGCACCACGACGCTGACGTCGCGCACCAGGAGCCGGGCGAAGGCGACCAGCTGCTCCTCGCCGGCCGAGAGCGTCGTGCCGCCGGGGCCGAGCGGGGTGTCCAGGCCGGCGGGAAGGCCGGCCACCCAGTCCTCCAGGCCCAGCTCGACGACGGCCGCCTCGACCCGGGCCCGGGGGACCGCGCCGAAGAGCGCGATGTTCTCGGCGAGGGTCCCGGCCAGGATCTCGGTGCGCTGGCTGACCACCCCGACGGCGCGGCGCAGGTGCTGCAGGTCGACGTCGAGCACGTCGCGGCCGCCGAGCAGCACGGTGCCCGGGGGCGGGTCGGCGGCGCGGGAGACCAGGGAGACCAGGGTCGACTTGCCCGAGCCGGTCCGGCCCACCAGCGCGCAGGTGCGCCCGGCCGGCAGGGAGACCCGCACGTCGCTGAGGACCGGGCCCCCGGCGCCGGGGTAGGAGTACGACAGCCCGCGCAGCTCGAGGTCCAGGGCGCCCTCGGGCAGGTCCCGGCCGCCGACCGGCTCTTCGGGCGCGGCGAGCAGCTGGCGCAGCCGGATGACCGCGCCCAGTCCGGCCTGGAGGTCCGGCAGGTGCCGCGCCAGCTGGTCGATCTGGCCCACGAAGGTCGAGGTGACCAGGAACAGGGTGACCAGCTCGCCCACCGAGAGCCGCTCGGCGGTGGCCAGGGCGACCCCGGCCACCGCGATGCCGGCGAGCAGCGCGTGCAGCAGGACGCCGGTGCGGCGCGTCATCTGGGTCTCGAGCCGCAGCACGTCGTCGAAGCGGCGGTGCACCAGCGCGGTCAGCTCGGCCGAGCGGCGCATCAGGAAGGGCTGGCCGAGGCTGGTGCGCAGGTCGTCGCGACCGGCGATCCCCTCCTCCATCACCGCGGCGTGGTCGGTCCAGGCCATCTCCTCCAGGACCTTGCGGCGGGCGACCTCGCCGAGCAGCGGGCGGACGAGCGCCAGCGCCGCGATGGTGAAGAGCGGGAACAGGATCCAGGCCGGCCACCAGGTCAGCCCGGCCACGACCCACATCGGCACGGTGACCAGCGCGGTGCGCAGGGCGTCCCACGCGGACTGGCGCAGCAGCGAGCCGACCTCGTAGGTGTCGTCGTCGACGCGGTCCAGGACCTCGCCGACCGCCTGGTCGGAGAGCACCTCCAGCGGCTGGAGCAGGGCCGCGGCCAGCAGGTCGGCGCGCAGCCGGCCCTCGGCGCGGTCGACGACGGCGGCCCAGACCGTGCGGCCGACGGTGTCCAGCAGCGCCCCGCCGACCAGGCACAGCGCCAGGGCGCCCACCAGCATCCCCGTGGGGCTCTCGGCGACCTGGCCCGCGACGACCGTGCCGAGGGCCTGGCCGAGGGCGGCCACGGCGGCGACGGAGACCGCGAGCACGCTCGCGGGCCCCCGCAGCCGGGCCAGGTCGAGGCGCCGCTCGGGCCGGTCGACGGGCTGCACCGGGGTGCCCTCGTCGAGGTGGTCGGGGGCGGGGCGCGTGGTGGTCATGGCGTGGAGGGACGCTACGCCACCGCACCGACAGCGCTCACCTGCTTTTCGCCCGGAGCCCGGACCGGGTGCGACTGGCCGGGCGCGGTGGTCGACGTGGGCGTGCCGCAGGCGCTTTAGTGGGGCACCCGATCTCGAGGAGGGGCCGATGGGCTCGACCGCAGCCGACACCCAGGACCACGTCATCGAGGAGCCCGAGCTCAAGCGGGTGATGGGGCCCAAGCTCCTCCTTCTCTTCATCGTCGGCGACATCCTCGGTGCCGGCATCTACGCCGTGACCGGCGAGATGGCGCTCGAGGTCGGGGGCGTCGTCTGGCTGCCGTTCCTGATCGCCTTCGGGGTGGCCACCCTGACCGCGCTGTCCTACCTGGAGCTGGTCACCAAGCACCCGCAGGCCGCCGGCGCGGCGCTCTACGCCCACAAGGCGTTCGGCGTGCACTTCGTGACGTTCCTGGTCGCCTTCGCCGTGATCTGCTCGGGCATCACCAGCGCCTCGACCTCGGCGAACCTGCTGGCCACCAACCTGCTCGCCGGGCTCGACGGGGTCGGCTGGTCGGTGCCCCAGGGACAGCTGGCCATCACCGGCGTGGCGCTGGGCTTCATGCTGCTGCTGGCGCTGGTGAACCTGCGCGGGGTGGGGGAGTCGGTCGTCTTCAACGTCGTGCTGACCCTGATCGAGATGCTGGCGCTGGTCGTCGTGATCGGGATCGGCTTCGCGGTGATGGTGCGCGGCGACGCCGACATGTCGCGGGTGGTGGCCTTCGAGTCCGACTCCGACCGGGGCCTGTTCCTCGCCGTCACCGTCGCCACCGCCATCGCGTTCTTCGCCATGGTCGGCTTCGAGGACTCGGTCAACATGGTCGAGGAGACCCACGACCCGCACGGCACCTTCCCCAAGGTGATGCTCACCGGGCTCGGGATCGCGGTCGTCTTCTACGTGCTGGTCGCGATCTCGGTGATCGCGGTCGTGCCTGCGGGCGACCTCGAGCGGGTCGCCAGCCAGGAGGGGAAGGTGCTGCTGAACGTGGTCCGCCTCGGCGCGCCGGACCTCCCGATCGGCACGATCTTCCCGTTCCTGACCGTGGTCGCGGTGGCCAACACCGCCCTGATCAACATGCTGATGGCCAGCCGGCTGCTCTACGGCATGGCCCGCCAGGACGTGCTGCCGCGCTCGCTCGGCAAGGTGCTGCCGGGTCGTCGTACGCCCTGGGTCGGCATCGCCTTCTCGACCGTGCTGGCCCTCGGCCTGATCGTGGTCGTGACCGTGCTGGCCGAGACCTCGGTGATCACGGCGCTGTCCGGCACGACGGCGCTGCTGCTGCTGGGGGTGTTCACCGTGGTCAACATCGCCTGCCTGGTCCTGCGCCGCGACCAGGACGTGCCCGGTGGCTTCCGCGCCCCGCGCTGGACCCCGTACGCCGGGGCGGTGGCCTCCGCGTTCCTGATGGGCCCCTGGGCCCGGGACCGGGAGGACTGGATCCAGTACTCCGTCGGCGGGGGCCTGCTGGTCCTCGGCGTGGTCCTGTGGGGCCTCACCGCGCTGGTGAACCGCCGGGCCCGCGACCGCAGCGCCCGGTTCGACGACGTGGGCAGCCTCGGCGGCTGACCCCGGAGCTCCCGCGTCCACGGCGGGGATCGTGGTCGGGGAGCCGGGTGCGACCCGCGTACCCTGGCGCGTGTGAGCAGCTTCCCCGACCTCGCGGCCCTGCACGCCATCGGCGCCGCGCAGCAGCCGACCTACCCCGACGCCGCGGCCGTCGACGCCGCCGTCGCGCGGCTGCGCCGGATGCCCCCGCTGGTGTTCGCCGGCGAGTGCGACGACCTGACCGCGAAGATGGCCGCGGTCAGCCGCGGCGAGGCGTTCCTGCTCCAGGGCGGCGACTGCGCGGAGACCTTCGACGGCGTCACCGCCGAGAACGTCCGCAACAAGCTGCGGGTGCTGCTCCAGATGGCCGTCGTGCTGACCTACGCCGGCTCCGTGCCGGTGGTCAAGCTCGGCCGGCTCGCCGGGCAGTACGCCAAGCCGCGCTCCTCTGACCTGGAGACCCGCGAGATCGACGGCGAGAAGATCACCCTGCCGGCCTACCGCGGCGACGCGGTCAACGGCTTCGACTTCACCGAGGCCTCCCGGATCCCCGACCCGCAGCGCCTGCTCGACGTCTACAACTCCTCCGCGGCCACCCTCAACCTGGTCCGCGCGTTCGTCACCGGCGGGTACGCCGACCTGCGCCAGGTCCACGAGTGGAACACCGACTTCGTGCGCACCTCCGCGGCCGGGCAGCGCTACGAGCAGGTCGCGGCCGAGATCGACCGCGCGATGTCCTTCATGCGCGCGATCGGGGCCGACCCCCAGGAGCTGCGCCGCGTCGACTTCCACTCCAGCCACGAGGCGCTGCTGATGGAGTACGAGCACGCGATGACGCGGATCGACTCGCGCACCGACGAGCCGTACAACGTCTCGGGCCACTTCGTGTGGATCGGTGAGCGCACCCGCCAGCTCGACGGCGCGCACGTGGAGTACTTCCGCCACATCCGCAACCCGATCGGCTGCAAGCTCGGCCCGACGGCCACGGCCGACGACGCGCTGGACCTCGCGGCGAAGCTGAACCCGGACAACACCCCGGGCAGGCTGACGTTCATCACCCGTTTCGGCGCCTCCAAGATCCGGGACGGCCTGCCGCAGCTGGTGGAGAAGGTCACCGCGGAGGGCGTCAACGTGGCCTGGGTCTGCGACCCGATGCACGGCAACACCTTCGAGTCGAGCACGGGCTACAAGACCCGCCGCTTCGACGACGTGGTCGACGAGGTGCAGGGCTTCTTCGACGTGCACCGTTCCCTGGGCACCTGGCCCGGCGGGATCCTGGTCGAGATGACCGGCGACGACGTCACCGAGTGCATCGGCGGGGGCGAGGAGATCGACGAGGCCGGCCTGGCCCACCGCTACGAGTCGGTGGTCGACCCGCGCCTGAACCGGGTGCAGTCCCTCGAGCTGGCCTTCCTCGTCGCGGAGATGCTGCGCCAGGCATGAGCGACACCTCTGCGGCCCTCGACGGCCGCCCGGTCGACCTGCGCTCGGACACCGTGACCCGCCCGACCCGGGCGATGCGCACGGCCATGGCCGAGGCCGAGGTCGGCGACGACGTCTACGGCGAGGACCCGACCGTGCTGGCCCTCGAGGAGCGGGTCGCGGACCTGTTCGGCCACGAGGCGGCGCTGTTCGTGCCGACCGGGTCGATGGGCAACGTGCTGGCCGTCCGGGCCCTCGTCCCGGTCGGGCGCGAGCTGCTCTGCGAGTCCTCCTCCCACGTGGTCCGCGCCGAGCTGGGCGCGCACGCGGCGTACTCGGGTCTGACGACCCGCACCTGGACCCACCCGCGCGGGCTGGTCGACCTGGACGCCGTCCGGGGCCTCCACGCCCCCGACCTCGGGCCGTACTTCGTGCCGACCGCGGCGGTCGCGGTCGAGAACACCCACAACTTCGCCGGCGGCACCGTCAACCCGCTGGGCGCCCTGCAGGACCTGCGCGAGTGGGCGACCGGGGTCGGGGTCGCGGTGCACCTGGACGGTGCCCGGATCTGGAACGCCCACGTCGCCACCGGGACGCCGCTGCGGGAGTACGGCGCCGTGGTCGACACCCTGAGCGTGTGCCTGTCCAAGGGCCTCGGCGCGCCGATCGGCTCGGTGCTGGTCGGCAGCCGCGCGGTGGCCGACGAGGCCCGGGTCTGGCGCAAGCGGATGGGCGGCGGGATGCGTCAGGTGGGGATCCTGGCCGCCGCCGGCCTGCACGCCCTCGAGCACCACGTCGAGCGGCTGGCCGACGACCACGAGCACGCCCGCCTGCTGGCCGAGGCCGTGGGCGTGGACCCCGCCGGGGTCGACACCAACATCGTGGTCGTGCCCCGCAGCGACGCGGCCGACTTCGTGCTCGCGGCCCGCGAGCAGGGCGTCCTGGTCTCGGCGGTCGGCCCCACCACGGTCCGCCTGGTCACCCACCTCGACGTCACCCGCGCGCAGGTCGACCGCGCCGCCACCGTCCTGGGGCGCCTGGCTGCGTCCTGACCCGCCGAGATGACGCTCGCGGACAGCCGAGATGACGCTCGCGGCGCCTCGAGGTGACGGTCGCGGACAGGCCGGGCGTCAGGGGCGCAGCGACTGGAGCGCCCTGACCTGGGCGTCGTCGGGCTCGTTCGACCCCGGCGTCTCCAGGACGAACGGGACGCCCGCGGTCGCCGGGTGGGCGAGCAGCTCGCGGAAGGCGTCCAGTCCCAGCGGCCCCTCGCCGATCCGCTCGTGACGGTCGCGCATCGAGCCCCGTGCGTCCTTCGAGTCGTTGGCGTGCACCAGCCGCAGCAGGTCCGGCCCGCCCAGCTCGACCACCCGGTCGAGGGTCGCGGCCGCACCCCCCGGCTCGTCCAGCGGCGCGCCCGCCGCGAAGACGTGGCAGGTGTCGAGGCACAGGCCGACGCGCGGGTGCCGCCCGAGGACGTCGAGGTACGCCGGGAGGTCGTCGACGCCGGCGCACAGGCTGCGGCCCTGGCCCGCGGTCGGCTCGAGCAGCAGCCAGGGGGAGTCCTCGCCCAGCGCCGTCAGGGTGTCCAGGACGGGCGCCAGGGCGTCGCCGACCTGGCGCAGCGCGGCGGCGTGCCGCGCGGCGGCCTCCTGCGCGCCGAGCTGCGCGTCGACGTACGACCCGGTGTGCACCACGACGCCCTCGGCGCCCATCCGCACGGCCCGGGCCAGGTTGTGCGCCACCAGGGCGACCGACCGCTCGACGGTTGCGGTGGTCGGGCTGCCCAGGTTGACCAGGTACGGGGTGTGCACGAACACCCGCAGGCCGCGCTCGGCGGTGGCGGCGGCGAAGCGGGCGTCCTCGGCGGCGTCGCCGGCGGAGAGGGCCCAGCCGCGCGGGTTGCCGACGAAGACCTGGAACGTCTCGCAGCCCAGCGCCTCGGCCCGCGCGAGCGCCCCGGCGACGAGCCCCTTGCCGACCGGGACGTGGGTGCCGACGGGGTTGCGCATGGCGCCGACCGTACGACCCGGGCCGGCACCGCCCACGACCGGCACCGGCCGTCCGGTGCGCCTCCCCGTGCGGGCGGCGCCCGGGCCCTAGGCTCGGGCTCGTGATGGTCCTGCTGTGGCTCCTGCCCCCGGTCGTGGCGACCGTGCTGGCGATGCTCTGGGTGGGCTGGCTGGGCCGCGAGGGCCGCGGCGAGGTCGACCGCGAGACCGCCGTGCGTCGGATGGGCGAGGCGCTGTCGTCGCCGCAGCGCACCCCGGGGTACGCCGTGGCGCCCCCCGAGGCCGACCGCAGCACCGGCGTGGCCGTCCGCCCCTCCCGCCGCGCCTCCTGACCTGCGCCTGCCTGCCGGTCCGGGTTGGGCGGGGTGAGACAGTGGGGCCGTGAACCAGCGACTGATTGCCGCCCTCGTCGCGGCGCCGCTGGTCGTGGTCCTGGTCCTGGTGGCCGCCCTGGTGCCGCTGCCGTTCGCGACCTACGAGCCCGGTGACACCTTCGACGTCCTCGCCGAGGACGGCGGCTCCGAGATCATCCAGGTCGACGGCGCCAAGGTCTACCGCGACGACGGCCAGCTGCGGATGACGACCGTGCTGGTCTCGGTCCCGGGGCAGCGCAAGAGCCTGTTCGACGTCGTCGGCACCTGGTGGGACGACGACGACGCGGTCTACCCCTACGACGCGATCTACGGCGAGGAGGACACCGCCGAGGAGAGCGACATCGAGGGCCAGGTCGAGATGGTCTCCTCCCAGGACACCGCCACCGCCGTCGCGCTGCGCGAGCTCGGGTACGACGTGCCGACCCGGATCCAGGTCAGCTACGTCGACGAGGACACCCCCGCCGACGGGGTGCTGCAGGCGCGCGACGTCGTGCTGCAGGCGGCGGGGGAGCGCGTGCGCACCGGCGACGACATCGTCGAGGCGGTCCAGGCCACCCCGGCCGGGGACACGCTGAGCCTGACCGTCGCGCGCGGCGACGACGAGCGCCAGGTCGAGGTCACCCCCGAGCAGGTCGACGGCGAGCAGCGGATCGGCGTCCGGATCGGCCTCGGGTTCGACCTGCCGGTCGACGTCCAGGTCAACATCCCGCCGGCCATCGGAGGGCCCAGCGCCGGGCTGATGTTCGCGCTGGCCATCTACGACACCCTGACCCCCGGCTCGCTGACCGACGGCAGGTCGATCGCCGGCACCGGCACGATCGGTCCGGACGGCGCCGTCGGTCCGATCGGCGGCATCGCCCAGAAGGTCGCCGGCGCCCGCGCCGACGGCGCCGGGCTCTTCCTGGTCCCCCCGGCGAACTGCGAGGACGCCCTCGCCGCCGACAACGGCGCGATGCGGCTCGCCCGCGCCGACACCTTCGAGGCCGGCCTGGAGGCGGTCCAGGACTGGACCGCCGACCCCGACGCCGACCTCCCCTCCTGCGAGGACGCCGGATGACCGACGACGTGCCCCAGCCCACCCCGCCCGGCGAGCTCCAGGCCGACGTCGACCCGGCGCTGGCCTCGGCCGTGCTGGAGATCGAGCAGCACGTCGCCACCGCCGGCTGGGACCAGCCCGCACGGCTCTACGCCCTGGTCGAGACCGCCCGGCTGGTCGCCGGCGAGCCCGAGCTGGCGGCCGCGATGGGCCTGGACGACTCCGCCGCGGCCGGGTCGCTGACACCGGTCGAGCAGGAGGACCTGCGTGCCGACCTGCCCCTGGAGCAGCAGCTGGAGCAGATCGGCTGGCCCGAGGGCGTCGCCGGCTGCGCCGCGGTGGTCGAGCGGTTCGTGCTCCCCCCGGGCGTCGACGACGACCTGCCCGACGACCCGGCCGCCCAGGCCGAGTTCGCCCGCACCCACCCCGACCGCCAGGAGCTGCGGATGGTGGCCGGGGCGACCCGCCACGGGGCGACGTACTGCGTGCTGCGGTTCCGCTCCCACGACGACGACGCCGCGGTCGTGGGTGGCACCGACCTCGTGCCGGGCCTGCTGGCGCTGGTGCGCGAGACCCTGGCCGAGGACGGGGCCGACGACGGCGCCGCGGCCGCGTCCGGGGGCCTGTCAGGGTGAGCCCGGCATCATGAGTACCACCGACACCACCCGTCGCCGGGCCCTCCGCGCGACGCCGTCCTGCCCCCTGCCGCACCCCGCTAGGAGAACACCCACGTGAGCGAGCTCTTCGACGACGAGGACCCGCGCCGGACCGCGCCGCCCCCGCCGCCCGGCCCCTCCCGCCGCGCCAAGGCGCTGCTGGTCACCGCCGGCATCCTGGTGGTGCTCTTCTTCGCGCTGACGGCCTTCGCCGCGCTCTACACCGACCGGTTGTGGTTCTCCTCCGTGGGCTACACCGAGGTCTTCTCGACCCTGCTGTGGACCCGCGTCGGGCTGTTCGTGGTCTTCGGCGTCCTGATGGCCGTCGTGGTCGGGCTCAACATGGCCCTGGCCTTCCGGTTCCGCCCCACCACGCGGATCGCGACCCCGGACCAGAACAACCTCGAGCGCTACCGCCAGACCATCGCGCCCGTACGCCGGCTGCTGCTCGTCGGCGTCGCCGCGGTGATCGGCATCTTCGCCGGCACCTCCGCGCTGGGCCAGTGGCGCGAGTACCTCCTGTGGCGCAACGGCACCGACTTCGGCAGCACCGACGCCTACTTCGACCGCGACATCGGGTTCTTCGTCTTCGACCTGCCGTGGCTGCACTTCGTCACCGACTTCGCGATGGCCCTGATGGTCGTCTCGGCGCTCGCCGCCGGCCTCGTGCACTACCTGTACGGCGGGATCCGCCTCCAGGCCAAGCGCGACAAGATCTCCGGCGCCGCGCAGGTCCAGCTGTCGGTCCTGCTCGGCATCTTCGTGCTGGCCAAGGCCGCCGACTACTTCCTGGACCGCTACGACCTGGTCCTCCAGGACGGCAACCTGTTCACCGGGATGCACAACACCGACTTCAACGCGGTGCTCCCGGCGCGCAACATCCTGGCCGGCATCGCGCTGGTCTGCGCCCTGCTGTTCTTCGTCAACGTGTGGCGCCGCACCTGGCAGCTGCCGGCCGTCGGGCTGGCGCTGCTGGTGCTGTCCTCGATCCTGATGGGGATGATCTGGCCCGCCGTGGTCCAGCAGTTCCAGGTCAAGCCCTCGGAGGCCGACCAGGAGGCCGAGTTCATCGCCGCCAACATCGACGCCACCCGGCAGGCCTACGACCTGGAGGACGTCGAGCCTCAGGAGTACACCTCCGAGGCCTCGGTCAACGCCTCGGCCGCCCAGGGCGTCGCCGGGTCGATCTCCTCGGTGCCGCTGGTCGACCCGCAGCTGGTCCGACGGACCTTCGAGCAGCGCCAGCAGGCCCGCAACTACTACTCCGTGGCCCCGGTCCTCGACGTCGACCGCTACATCATCGACGGGGTCGACCGCGCGCTCGTCCTCGGCGCCCGCGAGCTCGACCAGACCGGCATCCCCGAGGCCGACCAGAACTGGTCCAACCTGCACACCGTCTACACCCACGGCGACGGCATCATCGCCGCCTACGCCAACCAGCGCCCCAAGAACAACAGCGCCGAGCAGACGGTGGCCACCGAGGCCGACCCCGAGGCCTCGAGCACCGACACCGCCGACGGCGCCGTGTGGGCCGAGGGCATCGAGAGCACGCAGGACGACCTCACCGAGCTGAGCGACGGCTACGAGAGCCGGATCTACTTCGGCGAGCAGTCCCCGTCGTACTCCATCGTCGGCAAGGCCAGCGAGAACGCCGAGGACGTCGAGCTCGGCCTGGCCGGCACGACCGCCGACCAGACCACGACCTACGACGGCGAGGGCGGTGTCGAGGTCGGCAGCCTCTTCCACCAGCTGCTCTACGCGGTGAAGTTCGGCGAGCCGAACTTCCTGCTGTCGGGCCGCGTCAACGAGAACTCCAAGCTGCTCTACGACCGCGCCCCCAGCGAGCGGATCCAGAAGGTCGCCCCGTGGCTGACCCTGGACAGCGACGCCTACCCCGCGATCGTCGACGGCCGGGTGCTGTGGATCGTGGACGGCTACACCACGACCGACCAGTTCCCCAACGCCCAGCGCGAGTCGTTCGACACGATGACCGACGACTCGCTGCAGGACGCGACACCGGGCTTCCAGACGGTGCCGACCGACGAGATCAACTACATGCGCCAGGCCGTGAAGGCCACCGTGGACGCCTACGACGGCACGGTCACGCTCTACGCCTGGGACGAGGAGGACCCCATCCTCCAGGCGTGGACGTCGATCTTCCCCGACAGCGTCGAGCCGAAGTCGGCGATCTCGGACGAGCTGCTGGAGCACCTGCGCTACCCCGAGGACCTGTTCAAGGCCCAGCGCTACCAGTACGCCCGCTACCACGTGACCGACCCGGTCGACTTCTACCAGGGCAACAACCGCTGGGCGGTGCCGGACGACCCGAACGTCGACGGCGCGCTGCAGCCGCCGTACCGCCTCTTCACGGGGCTCCCCGCCGCCGAGGGCGAGGAGGTCGAGGGCGCCGACGAGGCCGACCCGAACGCCGCCGTGGCCGAGCAGACGTGGTCGCTGACCTCGACGTTCGTGCCCTTCGAGCGCGAGGTGCTCGCCTCCTTCGTGTCGGTCAACTCCGACGCCACGTCGGACGAGTTCGGCCAGATGACCGTCCTCGAGCTCCAGGACCCGAACACCCCGGGCCCCGGCATCATCGCCAACGAGTTCAGCCAGGACCCGGAGGTCGTCTCCAGCCTGCTGCCGTACCGCGGGACCGGCGCCGCCGAGCCCAGCTTCGGCAACCTGCTGACGCTGCCGGTGCAGAACGGCCTGATCTACATCGAGCCGATCTACGCCCAGCGCTCGGCCTCCGAGTCGGCCTACCCGATCCTGCAGTTCGTGACGGTCTCGTACGGCGGCGAGGTCGGCATCGACACCACGCTGACCGGTGCGCTGGCCAACGCCTTCGGGGTCGACGAGATCGGCAGCACCGACCAGGCCCCGGGCACCGGGACCGGCGGTGGCAACGGTGGCAACGGCGGCGGCAACGGCGGGGGAGGTGGCGGCCAGGCCGAGGACCCCGGCACCCTCGACGAGCAGATCCTGGACACGCTCCGCGAGGCACAGCAGGCCTTCGACGACGCCGACGCCGCGGCCGCCGACGGTGACCCGGTGGAGTACGCCCGCCTGGTCGTCGTGGCGCAGAACCTGATCTCCGACGCCACCGCCCTGGCCGACGAGCGCGACGCCGCCGCGGGTGACCCGGCCGCCGGGGAGTGACACGCTGATCGGGTGAGGTGGCCCGGTGGTCGAGGAGTGAGCGCCAGCGTGCGTCTCGAGACCCTCGACGGCCGGAACCAGCCTGCATGACCCAGGCCACACCCGCCCGATTTGTCCCGGGCGCCCCCCGTCCCGTAATGTCTGGTTCACCGACGCGGGGTGGAGCAGCTCGGTAGCTCGCTGGGCTCATAACCCAGAGGTCGCAGGTTCAAATCCTGCCCCCGCTACAAAGTGCATAACAGCAGGTCAGAGGCGGCTTCCGGAGAGATTCGGAGGCCGCCTCTGATGCTTGTCGGGACCGAATGTCAGCAGGATGTCAGCATACGTTGCTCCGAAGAAGCGCCTGGCATTCGATCGGGCGGGTCAACTGTGAGGCATTGTGAGCACCGTCGAGCCAGCGTGAGCCGGTGTTTGTGGTGACAACATCCAATCGCATCGTTGGCGTGCTGCTAGAAGCGGTTCGGCACCTTCGATCACTTCGTCAGACCAGGCTCTCCACGGCCCTACGCGCGTGGGCCAGATTCTCCCGCGTTGACCGGAGAAGGATGTCGAGTTCCGCACCCTGGGCGGCGGACAAAGCTGAGAAGTTGAGGTTCGCCACCGAGATTTGGCACGCGGCTATCGTGAGAAAGCCTAGGTACTGCTGACGATTTGACTCCGACAACTCCGCCCACCGGAGCGGAGGAACCAGGCTCTGGCCCCAACGGCGCTGTGCGTGCCCTGCGTGAGTACCGACGTAGTCGAGCACGTCCGTAGCCACGGCGATCGCTTCTAGGAGGGCTTCGTAGCCACCCTGTGTGGCGAGCAGGGCAGCTTCGGCCTCGCCGAGCTTCGCCTGGGCTGCCCGCTCCTTCTGCTTGTTGCGTCGCGACATCCACAAGTAGCCGCCCAACCCGAGCGCTGCGGCGGGGACGGCCACGATCCCAGCGAGAACGCCGATTCCGCCGGCTATGCCGGCACCCCCGGCGGCGAGGCTCCCCCCACCCAAGTAGGCGAAGGTGGCGCTGGTGGCGGCCGCTCCGCTGAGCCCCGACAACGCGGCACCCGTGGACGCCGTCCCGAACATCGCCGCCGCGGTGAACGTTCCGTACGCCGCCGCGCCTCCCAGAGCGCCACCGAACGCCGCACCGCCGGCGCTGGCGCCGATGTTGTGGGCAACCCGACTAGTGGTCACGCTCAATCGATACTCAGCGACCACCTCCGGATCAGCCAACTCGTCGTCTTCGAGGCTCTCCGGCTCACTCGGACGCGGGGCGCCGTAGATGCCGCCCGCGACCGTCACGAACGGCAGGAAGAACTCGTCGCGGGCTCGGTCGTGTGCCACGTTGAACCGATCGCTGAGCGCTCCGACGGCCTTCATGCGCTGGTCGATCGCGTCCTGAAGCACACCGACCCGCTGCCTGATCGGCAGGCCTGAAGTGGAACCGGCATCCGAGCTCGCCGCCCCCTGATCCAGCCGGGCGCGTTCCTCCGCTTCCACGTCCGGCGCGAGTCGCTCTGCAGCCTCGGCAAGGACATCCATCGAGACCCCGAGGGTCCCTGCGATTCGTTGAAGTCGGGCGGCCCCCGGCCTCATCTGCCCCGACTCGACTCGCGAAATCGAAACCCCCGCACCCGGGCCCTTGCTGTAACCCGCCCTCTCGCCGAGCTGCTGCTGGCTGAGGTCCATGTCTTCGCGGAAGCCTCGGATGGCTCGCCCCAGAGCCTTCGTCGACACACTCATGGCCTGAACTTAGCATGACTTTACGTCGGTGCTATTGACTTAGCGTTTCCTCTTAGTGTTAAGGTGTTCACCTCAGTCTTGCCGACCAGGGGAAAGGAGCCGGATCGTGGCTCGTATCAACAAGGCCGCACTCATCGCCGACGTCGCACAGGTCGCGGTCCGTGCACACGTGGTTGCGCAGGACCCGGCTGTGGCCAAGGCCGCGCGCGTCGCGCTTGACGACGTGATCCGCGCTGGGCAGTCGACCGCCGACCTCGGCCGCGAGGTCGTTGACGCATGGAACCGTGCGGGCCCGGCCGCTCGCCGGATTTGATCGGCGAGATCCGTGTTCGACCTCACCGATCCGCTCGATCCACTCAACCCACTTCACGCGCAATTCTGGGCGGCATGGTCTTGCCCGCAGTGTGCGGAGGACGGGGACGAGGAACAGCTGGTCGACGGCAGATGCCCGAACTGTGGGTCGCGGGTGGATAAGCAGTGAGGAAACGCCCACTACGAGCGACGATGCCATCGAAGTCTCGGCGCCGCGGCCAACACCGTGGCTACCCTCGACCTCGGGACCATTCAAGGAGAGCCACATGAGAACGCCGACCGTGATCGTTGACGTGTCGACCGTCGTACGCGACCGGGTGGACCCCGGATGGCACCGGATGGACGCTCTGATCGACCTCTGGCGACGCGAGATGGACGAGAAGGCGATCTTCTACGGAGTCCTGGACGACGCGTCCTGGTATCACCTCGACGACGCCGGACAGGCCGCCTTCGCGGCCTGGCAGGCTGCGGGGCGAGCAACACGGGTGCGCTGGGCAGATCCGCTGGTCTGCGAGAACGCGGAACGATACCCGCACGCGAAGGTCCTCACGAGCGACCTCTACCGCGACCTGCGCCGGGACTTCGTCTGGCTCCAGAACAGCGACCGCTTCTACACCTTCAGCTTCACTCCCACGGGCGTCTCCATCGAGCGCGCGGAGATGGGCGCGATCCGGGACGAGGACGTCTCGCAGTACGGCGAAGCGGCATCGTTGAAGCCCAAGTGCCTCAACACTCCAGAGGGTCGCCAGATGCTCCGGCGGGAGTGGGCCTGCACCAACCCGAGCTGTCCGAGTAGCCAGGCGAGGGCGATCGCAGACCTCCCCTACAACAGGAACGGGAAGGCGCTCTGCCCCGACTGTCGCAAGGAGTTGGGGGATGCGGGCGACGCCGCGGACACGCGGGAGCTCAAGGTGCTAATCGGTGGCAATGATGTCGCCCACATTCCGCTCGTGGCTGGGAGCCGCATCGCGATCGGCCGGGGGGGAGGCGAAGACCGTTTCGACCTCCGGCCACTCGTCGGCGATCAGCAGACGTTAGTCAGCCGCGACCACGTGGCTTTTCGCAACCTGCGTGGTCGGATCTTGGTGTCTGACCTCGGGTCGAAGAACGGCTCAGCACTCGTCCGTGAGGACGGCCAGAGCGATCCGATCCCGGCAGACGTCGAGCAACGGCTCGAGCTGCATGAGTTCGTGAGCATCGCCGGCGGTCTCGTGCAGTTCAGGCTGTCGGGCAAGCGCTACGCGCGCGGCGCGTACGTCCCTGATCGAGGTACTGGCGTCATCTCAAGCCCGACCGTACTGGCGTCCCCGCAGTCACCTGCCTGAAAGGCCCCTCGTGTCCATTCTCGACGTGCCCGCGATTGTCCCTCGGCCGCTCCCCGTCGTGCTCCTCCTCGACACCAGCGGAAGCATGCTCAAGGACGACAAGATCGAGGTGCTCAACGACAGCGTCCGCGAAATGATCGCCGCCCTGAAGGACGCCGACGCTCATACCGGCTCGATTCGGCTCTCAGTGATCGCGTTCGGAGGTCCTACCGCCCAGACCGTGATCGCCCACGCCCCCATCGCCGAGGTGGAGTTCACTACCCTCCAGGCTGGCGGGCGAACCCCTCTGGGACAGGCGTTCGCCCGCGCGGAAGAGCTCGTCAACGATCTGGAGGCCCTTCCGTCCAATTCGCACCGCCCAACGATCGCGCTGGTTTCGGACGGCCTCCCGAACCGCGACGACGACTGGCGAGACCAGCTCGAGCGACTGATCGATCACCACCGAGGGGCCAAGGCGACTCGGTTCGCCCTCGGTGTCGGCGATGATGCCGACCGCGACATGCTCGCGGCGTTCAGTGGCGGCCTCGTGCATCGCGCCGGCGATGCCAGCAAGATCCGCACCTTCCTTCAGTTCGTCACCATGACCGTCACCGAGGCGACGGTCACAGGAGTGGTAGCCAACGCGTCGTCAGTGTCGGGCGACACCTCGATCGAAGAGTTGGTTTGGCGAGACGATGATTTCTGAGGTCCGCCACGTCGTGGATGAGGCCGATGTCGCGTACCAACTGGGCGAGCCCATCGCGAAGGGCGGCCAAGGCATCGTCTACCGCGTCGTCGCGCAGCCCGACCTCGCCATCAAGTTGTTGTTCCAGCCCGAGTCCTTGGCCCACATCGCCCGTGTGCGCAGGCTTTCGCTTGACGGCCTCCACATCGCGGGGCCGACAACGCTACTGCGGGGCGAAACGCCGGGATACGTTATGCGGTTGGCGCGCGACATGACGACCCTGACCGCCGCCTATCTCCCAGGACAGTTCGGCAACGGTCACGACGCCTCGTGGTATCGGGAGACCGGCGGTCTGCGGCGCCGGCTCGACGTCGCTTCGCGAGTCGCTGCCCTAATCGTTGCGCTGCACGACCGAGCGCTCGCGTACGTCGACCTCAACCCGTACAACGTTCTGATCTCCGACAACGTCGAGCTGGCGGAGACCTGGCTGATCGACACCGACAACCTGACATCGGCGTACAGCGCGACGAGCCAGGTCATGGGCATGCCGGGGTACCTGGCGCCCGAGCGCTCCAGGCCCCATTCGATCGCCCCTCCCAGCACGCTGGCCGACGCCTACAGCCTGGCTGTAATGGTGTTCAAGATGCTGTTCCTCAGCCACCCGCTCGCGGGTACCGCAAGCGCAGACCTCGGGGCGGAGGAAGCGCGCGACCGGGCCGACGCCGGGGAGTTCGACTACATCGGTCCCTCCGCGGGGAGCTCCAATAGCCCTGCGGCTCCGATGACCTCGGCGCTGCTGCCTCTCGGCATGACGACCCGCCTTGCCGTAACCGCGCGTCGCACGTTCGGCCCCGGCAAGCTAGACCCGCAACTCCGTCCCGGAGCGGCGGCGTGGCGCGACGACCTGTTCAGTGCACTGGACAACGTCGTGAGCTGCCCGGGTAGTTGCGGATGGACGATGTACCGCAACTCGGCGACCTGCCCGGCGTGCTCAACTCCAGTCGGCAGAACCTTGGTGGCATCGGTGCACCTCGACGACGGCGGAGTTCCCAGCCCCGACTCCCAGATTCACGTGCTTGTGGTGAGCCCGCGGCACCCGACCGAGATCAACCCACGGCACCTGTGGGGCGCCTCGGAAGAGACCGACCCGATCCTCACCATCACCGCGCATGGCGACACTTTCGTAGTCAGGGCAGAGGGCGACGCCGTCGTCAGCGACCCGCAGGGGAGGCCGGCTCGATCCGTAGCTCGACCGGCGGGTCGAGCCACGCACTTCCGCGTGAGTGTCCAGGGCCGACCGCCACGTTTGCTCGCCCTGCGATGGGCCGGTCCCCGATGAAGCTCGAGTTGGCCGGTGGGGGACAGGCACGGCTACTGGCCCTTCCGCGAATCAGCCAGGCCCCCGTTCAAGACGGGCAGCCCGTTCGCATCACCCTTACCGGTGGAGGCATCGCCCTCCACGACGGAACACGCACGTCCCTGTGCGGAGAGCCGGACGAGCCCGACGCCAGTTGGCTCAAGCAGGTCGCGGAGTCCCGCGCCTACCTCGCAGACGTCATCACAGTCGACCAAGGAGTCCGGCTCCGCGTCATCCCCTTCGACCAGGTAGACCAGTGGGCTCGCCAGCATGCCATCGGCGTCGACGAGCACGCACTCGATCGGATCGCCCAAGCGGTACCGCACCTGCAGTCTCGGCGTCCGGAGGAGATACGGGCCTGGCTCACCGACCAAGTCAGGCTCGAAGCGCCCGACCCTGCTGTCCTGGTGCACGTCGGCGGGTCCCGTCGTGTCAACGTCGAAGCTTTCCGGCTCGTCGGGGAGTCCCGCTACGTCGACGTGAGCCTTGTCGGGGAGCGCCTCCTCGTGGACACGGTGTCTCCACGCCGTCGCCGCGACTCTGAAACCCTTTGCCTGGTGCACGGGTCGGTTCGCTTCGAGGACGCGACCCGTCTGGCATCCATCAGCCCCGCGGACCTTGCGGAATGGCACCGGCTCACTGAAGCAGACAACTCTTACCTCCAGGTGTGGAACCGCTACAACCAGTTCGAGCGAGAAGCCCGAGAGCGAACCGCGCGCCTGGCAGGCAGCGCGGCCTACGACAGTCGCCGCCGCCTGCTGGACGGGAGCTGGGAGTTCGACCTCGTCCTCAGCGTCGGGGCCAGTCGCCTCATCGAGGCGCTCCGACTCGGCGAGGTCACCCTTGAAGCCGGCGCCACCGTTGCCTACGACCAGTCCGCAACCGTCTCTGGCGCCGGTCGGCGAACGCTGGCTGGCACTGCGCGTCTGACGGAAACCGGCACCGTGGTCCTTCGCCCCGAGGTGGACGACTCGGGGGTCGACCTTCCGCGCCACGGCTACCTCTCGGGCTCGTTCACAGCAGACCGAATCCGCCTGAAGCGCCGAGAAGAGGCGCAGGCAAGGGCCGTCACCGCGAAGTCGTTCCCGGTACTCCAGCTCTCCCGTGTCTTGGCGGGCCAAGCGCCGGCGGCGGCCGGGCGTGTGGACCGGCACCCCGCCATGTCCAAGCGGGCTGCCGAAGCGCTCGGGGCACCCCCGACGCGGGCCCAAGTCGACGCCATCACCATCGCCCTCAATACCCCCGACATCGCTCTCATTCAGGGACCGCCAGGGACAGGGAAGACCCGGGTGATCGCTGCCGTCAACGCTCGGCTGACGCAGATCAACGCGGACCACCCCGCCGAGATTCGCCGCACCTTGCTGAGCAGCTACCAGCACGACGCAGTGGACAACCTCGCCTTCGGAGCTGACGACGGTCGCCTGCCCGCGATGAAGGTGGCGGCCCGGAGTGGGCAGAGCGGGAACTCCCAGGTGGCCCAGTGGGCACGGGCCACCGTTGCGCGGATCGACAAGCACCATGCTGGGCGCGAAGAGAGCCGAGTGGTACGCGACTGGATTGAGCTGCGCGACCGGACGACGGCGTACCGACTCATGCCCGCAGACGTCGCCAGCACGGTCGAGGTACTGAGCTGGCTCGCTGCTCGCTCGTCCCTCATCGGCAGCGAGACGGCCCTCGACGCGGAGGACCTGATCACCAAGTTGAACCATCAGGTCGGCTTGCGGCATTCTCGCGAGCGGTTCGTTGAGATACTGCGTCGCGTCCGCTCGCTGCGCGTTTCTCCGGAGTCGTTCGCCGACGACGGCGCTGACAATGCCACGCTGGCGCTCGAAGACGAAGGTCTCCGAGCCGCGCTCTCCGAGGATCAGGCGCGGCTCATGACCGAGCTCAGCAACGCCGTCGACCCTGCACCCCACCTGCTTGAGGCAACCGCCCGACTTCAAGCCGACGTTCTGGACCGGCTCCTGACCTCGCGTGCCCGCTCTGCCGTAACGGCGCAAATGCCCGAGGTCAACGCTCTCCTGCAGCGGTCCCTCACGACGGCTCAAGAGCGTGTGCAGCAGTTGACGTCCGTTGCGGACAGGATCGTGGAGGACTTCAGGCGTGCGCTCCTGGAGCAGCCCGAGACGGTCGCAAGCGCGGTCAGCACGCACTCGCGCGCACTCGCAGCGACATGCCAGCAGGCAGTGGCCGGAGTGATGAAGGAGATACAGGCCAGCCTCGAGTTCGACACGGTGATCGTCGACGAGGCGGCTCGCGCCAACCCCCTCGACCTCCTCATCCCGCTCACCCTCGCGCGCCGCCGCATCATTCTTGTCGGCGACCACCGCCAGCTCCCGCAGATGCTCGACGAAGACGTCGTCGACACTCTCGAGAACTCGGATCCCGAAGCCGAAGTGAAGCGCGTGCTCGAAAAGTCGATGTTCGAGCAGCTCTTCCAGCAGTTGCGGGCACTGGAGCGAGCCGATGGGATCAGCCGGGTCGTCACCTTGGACCAGCAGTTCCGCACTCACCCTGTCCTCGGCGAGTTCGTCAGTACCCACTTCTACGAGCCCTACGGCGAGGCCTTCACAAATGGCCGTCCGGACCCGACCGAGTTCGAACACGGTTTGGACGCATACGAGGGCCGACCGGCGGCCTGGATCGACGTGCCCGCAACACTGGGGCCTGAGACAGGGCGGAGCAAGACCCGAAGGATCGAGGCGGAAGTCATTGTCCGCGAGCTCGTGGCCGCCCTGGACGCAGGCAGGGATCTCAACTTCGGGGTTATCGCGTTCTATTCCGGCCAAGTCCGCGCGATCTGGGAGGAACTCGAAAGGATCGGCTACGCGGTCCGCGACGGGGACGTGTTCTCCCTGGCGCCCTCGGTGAGGCTCCTGTGGTCGGAGGACGGCCTTGAACGCGTCCGCGTCGGAACGGTCGACGCCTTCCAAGGGCGTGAGTTCGATGTCGTGTACCTATCCGCGACGCGCTCCCAACGACTGGCCCCGCGGAACAAGCCGCGATTCGGTTTTCTGGCGTTGCCGAATCGCCTGTGTGTCGCCATGAGCCGACAGCGGCGACTACTGGTGGTAGTCGGTGACGCGGCGATGTTCACACACGACCACGCGAACGAGAAGGTGCCGGCGTTGGCGGCGTTCCACCAGTTGACCGGGGGTGCCCATGGCTGCCGTCGACCAGCGTGACCTCCCCGTGCACCTGGCAGAGGAGCTGGACGAGCGCACGGATTTCGTCGTGCTCGCGCCCGCGCAGAGGTGGCGGACCCTGATCGACGGCGTCTCGCACGTTCAGGGAGACGTGCTGCTCACCACGGTCGCCCGGTTCGTGGCGGCCGGCGCGGCGCCGCTCCAGATCAGTGAGGCGCTGCAGTTGCCCGACGACCTGATCACGCACCTGGTTTCCCGGGTTCGTCTGGAGCGCATCAAGGTTACTGAGGACGGGCGGGCGCTCGTCAGCGAGTCGGCCATCTTGGGCTGGATGTACCGGGACCTGATCACCGACGATCTCAACCCCACCATCGGCCCCGAACGTCCAGCCGTCGACGTCCGTTGGCAACACGACCGAGCCACCTTCACCACGGGAACGACTGGCAAGCCTCGTCGAATCCATGCGGCGGCGCTCTTCACACCCAAGACAGATCCAGCACGCCCGACCGCTCACGAGCTTGTGCGACTCGCGGCCGAACGCCCCGGCGGCGAGTGCCGGCTCACCTTGGTCGGAGCCGACGAGCTGTGCTTGCTGGTGCATCCCATCCAAGTGGTCGACCACGAAGCGGTTGTCGTCGATGCAGCCGGTCGCCCGCAACTCCAAATGACCCGCTCGTTGCACGAGACCGCGCGGTCGAAGCCGACGCTGCGCGCATGGCTCGATCGTGCCGTCGATGCCGAGCCAGTCACAGTCGTCTCGTCCACGACCGATTCGCCACTGGGGCGGTCGGTCCTCGGCTTGTTCAAAGCCCGCCAGGACTTCGAGGCTCACCGTTCAGCGCGAGCTGCGCGACAGCTGCTGGAGGCCGTCGAACTCGTCTTGAGGAGGTACTGCGCCCACACGTGGTTCCGCAGTCAGATTGATCCCTCTGAGTTCCCGCCCGTCATGGTCGACGCGGGCTCGTTGGCCGCCGCGTTCGGGATTACCGAGTCAGAGGCAGCGGCCCTGCTTGGCGACCACGACGCTGAGGCTCGTCGCACCTCCCAAGAACTTGTCCGCCTTGCCCTCGAGAGTCGGCATCGCTCGGAGCTCCAGGCCGTGAACGTCCTGGCTCTCGTCCAACTGGGCGCAGAGTTCGTCGTCCTTCGCGGCACTCAAGGACAGTTCGAGCGCCTGAGCAGATGCGCTCTCCAGGTCGAAGACCTCGGACGGCAAGCACTCAACGATCAGAAGGATCACCATGAGCGGTCGCAGTAACAAGGGTCGGTCCGCCAAGCCGGGCTACAAGGCAGCACAGCCCGTCGAGGACGTCCTGGCGGAGATAGAGAACGAAGAAGGTCCGCCTGACCCGGACGGCGGCGGCCCAGGAGGGGGTCCTTCGCAGACGCTGGCGGACGCCCCCGAGGATCTACGGGTCGTGGAACGAGAGCTGCGCGCCGCGTGGGCGGACGCGCTGCGGTTCAAGGAGCTGTGGCAGCGCGCCAAGCAGCGGGCCGACAAACGCGAGGGGGATCTCGCACCGAGAGAAGCGAAGGTCCGCGACGACGAGCTCGACATTGCAAAGCACAAGAAGGATCTGGCAGTCCGCGAACGAGCTGTCGCGGAGGAAGAGCGTTCGTTGGAAGACAAGCGCGCCGACGCTGCGTCCGGGTTCGCCAGCGAGCAGCTCAAGGCGACCGAGCAGCTCCGTGGGAAGCGAGACGCTCTCCAGATCGAAATCAACACCCTGGAGGAAGAGCTTGCCACCCGCCGGACTGTCGGTGTCTCCGAGGAACGCGCCGCACTAGCGAAGGAGCGCCTCCAACTGGACAACGACCGGCAGGCCCTCGAACAGGACCGTGCACGGCACGCGCGCGATGCTCAAGCACTTGCGGCCGAGCGCGCACTGTTCGACGACCAGAAGCGCCACCTGGAACGCAAGCACGAGCAGGACCTCGAGCTCGCCGAGCGCGACGTCGCTTTGAAGCTCGCGCGACCGGAGCGACTGCGCGAGAAGGAGGAGGAGGCACGCAAGGCCGCCGAAGAGGAGGGTGCCGCGCTGCGGGCCCTGCTCGACCGTCTGGGCGAGCGGCCTGAGAGGTTGGTGGAAGAGAATGCGCGCCTCAGCGTTCAAATCGGCGAGCTAGAGGACCGCTTGACCAACGTTCCCGACGCGGCCCAGCTGGAGAATCTGAAAGCACTGGCTGCCAGGACGCGCCAAGCTGAAGCCGACGCTGTCGAATGGCGGCGTCAGCGAGACGAGGTCGGCCAGCGGCTCGACCGCCAACTCGTCGCTGTCGGAGACCTGGAAACCGCTCGCGAGGTCGCCCGTGGCCTAGAACGCCAGAACGCCGGCCTGCGGGCAGCCCTTGACGAAATGGGCGCACGTTGGGGTGAGCTCCAAGCCCAGGAAGCCGACAGAAAGCCGTTTGTCACCCTCAGCGGCTACGACGCAGACCCGGCCATGCTGCGCCTCCCACCAACCAGGTCGGGGGAGCTGACCCTCCGCGCCCTGGCGGACGAAGTACGTCAACGGATGGCGGGTGAGCGGCAGTTCTACTACTCCGAGACCGACGTCCGTCTCTTCCTCGCCGGCCTTGCGTCAAGCCGACTCCACCTGCTCCAGGGCATCTCAGGGACTGGCAAGACCAGCCTGCCCATCGAGTTCTTCCGCGCGCTCGGCGGAAACAGCAGCGTGATCGAGGTTCAGGCCGGATGGCGAGACAAGGACGACCTCTTCGGCTTCTACAACGCATTTGAGAAACGGTTCAACGAGACCGAGTTCACCAAGGCTCTCTATCGCGCACTTCTCCCCGCGAACGCAGACCTTCCCACCGTCATCGTCCTGGACGAGATGAACCTGGCTCACCCCGAGCAGTACTTCGGCACCATGCTCTCGAAGCTGGAGAACCTCGAGCGCGGGGCCGTCCTCGACATCCTGAACAGTCCCGTCCCGAACGTTCCCGACCTCTTCGTCGACGGATCCAAGTTGCCCTTCGCAGAGAATGTGTGGTTCGTGGGCACCGCCAACCACGACGAGACCACCGTCTCCTTCGCGGACAAGACCTACGACCGATCCCACGTCCAGGAACTGCCACACACGTACACGTCTTTCCCCGCGAGCGACCAGCATCCCCAAGACCCGATTTCCTTCATCGCACTCAAGGACGCGTTCGACCTTGCGGAGAGGCAGCACCGCACCGCGGCCACAGGTGCGCGGCGCTTCATTGCCGATGAGGTCCGGCCCCTGTTCACACCCTTGAGGATTGGGTGGGCGAATCGCCTGCCCCTTCAGCTCGATCGTTTCGTGCCGGTCTTCCTTGCCGCGGGCGGCACCGTCACCGAAGCCGTCGATCACGTGATCGAGGCCAAGATCATCCGCAAGGTCCGCGACCAGTTTGAAATCACCCCCGACCAGCTCACCGAGCTCAAGGACAAGCTCCAGGCGGCTTGGCCCAAGCTCGAGAGCGGCGGATCGCCGACCCGCTCCCTCGCCAAACTGGACGACGAGATCCACAGACTCAGCGGCGGCATCGGCTAGCCGTGAACGAAACCCGAGACCGAGTGACAGGTCGTTCTACGGCGCCGGAGAGCGGATGGACCGGTCGCTGGCTGGATGACCTCGGCTACGTCCTCGACCCCCAAGCCGATCGCGATCGAGCGGCGTCCGACGACCTGGATGCCCTCGCCGACCACATTCCGGACCTGCGCGACCTCAGGAGCATTGAGTCCTGGGACCTTTTCGCGATCGCGGCGGACCCGAAGGCGCGCAACACCGACGACCTCCTCCTGGAGGAACGAGAGGAGAAGCTCGCCGAGCACCTACCGTCGATCGCGCGGATCTGCCAGAAGCCCCTCACTCGACTGACTGACGAGGTAGACCTACTGCCGGTGCCGAGGGTTCGTCGGCCGGCGAAGCGAGCCATCGAGCGATTCACCGCCCGCACGGAGGACTGGGCCGGCCGCACACTCCTCGGCCCTGTTCCCCGGCGTGCGCTGGCCCTGCTCCGCGTGGAGGACGCCAACCTCTACGAGAATCGCATGGTCAACGAACTCGTCCACCCAATCCTCAGCACGAGCTTGGCCCGGCGGATCCGCCAACTGAAGCGAGCCAGGTATGGGCTGGCCGAGCTCGACGACGCAACCACTCAGGGGACTCACCTCCGCCAAAGGCGGCTCTACGAGTTCTGGGGCGGAACGGGCGACGACCCAGGCACTCTCGCGCGCGGGGCCGCCGAAACTCTCGCCGAACTCGAGCGCCTCGCCGCGGCGGTCAAGGCTCTCCGCAGCACACGGCTGGTGCGCCTGCTCGGCAACCGCCGCACAGGCCGGCGTCAACTCCGTCAGACCAACGTGATCGCAGACAACGACAAGTACCATGCTGCCGGGATTGTCTGGCGGGCCTTCGAACGGGATACGCCGACTCCCGAAACTCCCGACGAGCGCCGCCACCGCTTGCTGGAGCGCCATGAGTGCTTCGCCCTCTACGCCCTCGTGCTGATCGTACGAGCCCTGAATGATCTCGGCTACCGACCCGACGCGGACCAAGCACCAACCCCCGGAACCTGGACACGCCTGAGCGGAGCCGCGACTTGGGCGGACGCCGAGCTGTACAGGGGCGGGGACGGCACCGTGACCCTACGCTGCGAGGGGCAAGAGACGCGGTTCGTCCCCCTCCTCGACCTTATTGGGCCCGGCGATCGACCCGAGCAAGTGCTGGTGCGTTGGGCCAGCATCGAGGCGGCAGTTAGGACGCCGACGGTTATCGTCAACCTGGCACCATTCCGGCTGGCGGCCGGGCTTCCTGGTGCGGCAGCCATGTCGCTGACCTCGGCCGGCGCCGACGGTCAAACCGGCCGCTACCTCGCGACCGCGGTGCCGGTAACCCCTCTTGAAAGCACAAGCCTCGAACGGGTGGCCCGCGCTGTGGCCGACGCAGTCCGGACACCCGCGCTTGACGCCTACCCTCCTCGCGTTGTGGATGGCGACAGCGGGCTGCCCCGGAAGATCATCTCTTCCCTCGTCGAGTCCCAGATCGCCTCTGCTCCGCTCGCCGATCTCTTCTTCCGTGCCGACCAGGACACGCTCTGCGTCCGGCGGCGCATGGTCCCCGCTGAAGCGGAGCGACTGCGCACCTGGGTAGGTAGCCGCTTGAGGAGCGGCCGGGGGACCGGTTGGGAGCGCGATTTCACAGATCTGCTGGAAAGAACACCAGACTTGATCGCGGCCGCCGGCGAGGTCGCCGACCGGCTCATGGTGTGTCCTGCGTGCGGGCAACGAGCCGACATTGTCGCGATGGGCCGCGGACGAGTAGGGAATCTGCTCTTCGTCACCTGTGACTCATGTGGTGCTCGATGGGGGCATCACCGATGCGGCGCCTGCCAGGGCCGAATCCCCTTCATGGCGCCAACGCGCCACGCGCCACGCCGAGCGCCTGAGGGGCCCGGGTGGGTAGAGCGCACGTACGGACAGGACGCATTGGCATCCCCATGCTGGCGAGATGGAGAGGTGGAGTCGGACTACGTCTGCCCGCACTGCGGTAGCTGCGGGGGATCCATCAAGAGTCCAAGTCGAGAATGCTCCCGATGCGCGCCTGGGCATCACTAGTCCCGCACGTACAGCGCCGCACCCCGTCGTCTCGCCCGACCCTTGAACGTCGCCGAGATCCGCCAGATCGTCGACGCCATCGACCGAACCACCTAGCACCGTGGGTCACCCCGGGGATCTTGGGCGGCACCCGCGTCCCTCTGTCCACTCGATCGGCCTGCCGCGCTTGAAGAAGGTCCCGATTCCCGAGGAGTGGAGATGGAGACCCTTCTGCTGAAGATCCCCGAGGTCATGGCGCGCCTGGCGGTCGGCCAGACGAAGGTCTACGAGTTGATGTCCAGCGGCGAGCTCCGGTCGGTGAAGGTCGGCCGGTCGCGCCGGGTCCCCAACGACGACCTCGAGCGCTTCATGGCTGAGCTCGATGACAGCCGACCAAATCTGCGCCTGCCCGCGCCGAGGGGGTCCACGGCCCGCGCTTCATAGCCCCTTTTCCACAGGCATGCGGTCGCCGGTACCGGTGGCGGTGCCCAAGAGTCACGCTGGCTTTCGTGTCCATTCGCGCACACTCGTGCGCTTGAAGAGGCGGATCCCGGTCAGGAGGCAGACGTGGTGTGCCAAGAGTGGCTGAATATGCAGGTCTGCCGAAGTGCCCGATTCGGGCGTAGCGTGGTTGCCTCAACATCACGGCGCGCCAACTCGGAGGCTGGAGTGTTGCGATCTCGGCTAGTACTCGCGACCTTCCTGGTGGTGACGTGCGCTGCTTGCAGCCACGAGGAGGCCTCACCAGCCCGGCCTCCGAGCCCAGATCCGACCACGTCGGCGCCCTCGGCGCCGACGTCTTCTGTTCCACCTGAACTCGCCGGCTACGACGAGAAGGAGCGGGCCGCCTACGAGACGGCGGTGGACGAGTACGACACGTTCACCACGCGCAACGACAAGTTCTACGCGGCCGGTCAGACGACAGGCGCGGCGAAGAAGTTCTACCAACGCTACGCCCTCGATTGGTCGACGGCATGGGGCAATCTCGCCCAGGTCGCCAACAACAAAGTCACCGTCAGTGGCTCGACCAAGAGCGTGTGGACGAAGCCGCGGTCGGTCAAGCTCGGCGGGCCGAGAGGCGACGTCATCGTCCTGCGCCGCTGCCTTGACGAGTCGGGCCGCGTCGTCACACAAGATGGGAAGACGCTGGATCAGCCTCAGTTCAAGCAGCCGCACATCTATACCGTCCGGCTGGAGAAGCACACCGGTGAGGCCTGGTGGCGCTCGGGAATCGCGGAGCAGGGCCAGACATGCTGAACCGGGCTCTCGCGATTTTGGTGGTGGCCCTGTTGCTACCGCTGCTCGTCATGACGCCGCGGGCCGCCGCCGCGGGCCACTCGGGGTGCCCAGCGGGAACGAATCCCGTCAGCGTCGGGTCCGGGGTCGTATGCGTCGTTGTCACCGATCCCGGTGAACCAGGCAGCGCAGGCAGCCCCGGCCCAAGAAATCCCGGAGAGGGTGGTCAGGCGCCGGTCGGCTGCCACAAGTCCGACGGCACTGAGGTTCCTTGCCAGACGCACGACGGCACCTGGTGGTCGGGGCCCCAGTGCTATGCCGCTCCCTACGACGCGCCGCCGGGAACCCCGGCATGGCAGGGGCATACCGACGGCTCGGTGTGGCAGTGCACGAGCTGTACGTCTGCCGGCACCGCAACCACCTGCAACGTCCAGATGATGTGGACGGCGCCGGGCCAACAGCCCGGGCCGCCCACGCCCGAGCAACTCGCGTCCACGGCTCTCGGACAGTTGCCTCTCGCGAGGGCCGACATACACACCGCACCCGAGCCGCCCGCAGCGACGTACATCGGTGTCGAGAATTGGCTGTGGGTACCGGATGGCCAATGGGCAACATTGCACAAGTCCGTCACGGCGGGTGCGACGACCGTGACCGTCACGGCTTCCCCCTCGCAGACGGTCTGGGACCTCGGACCGACCGCTATCACGTGCTACGGGCCGGGGAGACCGTGGGTTCAGGGCATGACGGAAGCTGCCAGCACCACCTGCGCCTACACCTACAAGGAGACCTCGGACAGAGCGCCACAAGGGCAGTTCCAGATCTCGGCGACCATTCGCTACCACGTGACCTGGAGCTGCTCGGGAACTTGTCCGACCACCGGCGGTGACCTTGGGCTCGTCGATGCGCCCGCAGGAGCCAGCACCATGCGTGTCCTTCAGCGCCAGACGGTGGTGGTCCAGTGAGCACCGAAACCGACCCGCGTGCGACCACGGACCAGCGGCCCATGGCTGCTACGCAACGGCCGATGTCCCTCGGCCATGACCTTCCCCGGGTGCCTCGGCGGTACGGCCAATGGGCCGGTGCGGTGCTCTTCGTCGTCATGGCCGTGCTCCTCGCCGGGTGGTTCTGGCAGCAGAAGAGCGACCAACGCCCGGTGCTCGCTATCGCCGAGCCAGTCCCGGCCGGCTCTGTGATCACAGCCAACGACCTGGAGATCATCGAGGTCTCGGGCGTCAAAGGTGCCATCCCGTCGGCCGACAGCGACACCGTCATCGGCAGCACGGCTGCGGTCGGCCTTGTGGACGGCCAGATCCTGACGCGCGACATGGTCACCGCCGATCCACTCCCGGGACCGGGCGAGCGGGTGGTCGGCCTTCAGTTGGAGGCCACCCGCGCCCCCGCCGGGCTCGCGCCGGGCGACGTCGTCGTGGTGATCGCGGTGCCGCCCGAGGGTGACCCGAGCACGCCGGGCAACCTCGACAACCCGACGGTCCTGGCCCCCAGCGCGACGGTCGCCTCGGCTGCGGCGATCGAGGGCGCGGGGACTCGCCTGACCCTCGTCGTGCCCGAACCGGTCGCCGAGCGTGTCACCGCCTACGTGGCAGCGGGGCGAGTGGCGCTGGTGCAGGCTCCCGCAGGGGGTGATGAGTGATGCTCATTGCGCTGTGCGGAGACAAGGGCTCGCCCGGAGTGACCACGACCGCTTTGGCGCTCGCCTCGGCGTGGACCGGACAAGCGATTGCCGTCGAGGCCGACCCTGCCGGCGGTGATCTGGCGATCCGGCTCCACCCGGGAGGCTCCACCCTTCCCGAGACTCCGACCGTGCTGTCGGTCGCAACCGCCGCGCGCGCCGACCGGGAGCACGATCCCGTCGCTACACACGCCCATGCGTTGAACTCCACGACCGGAGTCGTGCCCGGCCCTGTGCTGGCGGAGCAGATGGCGAACATCGGCGATTGGTCCCCGCTCACCGATGCACTCGTGCGATGCGCCTTCCCGGTATTCGTGGATCTCGGCCACCTGCACTCCGCATCATCGATGCTGCGTGTCGCCGCGCGTGCTGACCTGGTCATCGCGGTCGGGCGCCCCGACATGTCGTCTGTCATCCGGCTGCGCGACCGCCTGGCCCGCGTGGCGCCCCACCTGGCTCATTTGCGTGGTGCGGCTCCACGGCTTCTTCCGCTCCTGGTGACTACTAGTCGGCACGGCGCCGCCGACGTGGCGGACCTGCGCGGGATCCTCGCGGAGACTCCGGTCAAGCCGTTCGTCGTGGACTGTGGGTTCCTGGCACACGACCCGTCCGGAGTCCGGCGCCTGGAGGCGGGCGAGGAGCCCGGCGGCCGACTCTCGCGCACTGACCTCCTCCGGACCGCCCGCGACGTGACCGGCCGTCTTGAGTCCCTGACCGGATCACCGGCGACGGCATCGAAGCCGTCCATCGTGGGGGGACGTCGATGACCGACCTCGACTACACGCTGATCAAGCGCCTCCAGGCGGAACTGGGTCGACTTCGTCAGGAGGACATCTCCCGCCGCCGATCGGCGAACCTGCCTTCGCTCGCCGGCCCGGATGCCGTCCAGCATGGAAAGGCACTCGTCCAGCGAGTCATCGGCGACTATGAGGCCGGTCTGGCGGAGACGGGCGGTGACACGCTCGCGTGGGAGGCGCGGCAGGATCTCGTGGAAGCGTTGGAGGCACGGCTGTTCGGCGCGGGAAGCCTGCAGGCGCTCCTGGACGACGAGAACGTCGAGAACATCGACATCAACGGCTTCCAACACGTCTACGTCGAGTACGCAGACGGCACGACAGCCAAGGTTCGGCCGATCGCTGGGTCCGACGAAGAGTTGGTCGAGACCATCCAGACTCTCGCGGCCCACGAAGGCCTGTCGGCCAGGGCGTTCGACGTAGCCAACGTGCGGGTCAACCTTCGCCTGCCGGACGGATCGCGCCTCTACGCGGTTCAGTCGGTCACGAAGCAGCCAGTCGTCTCGATCCGCCGTCACCGCCACACCCGAGTGACGCTCAAGGACCTCGTTGGACTGGAGACCGTCGACCAAGAGATGTCCGAGCTTCTCTCGGCGCTCGTCCACGCACGCAAGAACGTGATGGTCGCGGGCGCCACCAGCGCAGGGAAGACGACTCTGCTCCGGGCACTGGCATCGGAGATCGGCCCGGATGAACGGATCCTGACCGTCGAGCGGTCGCTGGAACTCGGGCTCGACGGCGACATTGACCACCACCCCAATGCCATCGCGTTCGAGGAGCGGCTCCCCAACACCGAGGGTGCTGGCGCGGTCACGATGGCCGAGCTCGTCCGCGACACCCTGCGCATGAACCCGTCCCGAGTCATCGTCGGAGAAGTCCTGGGGGACGAGGTCGTCACCATGCTCAACGCGATGACCCAAGGAAACGACGGATCGCTGTCCACCATCCACGCAAACTCTTCCTCCGACGTAGTCCACAAGATCGCCACCTACGCCATCCAGGCGCCGGAGCGGCTCCCGTGGGAGGCGACCGTCCGCCTCGTCGCCACCGCTCTGGACTTCATCGTCTTCATTCGTCGTATCCGAGGCGAGGAAGGTCAACGGCGCCTGGTGGAGTCCGTGCGCGAGATCGCCGGGATCAGCGACGACGGACAACTCCAGACCAACGAGCTGTGGGGCCTCGATCCGAGCGGAAACGTCGTACGACGACACGGGGTCCAGGTCCGCGCCCAAGACGAGCTGATGGCGGTCGGTTGGCGTCCCAACACGGGCGGGTGGTCCTGATGGCCATGCTCGAGTTTCTCGCTGCCACCGCCGTGGCAGCACTCGGCCTGGTGGCGATACTCCGCCTCGCTCGAGGCCAAAGCGCCGTACCGAGGCTGTCCCTTGGTGGCGCGGTCGGCCGAACCAAGACCCGCCAGGTCGGCGTTGCCGCCGCCGTCGGGGTAGCCGCCCTCGTCCTCACACGCTGGCCTCTGGCCGGGCTCGCATCGGGCGTGATCGTGTTCCTCTGGCCCCGACTCTTCGGCGGTGGCGCGGCCGGACGCCGTCAGCTGGAGAAAATCGAGGCACTTGCCTTATGGACTGAGTCACTCCGGGACACCGCGACTGCGGCCGCCGGGTTGGAACAGGCCATTCCCGCAACCGTTCCTGCCACCCACGCACTGCTTCGCGGGCCGGTGCGCGAGCTGGCCGCGAGGCTTGACGGACGGGTTCCATTGCCCGAGGCCCTGGCACGCTTCGCCGACGACGTCGACGACCCCGCTGCCGACATGGTCGTTGCAGCGCTGTCGCTCAACGTCAGGCAACGTGCGGGTGGGCTGGAGCGGATCCTCACATCGCTTGCCGCGTCGTCCCGGACAGAACTAGAGATGCGTCGAAAGGTGGAGCTCGAACGGCGTGCCCTTCGTCGGCAGGCCCAGCGGATCGCGTTCGCTGTCGTCGGCTTCGTCGCCCTCCAAGCGGTGTTCGCCCGTGGCTGGGTTGAGCCCTACTCAACCCCGCTCGGACAGTTCGTGCTGGCCATCCTGACCGCCGTCTTCCTCGGCGCCTTCATCCGGATGCGCTCGCTGTCCAACAGCGAGCCCGAGTCCAGATTCCTGACCTCCCCGGACCACGTCACTGAGATCGCCTCGTACAAACCGCATCTCGTCCGGATGGGAGCACGGTCGTGACCGGGTTCATGCTCGCCGCCGGCGTTGTGGCCATCGCCGTACTCCACGCCTACCGCCTCGCGGTGCCGCCACGTCCCGACCTGGCGAGTGCCGTTCGGCGATGGGACGCGTCTCGAGCACGCGCCACCCGCATCCAGCGGATCGGCGCACCGAAGGCGACGACTGTCGGCGGGAAGGCCCAGAACTGGATGGTCGACCAGGTGCTCCGACGCGCACGTGACGTCAAGCACCTTGCGCAGGATCTGGCCGTCACGGGTGCCACGATCGAGCAACACGTCGGCAAGACAACCGTGCTGGCCATCGTCGGCTTCGTCGGTCCACTCGTCGTCCTCGGCTTCCTCAACACGATCGGACTTGGGCTGCCGCTCGTGTTCGGTCCGGCCGTGGGTGCAGTTCTCGCGGGAGCGATGCTGTTCGTCACTCGCCAGGAGCTGACTGACAAGGCCAAGAAGAAGCGCGCCGAGTTCAGGCGCACGCTCTCGGTCTATCTCGACCTCGTTGCCATGTCGATGCAGGCGGGTCGGGGCCATGCGGAAGCGCTGCCCGCGTCGGCGGCCATCGGCACAGGTTGGGCCTTCACCCAGCTCCAGGACGCTATCGACGGCGCCCGGTTCTCCGGGACCACGCCCTGGCACGCGCTGGGTCAGCTCGGTGATCGATTCGGCATCCGCGAACTCACCGATCTCGACGCGGCACTAACTCTGGCCAACGATGACGGCGCCAAGGTACGCACCACCCTGGTCGCTCGGGCGGAGACCCTTCGCTCGGAGCGGATCGCAGACGCCGAAGCGGCTTCCGCTCAGGCCACCGAGTCGATGCGCTTCGCCCTCATCGTCATGGTCTTCACCTTCCTCGCCTACGAGCTCTACCCCTCGGTCGCCCGGCTCTTCGCCGGCTGACTTCGCCACCACCCGCAGGAGAGCAACATGGAGGAAATCAGGATCCTGGTGATCTGGTTGCAGGCCCGCCTGTCCGAGCGCGAGCGAGACGAGCGCGGGTTCACGGCTGTCGAGTGGCTGCTGATCGCGCTCGGCGTCATCACCATCGCCGGCATCGCCGTTGCCGCGATCAAGGCGTATGTCACCGGCCAGACCAACAAGCTCGGACAACCCTGAACACGAGACCCATGCATCGGGCACGCCGAATCCGCGACGAGCGAGGAGCACTGTCCATCGAGTTCCTCCTCGTCATCAGCGCGCTCATGCTCGTCTTCCTGGTCATGCTTCAGTACGCCGTGAAGGCACACGCTCACCGCGTGGCCGAGGCGGCCGCTGAGGAGGCCTTGGCATCCGCCTCGGCGTATGACGGATCCGCTGCCTCCGGAGAGCAGGCTGGCAATCACACGCTCAGCGATCTCGGCACCTTGTCGAACACAACCGTTGTGGTGACCCGCAGCGGGACGACGGCCTCGGCGACGGTGACCGGCGACGTCGAGCAGTTGGTCCCGTTCCTGCCCGTGCATGTGACCGTCCGCATAGAGGGCCCCGTCGAGCAGTTCGTGGAGTCGCCATGAGGCGCAACGAGCGCGGCGCGATGGCGATCGAGGCCGTCCTCCTGACTCCTGTGCTGGTGGCGGCGATCATCATGGTTGCGGCTGGATCCCGGTACGTCGATGCGCGGAGCCAGACGAACCACGCGGCGTACGCCGCCGCGCGTGCGGCCTCGCTGACGACCAACCAAGAGGCCGCTGTCCAGGCCGGCAGGAAGGCCGCCGAGCATTCGATGGCCGAGCGCGGTCGCGCGTGCGCCGACCTCCAGGTCGACATTGACGCCGGCGACTTCAACCCCGGCGGGACGGTGCGAGCCACCATCGCCTGCACCGCTGACTTGTCGGATCTCGTTGGCATCGGGCTGCCCGGATCCAAGACATTCACGTTCACGGCGGTCGTCCCGCTTGAGCAACACCGGGACTTCCCATGATCGTGCGCAGCGAACGAGGTAGCGCCTCGATCTGGGCGATCCTGGTGATCTCCGGGGCCTTCACAGTCCTCCTCGGCCTCGTTGTCGATGGCGGGAGGGTCATGGACGCCCGCATCGCTGCATCGCGGGCCGCGGCCCAAGCGGCCCGGGTCGGAGCCGACTCTCTTTCCTCGGCCAGCGTGCGCAGTGGCCATGACGCCATCAGTGTCGAGGCGGCCAAGGCGCGCGCGCAGAACTATCTCCATGACGCCGGGATGAGCGGCGCCGTCAGCGTGTCGGGGGACACCGTCACGGTGACCGTCACAGGTGCGTCCGAGACGCAGATCCTCGGCGTCATCGGCATTGCGTCCTTCCCGATAAGGGAGTCCGAGTCCGCTCGAGCCATCACGGAGGAGGACCTGCCATGACAGCGATCCGCCGGGCAGGGATCCTGTTGCGAGGGCTGAGCTCCGCCGTCATCCTCGTCGTACTCGCGGTGGGCGTCCCCGCGATGCTCCTAGGCACGGTGGGCAATCCGATCCCCGACGAGTGGACCTGGACGTCACCGCTCACAACGGGCGCCCTGCTGGGGCTGATCGCTTGCGTCGCCTGGGTCTTCTGGGTGCAGCTCGTGATCTGCGTCGTCGTCGAACTGATCGCGGAGGTCCGACTCGCGACCGGGCGCTCCGCGGACTGGCTCGCTCGTGTCCCCGGCACTTTCGGCGGGCAGCAGGCGCTCGCGCGGTCGCTCGTCCAGGCCGTCATCGCCATCGGTCTGACCACCACCGCGACAGGAACGACGACGTCGTGGATCGGGCACGCTGATGCCGCTACACCCGCTCCAGCTGGGACGCCAGCCGTGACAACTCAGATGTCGTCCAACGCGGCAGCCCCTGCTTCGGCTGCGCGGCGATCCACGATCAGCGTCACGGTCGAACGCGGTGACACGCTCTGGTCGATCGCCGAGCAGCACCTGGGCGCAGGCGAGCGGTGGCGTGAGATCGCTGAACTCAACCGAGGTCGCGAGATGACCGACGGGTCGACCTTCGATGATGCCCGGACGATCTTGCCTGGCTGGGAGCTCCTCGTACCGTCCGTCGCACCGCGCGACGTAGTCGTCGACCGCGCCGTCACAGTCAAGCAAGGAGACACACTCTGGGAACTCGCCGAGGAGTCGTACGGCGAAGGCTCCGCGTGGCCACGCATCTACGAGGCCAACGCCGAGCAGATCGAGGACCCAGCCCGGATCTTCCCGGGGCAGCGCTTCGTCGTCCCGGATCAGCCGGCCAAGGAGCCTCCGGCGGTCGAGCACGTGCAACCGCCTGTCGAACCGCCCGACACGGAGGTCGTCCCGCCGGCCAAGTCCGACCCGCCCGCGGCGGAGGAGAGTCCGACGTCGGCTCCGACGTCGGCTCCAGCTGATGTGGCCCCGTCAAGCGCGGCGGAGACCGACAACCAGACGACGGTCGGCTCGGGTGGGGTGCTCGAGGATTCCGGATTCCACGTCGACGGAGCCACGATCACCCGCGCGCTCCTTGGTGGTGGCGGATTCCTCGCCGCCGGGATGCTTGCGGTGTACGTCGGACGACGGCGCACCCAGACCCGCAACAGGCGCTCCGGTCGGGCTATGCCGAGCGTGGCGCCGCCGTTGCGGGCCGACGACAAGGTGTTGAGGGCCATCGGGAATGAAGCTGGTCAACGGGTGGCGTTCTTCGATTCCGCCCTACGGGAGCTCGCGCAGTTGATCGAGAGTTCGGGGCTCCGCCTCCCGGACGCTGCGGCGGCTCGCATTGACCAGGAGCGGCTCGAGCTGCAACTCGCGCACCCAGAACTTGCGGCTCCTGACCCGTGGATCGCCTCGCCTGACGGATCGGTGTGGACCGTTTCGGCGGGCCACACCCCGGCGACATGGGATCGAATCTCGCCCTACCCGGCGATGGTCACTCTCGGTAACGACGCCGACGGCGGAACGTGGCTCCTCGATCTGGAGTCGGCCGGCGTCACCCAGATCGTGGGCGCTCCGGCCGCCGCGGCCGACCTGGCCCGGTTCGTCGCCGCAGAGTTGGCGCTCAATCCATGGTCGGACGCTGAGATCGTGAGCGTTGCCGGCATCGCCGGCGAGGTCGCCCCGCTGAACTACGGGCGCATCTTCGCCGAGCCGAGGCTCGACATCGATCGACTCACCAAACTCGCCCGTCAGGTGGCCGACACCGTCGAGTCATCTGGTCGGCATGTGCTTGCGTCACGCGTGGCGGACGGTGAGGACGCATGGGTACCCACCGTGGCCATCGGCCGCGTCGGAGATCAAGACGGCGATGTCTCGAAGTACGCGATCGCGGACCTGCTCAACGAGGTGGAACGCACCTCGGCCCGCACGTCGGTGGCCCTCCTGATCGTTGCCACGGAGGCGGTCGACGCCCGGGCGCTGACGCTCCGCCTCACCGGGGAAGGGAGCTTGGAGACACCGTGGGGAACCGTGCGCCCGAACCGACTGACCGGCGAAGAGGCGGCGATCCTGGCTGAACTGTTCGCCGACGCCGATACGGAGGGTGACGAGCCGATCCCGGGCATGACCGGCCCGGGCGCCGAGCCGACCGGCACCGACGAGGCTGGCGCCCTCGTCCAAGAGCTGACCGTGCCACGACGCGGCACTGGCGACCCTCACTCTGTCCTGCCGCGTCCTGATCGTGCCTACGTCGAGGCTGCGGCGACCACCGCCGACGATCTCGCCGCATTGGCCCCGGAGGTGCCGCCGAGCGAGGTGGCAAGCCACTTGGCGGGGACCCGACGCTCGAGGCTGATCTGGCCGACTGGCTCGATCCGGCAATCAGCCGACCCAAGCTCCGAGTCTTGGGACCGGTCGAGCTCCTCGCGGGCGGTGAGAAGACCAAAGAGGTCGAGTCGAGGCCGGCGTACTTCGCCGAACTCGCTGCCTACCTCGCCGCCCATCCAGCCGGACGAACACCGAACGAGGTGGCGGCCGACTTCGGGATCCAGAACAACACCCTGCACACCCGTCTGGGTCAGCTCCGGAAGTGGCTCGGCCGGCAGCCCGCCTCTGACGAGTGGTACCTGCCCAACGCCGTGCGGATACGGGGCCAGCAGGTTTACCGGATCGAGGGCATCATCGTGGACGCCGATCTCTTCCGGCGGCTTCGAGCACGCGGTGAGGCCCGAGGCCCGGAAGGGATCGAGGACCTGCGCCGTGCACTGGAGCTGGTGACCGGGAGGCCCTATGACCAGCCTCGAAACAGGGGGTACGGCTGGCTCGTCGACACGCCGTTCGACCACTACCTGACAGCGGCAATCGTCGACGTCGCCCACATCGTCGCCACGTTCGGGCTGACCGAAGGCCAGCCCAAGCTCGCGTTGTGGGCGGCTGAGAGGGCAATCGCCGCGGCTCCCTCCGAGGACAAGCCCCGGCTCGATCTGACCCGCGCCATGAAGGCGATGGGCCAGGATGCAGAAGCCGAGAACTACCTCAGTCGCGAGGTCTTCAACCGCTCCGACGACGACCGGGCTCCGCTCGACCCGTCAGAGCGGACGAAGCAAATCGCGGAGCGGCTCGACCAACGGCCCTTCACGCGAGTAACCAGGCGAGACGGGCTGCCAGGTTGATGCGCTGCGCGCACGTCGCGCTCACCCTGGAGGCAGGTCGCACCTTCGATATCCACTCCGGCAACGCCATCGGCGCCTAGCCTGAACACCCTAAGGTAGATCGACTCGAGGGCGGCAGCCTTGTCAAGTGACACAAGTAAGTTCCATGAGGCCAAGCAGGCAGCTGCCGTGCTGAAGCACGCCGTACTCGACCGTTACGTGACGCCGTTCGCTAGTAAGACCGGCAGCACGTCGAAGGATGGGCGGGTGGCGTTCATCGACGGATACGCCGGCCCCGGCAGGTATGCCGACGGCGCTGAGGGCTCCGGGGCGATGTTGCTCCGCAAGGCCAGGGAACTGGCCAGCATGGGCAGCCCTCGGCAGTTGGAGTGCCACTTCGTGGAGGACGACGCGGATACCATCGCACGACTCCACGAGGTCGCAGCGGCGGAAGGCGTGGGCGTCTCCTACACGATCACCGACGACAGCATCTCCAAGCGTTTGCCTGTGCTCCTCGACGCGGTCGAGAACATCCCGTTGTTCGTCTATCTCGATCCATGCGGGCTGCCGATCCCGCTCGAAGAGGTCGCCTCGATCTTCGCCCGTCCCAGCGGACCCGGCACACCCCCGACCGAGGTCCTCATCAACCTGACCGCGCACCTACGCCGGTTCGCTGGAATGCTCTACAGCGACAAGGCGATCGAGAACTCGCTCAAGACGGCGGACTCCGCGCTCGGCGGCGGTTGGTGGCGCGCGGTGTGGCTCGAGAGCTGCCCGACTAAGCACGCCAGCGAGGACCAGAAGAAGGCGGCCGAGCTTGCCGTGGTTGAAGGGTATGCGCAGCGCCTACGTGAGAAGGCGGGGGCCCTCGGCACGTGGATCATCGACGTGAAGCCGCGCGGCAACCTCAAGCCGGTGTACTACCTCGTGTTCGCGACGCGCAGCATCCATGGCATGGTCGCGTTCGGCGAAGCAGCCTCGAAGGGTCTGGAGCAGTGGCGGAAGCACATCGCCGAGCAAGACGCTGAGGACGACTTGTTCGGCTCTGCTGCCGACTGGGAGGCTACGTGGACGGCCGATGAAGCCAAGCTCAAGACGCAGTGGATCGACACCCTGTCGAAGCGCATCATCGCCGAGCTGTCCAAGGGTCAGCCGTTCCGCATCATCGACCGACCTGAAGAGGTCCTCGGCAGCGATCTGGTGGGCGTGGTGCGTACCTTGCATTTGCGCCAGGCCATCAAGAACGCGCTCGCAGCGGGCAAGACCTCGACGGACCCGAAGGGCGTGGACGACCTCTACACGCTGCAGCTCACGCCGGCGTAGGTACGGGCATCTCGTCCCAGAGGCGCCCGTCTAGCTCACGTCCATTGCTCTTGGGCCTCGTGCCGCCCCACTGTTTGAAGAAGAACGCCACGCCCTGCTCGCGGCAGGAGTCGCGCAGTTCTCGGACCCACGCCGGATCGAGCTGGCGGTGGTTCGGCCCGCTCTCCCCACCAGCGATGAGCCAGTGGATGCCGTTCAGGTCGATCCCGGCGAGCGATCCGAGCAGCGGCTCGGCCGAGACGAATCGCGTTGCCACCGGCACCTGCCTGAGCTCATCCAGTCGCCCGAGCTGGCCCTCCGATTCGACGCTGACGCCGAGCCAGACGTTGCTGGGCCACGGTAGGTGAGAGGCCAGCCGAACAGCTCTCCGCGGTCGCTTGGTCAAGAGCTGGTAGGTGTGACGCGGCGTCTCCTCCATCACGCGGAAGACTTCCTGGATGAACGGCGTGCTGACCTTGGCGTGGAACAGGTCCGACATGCTGTTCACAAAGATCAGCCTCGGAGCTGACCATCGATACGGGATATCCAGCGCCGAGGGGTGCTCTTGGACAGCGAAGCCGGGGCCGCTCGTACGCGGGTCGCCGTCCTCCTGGTATTTGGGGTTGCCCATCGCTTTGAGGCGCTTTGCCAATGTCAGCGCGTAGCAGTTGTCACAACCAGCGCTGATCCGGTCACAGCCGGTGGTGGGGTTCCACGTGGCTTCGGTCCACTCAATGCCGCTGCCGTCCGCCATACCCTCACCGTAGGGCAGCCGGCCGACTGTTCGGAGATCCCGTGCCGAGGTGCCCTGCCTGGCCGTGAGCCGCGGCCCCGACGTCCCGATCGACCGAGATCGGACTTCTCTGTCGGTGGGCTCCGAGATACTCAAGTACAGCGAAGAGGAGAAGCAGGTGAACGACCAGGCAGAACAGGCCGACCGACCGGAGAGAGTCGAGCCGCCTAACGACACCGACTATGAGGCTCTGACACTGCTCGCTGACATCGACTCGGCCGAAGCGGTGGAGCTCACCGCATACAAGGTCGTCCGCACCCTGGAACGAGAACGCGACCGCGCCATCTCCCGAGCGAACGCCTACCTGACCAAGGACGGCACTGGCTTCTTCGCCCACGAACCCTCCGCCCGATACAACCCCGTCCAGAAGCTCTGGATCATCGGATACCGCGAAACCGAATGCCCTGACGAGATCCTCATCGGGGGCGCCCTGATCGTCCCGGACCGCGGACCCGTCTACAGCACCGACAGCATGCCGAGGCAGCCTGAGTTCGACGGCATCATGGCGTTCGACATCCCAGGCGACTGGCTCGATGTGCTGCAAGACGAAACGAGCAAGCCGTATTGGGGCGTCCTAGAACGATTCGTCGCCGACGAGCGCGCCAATCCCGACCACGAGGTCTACCCGGCACCCGAGGACGTGTTCGCTGCGCTCAAGCTCACTCCGTTTCGCGACGTCAGAGTCGTGATCCTCGGCCAGGATCCGTACATCAACCCCGGCGAAGCCCACGGGCTGGCGTTCTCCGTCCCCGCCGGGATCGACCTCCCGCCGTCGCTACGAACTATCCGCAAGGAGCTGGCCGCCGACCTCGAAATCCACCCGGCTGACCTCCCCGAACACGGCGACCTCACCGCCTGGGCCGAGCAGGGGGTTCTCCTGCTCAACACCACCCTGACCGTCCGCCGCGGATCGTCGAACTCTCACCAAGGCTTCGGGTGGGAGACGTTCACCGACGCCGTCATCCGCGCCATCAGCGACGAGCTCGAAGGAGTCGTGTTCATCCTCTGGGGGAGCGCCGCACAGGACAAAGAGAAGCTGATCGACAAGAACCGGCACCCAAAGCCCATCACGGCCGCCCACCCCAAAGCGTGGGCAACTGCGCACAATCAGCTCGCCGGGTCGAGACCGTTCACCACAGCCAACCGATTGCTGGCCGAATGGGGCCGGCCGGAGGTTAACTGGTCGCTCGAGCAACCATCTGCCCAGGACAAGTGACGACCAGGCGGCGGCAAGCGGGCGTCGCTGACCTGACCTCCCAGGCAACGCCGCGCGGGCGAGCTTCGCTCCGCGAATGATGGTGTCCGTTCGTCTCCGTGAGCGCGAATCAGCCTCACATCGGCAAGAAGTCTCAGATTTCTTCGGTGTGTGAGCAACCAGGTGAGGCGCTTGGTGAGCGTGTCGGTGAGGCCCGTCTTCTTCCGTGGAGTTCCGCGTGGATTCACGGAAGGGAACTCAGCCCATGCCTCTCATCAGACAAGTGGGGATCACGCCCCAGGAACTCGACGAGCTCGTCGACGAGGAACGCTGGGGCCAGTGGTGCCTCGCTGAGCCGGACCTCGCCGGGGTCGGATCGCTACAGGCCGTGCGTGAGCTGCGTGGCGAGGCCGAGGACCAGGCCCTCGGCGCACTGCTTCGCCTAGCGGCTACGGACGGACACGACGAGCAACTGGCCGCAGTCGCCGTCCTGCATCAACTCGGCGGCTCGGTGCGCACCATCGCCCGGCACTTTTGGCACCTCGCCGGCGGCGACGTCGAGGGCATCGTTGTGGGCGCGGCTTGGGAGCAGATTCGCTCGTACGACTGGCGGAGCCGCCGGCGTCATCACGCCTCGGCGATCCACCACGGCACCAGGAAGGCCGTCCGCGCAACGCTGATGCCGGACACCTCAAGGTCATTGGGTCGGAGGGTCGTGCTCCTGAATCCACAGTCTTGGGTGTTCGCGGCACTCGCGGAGCATGACGAGACGCCCGGCATGAGCATGAGCCTGGACGCCTTCGACTCTCGCGACCAACTCACCATCTTCCTCAACTGGGCCGCCGGTCAGGGCGTGATCGACGACGAAGAGATAGCGCTGCTGGACGCCCTGATGGACCTTGATCGACACAACGCTCAGATCCCGAAATGGCTCCGCGGCGCCTGCTCGATGGCAGCAGTCGAGCGCATGGCCTCTGAGCGCGGGATCTGCACCAAGTCGGTCTCCCGCGCCAGGGACAAGGTGCTCGCCAAGCTGCGCGAGGCTGCCTCGACATTCCTGGAGGAGGTCGCGTGATGGGTGTCCACTCGCCCCAGGTCGATGCGCTTGAAGGGGGCATGCGCACCTGTACGGCGCTCGCGACGCTACCTTTCGACGCTGGCGACCCGGAGTGGGTCGCGGACCTCCTCGACACCATGAGCATCGGTGACCTCGACACGGTCATCGACCAGCTCGACGAACTTCTCAGGCTGATGCGGAGGGCGGCAAAGGCACGCAGGATCCTCGCGACCGTCCATCCGGAGTTGATTCGAGCAGGACTTCAGGTGCGAGCGTCACGTGGAGGTGGGTCGTGAGTACGGCGGTCACGGAGGCGGTCTCCGTCTCCGATCTCGTGGCGGCGGTCCGGCGGCAACAGGCACCCCGCCCCGCGACTTCTTCTGAGGCAGGGACTTCTCCCGTTCGCGGCGCGTGCGTCGTCGGTGCTCACCCCGGTGCCGGAGCCACTACGGTCGCAGTTGCCCTCGCCGACGCACTGGACGCCATCGGACGCCCAGGGACGCTCCTGGATCTGGCTCCGTCGCCGGACGCCTTCGCCGCCGCGGAGTGCGAGGTGGACTCCCGGGTGCCGGGCTGGCGAGCGGGGCGACGAGGGCAGATCCAGGTGCTGCGCCGGCGTACGCACGAGGCGGAGGCCCCGAAGTTCTCGAATGACCTTGTCGTCGACGGTCGGATGGACTCGCTCAAGAGCCGGGTCCTGGTCTGCCGGGCCACACTCCCAAGCGTCCGCCGTGCCGACACAGACCTGCCCGACGGCGTGGTTCTTGCGGTCGTGGGCTGCAGCCGCTGGCCGAAGGTCGTAGCCGCGTCGCTCGGCCCCACCTTTCAGCGCGCCATGAGCGACGGTCGGATCGTCTTCTTCCCACATGACCGAGATCTCGAACTGAACGGCGTCGACGCAGAGCCGTTGCCGTCGAGTGCGCGCGCCGCAGGGCGACATGTCATCGAGCTTCTCTGGCCCGACCTTGTCGGGCCTTCCGCACCGCATCGATGGAAAGGACGCCGGCGATGATTGCTGAGGCGATCAACAACGTCTGCGCGAAGGCGCCGACCGGCATCGACAAGTACGCCGATATGTTGCTCGGCTGGGTGAAGTACGGCGTGGCCGCCGTGATCATTGCCGCTGGCTTCATCTCCGTCGGCGCACTCGTGGTCGGCAAGCTCGGCAGCATGTCCCGCGCCGCTCAGATGGGCGCGTCCGGGCTCATCTACTCGGTGCTGGCCGCCGTCGGATACGTCACCATCTACGGCATCCTCAACGCGATCGTGGGGAACTGCTGATGTCGGCGCGGACCTCAGTGGCACGGATGCTGGCCGGCCCCGAGGAGTGGAACCGGCGCAGGCTCCAGCTCCTCCTGGTCGTTGCCGTGCTCGTCGTCATTGCCGTCGTGGCCGGGATTGTCTGGTCGGTCATCGAGCTCCTCGGAGCCGGAGCGACGCCCCACTCGCCGAGCGCCGAATCCGGCACTGCGGCTCGTGACTCCGCAGCCGCACGCGCAACCTCGATTGACGAAGCCCGGCCCGGGCCACTGTCGACCGGGCACACCGGGACGATCAGGATCCCGCAGCCATCGAAACTGGGCGGGGCTCAGGTCGGGACCGGCTTCCCGCCAACAGCGGAGGGAGCACTGGCACAACTGATCGCGATCGACAGGCGCGCGATCGAGTCGGCGTCTGTGGTCACCGCGCAGGACGTGATCGCGGTTTGGGCAGCGCCCGGCGGCCCATCTGCGGAGAGCTGGTCCGGTGTCGCCGCCGTCCAGACGCTGTTGGAGGCGGCCGGGCTTCCGGCGAACGGGTCCACCGATCTTGCGATTCAGCTCGAACCGGCGATGGGCCTGGTTCTGGACGCTGGCACAGGGATGGCGACCGTCTGCGTCGACTTCATTGTCACGGCAAGAGTCGTGGGCAATCCGCCCGACCGCGTTGCTGCAGCCGACTGCCAGCACATGACCTGGCACGGGGACAGCTGGGCGATCGCTTCCGGCGAGGAGGCCGAACCGACGCCCTCGCTGTGGCCCGGGACGCAGGCGTCGTACGACGCCGGTTACCGGTGGCTGGAGTTCCTGCCATGACCGCTGAGCTCGTGCCGATGATCGACCTGAACCCATTTCACTGGCTCGGAGACCAGGTCAAGGAAGGCCTCGCCGACGTGTTCACGGCGATGATGATGTCGCTCTGGTCGGCCGCGCTCTGGCTGATGGACCTCGTCTTCAGCGTGCTCGACCGCTTCCTGACGCCAGATGTGACCGACCCCGGTCTCAACCACCTCTACAGCGTCACCCTGTGGCTCTCGTTGCTCGTCGCCCTCCTGATCGGCTTCGGACAGGTGGGTGTCGCGGCTGTACGCCGGGACGGACGGTCGCTCGGCGCTCTTGCCATGGGGGTCGCGCAGTACGGCGCGGTCGTTGCCGGCTGGATTGTTGTCTGCGGCGCGTTGGTCGTCGGCTGTGCCGGACTCACGCGTGGGCTTCTCAGCGAAATGTTGAACGTGCCCGCATTCTCCGGCTACTCGGCATCCGCCGGCATGCCGAACCAGGTCGTCGGCACGGTCCAGGCGGCGGTCCTCGGGGTCTGTGCGTTGTTCCTGGTGATCCCGGCCGCGTTCGGCTATCTGCTCATCATGCTGGTGCGGGAGGCGGCCTTGCTGATCTTGACCGCCACCATGCCGATCGCGGCCGCGGGCGCACTCGGCGATGGCACCAAGGCGTGGATGTGGAAGTCGATCCGATGGTTCGTTGCCGCATGCCTCACGTCGCCGCTGCTGGCGCTGGTGGTTGGCATTGGCGTACAGATCTCGCGAGCAGCTTTCCCTGAGGCGGGTCAGGTCCAGCGCAACGACGGCCTGATGTCGGACGTCATCCGGGCCAATGAGGCTCAAGTCGGCATGGCTGTCGTTGGCTGCGTCGTGTTCGCGATCGCCTGCTTCTGCCCCATGGTGCTCTTCCGGCTGCTCGCGTTCGTCGACCCTGGCACGGCATCGGGGGCGTCCTTCCGCACTACCCTCACCGCCAACGGCGGAGTATCAGGACTCCTTTCGGGCCGACGCACCGAGGACCAGGGCTCGGGTGCTGCGACCCAGACCTCGGCTGACGGCCGGGCCACCAGCGAGAGCGGCGCCGACGCCGAGACCGCCAACAGGTTCCAGTCCCGCGCCGCTAGGGCTTTCGGCGGCGCCGGCAAGGCGGTCGGAAAGACGATGGACGTCGTTGGCGGTGTCGCCGCCACCGGTGCCTCGATGTCGGTGGACGTGATGGGCCAAGCAGGGGTCGGCCACCAGGGTTACTACGACACCACCCCGCCACGTCGTGCCGGTAAGCCGTACCCGCAGCGCACCCGGATCGGCCACGGGTACGACCAAGGCAGCGGCGTCGCCAACGACCCCGTCCACGTCGCCGATGCAGACGAAGCGGCCGCTGTTGCCGAGGACGGAGCCTTCCTCGCATGACTGTCTACGGAGGATCCGCCACCCGCGACCGCCAGGGCTGGTTCCTCGGGCTCACCGGACCACAAGTCGTCCTCGTCCTCGCTGCCGCGTTTCCTTCTTGGTTGGCCATGTCGGTCGGAGAGTGGGCTGCGCTGCTCGCTCTAGTGCCGTTGTGGCTCGTCGCCGTCGCCCTGATCTGCGTTCCCGTGCGCGGTTGGTCTGCTGCTCAGTGGATCGGTGTCCTTGCGCGGCATGTCGTGGGTCGCGGGGCCGGCTGGACCCGGTGGCAGTCGAAAGGGGCCGCGGGTGACATCGATGACCCGGCCGAGGCCGACCTCCCAGGTGTCCTGACTGGAATCCAGATCCACGACGGACCGACGATGGCGGGACGAGGCGTTCGGCCAGCCATCATCCAGAACCATGCCACCCGGACATGGGCGGCTACGGCTCGTATCCTCCACCCCGGCATCGGCATGGCCGACGATGCCGACCGCGACCGGATGGGTGCGGGTCTCTCGGAGCTCTTCGAGGCCGCCTCCGCCAGCAGCCAGATCGACGTGCTCGCCATCTGTGTTCGCACGGTTCCCGACGACGGCACCGAGCGAGCCGAGTGGGTGCGCCAGCACGCCCGCGAGACGGAGCCCGAGCTCTCCGCCCACATCCATGCACAACTCGACGCGTCGATCAGCGGCGCGGCGATCCGAGCGGAAGCATTCGTAACCGTCGTTGTTCGGGAGGATGCCATCTCGAAAGACGCGCGACGGGCGGGTCGTGGTCTCAGCGGGCGAGCCCGCATCCTGTACGGCGTCCTCGGCGAGGTTGAATCGCGTCTACTCGGTGCCATTAGATGCACGCAGGTCAGTTGGCTCGACAGTGCTGAGCTCGCCATTGCGATCCGCACTGGCTTCGAACCGGGGGACGCCCCTGCTCTGGCCGACTCGGTCATCCACCACGGGTACGACGACACGATCGGGGCAGGCGTTCCAGTCGCTGCCGCGGGTCCGACGAATGCGACGACCGCCCTGCGGTCCTACCGACACGGCGAATGGGAGTCCATTGCCGCCACGATCCTGCTGCCACGCAAGGGCGCCGTGATGGGCGCTCTTGCCCGAGCCCTCGTTCCTTCCCAGGTCGGAGAGCGCCGTGCCCTGACAGTGTTCTTTCGACCCGTCAGCCAGGGCCTCGCCGAGCGCAGCACCGGACGCGCTGAGATGTCGGCTGCCATGGCCACCGAGGTACGCCGCAAGGTCGGGCGCGTCGAACGAGCACGTGACCGCCGTGCCGTCGAGCAGGTGCATGAGACCGATGAGAAGCTCGAGCGGGGTCGCTCGCTAGTCCGGGTCTCATCGGCCTTGGCCATCACCGTCCCGGCCGCATGGAACGCCCAGGACTATGGCCGTCGCCTGGACGCCTCCGTGCGCCTGTGCGGCTTCACGCCGCTGCCCCTCGACGGCGCCCACGATGCTGCCTTCGCGGCTGCCGTGATCCCCCTCGGGACTGGGCTGCCCAAGAAGCGCCGGAGCTAGCGATGGCCAGGCGACGTACGACCTCGCGGTCCGTCGACCACCTGCTCACGGACTTCGGCTCTCGTCTGCCGCGCAAGGACGCCGAGCCGCCGGAGCCGCCAGCCGACAAGCCCTTTCCGCGGGTCATCCGACACCGCGGAGTACGCAGGGCCGGTCACGGCTGGGCGCCGACCCTCCCACCCCTGGCGGGCTATCAGACCACCTCGGAACAGGCCCCCGTCATGTGGCCGCTCATCGCCGGCGACGGCTTACCGCCGACCGGAGCCCCGATGGGGTTCAACGTCCTCTCCGGTGGGTCTTTCTACTGCGACCCGATGGGGTGGATCAACGACGACACCATCCCGGTGACCAACCCCAACGTCTTCATCTTCGGCAAACCGGGCCGTGGCAAGTCTGCGCTGGTGAAGGCGTTCATGCTCCGCATGATTCGTTTCGGATACAGGTCGCTTGTCCTCGGGGACGTCAAGGACGAGTACGAAGACATCTCTCGTGCCCTCCGCGTCGAGCCCTACCGCATCGGCCCCGGCCTGCCGGGACGGATCAATCCGCTCGATGCCGGGCCGCTCGCGATGGACTGGGAGCGGCAGGATCGCACCGAGACCGCTCGCCGGGCCGCAGTCATCTTCAACCGCTGGCTTGCGCTCATCCGAGGGCTCGTCGGTTCCCAGCAGGTCCCCTTCACCCCGACCGAGGCGCGGGTGATCAATCACGTTCTGCGTGACCTCATCGGCTGGACGAACGGGCAGACAAGGCTGACGCCGGTCACCATCCCGATGGTTTGGAAGTCCCTCGACGATCCGAGTGAGGACCTGGTCGCCGCCTGTCGCTACGAGTCTCAGCAGGACTTCTACGACAGCACCCGGCCGCTCCGCGACGCCCTCGGGTCGCTATGCGAAGGCGAACTTGAGGGGCTGTTCGACGCGCCCTCGACCTTCGAGCCGAACTGGCGCGCACCGATTCAGACGCTCTCCCTCAATGCCCTTCACTCGGCCGGAAACGAGGCTGCGGTCGGCATAGCGCTGATGTGTCTCAACTCGTGGGGCCAAGGCATCCGGGAGATGGCCGAGGTCGGTGACCGGCGCATCGTGCTCCGCGACGAAGCCTGGATGCAGACCCGCCTCGGAGTGGAAGCCGTCAAGACCCTCGACTCCAACCTCCGTCTGTCGCGCAACGACGGCGACATCCAGCTGGTGACTTACCACAAGCCGTCCGACCCGCTCTCGGCCGGCGACCAGGGAAGCCAAGCGGCGCAGATCGCCAAGGACCTCCTCCACCTCGCCGACGTACGCATCCTCATGGGCCAGGACGAAGAAGTCGGCACCGAGCTCGGTCATCTGCTGGGACTTACCCGGATGCAGCAGGACCTCGTCACCGGCTGGGCGATGCAGGACAAGGGACGAGCGCTGTGGATGGTCGGCGACCAGCGATTCAAGGTTCAGACCGTCCTGACGCCTGTCGAGCGTCGGCTCACGTATACAAACGACGCGGTCGCGTGAGGCATGGCCGGCAAGACGACGTACGCCGTCGGACTGCTCGCACTTCCGATCGCGTTCCCGATCCTCTTCATCGTCATGATCGGTGGCCAGGCTTTGTCGTCACCGGCGGCGGCTTGCGGCGAGGAGGGGGTCTCCGTCGGGCCGAGCAGCGATCCGGACCTGGACGCCGAGCAGATGCGGGTCGCGCAGCAGATCGTCGCCGCCGTCCGAGCCTTCCCAGCCACCGCGGACAAGCCGCACGCTGCGGTTATCGCGCTCGCGACAGCCCGCCAGGAGTCCGGCATCCGCAACCTCGACTACGGCGACCGCGACTCCCTCGGCGCTTTCCAGCAGCGTCCGTCACAGGGCTGGGGGACGCCGGAGCAGGTCATGAATGTCCCGCACGCCACCACGACCTTCCTCCGGCACCTCATCCTGACTCCAGAGTGGGAAACCCGCCGGGTCACCGATGTCGCCGCCGACGTCCAGCGGCCGGCCGAGGAGTACCGCGGGCTCTACGAACAGTGGGTGCCGCTCGCGACCCGACTCACTGAGCAGCTCTGGTCTGGCGCAACGGCCTCACTGACGACGGCACCTGCGGTCTGCGGGTCATCGCCGCTCGTGGGCCGGGGCGGCGATGTCTACCCGGTCCCGCCGGCGTTCATCGGGACCGACAGCCACAACTGGGGCGGCACCGGTAGCCACTGGGACAGCTGGCACACGGGCACCGACTTCTCCGTGCCGTGCGGCACTCCGGTTCTCGCGGCGATGACCGGGACAGTCGAGATCGACACGAGTCAGGCATGGGCAGGTACGTGGCTGGTCAAGGTCGTCACCGGCCCGGACTCGGTGGCCACCTGGTACGCCCACATGCAGTCGCTCGACGTCCACGCCGGGCAATCAGTCCGAGCGGGTCAGCAACTCGGGCAGGCCGGCGCGCGCGGTAACGCCACAGGCTGTCACCTCCACTTCGAGGTGCATCTCCATAACGGCAGCATCTACGGACCGGACAACTTCGACCCGAGCCAGTGGCTCGCGGAACGCACGTAGCTCTCGGCCTCCACGTCGTCAGTGCGTGCAGGCAGGGCTTGCTCCGGACGGTCCAGAAATCGGGACGTCACCCTGGCTCAGGAACGACGCCGCAGAAGTGTCGGTCGTGCCCTTCATGCTTGGCTCCAGGAAGCCCGAACGCACGGACTTGGAGAAGACACTTGACTCAGGGCCGGATCAAGAAGGCCGACCTCGACTGGTGGCTGGAGTTCGCTGCCGCACGGGAGTGGACCTTCGCGAAAACCTACGCGCAGACCGCGCCGCATCACTACGTCGTGCAGGACCGCACGCCTGGCGTTACCCACGACGACATGGTCCGCGCCGCGCGGGTGATTCACACATTCGGGGAGCCGGGTAAGTACTACTCGCTGACCAAGATCTACCTGCACAGCCCGGACGGGCAACACCGCTGGTGGACTGAGGACAGCCTCTTCACCGACACCACGTTGGTGAACCGGGCGAGGACCGATTTGTTGTACGGGATCCAGAACGCGCAATCCACAGTGAGTGGCGTCGAGTCGCCTTACGACGGCATCGCTACCTATTGGGACGCCGAGCACCCAATCGCCGCGGGTGAGTCCGACCACGTCAAGCGGTTGCTCGCTGGCCGGCGCGGCAAGTACCCGCCGCACGTACTCGACATCGGCTGCGGCACGGGCCGAGTCCTCGATCTCGGCCTCGTTGCCCCCGACAGGTATGCGGGGGTCGACTCCAGTCAGGCGATGCTCAACCTCATGCTGCGTAAGCACTCCAACGTCGGCGCGGTGTATCCGGTAGACATCCGTCAGGCACTCGACGTCGGCGTATTCACCCCGCAGCAGTTCGACTGGGTATTCCTCGACGGTGCGGTCGAGCTCGACCCCGGGCAGCGCGCCCAGGCCCAGCGCATCGCTCGCCTTGCTGCCATCACCGTCGACAAGGACGAGTGGACGGTCCTCGACAGCGAGTCGACGCTCGGTCGCGCGTACAGATGAGTCTGCAGGGGCGAAAGGACTGTGCGCATCAAGCGATGGGGAGGAGTAATGGACGATGGCGGAAGTCTGCGTTTCCGTACGTTCCACTGCAGGAGCGGCGCGCCGTTTCAGGTTTGCAGTAGTCGCCGACCTGGGCTGGCCGGTTCCGCCGTCAGTACGGTTGACAGATGAACCACGCCACCCGCCACGCCGAGTTGACTCGGAAGCTCGTAATCTCTGAGGAGCTCTCCGGCGAGTTCTTTGTGCCCGCATACCAGCGCGGCTACCGCTGGGGTGAGTCCGAGGTCGTCAATCTCCTCAAGGACATCAAGACGGGCGTCGTCGACGCCACCACACCCCACAGCTACTACTTGCAGCCCATCGTGGTGATGTGGAGGGATACCGAGGGCTACTGGGAACTGATCGACGGCCAACAGCGGCTCACAACCCTCTATCTGATCCTCAAGTGTATCCGCGACAACGGGTGGCTTCCCGGCGCTGACGTGAAGTACCGGATCTCCTACGAGACTAGAGAAGAGAGCCGCGACTACCTCGAGTCGCTCGACCCAGAACTGCGCCACGCGAACATCGACTTCCACTACATCTACGCGGCCTACCAAGCGATCGAGACCTGGTTTGGGAAGCAGGCGGACCCGCAGCAAGCGGCAATCGACATCCGGACGGCCCTTGCAAAACATGTGTACCTGCTCTGGTACGAAGCGCCGGAGGGTACCGACAACAACGATCTCTTCAGACGGCTCAACGTGGGCCGCATTCAGCTGACGGGTCTGCCCAGACTTTGGTTGACACCTGACCTGTGAGGATCCGTCCTCGCTGGAAGGATGTCGACCATGGCGAAGGCATACCCGAAGGAGTTCCGCGACGATGTCGTGGCAGTGGCCCGTAAGGGTCAGGCTCCGTTGTCCCAGATCGCGAAGGACTTCGGGATCTCTGAAGGCACGCTGTCGAACTGGCTCAAGCGTGCTGATGTCCAGGACGGTCACCGTCCCGGCCTCACCGACGCTGAGCGTGTCGAGCTGCGTGAGACCAAGAAGCGGATCCGGCTGCTGGAGCAGGAGAACGAGGTCCTGCGCCGGGCAGCTGCCTATCTGTCGCAGGCGAACCTGCCGGGAAAATAGTCTTCCCGCTCGTCCGTGAGATGGCCGCGACCGGTGCCCGCATCAGGGTGCCGGTCGCGGTGGCGTGCAGGGTCCTGGGGCTGTCGCCCCAGGGGTACTACAAGTGGCTCAAAGACCCGGTGTCCCAACGGGACTGGGATGACGCACACGTCATCGACGTCGTGCTGGGCATCCACGCCGATGACCCCACCCTGGGCTACCGGTTCGTCGCCGACGAGCTTGCCGACGTCGGCATCACCGCCAGCGAGAACCGGGTGTGGCGACTGTGCTCAACCGCAGGGGTCTTCGCCTCCCACCACCGTCGTCGGGGTAAGGCCGGCAAGCCCGGTCCGGCTGTCCATGACGACCTGCTCGCGAGCGTCGATGAGGAGGGCCGGGTGAGCCACGACTTCGTGGGGGCGACCTCCGGCCCGAACCAGGTCTGGCTCACCGACATCTCCGAGCACCCCACCAGGGAGGGGAAGCTCTACCTGTGTGCGGTCAAGGACTGCTACTCCAACAAGATCGTCGGCTACTCCATCGACTCACGGATGAAGTCCGGACTCGCTGCCGCCGCGCTGCGCAACGCGATCGCCCTGCGCTCACCGGAGGGAACCATCGTGCACAGCGACCGAGGATCTCAATTCCGTTCCAAGAAGGTGGTTCGCCTGCTGAAGAACAACGGGCTGCGCGGCTCGATGGGCCGAGTCGGATCGAGCAGTGACAACGCAGCCATGGAGAGCTTCTTCTCGCTGCTGCAGAAGAACGTCCTCGACACCCGCCGCTGGGACAGCCGCGAAGAACTGCGCCTCGCGATCGTCAGCTGGATCGAAACGAAGTACAACCGCCGCCGTCGCCAACGAGCCCTCGGCAAGCTCACCCCGATCGAGTTTGAGATGATCTACGCAGCCGCAGACGCGGCCTGAGAACCATCAACCCCGAGTGTCAACCAAACCTGGGGCAGTCCCTCATTCCTGTTCCTGCCGATTGAGGACATGGAGTCCGGGGACGACCTCTACATCAAGATGAACTCGCGCGGCAAGCCGCTTACAGAGTTCGAGGTCTTCAAGGCTCGTCTTGAGAAGTCGCTTGAAACCTCCGGGAGGCACGAACAGCTCAGTAGGAAGTTCGACAGGGAGTGGTCGGATCTGCTCTGGCACTACGAGGGCGGGGACTTCTCCATCGACGAAGAGTTCATGAACTACATCGCCTTCATCATTGATGTCTGCGAATGGCGGGCGGGACCGACCCGCGGCGATGAGTCGCTCCTCGAGCGCGCGGAACATCTCTTCACACATCACGAGGATGCTGACCTGCACCTCGACTTCCTCTTCTTCGCGTTCGACACCTGGGTCGGGGACACGCCATCCGACAACAAGCCCGCGCGGGTCTTCTCCGAGCTGTTTTCAGTAGAAGGAGGCATTGGGTCGGGGCTCCTGCTCTTCGAATCCCAAGACCCGAACCTCTTCGGAGCTTGCGTCGAGCACTATGGGAGCAACCAGTTCTCGCTGGCGGAGACGCTGTTCCTGTATGCGGTCATCATCTTCCGGCAGTCGTGCGCAGACGAACCTGTAGAGGTCCTAAGCCAGCGGCTGCGATCCCTTCGCAACATCGCAGAGTCAGCGCCGGACGAAGTCCGCAACGAGTACATGCCAGAGCTGATTGCATCAACTGCGAAGGTCATGACGGAGGTGACGGACTCGAATCTCGATGGTCTGAAGCGTTTCAACCAGGCGCGAGTCGACGACGAGAGGCTCAAGCGCACCCTCATGCAGGAGCACCCGGCCGTAGAACCCGCCGTCCGCGCCTTGGAGGATCACCCCCTGCTCCGAGGCAGGCTGTTCGCGTTCGAGCTCGACCCAGCCACGATCGCGGAGCAGGGAGACAACTTCCAGAGCGTCTCCAACGATGAGCTCCTGCCGTCTCTGGCTTCCGCACTGCTTACGAAAGGGGACTACTCCCGCCGACTTGGTTCGAGGAGGCAGTTCGGGGTTCCCGGCCAGCGAAGGGGCGGCGGGTCGTGGCGAGACCTGCTCACCAGCGGCTCCCGGGAAGCGAGATCCGCGATGCGAGCCGCAGTCAACGAGTTGCTGGAGGACGTAGCCAGTCGGGATGGCCAACCACAAGACATCCTCCGTGACATTGCGAACGACTGGCTGTCGGACCGGGAGGCAACGGCGACGTTCGACTGGAGGTACTACTTCGTGAAGTACCCTGCCATGCTCGAAGCCGGTCAAGGCATGTACGTCAGCGGTGATGAAGCGAGCAAGTTCGGATACAAGCTGCACATGCTGAACGGGCGTGACTACCGATCCGCGTTCAAAGACCCATACCTGCAGGCAATCTGGACCGAAGTAGCCATGCCCGGGGAAGTGGCGAAGCCCGAGTTCCGGAGCTGGGACTACACAGGCTCGGAACAAGCCATGAGGCTCCACCAATCAGGTGTCGGAATCCGCAGCCTCGACGTTGGCTTGGAAATCCTCCTACCGGAAGACCCGGTTCAGGCCGACACCGCGAAGACCGCACTTGCCCCCTTCGCTCCCGACGCCGAGAACGTCATCCACGTGAAGAAGGCTGGCGCCGAGGGTGATCAGGTGGATGCGCAGGACCGGGTCCAGTTGGGGGTCAAGATCGTCCGAGCTCTCGTGAATGCTGGGCTCTAACCCGTCGCGCCAAGCGAGAGGATTTGTTCACCTGTCGGGTACCCCCCCGCGGTGACCACTGAGGAGGCTGTCCACTCGGGCTCGCTCCTGCGCTTGAAAGGGCGTGAGGGTTCAGAGTCGCCGCACTGACGTCTTCCCGACGACCTGGGAAATCCCCGTGGGAATCGGACTGATCTGGCTGCTCGGGTCATTCCTCGCGCTGCCCGCGGGTCAGGGGCTTGCCTTCGCGCTCAGCGGTGATGGGTTCGTCTGGCCCGGGCCAGAACTCGGGCAGAGCCTTCATGGCCTGCTGACGGGAGACGCTGGTCGCGGGCTGTCGCTCAGCCTCCAGGCTGCGGTGCCGCCGACGGTTTTCGTCTACGCGGCCGCGGTCGTCGTCGAACTCGCCTTAGCGAGCGCCGCGGTCATCGGTCTCTCCTGGTGGTGGCGCACGGTCGGGCCGCTGGCTCAGTTCGGTATGGCGACTAGGCAGGAGGTATTCGCTGTACTCGGACGCCGGCAGCTCCTGCGGAGGCGGAAGACGATTCGACCCGATCTCCTCGACGGTGGGCGGTCATGAGTCTTGCCGAAGCGACCGACCTCGGGTGGCGTCTTGGCCGGTCTACTGTCCCGCGCGGGGTCGAGGCATGGGTGCCGTTCGACCGAACGGCTGGTGTCTACGGCCCGCAGGGATCGGGCAAGACCCTGGACCTGCTCACGCCTGCGCTGCTCACCGCTCCGGGCGCCGCGCTCGTGACGCTCACCAAGCCCGAGGACCTCTACCTGACTCTCGGAGCGCGGGCGGAAGGGGAGCGGCCCGTCCACGTGCTCGACCCGTTCGACTTGGCGCCCGGCGTGCCGGCCCTGGTGTGGGATCCCGTCGACGGTTGCGCCGACTCGATGACGGCTGAGCGGCGCGCCAAGGCATTCACGGCGGGAACCGTTGGCGGGGCGGTGAGCCGCGGCACCGGCGACGAGGCGGCTCGCTTCTACGCAGCCGAGGCGGCCAAGGTGCTCCAGGCGTACTTCCACGCGGCAGCTCTCGAAGGTGCATCGCTGGACGACGTACTGATGTGGATCGCCGACCCGCACAACGCATCGCAGCCGGAGGAGATCCTGCGGACCCATCCTGCGGCGGCACCGTTCTGGGACGGACTCCTGCGCGGCGCGCTGCACGGCGATCACCGGACGGCCGGCAACACGATAACGACGGTCCAGCAAGCGGTGGCGTTGTTCTTTCAAGAGAAGATCCGGCGCCGATGCGTTCCCGGAACCGGTAGGCCCGCGACCGATCTCGAGCAGGTGATCGCTGAACGCGGCACCGTCTACTTGCTCGGGCGGGAGGACCCCTACGCCTCTGCCTCGCCGCTGATGACCGCGATCGCTGAGCACGTTCTGGACACTGCGCTCGGCGTGGCGATCGCTTCGCCGTACGGTCGACTCTGCCCGTCGTTCCTTGCCTGCCTCGACGAGCTGCCGTCTACGACGCCGCTGCCCACCCTGCGCACCCGCATTGCCAATGAGCGGGCGCTTGGCCTGTCCTTCATCTACGCAGCGCAGACCTGGCGCCAGCTCGTGATCTGCTACGGCGAGGACGAAGCACGAGCGATGTTCGGCCTCACCAACAACATCGTGATCTTCGGCGGCGGGAAGGACGGCGAGTTCTACAAGGAGGTCTCCGACTTACTCGGCACCATCCGGGTCTCCCGCCGCAGCTACAACCTTCACCGAGGCGGTTGGGGCAGCAGCTTCTACGGCGACGACGTACCCGTCCTTCGTCCTGAAGAGATCAGGCAACTTCCGGAGCGTCACGCCTTGGTCGTCGCCGAGAACGCCCGGCCATTCGTCGCGAAGCTGTCCCGCTGCATCGATGGTCGCCGCGGGAAGGCGTTGCTCTTTGCACAGGCCAAAGCGCGAGCGAACGCCGCGGGGGTACGTCGGTGACCGCGACCGATCTGATGGCCGCACCGTTCCCGGAACCGCCCGGCGTCATCGCGCGGCTGCTCGACGAGCTGCGCCTCGCCGCAGCGGCGACGGACGAGACCGAGCACGAGAGCCGGCGGGTCGCGATGCTGTCGCGGCCGTGGGACCCTCCGAGCTGCCCGCCCGAGATCCGCCGGAACGTCTACCTGTGGCTCGACGACGTCGTCGCGTGGATCAACGAGGACCACACCTGGCGTACCGATCGCGTGGTCCCCATCTGCTGGGACCTCCATCCGCACATCGTTCATGAGCTCGCGACACTGACCTGCCTGCGCTGGGAGGCGGCCTTCGCGCGCACGCCAGCCGCTCTGGAGGAGTGGCACCGATTCACCCTGCCGGCCTTCCTCCAGCGCGTCGTCGACCGCATCGGCGAGACCGGGTGTCCACCGGGGCGGCATCAACCGAACCCCGGCGGCGGCAGGAACGCCATCTACCGAGACGGCGACGAGCCATCTCGTCGACGGAGCCGACGGTGGCAGGACGAGGAGTCGAATTCACGACTAGCCGGAAGAACTGCCGTGATGGAGCTCGAGAACCGGGTCCCGGAACAAGCGCCGAGGCTAGCGAAGTCCGGGAAGCAGCCCGGTTAGATCGATGACCTCGATATTGGCCAAGTCGGTGAACTCGGCGACAGTCATCATTGGAGTGAGTCCGGGTGCGTCACGGACGCGTAGCGATCCCTTCGACAAGGTCTTCACGGCGTTTCGGTTGCTGGTCTTGAGAAAGGCGACAGGAAGCGGGCCAACCACGTAAACCTGGCGCCGCCTGCCTGTGTCGTCCATGGAGAGACCGACCACGTCGGCGAACAGGCCGCGTTGACGACCACCGTCGTGGCCCTTCCAGGACGAGAGCTTGAACTCGGCGACTCTGTGCGTTGTCTCCAGGTCGAAGACGCGGTCGGGATCGTTGCCCGCGCCCAGTGATGGGCGCTTGGTCACCAACTCACCGTCTTCGAGGATCATCGGAACTACCTGAGTGATGACGGCAGCGTGCATGAGGGTGTCGAGCATCCCGACGCGCTCACGGACAACGAGAGCGCAATCGACCAGATCCTCGTCGAAGCCGGATGACGCCACAATCTCTTCAGCGTCGGCTCGACTGACGCCCTGCAGCTTCGCTTCCAGAGCCGCGAGGGTGGAGGTCAAAGCGTTGGATGCCATAAAGGAATCCAGCCGCCGGAACGCCTCCAGCGCATCGGTATCCGTGTGGGGAGACGGTGAGGGGGCTGCAACTGCTCCCCGCGGTCCCGAAGAGCGAGGCGACTCACCGGGGATGGGACTAGTTTGGAATCCCAGTCGCTGGAAGACGCGCAGCGCAAAGTGGCTGATGAACGGCTCGTCATGGAGTGCAGTCGCGACTCGGAAAGCCTGCTTCGGCGGCCAACGGCGACCGTCGATCTCTACCCAGTGCGTACGGATCGGGTCGGGCGGGGCCGCTGTCACACGGGCGCGGACGGTTGTCGGGTCCAGCGCGATGGTGCGTCCGTTGAGCACGAAGTCCATGGCGCCGAGCGTATTGGCGACGTCCGACGCAATGAAAGGCGATGGTGACTACATGCTGACGTGCAAGCTGGTCCGTGGGGCGACGAACGGCGAGTCGAGTTCGTGGATTGCGCCGGTTCCGCGAATGCCTTCGGCTGCGCGAGCCCGGGTAATCGCCGGCGCAGACGGCCGTACCATCGCGAGTTCGCGCGCGACGCAGGCTTGAGGTTCATCGGTCCACTTCGTGCCTGCCTCGAGGACTTCCTCGTACATGGTCGCCAGCGACAGGTCGAGACGTTCTGCCAGATGCTGGACGTTCTCCATCCACTCTTCGGGGGGAAGCGCACCGATGATCCTCGCGAGCTTTCGGCCGAGATCAACTCGCGAGAAGGCGTCAGAGTGGGCTGGAAGTCGCTCTTCAACAAGGCACTCGATGAGCAGTTGGGCGTACCCGGTGGAGGTGGCGAGGCGCTCGGCGAGGGCCTCGGATCCCTCTGTTCGCAGGATGTCCGCCGGGTCGATGCCTGCTGGTAGCGCCAAGTGCCTCGGGTTCGCGCGTAGTGCGGCGAGCCGCCAGAACGCACGCTGGGCAGCGTGCCACCCCGCTGAGTCCGGGTCGGTGGCGATGACGAGCCGGTCGGGATCGTCGCGTAGGTACGGCTTCAGTTTCGCTGCCTGCGACTCGGTGAAGGCCGTTCCCAAGGGCGCGATACCGACGTACTCACCCCGTGACGCGATGGTGACGGCGATGGCGTCCATCGGGCCCTCGACCAGGACCGGTGCGCCTCCTGCTGCGAGGTCGGTGGCACCTTCGGTGAGGCCATACAGCTGCTCGCCCTTGTTGAAGACGGCCGTCCCTAGCGTGTTGAGGTACTTCGGCCCGGCGAACTCATGAGCATCCTTGGTCGGGTTGCGTCGGCCGATGAACCCGACCAGGTCGCGGCCGGAATAGATAGGGAACACGAGGCGGTCCCGGAACGAGTCGACCAGTCGGCCGCGCTCTGTCTCGCGGGCGAGGCCGGCGTCGACCACTTCCTCGATCGACGCCCCGCGAGCCGTCAGGTGGTGCACCAGGCTCGTCGGTCCTGGGGGTGCGTAGCCGACCACGAACCGCTCGTCCTCGGTGAGGTCGGTTCCCAGCCGCTCGCGGAGGTAATCCGGCGCCCACGACCTATCGAACATCGAGGAGTAGTGGTCAAACGCCCAATCGTTGAGCTCGACAATCCGGGCGGCGGGCGTGCTCTGACCCACGAGCCTCTGGACCGGATCGGACGGCGTTGAATCGACGGGAGCGAAGTCCGGTTCGAATGGCTCCGGCTCGTCGAAGGGCGCGTCCGTCATCGTCGCGATGCGCCACACCAGGGCCGAGCAGAGGTCTTCAGGACGAACGTCGGATCCGCCCGACGTGGCGGCTTCGAGCAACTGCTCGGATGTCCATTCAGCGGGACGAGCATGCACGGCGGCGACGAGCGCCGGCCACATCGCATCGGCCATCACCCGCTCGCCGACAGCTTCACCAAGTCGCTCACGCAGGTACGTCGACCAGGCCGGGCGGAGCGTGTGGGACTGGTTTGCCGACGCACGGAGGGCGGCGGGACCGAGGTGCCGGACGATGCGCCACCAGAGCGCGTCCGCGGCGCGTTCGTCGGGGAGCGGGTGGCCGACGTTCACAGCCCTGTCGAGCAGCGAGCGGACGTCGAGCCCGGCTGCTTGGAGGGCGCCGAGGCGCTCGGACAGACGGGCGAATCCAGCGTCGGACTGGACCTCGTCGGGCAGGAGTTCGGTCAGATTCTCGTTGGCGCGGTGAACACCGAGCACTGCCTTTGCGCGGCGGTCGAGGTCTCGCTGGTACGGAGTCGTCGACGATCCCGACTGCACTGGGCCGGTCGGACGATCGTCGTCCTCGGGCACGGCGAAGGCGGCTCGCCAGACCGAGAGGTCTCCGCGAAGCACGGCGTCCTCGCCCGCGGTGAGCCCTGACGCCCACGCCGGAGCGTCGGCCGACGCCCAGGCTTCGGCTTCCCCTCGAACCGACGCAGCGAGGCCTGTGATCCGGTCGGCGCGGTCGTGAAGGTACGGCCCCCAGGTCGGGTGCCCCGCCAACTGGCTCGGGATGGAGTCGAGCCAGGGGAGAGGTCCCTCGGTTGCCGACCCTCCGAGACGCCAGTCGAGCACGGCGGCCCGGTCGTTGGATGTACCCAGCTCCCGGGTGTCAGCGACGTCGAGCATCGCGACGACAGGATCCTCACCGTCCAGAGCACGAAGCGCCAGATGCGCGCGCAGAGTGGGGTACGCCGGTTCGGCTGTGAGGCCCGGCCAGATCGCTTCGGCGTCCCGGTCGACGCTCGTGAGGGTGTCGGCGTCGAGTGCCTCCTCGGCCGCGAACCCCAGCGCATCGTGGTAACGCGTGACCGCGTCGTGCAGCTGAGTCGCGCAGGACGCTGCCTCCCGCTGCGTGGTCGTGGCGGAGCGGTCCGATCCGTCGCGCTCGAGGATCTCCGCCAGGACGTCGATCGCGGTCGGCGGGCGGAGCGCCCTCGGATCGATGAGGCTGTGCGGGTCACCGTCGAAGCCGGTAGCGAGATAGATGTGATTCGCCTGACGGCCGCGCGAGACGCCGACGTAGAGCGTCTGGCGCGTCTCCTCACCGGTCGCGACGAGGTGAGCCGTGTCGGCGGTCATGCCTTGGGCGCCGTGGACGGTGGTGGCGTATCCGAGCTGGACGTGCTCGGCGACGTAGTCGGCGGGCAGCTCGACGGAGCGTCCGAGTTCCACGTGCCGCGCGACGAGGGAGCCGCCTGCGAGAACTTGCTCGACCCGCCAGCGGTCGCCGTTCTTGACCCAGTTGCTGCGCGAGATCACGAGTCGGCGGCTGTTGCGGCGAGTCACGATGACATCCCCGGCCGACGCGCGATTGCCGTCGGCGAGATCGACTTCCAGATCGTCTTCTATCGGTGTCGTCGAGCGTCGGTCTACCCGTGCCCGTGCGTTGAGCCGGCTGACGAGGTCGCGGGTCGGTGCGAGGAGTACGGCGTCGAGCCCTGCTGCGCGGTCGGCCGACCACGCGTCGTACGCCTGGTCAGCGACGGAGCCGAGATCGCCGACGTGGATGCGTGCGCCGTCGGCGTAGAACCCGAGCGCACCCGCATCGCCCTCGCGCATGGCGAGGGTGGCCGCTGCCTCCGCCGGGTCGTCGAAGCGCCGTACTTCGGAGAGAGTGGAGGCGCCGAACTCCTGCTGGATGTCGCGCAGGATCCCGCCCGCGCCGACGGCGGCGAGCTGCTGGTCGTCGCCGACCAGGCGTACGACGCCACCACGCCCTGCGACGTATCGGACCGCGGCCGTCAGTTCAAGGGTGGCTGCCTGGCCGGCCTCGTCGATGATGACCATCGAACTCGGGCCTATCTCGCGGATCCAGCGCGGCCACTCCGCTGCCGATTCATTGGCGAGAGTCCAGGTCAGCTTGGCAAGGGTGTCGGTGTGACCGGTGATGGCCTGGCCGAGTTCGTGGGCAGCTTGGGCTGAGGGCGCGAGGCCGATCACGTGACCGCCGCCCTCGGTCCAGGCGTCCGCGAGGACACTCATCGTTGTGGTCTTGCCAGTCCCGGCAGGAGCGAGGGCGAGCTGGACGAAAGCTCCTGAGGTCGCGAGGTCGCGGATCATCGCGACTTGGGCGTCGTTGAGCTCGAAGCCATTGGCTGCGGACGCGGCGACGGCTACCTCGACCCGTACGTCGGCCAGCGCGTGGCCACCGGATCGTGCGGCGAGCGCGAGGAGTTCGTTCTCGGCGCTGAGGACCTTCGCCGACGTGTAGAGGGTTGCGCCGTGGACGTCGAAAACGCTCGCGCCGTCGGGGCGACGGAGCTGGGCAGGCTCGGCAACCGGGTCGTCGACGCCGAGCCGGACGGAGCGGGAGATCGCGGCCTCAACGACCTCGCGGACCGCTTGGTCCACTTCCTCACGAGCGATCCCGGACCGGCGTGACTGACGCTGGGCCTCGGCAACGAGGTGCCAGACGTTCCAGGTCGCTCGGGATTCCTCGACAGCCACGATGGTCGAGGCGGCGGCGTCCTCGACCCACTCACGGGTGAGGGCCCTGCCGGCGTTGCCTCTGTTGATCGCATGCGCGTACATCTCGTCGACCTCGGCGGGGTCGCCCATGACGTCGTCGGCCTCTGCACGCCAGGTCGCTCGCTGGTCGCGCTCGCTACGGTGGCCGTGCTTGGCGTCGCGGGTCTCGAGCGTTGCCTGGTCGGCGAGTGACTTGGCCTCGATGGCCGTGGGAGGGCGGCCGAAGCGTTGCTGGAACTCGGCGGCGATCTCTGCCTGACGAGCCTCGATGGCGACGCGGCGACGGGACCACCAACGGGTGAGTGTGGTGCTGACTCCGCGGATCTCGCGGACCGGCAGTCTGCCGGTGGTGGACCCAGCCCGTTCGACGAACTCGACGCCGAGCCGGCCGACGAGCTCCGCCTCGATCCGGGTGTTGTAGTGCTCCGACGCGGCGACCTTGGCGGCGTAGAGGAGCCTGCCGTCGAGTGCGAGCCAGCGACCGTCCTCGGCCTGGACCTTGTTGCTCACGGCGACATGGGTGTGCAGGTCCGGGTCTCCGGCGCGGCTATCGCGGTGTGTGAAGGCAGCCGCAACCAGTCCGCGCACCTTCACCTGCCGGACGCCGCCTCGGCCGACCCGCGTGTGTGCCACTTCGCGCTCCAGCCAGGAGAGGGTGTCGGCGACGGCTGCGTCGTGGGCCGCTCGGATGTCGCTGGCGACGTCGCGGGGCGCCAACGCCCAAAGCGCGGAGACCGATTTTACGGGCGAGAACGTCAGGTCGAATCCGGCGACGGCGCTGGTCGCCTGGCGTGAGGCCTTGGCGATGAATCCGGAGAGTTCGCGTGCGTCCTGCGGCGCTCGGTCGTGCTCCTCGACGAACATCCGGATGCCGATGTCGGTCCGGATCCGCGCGCGCTCCTCAGGCCGGAGGGGGGCGTTCCACTTCTGCCGGTGCTCGCGGTTGTATGTCGTGAAGGCCTGGGCGACGCGGACGTTGAAGACGGACGACGTGTTGTGGACCAGGAACTTCTTGCCGAGCGCGATCGCCGACTCGACCTCGGTGCGGGTCCCGCCACGCTCGGCGATCTGCTCCTCGAGGGCGCCGGCGTTGGGGTGCATGCCGAGGCCGAACAGGGACTTCATCTGCGTGGCCGTCACTGCTTCGCCCGGCGTCATCGAGAGGCCGGCAAGACCTGAGCCCATCCATCGGCCCGGCGACTCGCCCTTCTCGTCGTAGTAGTCGGCGAGGCTGGTGTGGCCCTTCTCGGTGCTGTCGTGGGCGGCCACCTGTCGGGTGAGGTAGCTGTAGCCGTCACCCGCGGTCAGCTTCCGCAGACTCATCACGGCCCTTCAAGCGCGCTGACGCGGGCGAGTGGACACCCGCCGATCAGCTCGGTGCAAAGGGTGTGTGGCCGTGCTGTTCCGTCGGAGGGTGAGGCGAGGAGGTCGAGCGGGAGGCGGTCAGGCGGCGGTGAGGGTCGACCAGGCGCGGTGCTTGGTCTTCGTGGGGGCGTCGGAGGTCAGAAGGCGGCTGGCTCGAGCCGTCGGGGCGTCCTGCTTGGCGCGCACGGGGGCGTAGTGGTCGACGTACTCGGCCACCGCCTGGTAGCCGGCCCACGCCGTTCCCCGGATGCCGGCCTGGGTCTCGGCGTCGTGGAAGAGGAACGTCAGAACTTCCTGCCGGTCGGCGTCGGCCTGCTTGGTGCGCTCGCTCGCGTCTGGGTCGAGTGGTCCGAAGGTCGCCTCAATGAGGGCGTCGAACTCTCCGTCGGTGAGCGTCGTCTGGATCAGCCGCTCGGCCTCAGCCTCGAACGCCTCGACGTAGGAGAACGTCAGCCCCAGCGCGTCACGCGCTGCCGCGACGGCCGCCTTGGCGTTGCGGGTGTGCCGAATGGAGAAGCTCGACGCGTAGGCGGCGAGCGCGGCGGCCTGGGTGTTGGCGCAGACCACACGAACCGGAGTCACGAGGATGCGGAAGGCACCCGAGCCGTCGTGGCTGTTGAGGGCCGCGATGTTGAGATCGACGGCGTCGGTCCCGCCAATCGTGAGCGACTCCGGCAACTGCATGGTGATGAACACATGCCGCCCACCTCGCAGCGATCCGGCGGTGTCGAAGACCGCGCCGGACTGGTCGGCCAGGTTGTTGAGGAACTCGGCGTGGTCCTCGTTCTGCAGCGGCTCGTAGGCCGTTCCGACGACGCCGAGCGCTTCGGCGCCGCCGGTGAACGGGTTGTCGCGCACGGTGGCGTAGCCGGGCGCGTCGATGGTGGTCACGCCCTCGGCGGTGACCTCGTGGGCGATCAGAGGCGCCTTACGGACTCGCCAGCCGCCCAGGTGCCCGAGTGTCATCGCTTCCTCGGCGGTGAACGCCCGGTCTCGCACCGTCGTGCCGAGCCGGTGCCACGGGTCCGTGCGGGCGAAGATGGCGGCGGCCTCGCAGCCGTTGGTCTCGATCTGATGTGCCATGGTCGTGGCTCCTTCCGGGTCAGACGGCGACCGACTGGTCGTCGGTCGGCTGGTCGTGGGTGGTTGCGGCGGCGAGGAGGAGGCTCTCGACCTCGCTGGGCTGGTAGCCCCACTTCGCCAGTGCGCCCAGGACGCGGGCATCCCAGGAGTTCGGGTTGCGCCACGTGTGCTTGCCGGTGCTGTCCTCCCACGCGGTGACGACGGCCGCGAGCGTTGTCATGGTCGCGGCCTTCGGTGTGGCCTGCTGGTCGGCGAGCCCCTCGGCTGCCTGACGGCCGCCGCCGTACACCGACGCGGTGTCGAGTCCGAGGAGTTCGCGCAACGTCGGGTGGGCGGCGTCCATCGCCTTGGTGAGCGTGAACTGACCTCCGACGACGGCCTCGCAGATCAGGGCCTCGGCTCCCTGCGGCGGGGTCTTGCGGGTGAGGAACTGGCGCAGCCAGTCGCGGCGGACGACCTCGGCGCTGGTCCAGGCCTTGTTGTTCGCGATGACGAGGCGGCGCTCCTCGCGTGCGGCCTCGGCCGCAGCCTCGTGGGCATCCTCGCTGGCATCGGCCATGCGCGTGCCGGTGAGGTAGGTCCAGCGCTGGACGAGTCCGGCGGCCTCGGGGTCGCGGCAGATCCACACGGGGGTGAACACCTGCACCGGCTCCGCGTCGTCCTCGTCGCTGTCGTCGCCGGTCTCGGGGTACTCCCACTCTCTGACCACCACGACGGCAGCGCCGGGCAGGTTGGGCCACTCGTCCTCGGGGACCGGCTCTCCGTCGGCGGCGCGGACGTGGTCCGACAGCCGGAATCGGTGGACGTCGCGCACCTCGTCGGGGTCGAGCATGGGTAGCCCCTCGGCGCGGAGGCGATCAACCTCGGCGAAGAGTACGGCGCGCTCCCGGGCATCGTCGCGCAGGCGCTGGGCGGTGTGGGAGAGCGGTCGGCCGAACTGCTTGGCGCGCTCGAGTTGCTCGACGGCCTGGGCGTCGTGCTCGAACTCCGCGAAGATCGCCGCCTCGTCGAGCGTCAGGTCACCAGCGACGACCCGGGCGCGGGTCTGTTCCTTGTCGGCCACAGACAGGGCGGCGTTGACCCGCTCGCGGGGGAGTGCGGCCCGCTTCGCGATCTGGGCAGCGCTGATGCCGACGAGCGCGAGCTGCTCGACGCCGTTGACGATCTCGCCGTCGCGCATGCCCGCGCGGTGGAGGTTCTCGACCATCTGGTCGGTGATCCGGTCGGCCTCGTCGGGCTTGGCGATGACCTGCGCTGGAATCTCGGAGAGTCCGACCTCTGCCGCGACGACGGTGCGCCGCTGGCCGCGCAGAACGACATACCCGCCGTCGTCGTCAAGGTAGACGGTCACCGGCTCCAGCACGCCGCGCTCTTTGATCGAGCGGGCGAACTCCTTGGCGTCTGCGTGCAGGTCGGTGCGGACGTTCGCGCCGATCTTGATCGTGCTGGGGTCCAGGCGGACGAACTGCGAGTCGCTCATCGGGTCTCCTTCGGTTGGTTGAGCGGTCAGTGGCAGCGTGTGAGCCGGTCGGCTCCGCTGGCGCTTCTCTGTTCCGGGATGTGGAAGCACGCCCCGGAAGTGCTGGCTGTGCTCGACCTCATCGCCGCCTTCCCTCGGTGAGCCGGCCTCACAGCGTGCACGGGGTGTGGCACCCAAGCCATGGGCTGTGTGAGCGGCCTCTGAGCCCCTCGGTGAGCCAAGGAAGAAGTTCTCGACAGGTGTGAGCCGCTGGCCTGTCCATTCGCAAGAGTTCACGTGCTTGCAGTTCGTAGCGGGAACTACGAACGCGAGGCGCACATGGGAATCGAGACAACGAAGGCGCTTCGGGCGAGGCGCCGGGAGTTGGACGCTCGCCTCGCTCGGCTGATCCAGCGGCTGGATGAGCGCAGTCCGGTCGGCATCGCCCGACGGTCCCGCATGAGTGAGGCCGCTCGTCTGGTCCGTCGGCGGCTCAAGGCGCTCGCGGTGGCACAAGAGGCGGTGGCGGCGATCGAGTTCGAGGTCGGTCACGTCCTTCTGCGGCTCGTCGGCGAAGGGCTTTCGCGCAACGAGGCGTTCGAGCTGGCCGGCATCACCCGGGCCCACGGGCGCCGGTACGTCCATCTCGCCGGAGCTGCATCTCCCCGGCTTCTCGACGCGTCATCCACAGATCCGGCCGCGGCCGCCCGGGCGACGGCGCAATCCGGCCACCTTGAGCCCGATGGCACCCACCCGGGCGCCGCTCACGAAGGGAAACCCTGATGCTGCTCTCGCACGCAGTCACGCTCGCCGAGGCCCGCTCTTACGTCGCCGCCCTCGCCGACAACGCCCATACGTTCGACGCCTCCGTGGAGTACGAACACGTCCTCCTCGAGCTCGACACGATCCATGGCGGAGAGTTCCCCCCGCTCACCGAGGTCCTTGTCGACAAGCGCGACGTCCTCTACGCCGTCGCCGAGGCCGCCATAGAGGAGCTCGTCAAGCACGGCGTCGACGGGCTCCAGGTCGAGCTCGTCCTCGCCAGGCTGGAGGACGCCCGAGCGCTGGACCGGCAATGACGTACGGCGAGAACGGCCACCAACTTCGGTCCGAGCTGACCACGCTGCTTCGCCAGCACCGCATCCAGCAGCGACTCGGCGGACCAGGGATCCACACTGTGCCCGAGTCGACCACCGCTGAACAGCGTGCGCTGCTCGGCGAGCAGATCCAGCGCTTTCGCTACGCGACCCTCGCGTGGTGCCTGCATGCGGTCGTCGCCGCGAATCCTCGCCTCAATCTCGAACGGACCACCGAGAGGTCACGCCGGCCGGCCGAGGAACTGCGATACCGACTCGCCCAGTCCATCAAGGCGTCGAATGCCGGCCTGCCCCCGCTCCACGAGCTGACCACACCACGTGAGTTCCCGATGGTGGAGAGCTGGCGCCAGGTCGCCAGGGCCGCCGTACTCGGCGAACACGACTTCGGCGGTCTCATGGACCACGGCCGACTGACGCCCGCGCAGTCCAGCACTGTCCTGAGGGACGCCGCCGAGGTCGCGAGGGCTCTCGTCGTCCTAGACAAGCGATACGAGAACATCCCCGGCTGGATCCCTATCCGCGAGCGCGGTCGGCTCGACCGTGCCGCCCAGACGGCCGGCGTCTTCGCCGGATACGACGAACCCGACTACTCGGTGGACCACAAGGGCTGGCGTCCTCCGCCGGCGACGATCGACGGGGGCCCGCTACCAGGGATTGGCGGAGTACTGCAGGCCGAGCACAACATGCTCGTGCACCTCGCCAGTTTCCCGAACGCGCTCAACCTGCGCCGCGTGATGGACGGCCAGCGAATCCTGTCGCACGAGGCGGCTCGTCGCGCACCCAACGTTGCGCCCGACCTGATCGAGAAGTGGCTCGACCGGGAGCAGACCTACAAGAAGCTCATTGACGAGACCAGAGACGTCGGCGGACCGGTCGGCAGCGGGGGATCGGCGGCTGCTGAAGCCGCCAACGCAGTCGGCCGACTTCGTCATGTCCACGTCGACGAAATCACGACGCCGGAGCCGCTCCGAGACCTGGACAAGCTCTTCATCCGGACAGACGCCCGGGTCGCGGCGATCATCGAGCAGGGTGTCGCCGATCGGCTGTACTTCATCAGCGTGAAGGTGCCCCGGATCATCGATTCGTCTGGCGAGCTGGTGAGCCCCGTCCGCGAGCGGTACGTCCCCATCGCGACCCCGATCAACACCGAACTCCTCGCGATCGCTCGGAACGAGCTGCGGCCCGCGCCAGTCGTGGCAGCTTTTTCAGCCGGCGCCCACGAGAGCCGACAGCAGCTCCTGGAGTCGCTTGATCACCGACCGGATCGGACCCGAGGCCCTGGCCGGTAGGCAGGGAGTGGACTGTCCGAAGGTGACACCAGGTCCCGAAAGCGATGCCGGTGACGTCGGGGACGACTGCCCTCGGACCCCGCAGAGGCGTCACGGCCCCGCAGGGTTTTGACCGCAGCGCCCGGGTGCATGCCTGCTCGCCCTCACACGCACTGGACGTGACGTGAATGGCAAAGCCAGGCGAGTGAACTGTGAATCCGATCAACACTTGACACTGGGGTTCCGGGGGACTACCTTGGTTCATGGGGTTCGACAATCGGATTCACACCAACAGACAGGTAGGGTAATGTTCACAAACATGGCGGCCGCGCTCCCGCAGAAGAAGCGCTCGCTGCGGGGACGTCGCCTCGTGGTTGTGGACATCGAGAACGTGGTGGGAGGAGCCGTCTTGGCGATCGAACAGGCTGTGCGTGCACGTCTTTCAATCAAGGAGGTGGCCGCGCTGAACGGTTCCGAGCATGTCGTAATCGGCACGAGTCACGTCGGGGTCGTTTCGACCGGGCTCGGCTGGCCGGGTCCTCGCCTCGTTGTCCGGTCCGGCGAGAACGGCGCAGACCTCGCCTTGCTTGATGTCCTCACGGAGGAACGGGTCGCGGAGCGGTTTGACGAGGTGGTGCTCGTGTCAGGCGACGGCATCTTCGCCGAGGCGGTCGCCGACCTTGGGTCCGCTGGTGTCGAGGTCACGGTTGTGGGACATCCCGGCCGTTGCTCGAAGCGTCTGCGGCTGGCGGCACGGCGCACGGTCCTCTTCGATCGACTCGGTGTGGGCTTCGGGGGAGCGGCGTGATCCAGAACAGGGACGAAGGCCTCGTCTCGCCGAGCGACATTGCTGACATAGCCGGCGTGTCGCGTGGCGCGGTAAGCAACTGGCGCAAGCGCGACGGCTCATTTCCCCAGCCCGTGGCAGGCTCGGCCACCAAGCCTCTCTTCTCGCTCTCCGACGTCAGTGGCTGGCTCGAAGCCACAGGAAAGCGCGCAACGGCCCATCGTGTGGAGGAGCCACGAGCTGACGCCATGGAGGTCTGGGCGGCGCTCAATCTGCTGCGAGGGTCTCTGCCAGCAGAGGAGATCGCGGAGTTAGTTCTGACAGTGGCGACTTCGCGCACGGAAGGCGGTCACGTCGACTTCGACGATGAGCGTATACCGGCAGACATCTTGGAGCGGGTCGTCCATGTCATCGAGAAGACGGACCGCACTGACCTCGGGGAGATTGCCGACTTCGCCCTGGAGCGGCTCGCACGCTCGCAGGGCAAGATGGGGGCCGACTTAGGGTTCGTTGGATCCCGCACGACGACGCTGTTGGCCAACCTCGCTTCGACGCTGCACGGGGGCGTCTTGTATGACCCAGCTTGCGGCATCGCCGCAGCGCTTCTGGATGCGGTCAAGCTCGGAGCCAGACCAGCACGAATGGTCGGTCATGACATCAACCCGCGGGCCCTTCGCATCGCATCGCAGCGCGCCGAGCTTCACGGTGTTGACCTCGACCTTGCGCTAACGAACGTTCTCGCTGAAGACATCGATCCGACACTTCGTGCCGACGTGATCGTGCTCGAGCCACCGTTCGGCGTTCGGCTCGAAGGCACGGCGCGCCTCACTGACGCACGCTTCGACTTCGGTACGCCACCCCGGTCATCGGCAGACACGGCCTGGCTCCAACACACGATTGCGCACCTCGCGGATGACGGGCGTGCCTACGTGTTGAGCCCGGCGGGGACGCTCTTCCGCAGCGGTGAGGAAGGCCGGATCCGTGCCGAACTCGTGAAGCACGGTTGCGTCGAGGCCATCGTGGGCCTCCCTGGCAAGCTCTTGCCACACACGTCAATCCCGTTGGCGCTGTGGGTGCTCCGCCGCCCCGTCCCGGAGGCGGCGATCGAGAGCGTTCTCTTCATCGACGCAGCCGAGACGGTCTCGCCCGAGCACAACGTCGCCACCTGGCTGACGGACGCGAATGCGCGCGAGAGCGTCCCTCACGCGGTGGTCGCGATCACCGACGTCCTAGCCGCGGAGTCGCTTCTCACGCCTCACCGTTGGGTGGACCGCACGGAACGTGAGCCGAGCGACGTTGCCGACGCCTACCGACAGGGTTGGTCCGCGATCACCGACACCATGAGGAAACTGCAGAACGTCCTCAAGTCGTTTGAGCACTTCGCGAGTTTCTCGAAGTCGCGGGTCATGACCGTGAGCGAACTGGTCGACCAAGGGGTGCTTGACATGCGCATGGGCCGCCCCAAGGACCGCTATGAGGACGCGCCTGAAGAGCTTCGCGAGCGCATCGCCACAGCCTCGGACGTGCGCGACGGCACGCTGCGTGAACTTGGTATCGACACCGAATACGACGACTACCCCGAACTGACCTGGGAGGGCGACGTCCTGGTGACGACGATGAACACCATCCGCGCCCGAGTAGACGAGGCCGGTGGACACCTGCCGTCAACAGGGGTCTATCGACTCCGAGTGCTGGACCGGGAAGTGCTGTCTCCGGGGTATCTCGCCATTGCGCTCTCTGGCAGCTGGAACGACAGATTCCAAGGCGGCACCACCATCCAGCGGGCATCGATCAAGGACCTTGAGGTCCCGCTCGTTCCCCTGACGGAACAGCGTGACATTCAACTTGCGGTTCTCTCGATCCAACTGCTCCACGAGCACTCGGCCGATATGGCCGAGGAGGCAAGCGCCGTGGGAACCGCCCTCCTGGACGCCGTCCGCTACAACGCACGACTCGCGAATCCAGACATTTCTGTCGGAACGACCGACCAAGATGGCCTGAACGACTCTGAGGGAGCCAAGTGACCGACCGCCTTACCCTGCCCGAGCTGCAGCAGTACCTTGCCAAGGCCGCCGACATTCTCCGCGGCAGCATCGACCAGGCCGACTTCAAGGCGTACATCTTTCCGCTGATGTTCTTCAAGCGGATCAGCGACGTCTACCTGGAGGAGTTCGCCCAGGCGCTGGAGGAGTCCGGCGGCGACCACGAGTTCGCGGCCTTCGCCGAGAATCACCGCTTCGCCATTCCTGATGGCAACCTGTGGGACGACATACGAAACCACACTGAAAACATCGGCAGCGCGCTGCAGACGGCGTTCCGCGAGATCGAGAAGGCCAACCCTGAGACGCTCTACGGCATCTTCGGCAACGCCAACTGGACCAACAAGGACAAGCTGCCCGACCGGAAGCTCGCCGACCTGATCGAGCACTTCTCGAGCAAGACACTCTCCAACGCGAACGTGGCCCCCGACGTGTTCGGCAACGCGTATGAATACCTCATCAAGCGCTTCGCCGACCAGTCGAACAAGAAGGCTGGCGAGTATTACACCCCCCGCTCGGTCGTCGGTTTGCTCATCAACATCCTCAACCCGATCGAGGGTGAGAGCGTCTACGACCCGGCGTGCGGCACTGGCGGCATGCTCATCGAGGTCATCGAGCACGTCAAGGCCGCCGGCGGCAGCCCCAAGACGCTGTGGGGCAAGCTGTACGGCCAGGAGAAGGTGCTCGCCACCTCGGGCATCGCCCGGATGAACCTCCTGCTCCACGGCGTCGAGGACTTCAAGATCATCCGCGAGGACACCCTGCGTAGCCCCGCCTTCTACACCGGCAATCGCCTCGCGCAGTTCGACTGTGTCGTCGCCAACCCGCCGTTCTCCTTGAAGAACTGGGGTGAGACCGAGTGGGGATCCGACAAGTGGGGGCGCAACGCCCTCGGTGGCGTCCCGCCGAAGGGATACGCCGACTGGGCCTGGGTCCAGCACATGCTCACCTCCGCACGCCCTACGACCGGCCGCGTCGCCGTCGTCCTGCCCCAGGGCGCACTCTTCCGTCAGGGTGCGGAGGCTCGGATTCGCACTCACATCCTTAAGTCGGATGTCGTCGACGCCGTGATCGGACTTGCACCCAATCTGTTCTACGGAACCGGCCTGGCGGCCTGTGTCCTGGTCCTGCGACCCCAGAAGCAGCCCGACGAGAAGGGCAAGGTCCTCTTCATCAACGGAGAGAGCCTGCTCAAGAAGGGGCGCAACCAGAACACCCTGGAGCCCAAGCACGCTCAGCAGCTCCTTGACGCTTACGAGAAGTCCGACGACATCGACGGCCTCTCGCGCGTCGTCGACCTCGACGAGATCGCCGGAAATAGCTACAACCTCAACATCCCGCTCTACGTTGCCCCCGCAGACATCGGCGAGAAGCTGACGCTCGAGCAGGCGCTCGCCGACCTCGAAGCGGCCGGTGCCAGGGCCGCGGACACCCGCTGGGTCCTGGAGGCAGAGCTGGCGAAGTGGGGGCTGTCGGCATGAGTGCACGGATCACCCAGCGTGAGCTGGAGGCCTACCTATGGGGTGCAGCTGTGGTCCTGCGCGGCCTGATCGACGCTGGCGACTACAAGCAGTACATCTTTCCGCTGGTCTTTCTAAAGCGGATCTCCGACGTCTACGACGAGGAGCACGCCGCTGCGCTGGAGGTGTATGGGGACGAGGAACTCGCCGACCTCCCAGAGAATCACCGCTTCGCCATTCCCGACGGTTGTCATTGGGACGACATTCGCGCTGCCACCAGGGACATCGGCAGTACGGCACTCAAGGCCATGCGCGCGATCGAGTCCGCGAACCCCGACACTCTTCCGGGAGTGTTCGGGGACGGCGATTGGGGCAACAAGAACCTGTTGCCCGACTCGACGCTGAGCGACCTCATCGAGCACTTCTCGACCGAGACGCTATCGATCGCGAACCTTCCCGAGGACGAGCTGGGCAACGGGTATGAGTTCCTGATCAAGAAGTTTGCCGACGATTCCGGTCACACGGCGCAGGAGTTCTACACCAACCGCACCCTCGTGCACCTGATGACGCTCATGTTGGAGCCGCAGCCGGGGGAGTCCGTCTACGATCCGACCTGCGGCACCGGTGGCATGCTCATCTCCACCGCTGCCGAGGTCAAGCGACAGGGCAAGGAGTGGCGCAACCTGCGCCTCTACGGCCAGGAGCTCAACTACGGGACGTCGGCCATTGCGCGGATGAACCTGTTCCTGCATGGGGTTACCGACGGTCACATTGCCCACGGCGACACCTTGTCGCGGCCTGCATTCCACGACGCCAAGGGACGCTTGCAGACCTTCGACGTCGTGCTGGCCAACCCGCCCTACTCCATCAAGACCTGGAACCGTGACGCCTTCACCAACGATCCCTACGGCCGCAACCTCTGGGGTGTGCCGCCCCAGGGCCGCGCGGATTACGCGTTCTTCCAGCACATCGCCAAGAGCCTCGACTCCAACACGGGACGAGCAGCCATCCTGTTCCCGCACGGCGTGCTCTTTCGCAAGGACGAAGCCGCGCTGCGCCGGGAGCTCGTGAAGTCTGACATTGTCGAGTGCGTCATTGGCATGGGAGAGGGACTGTTCTACAACTCGCCAATGCCGGCGACCGTGGTCGTCCTTCGTGCCAACAAGCCGCCCGAACGAAAGGGCAGGGTGCTGCTCATCAACGCCGTCGACGAGGTCGCCCGCGAGCAGGCCAAGTCATTCCTGAGGGAGTCGCATCAGAGGAAGATCCTTGACGCCTACCGCGGCTTCGCCGACATCGACCGGTTCGCGGCCGTCGCAACTCTCGACCAGATCGCCGACAAGTCCTATAGCCTCGCGATCCCCTTGTACGTTGCGGGCGCGAAGGGTGCCGATTCGGGAGAGCAGATCACCATTGCTGAGGCGCTCATCGACTGGCGCGCGGCTGCCGAGGCTTCCGAGGCGGCCGTCGACGATGTGCTCGCCTTGCTTCGCGGTGGAGCGACGGCATGACCCTCAACCTCGACAAGTCGAAGTGGAAGCACGTCACGCTGGGTGACATCGCGGCTGCCTCGAAGGAGAGAGTCGACCCGTCGGACGGCTCGGTTGAGCGATATGTCGCGGGCGAACACATGGACACCGACGATCTGCAGATCCACCGATGGGGTGACGTCGGCAAGGTCGACCTAGGCCCGGCGTTCCATCGTCGGTTCCGACCGGGTCAGGTCCTCTACGGCTCGCGCCGAACGTATCTGCGGAAGGTGGCCGTGGCCGACTTCGATGGTCTTTGCGCGAACACGACCTTCGTCGTGGAGACCAAGGACGAGGGAGCTCTCCTACAGGAGTTCCTGCCGTTCATCATGACTGCCGAGCCGTTTCACGCGTTCGCGATTTCGGAGTCCAAGGGATCGGTTAACCCGTACGTGAACTGGTCGGACATTGAGCGGTATGAGTTCGACCTACCACCCACCGACGAGCAGAAGCGCATCGCCGACCTCTTCTGGGCTGTCGAGCACCGTAGGCGGGCTCTCGACGATCTTGCACATCGAACCCGGGACGCCTTCGAAGTCGTGCTCCGCGACATTTGGTCGACCGGCTACTTGCGGCCCATCGGCGCCATCGGTGAATGTGTCACTGGCTCGACGCCCTCGAAGTCCAACCGCGCGTACTGGGCGAGCGAGGACGTTCCGTTCTACACGCCATCGGAGATCGACGGCAGCGACACCATCCGTCCTGCACGCCAGAAAGTCAGTCATGTGGGCGCGGATGCAGGGCGCATGCTTCCTCCCTACTCGGTCGCAGTCGCCTGTATCGGAGGCGACATGGGCAAGTCGGCCGTCATCCAGAATCCCGGGATCTCGAACCAGCAAATCACCTCAATTGTTGGACTTTCGGCTGACGACGCCTACACATTGCAGGCAGTCCTATCGCATCCGCTTGGGCGGGCGGGGATGGAGGCGCGGGAGACCACGACGATCGTCAGGAAGCTGAACAAGAGCGACCTCATGAAGGTTGAGGTGCCGTGGCCAGATGACAGAACCGTTCTCAAGACTCTGGTTGAGAGCAACAGGAGAGCAGCGTCCGGTGTGGAAGCGGAGGGCGCTGGTCTTGTTGGCTTGCGCTCGGCCATCCTCGGAGAAGTCTTCGGAGGCAACTGATGGCTCAGTTCAACGAGGCCAACTCGGTCCGAGACTTCGTGCGCGATCTGGTGAGGTCGGTCGACGTCCAGTGGCTAGCGGGTAACGAACTCCCGCGCCGAACTGACGAGGTGATGCTCGAGGGCCCGGTGAAGGCCGCTCTCATCCGGCTGAACCCGGAGATCGCTGCCGACCCGGACAAGGCCGATGAGGTCATCTACAACCTCCGTGCGATCCTGATCGCCGCCCGCACGAGCCCGCATCCCGTGGTGGCGAATGAGGAGTTCATGGCGTGGCTGACCGGGCAGAAGTCGATGCCGTTCGGCCCGAACGGAGAGCACACGACGGTCCGGCTGATCAATTTCGATGCTCTCGAGGATGACTCATCGAACCAGTGGGTGATCTCGACCGAAGTTGCCTTCAAGCAGGGACGCGTCGAGAAGCGCTTCGACCTGGTGTTGTGGTGCAACGGCTTCCCGCTGGTGGTGGGTGAGGCTAAGACGCCGGTTCGGGCGGCGTACACGTGGATCGACGGTGCAGCTCAGGTCCACGACGACTACGAGCAGAGCGTGCCGCAGTTCTTCGTGCCCAACGTGTTCTCCTTCGCCACCGAAGGCAAGGACTTCCGCTACGGCACGGTCGGGATGCCGGTGGAGCTGTGGGGTCCCTGGCGCGAGGAGACAACCGAAGATGATGCCCCGGCCAAGGTCGGGTTGGTCGCGGTCGGAGAGGCGGTCGAGGGGGTCCTCAGGCCGGCCGCAGTACTGGAGTTTCTCCGGTTCTTCACGATCTACGCGACCGACAAGAAGCACAAGAAGATCAAGATCATCGCCAGGTTTCAGCAGTTCCAGGCGACGAACCTGATCGTCGAGCGGGTGTTGCTCGGCAAGATCAAGCAAGGGCTGATCTGGCACTTCCAAGGGTCGGGCAAGTCACTGCTCATGGTCTTCACAGCGCTCAAGCTGCGTGCGATGACCGCGCTAACCAACCCGACCATCCTGATCGTGGTCGACCGCATCGACCTGGACACCCAGATCACGGGCACCTTCAATGCCTCCGACGTACCAGGACTCGTATCTACGGACTCGCGCGCACAGTTGCAGAGGTTGCTGAGCCAGGGTGCGCGGAAGGTCATCATCACGACGATCCACAAGTTCGGTGAGGCGCCGGGTGTGCTGGACGACCGGCACAACATCATCGCGATGGTCGACGAGGCGCACCGTTCGCAGGAGGGCGACTACGGGCAGAAGATGCGCGAGGCACTGCCGAATGCATTCCTCTTCGGCCTGACCGGCACGCCGATCAACAAGCGCGACCGCAACACGTTCATGTGGTTCGGGTCGCCCGAGGACGAGGGCGGCTATCTGTCCCGGTACTCCTTCCACGACTCCATCCGCGACGGGGCCACCCTGCCGTTGCACTTCGAGCCGCGTTTGTCGGAGCTGCACATCGACCAGGAGGCGATCGACACCGCGTTCGAGGAACTCGCAGTTGAGGAGCGACTGACTGAGGCGGACAAGATCACGCTGTCGAAGAAGGCCGCGTCGATCGAGGTTCTGATCAAGACCCCGTCACGGATCGCGAAGATCGCTGCCGACATCGCCGACCACTTCCGCTCCAAGGTCGAGCCGCAGGGGTTGAAGGCGCAGGTCGTCGTTTACGACAAGGCCTCGTGTGTTGCGTACAAGGAGGAGCTCGACAAGCACCTCGGCCCGGACGTCTCGACGATTGTGATGTCGAAGTCCCGCGGCGACTCGCCGAACTGGGCGCAGTGGACACCGGGAGCGGAGGCGCTCGAGCAGGTCGTCGCGCGATTCAACGACCCGGCCGATCCGCTGAAAATCATCATCGTCACGGCGAAGTTGCTGACGGGTTTCGACGCCCCGATCTTGCACTGCCAGTACCTCGACAAACCGCTCAAGGAGCACACGCTCCTTCAAGCGATCACTCGCACCAACCGGGTCTACCCGCCCAACAAAACCCATGGGTTGATCGTCGACTACCTCGGCATCTTCGACGACGTCGCCAAGTCGCTGGCCTTCGACGAGAAGTCCGTGCAGCAGCTGATCTCCAATATCGAGGAGCTGAAGAAACAGCTCGCGCCGGCCATGGCCGCGGCTCTAGCGTTCTTCCCCGGAGTCGATCGGACCGTCGGCGGCTACGCGGGACTCGTTCAAGCACAGTCGGCGATTGCGGACGACGAGGCCAAGGATGCATTCGGTCTGGCGTACAGCGTCGTCTCGCAGTTGTGGGAGGCGCTCAGTCCCGATCCGATGCTTGGTCAGTATCGCGATGACTACCGTTGGTTGACCGACGTCTACGAGTCCGTTCGTCCGTCCGATATCGCCGGTCGTCTGGTGTGGCACGCTCTCGGTGCGAAGACGATCGACCTGATCAACGAGCACGTCGAGGTCGAGATCCCGCAAGGCGCCGAAACGATCGTCCTGGATGCGCAGACCATCGAGGACCTGATGACCGGAAAGCGCAAGGACATCCCGATTGAGGAGGTTGAGAAGCACATCACCGCCCGGATCGCGCGCCACCTCAACAACCCCGTCTTCATCGAGCTCGGCCAACGACTCAACGCGCTCCGGGAGAAGTACGCCGACATCCAGCAGTCCAGCCTCGATTTCCTGCGCGAACTCCTGGAACTGGCCCGAGACACCGTCGCCGCGGAGAAGGCCGCTGCCGACGTCCCCCGGGAGGAGCAGGGCAAGGCGGCGCTCACTGAACTATTCGAGGCCCTCAAGGGCGAGGAAACCCCGATCATCGTCGAGAACGTCGTCAATCGAATCGACGAGGTTGTTCGAGCTGTCCGCTTCGAGGGCTGGCAGTCGACCATTCGAGGCGATCAGGAGGTCCGGCAGGCGCTGCGCAGGACGCTCTACGTCCAGTTCAAGATCCGCGACAACGACGTCTTCGAGAAGGCGCTCGGCTATGTGCGGGAGTACTACTGAGCTGATGAATGCACACGTCCCGCCCTCCCCAAGCGTGCGGCTGCACGAAATATCTGTCGCCCCGTCTGTGACCGGGAGGTGAGCCATGCCAACGGATAGGTCAACCACGTCCGGGTGGGGATGGGAGAGGACAGGGCCTGTCTGGGGCGCTCGCGTGTACGACACCAAGGGCGGCCAGGATCACCTCGGTCTTGGATCGGTGAGCTCGGACAGGATCCTCCCGGCGCTGTCACCAGGGATCAACGTGCTCACGATCCACCCACGCTATTGGTCCTTCTACGCGTGGGTGCTCTCAAGCTTCTGGGCCCACGAAGAGCTCAAGCGATCGAAGGCGGCCTTTCAAGCCTTCTACCGTCCGCGGGAAGCACTCTTCTCCATGGCGTGCCAAGTCTGCGATGCTCCCGAGCACGCAACGATCTCTGGCAACGTGGTTGGGTCACTGCGCGTCAGACGCCTGCGTGAGGACCAGGTCTTCGACCCCCAGTACAACTACATCAAGGAACCTTTAGGCGGATACGGGCTGTACTACCGGTCGACGATGGAAGCGATGGGTCTCCTCGTCATCGGTGGCCGAGGTAGCGGCTTCCCGGTCGATGCGCCGTGGCCAACGGGCCGAGCACTCGGAGCGGCATATGGAAGCGCCGTTGAGACGACCCGGTTGGGCGCACAGCTTGCGGCGGACCAGATTCCCGACAGTGTTCCTCGGGATGAACTGCTGGAGTTCGCGCGCGCCGGGTGCTTGTGCCGGCTCCGCATGGCCGACGACCATGACTTGCCACTGTTGCAGGACCTCTTCCTCCACTGGGGGAACCCGGCCGAGACTCCGGCACGGCTCGCGACACTGCGCTTCCTGCTGGATCTCAGTCAGAGCGCCCAAAGCGAAGGGCTGGAACGGGACAACTTCAGGCAGTTAGCGTACTTTCGCCGAACCGACGCGGGCACCTATCGGCCTCGTGCTGACCTGAAGGCGGTCGCTCGCCGGTGGCGCGTCTACCAGGCGCGGGAGTACTTCTCCTTTGCTCTGAACAGACTGTTCGGCTGGGTGGTGCGCAAGGGGCTTGAAGAATCTGACGACGGCCTCAGCCTGGTTCCGATAGATCGGCTTTGGGAGCTCGTCGACGAAGCATTAGATACGAGCGAGTTCGTTAGAGAGACAAAGCTAAGTCGCAGCACGGTGCGGTCATCGACGACGGCCGCGCGGTTCGCCGACATCCTGACTGAACATGTCGACGTTAGCCCCGGACCCAACGCAGTCTGGATGCGCAACATGGATGCCGACGAGCACGCCTTGTACGACTGGTGCCGAAGTAGGGTCGACGACTCCGAGACCGTCGTGGCGATGATCGCCATCATCCTGCTGCTCTACAGGCGACTCGGCACTCCGGCCCGGGTCAGCGAGATGGAAGCGGATTGGGACCTTCTCAGCAGCGGGGATTCGCTGCGGGTAGGCATGCTGCAGTTCTTTCAGCAACTTCACCGCAAGGTACTGGCCGGCGAAACGCTGTCCCTGCTGGCTCGATGGATCATCACCAACTTCGTCATCATCCAGCATGAGCGCGTAGCAACGGCAAAGCTCCCTGAAGACACCTTCCGCGTCCGGAGGATTGGTACGCAGCTGCAGTTCTTCATGCGAGAGGCACCAGCCGAGTTCAACGACAGCCGCTTCGTCGCTCTCAGCACCACCGTCCACGAGCTCGGATTTGTCAGTTCGATGCGAGAGTCCTCGCGGAAACTAACGCCGGTGGGCCGGGAGCTGTTGCGCCAAGGCGACCTCCCAGCAGGGGCGCTCGAGGAAGCCTTGGCCGCGTTCGAGATTCAGTCCGGTGGGGAACGTGCCTGAGCTTGCACCCTCAGCGGATCTCGTCCTCCCCGAGCTCCTGCAGGGGCAATGGTCAAGTGCCCTGATCCTGACCTTCGGTGCGGACCTGGGGTTCTTTGAAGCGCACCTGCTCAGTCAACTCGCTGCGGTGCCGCTCCGAATCATTCTGGCCGACGACGAACGCCTGAATGAGAAGTTCGCCGAAGCCGTCGAGACGGGACAGCGCTTGCGTCGGGCCAACCGAACCTACGTTGCGGCGGCGATCCGCCATCCCGGCTCAGCCCACGCCAAGGTGATTCTGCTAACGGCCGCGCGCGAAGGATTGCTCGTCATTGGCTCGGGCAACCTCGGCCATTCTGGCTACGCCTCTCCTGGCGAGCTCTGGAGCGTTTTCCGGTACCACTCCGAGGACCCAAGACATCTCTCGGAGTTCGTCGCTGGTCGGGCCTTCGGGACTGCCCCAGGTTTGGTTGACACTCGGGGTTGATGGTTCTCAGGCCGCGTCTGCGGCTGCGTAGATCATCTCAAACTCGATCGGGGTGAGCTTGCCGAGGGCTCGTTGGCGACGGCGGCGGTTGTACTTCGTTTCGATCCAGCTGACGATCGCGAGGCGCAGTTCTTCGCGGCTGTCCCAGCGGCGGGTGTCGAGGACGTTCTTCTGCAGCAGCGAGAAGAAGCTCTCCATGGCTGCGTTGTCACTGCTCGATCCGACTCGGCCCATCGAGCCGCGCAGCCCGTTGTTCTTCAGCAGGCGAACCACCTTCTTGGAACGGAATTGAGATCCTCGGTCGCTGTGCACGATGGTTCCCTCCGGTGAGCGCAGGGCGATCGCGTTGCGCAGCGCGGCGGCAGCGAGTCCGGACTTCATCCGTGAGTCGATGGAGTAGCCGACGATCTTGTTGGAGTAGCAGTCCTTGACCGCACACAGGTAGAGCTTCCCCTCCCTGGTGGGGTGCTCGGAGATGTCGGTGAGCCAGACCTGGTTCGGGCCGGAGGTCGCCCCCACGAAGTCGTGGCTCACCCGGCCCTCCTCATCGACGCTCGCGAGCAGGTCGTCATGGACAGCCGGACCGGGCTTGCCGGCCTTACCCCGACGACGGTGGTGGGAGGCGAAGACCCCTGCGGTTGAGCACAGTCGCCACACCCGGTTCTCGCTGGCGGTGATGCCGACGTCGGCAAGCTCGTCGGCGACGAACCGGTAGCCCAGGGTGGGGTCATCGGCGTGGATGCCCAGCACGACGTCGATGACGTGTGCGTCATCCCAGTCCCGTTGGGACACCGGGTCTTTGAGCCACTTGTAGTACCCCTGGGGCGACAGCCCCAGGACCCTGCACGCCACCGCGACCGGCACCCTGATGCGGGCACCGGTCGCGGCCATCTCACGGACGAGCGGGAAGACTATTTTCCCGGCAGGTTCGCCTGCGACAGATAGGCAGCTGCCCGGCGCAGGACCTCGTTCTCCTGCTCCAGCAGCCGGATCCGCTTCTTGGTCTCACGCAGCTCGACACGCTCAGCGTCGGTGAGGCCGGGACGGTGACCGTCCTGGACATCAGCACGCTTGAGCCAGTTCGACAGCGTGCCTTCAGAGATCCCGAAGTCCTTCGCGATCTGGGACAACGGAGCCTGACCCTTACGGGCCACTGCCACGACATCGTCGCGGAACTCCTTCGGGTATGCCTTCGCCATGGTCGACATCCTTCCAGCGAGGACGGATCCTCACAGGTCAGGTGTCAACCAAAGTCTGGGCAGACCCACCAAGCCCACGCCGACATCTCCGGAATGGACCTGCCGGTTGCGGGCTACCCGACAGCATGCGGGCCGTCGGCCATCTCCAGGTCGGCGGCATCTAGGGTTTGTGCGAACGGCGTGAGGTGCCTAACAATCTCTACGGGCTGGGGAGAATCGGGAAGCTGGTGAGAATCCGGCACGGGACCCGCTGCGGTGACCTGGACATTGATCCAGGAAGTCCGAAGGCCGGCCTCACGACCGCATGCGCCAGCAACCCGCGGGCGTGCTCAAGCCAGGCAGAGTGAGCGGGAGGCCCAAATGCCAGCGCAGGAAGAAACCACCCGTAACACCACTGAGCCCGGATCCGCTCGTGTGGCGGACCACCCACTCCAAATGGACGTGGTGGGTGCGAAAGCATTGGTGCTCGGTGGTGACGAGCACGCGGCCGTGGACGTGGCGCGGCTGCTCAGTGCCGGAGCGCACGTGACCGTGCACGCCACCCGGGCCTGCGCCTACGTGGAGGACCTCGCCACCCGGTGCCTGATCACCTGGGTCAGACACGAGGCGACGTTGGAGGAGGTGGTGTCTGCGGACCTGACGCTGCGGCCCCGCCTCCGCTCCCAGCCGCGGCCGGCCGGACTGGACGAGAAAGGCGCCCAGGGGCAAGTGACTCTGGTCGGCGGGGGACCGGGGGCCGTCGACCTGATGACGCTCGCGGGACGCGAGGCCATCGCCAAGGCAGATGTGGTGGTGATCGACCGGCTCGCTCCGTGGGAAGCCCTGACCTGGGCCCGGCCGGACGCGGAGATCGTCGACGTGGCCAAGATCCCCTTCGGACGGTTCACCAGTCAAGAGGAGATCAATCGCATCCTGGTTGACCGGGCGCTCGCGGGCCAGCAAGTGGTCCGCCTCAAGGGCGGGGACTCCTTTGTCTTCGGTCGTGGCCACGAAGAGCTGGAGGCGTGTCGCGAGGCCGGCGTTCCGGCCCGGGTGATCCCCGGGGTCACCTCGAGCATCGCGGTGCCGGGGGCCGCCGGTATCCCGGTGACGCACCGCGGCCTGACGCAGGGGTTCACGGTCGTGTCTGGCCATGTTCCACCTGGCCATCCGGAGTCGAGCTTGGACTACGCAGCGCTTGCCCGCTGCGGGACCACGCTGGTGTTCCTGATGGGAGTGGGCACGCTGGATGCGATCACCGCCGAGCTGTGCGCGGTGGGCATGGACGCGGCGACCCCTGCGGCCGTGATCGCCGACGGCACCCACCTCCACCAACGAGTCATCACCGCGTCTCTCGCCTCGATCGCCGAAGTTGCCCACGACGCCGGGATCCGAGCCCCGGCGGTCGTTGTCATCGGCCAGGTGGTCTCGCTGCGAAGGACGGGGTCGCCATGAACGACGATGTGACCGCGCCCGTCGTGCTCGTGGGCATGTCGGCGCGCGAGGTGCAGGCGCACAACCTGCTGCACGAGGTCGCCCACGAGCATGACGCCACGGTCGCCTTCCTGCAGCTGGGAGACCCGTCGCTCTCCGCGGAGCTGACACGGCTCGCTGACCTGGGTGCACAGCGGATCGTCCTCGTGGGCGTCAGCCTCGGCGCGCTCGCGCCCGCGGTCTCCTGGCTGCGCCGCATCGCCGCGCACTGGTGGCGCGAGCGAGCGGAGCAGAGGCCCATCGTCGAGGTCGCCACCCGGCTCGCCGACGGGGTCGACCAGGTGCGCCAGGTGCTTGCCGTACGGCGTGAGGTGACGGGCGCCGAGGCAGGCCTCGAGTCCGCAGCTTGGGAGGACGTGCCCGGGCACCGCCACCAGGTGCTGGTCTGTCGCGGTCCCCGCTGCACGGCGATGGGGTCCGACCGGACCGCCGAGGCCGTGATCCTCGAGCTGATGCGGCTGGGCCAGTCGGACGACGACGTACTCATCACCCACACCGGCTGCCAGTTCCCCTGCAACCACGCGCCGGTCGTCAGCGTCCAGCCCGACGACGTCTGGTACGGCGACGTCGATCCCGACGTCGCCCGGCAGATCGTCGCGGAGCACCTCGTTGGTAGGCGTCCCGTGGAGTCCGCACGGCTGCCCAGGACCCGCGGCGCCAGGCCGGCGACGAGCCGCTCGTCTAGAGTGATGACCGAAAGTCTCGTGGAACAGGAACCCGGTCGATTCCGGGGCGGTTCCGCCACTGTGATGCCGGATCAGGGTCCACCTGACCGGCTCAGCCAGACACTGGCCACGGGACCTCCGACGACGAGGGGCGAGAACCCCCTGGGAGAACCATGAAGATCGCGCTGCTGTCCACCTCCGACACCGACCTGCTCTCGGCCCGAGCTTCGGGAGCCGACTACGTCTGGGCCAACCCGTCGAGGCCCGGGCACCAGTCGATGGCCGAGGTCATCGAAGGTGCCGACCTAGTCGTCGGTCGGATCCTCGGTTCGCCGCAGGACCTGTGCTCGGGGTTCGCGCGCATCCGGGACACCGGGATGCCGATGGTGGTGCTGGGCGGTGAGCAGCAGCCCAGCGCCGAGCTGATGGAGATGTCGTCGGTGCCGATCGGCGTCTGCGCCGAGGCCCACCGCTACCTCGCCGAGGGTGGCCCGGCCAATCTCGCCCAGCTGCACGCATTCCTCTCCGACACCGTGCTGCTGACCGGTGAAGGTTTCGAGGCGCCGTCCGAGATCCCGGCCTGGGGCATCGTGGAGCGCCCCTCGGCTCCGGCAGACATGGACTTGCCCCGCGTGGGCGTGCTGTTCTACCGCGCCCACCAGGCCAGCGGCAACACCGCCTTCGCCCACGTCCTGGCCGACGCCGTGGACGCCACCGGCGAAGCGGTCGGCGTGCCGATCTTCTCGTCGTCGCTGCGCGCTGCCCCCGACTCCCTGTACGACGCCTTGGGCACCCTCGACGCATTGGTCGTCACCGTGCTCGCCGCCGGTGGGAGCCAGCCGGCCACGGCCAGCGCCGGTGGCGAGGACGAAGCGTGGGACGTACAGCGGATGGCGGCGCTCGACATCCCCATCCTGCAAGGGCTCTGCCTCACCAGCAGCCGGGCCGAGTGGGAGGCCTCCAGCGATGGCTTGACCCCGCTCGACTCCGCGAGCCAGATTGCGATCCCCGAGTTCGACGGCCGCATCATCACTGCGCCCTTCTCCTTCAAGGAGATCGACAAAGATGGCCTGCCGCGGTACGTCGCCGACCCCGAGCGGTGTGCGCGCGTGGCCGGCATCGCGGTCAACCACGCCCGGCTCCGCAGCATCCCCACCAGCGAGCGGAGGGTGGCGCTGATGCTGTCGGCGTACCCGACGAAGCACTCGCGCGTCGGCAACGCGGTCGGCCTGGACACGCCGGTCTCCACGATCCGGCTGCTGCGCAGGATGCGCGACGAGGGCTACGATCTCGGCCAGCCGGGCACGATCCCCGGGCTCGACGAGGACGACGACACCGTCGCCGGCGACACGTTGATCCATGCGCTGATCGCTGCGGGGGGCCAGGACGAGGAGTGGCTGACCAGCGCCCAGCTCACCGACGCCCACGTGCGGATCACGAAGGCCGACTACGACGCGTGGACCAGCGACGTGCCGTCGACGCTGATGGGTGACATCACCGAGACCTGGGGCGAGTCGCCCGGGACCCTGTTCGTGAATGACGACGGTGAGATCGTGCTCGCCACCATCACCGCCGGCAACGTGGTGTTGCTGATCCAGCCGCCGCGCGGCTTCGGCGAGAACCCCGTGGCGATCTACCACGACCCCGACATGGCTCCGTCGCACCACTACCTCGCGGCGTACCGATGGCTGGAGCGAGGCTTCGGCGCACACGCCGTCGTGCACCTCGGCAAGCACGGGTCGATGGAGTGGCTGCCGGGCAAGAACGCCGCACTGTCCGCCGACTGCGCGACGGACGCCGCCATCTCCAACATGCCGCTGATCTACCCCTTCCTGGTCAACGACCCGGGCGAGGGCGCCCAGGCCAAACGCAGGGCGCACGCGACCATCGTCGACCACCTGATCCCGCCGATGGCCCGCGCCGAGTCGTACGGCGACATCGCCAAGCTTGAGCAGCTCCTCGACGAGCACGCCAACATCGCCGCCATGGACCCGGCCAAGCTGCCCGCGATCCGTGGCGAGATCTGGCAGCTGATGCACGCCGCGGAGATGCACCGGGACCTGGGCCTCGAGGAGCGGCCGGACGACGAGACGTTCGACGACTTCATCCTGCACGTTGATGGCTGGCTGTGCGAGATCAAGGACGCCCAGATCCGCGACGGGTTGCACGTCCTCGGCCAGGCGCCCAACGGCGAGGCACGGGTCAACCTGGTGTTGGCGATCCTGCGTGCGTCCCAGGTGTGGGGTGGCCAGTCCGCGGCGGTGCCCGGACTGCGCGCCGCGCTCGGGCTCAAGGAGAACGCGGAAGCAGCCGGCGCGGTCGACGAGATCGAGCGACAGGCCCGTGCCCTGGTCCAGGGGATGGAGGACGCCGGGTGGATTCCGGACGCCGCAACCGGCCTTCACGACGACCCCCAGGTGCAACAGGTCCTCCACTTCGCAGCCATCCAGGTGGTGCCGAGGCTGGGTCGGACCACCGACGAGCTGGACGCGATCCTGCACGCGCTCGACGGCGGTTTCGTGCCGGCTGGGCCGTCGGGTTCGCCCCTGCGCGGGCTGGTCAACGTGCTCCCGACCGGGCGCAACTTCTACACCGTCGACCCTCGTGCGGTGCCGTCCCGGTTGGCGTGGCAGACCGGGCTGGCGATGGCGGAGAGCTTGGTGCAGCGCTACCTCGACGACACCGGCGGCTACCCGGAGTCGGTGGGACTCAGCGTGTGGGGCACGAGCGCGATGCGCACGAGCGGCGACGACGTGGCCGAGGTTCTCGCCCTGCTGGGGGTCCGGCCCGAATGGGACGAGGCGTCGCGCCGCGTCAGCGACTTGCACGTCGTCCCGCTGGAGGAGTTGGGTCGTCCACGCATCGACGTCACGGTGCGGATCTCCGGCTTCTTCCGCGATGCCTTCCCCCACGTGGTGGCCATGCTCGACGACGCCGTCAAGCTGGTGGCCGGTCTCGAGGAGCCGCTCGACCAGAACTTCGTGCGCGCCCACACGCAGGCCGACCTGGCCGAGCACGGCGACGAACGCCGTGCCACCACGCGCATCTTCGGCTCCAAGCCCGGGTCGTACGGCGCCGGCATCCTGCAACTGGTCGAGTCCGGGACCTGGCGCGACGACAAGGACCTGGCCGAGGTCTACACCGCCTGGGGCGGGTTCGCATACGGGCGAGGGCTGGACGGGGCCCCGGCCGCGGACGACATGCGCGCCAACTACCGGCGGATCAAGGTGGCGGCGAAGAACATCGACACCCGCGAGCACGACATCGCCGACTCCGATGACTACTACCAGTACCACGGCGGCATGGTCGCAACCGTGCGGGCGCTGACCGGGGCCGACCCCAAGGCCTACGTCGGTGACTCGACCACCCCCGATGCGGTGCGCACCCGGACCCTGCAGGAGGAGACCAACCGCGTCTTCCGAGCCCGCGTGGTCAACCCGCGGTGGATCAGCGCCATGCAACGGCACGGCTACAAGGGTGCGTTTGAGCTGGCGGCAACCGTCGACTACCTGTTCGGCTTCGACGCGACGGCAGGAGTGGTGCACGACTGGATGTACGCCAGCCTGGCCAAGGAGTACGTCCTCGACGAGACCAACCAGGCGTTCATGCGGCAGTCCAACCCGTGGGCGTTGCGCGGCATCGTGGAGAAACTGCACGAGGCGATCGACCGCGGTCTGTGGGCCGAGCCCGACCCGGACGTGGTCGCCGCAATGCAGGAGGTCTACCTCGACTTCGAGGGGGACCTCGAGGACCGTCACGGTGGCTGATGGGGGCCGGCGGGTCCGGCTCATCGGAGTCGGCCCGGGTGATCCCGACCAGGTGACTTTCGAGGCCGTGCGGGCGATGCGAGAGGTGGCGTTCTTTGTCGTCGCGGACAAGTCGCCCCGTGGAGGGATGCCCGATCCCTTGGTCAACGCACGCGAGCGGCTGCTGGACCGGCACCTCGACGCCTCCCCCGTCATCGTGCGGGTCGAGGATCCCGAGCGCGAGCGGCGCCCCGACCGGACGGCGGCGGTCGACGACTACGCCGCGGTGGTCGCTTCCTGGCACGCGGCGCGGGCCGAGGCGTTCGAGCAGGCGCTGCTCGACAACGACGGGGATGCGGGCTTCCTGGTCTGGGGAGACCCGGCCTTCTACGACTCCACGATCCGGGTCGTCGAGCAGGTTCGCGCCCGCGGCAACGTGGCCTTCGAGATCGAGGTCGTCCCGGGCATCTCCAGCCTCCAGCTGCTCGCCGCCCGGCACGCGATCGTGCTCCACGAGGTCAGCGAGCCGCTCCACGTCACCACCGGCCGGCGCCTGAGCGAGGCGGTCGACGCCGGCCAGCGCAACATCGTGGTGATGCTCAACCGCGAGATCGACGTCACCGGGCTCGAGGACTGGCACATCTGGTGGGGCGGCAACCTAGGCACGCCCCACGAGGAGCTCGTCTCCGGTCGCGTCGGCGACGTGCTCGACCGGATCGAGCAGGCACGCGAACGCGCAAGAGCGGCGGCGGGCTGGGTGATGGACATCTACCTCGTACGCCAAGCCACACCGTCGCGGGAGACACAGCCGTGACCCTGCCCGACCGCGACGTGCTGCTGTGCCGCGACTGCTGCTGTGGCAGCGGGTCCAAGCACCCGCGCACCGACCACGGCGCCCAGCGAGAGGCATTGCTCGCGTGTTCGGGGGTCGACGGCGTCCGGGTGCGGGTCGTGGACTGCCTCGACCAGTGTGACCGCAGCAACGTGGTGCTCGTGCGTGACTTCACGGCCGGTCGCCGCCCGCACGACACGTGGCTGGGCGGTGTCCTCGACGCCACGGCGACCGAGCAGGTCGTCGCCTGGGTCACGGCTGGCGGCACCCTGCCCACGGAACTGAAGTCGCACTGCTTCGGGCAGGTAGCGCGCGGATGAGCGCGCTGCTGGTCGCCGGCACCACCTCCGACGCGGGCAGAGCATTGTTACGACGGGCCTGTGCCGGGCGTTCGCCAGGCGCGGGATCTCCGTGGCGCCGTTCAAGTCGCAGAACATGAGCAACAACTCGATGGTCACCCGCGACGGCGCCGAGATCGGCCGCGCGCAATGGGTGCAGGCGCTCGCGGCGCGCGCCGAGCCCGAGGCCGCGATGAACCCGGTGCTGCTCAAGCCGGGCAGCGACCAGCGCAGCCACGTCGTCGTGATGGGCCGGCCCGCGGGCGAGGTCACCTCGCGCGACTTCGTCGACGGCCGGCGTCACCTCGCCGCCGCGGCGTACGCAGCGTTCGACGACCTCTCCTCCCGGTTCGACCTGGTCGTCGCGGAAGGTGCCGGCAGCCCCGCTGAGATCAACCTGCGGCAGAGCGACTACGTGAATATGGGGCTGGCCCGGCACGCGGACCTCCCGGTCGTCGTGGTCGGGGACATCGACCGCGGGGGCGTGTTCGCGGCGATGTTCGGCACCATCGCCCTGCTGGAGCCGGCTGACCAGCGGCTGGTGGTGGGCTTCGTGGTCAACAAGTTCCGCGGTGATGAGTCCCTGCTCGCGCCGGGACTTCGCTCACTGGAGAAGCTGACCGGACGCCGGGTGTTCGGCACCCTGCCGTGGCGACCCGACCTGTGGCTGGACTCCGAGGATGCGCTCGACCTGGCGGGACGGCGAGCCGGTGACGGCGCCGCGCTCAGGGTCGCGGTCGTGCGGTTGCCCCGGGTCAGCAACTTCACCGACGTCGACGCACTCGGGCTCGAGCCGGGGCTCGACGTCGTCTTCGTCACCGACCCGCGCGCGCTGAGTGACGCCGACCTCGTGGTGCTGCCCGGCACACGCTCGACCATCGCCGACCTCGCCTGGCTGCGCGCGCGGGGGCTTGACCGGGCCATCCTCGCCCACGCTGGGCATGGTCGACCGGTGCTCGGCATCTGCGGCGGCTTCCAGATGCTTGGGCACGAGATCGCCGATCCTCAGGGCGTCGAAGGTGCAGCCGGCGCCGTCGTCGAGGGGCTCGGACTCCTCGACGTACGCACGGAGTTCGCCGCCGAGAAGGTGCTGCGGCTCCCGGTCGGTGACGGACTGGGCGCCCCGGCGACGGGTTACGAGATCCACCACGGGATGATCGTGCGTGGCTCCGGAGAGGAGTTCCTCGGTGGAGCCCGGTGCGGGGCCGTCTTCGGGACCATGTGGCACGGCAGCCTGGAGGGCGACCTGTTCCGGTCGGCGTTCCTGGCCGAGGTCGCTGCCGCAGCCGGTCGGGTGTGGTCGCCGAGCGCGGTCAGCTTCGCTGCGGCGCGTGAGCGCCGGCTCGACCTGCTCGGCGATCTCGTCGAGCAGCACCTCGACGTGGACGCCCTGCTGGCTCTGGCTCGCGACGGTGCTCCGGACCTGCGGGTGCTCCCGCCGGGGGTGATGTCGTGACCGTCCTCCTGCTCGGCGGCACCGGGGAGGCCCGGGACTTCGCGGCCGCCCTCGTCGCGGACGGCGTGGCCGTCGTGTCGTCGCTGGCCGGTCGGGTGAACCGTCCGCGGCTGCCCGTGGGCGAGGTCCGGTCAGGTGGCTTCGGGGGTGCCGACGGTCTGCGGAAGTGGGCGCGGGAGAACCACGTGACGGCGGTCGTGGACGCCACCCATCCCTTCGCCGCCACGATCTCGGCCAACGCTGCCGAGGCCTGCAGCGGGACGCTGCCGCTGCTTCGGTTGCAACGACCCGGCTGGTCCTCGCGCCCCGGTGCGTCGGCCTGGCACTGGGTCGACGACCACGCCGAGGCGGCGGCTGTGACTGCTGGCCTGGGCGCGCGGCCGTTCCTGACGATCGGCCGCCAGTCGCTGGGCCACTTCGTGACGCCACTCGCCGAGGCTGGTGTGCTGGCGCGGGTGGTGGACCCGCCGGAGATCGCATTGCCCTTGGTCTGGCGCGTCGTGCTCGGACGTGGGCCCTACACGCTCGAGGGGGAGCAGACGGCGATGCGCGAGCACCGCGCCGACGTCCTCGTCACCAAGGACTCGGGAGGCGCTCACACCGAGGCCAAGCTGGACGCTGCCGAGATCCTCGGCGTGCCTGTCGTCGTCGTCAGCCGCCCGGCCCCACCGGCGGGGGTCGAGACCGTCGACGACGTCGATGCTGCGGTGAACTGGGTGCGGGGCCGGCGATGAAGGTGCTGGTCACGGGCGGGGTCCGCTCCGGCAAGTCACGCCACGCGGAGGGGCTGCTCGATGCCTACCCTGTGGTCACGTACGTCGCTCCCGGCCCGACCATCGACGAGGACCCCGACCCCGACTGGGCGGAGCGCATCGCCGCGCACCGGTCTCGACGGCCCGCGACTTGGACCACCCTGGAGAGCCGTGACCTCGCCGCCGCGCTGACCACACCGGGGCCGGTGCTCGTCGACTGCCTCGGCACCTGGCTCACCGCCGTCCTCGACCGCGAGCAGGCCTGGGAGCGTCCGGGTCCGCAGGTGCATGAACTGGTCGAGAACTACATCTCCGCCGCGGTCGCCGAGCTCCGGCGGGCGACCGGACCCGTGGTGCTGGTGACCAACGAGGTCGGGCTTGGGGTGGTGCCGGCGCACCGCTCGGGTCGGCTGTACCGCGACCTGCTGGGCCTCACCAACCAGCGACTCGGGGTGGACTGCGACGAGGTGCACCTGGTGGTCGCCGGATGCGTGTTGGTGCTCTGAGCCCTGCCTGGCTACCGGCGCCGGCGAAGGCGCCGCCCTCCGCAGGCCAGCGCGAGCAGCACCGCCACGACCGCTGACGCCGTGTCGACGCGCCGGGCCAGGTCCAGCGCCCGGGCCACGTCGTACGGCTCGGGCGGGCGGACGGATCCGAGCACCTGGCGGTGCTCGACCCGATCGCCGTAGGTGTTCGCCCCGCCGAGCTGCAGGCCGAGCGCCCCGGCGAACGAGGCCTCGACCGGGCCGGCGTTGGGGCTGGGGTAGCCGGCGGCGTCGCGCCGCCACGCCTCGAGGGCCCCCCGCGGGTCTGGCCCGAGTGCCGCGGCGAGGAGGGCGGTCAGCCGGGCACCGGGGAGGTTGAGCAGGTCGTCGAGCCTGGCGGAGGCCCAGCCGAACTCCTCGTAGCGCTGGTTGTGGTGGCCGACCATCGCGTCGAGGGTGTTCGCTGCCCGGTAGCCGAGGAGCCCGGGTACGCCGGCCAGGCCACCGAGCACCAGCGGGGCGACGACGGCGTCGGACGTGTTCTCGGCGACTGACTCGACGACCGCACGTGCGATCTCGTCGGCGTCGAGGGTGCGTGTGTCACGACCGACGAGGTGGGTGAGCTGTCGGCGCGCCTCTGGCAGCCGACCCTGCTCCAGCAGCGCCGACACCGCCCGCCCCTCGCGTTCCAGCGAGGCTCCGCCGAGCACGACCCAGGTCGAGGTGGCGGTGACGACGACGTGCAGCGCGGGTCGACCCAGGGTGAGGCGCTCGACGACCAGCCCGACGGTGACCGTGGCCCCGACGAGCACGCCGTCGTGGAGAACACCCCGCGCCCGTGTCGGCCGATAGAAGCGGGACTCCAGGGCGGCAGCGATTGTGCCGAACCCGGCGACCGGGTGGAAGCATCGGGGGTCGGCCACGAAGCGGTCGGCGACGACGCCGAGTGCCAGGCCGGCGGCCCGCGAGAGCGCACGGCTCATGCGAGCCCCACCACCAGGGCGGCCAGGCAGAGCTCGATTGCCGCCCCGTACACATCCCCGGTCACGCCTCCGAAGCGGAGCACGGCCCGCCGCACGAGAACCAGGACGACGACGACAGCTACCCCGGCCGCGATTGGCGCTCGCCACCAGTCACCCCCGGTCCACGCGACGAGTCCGGTGATGACGCACGTGACCGACATCCACCCCAGCACCGTCGCGAAGCGGGTGACCGCTCCGGCGTAGTCGCCGCCCAGCCCGTCGGGACGGGCACCCGGGACACCGGCCGCGCACGTCAGCAGCAGCGCGCAGCGCGAGGCACAGACGAGGGCACCGGCCAGGACCGCGCTCTCCGGCGAGGCGATGATCGAGGCGAACGCAGCGGCCTGCAGCCCCAGCACGAGGAGCACGGCCGCACCACCGGCCGGGCCCGAGGTACCCGTGCGCATCACGGCCAGCGACCGTTCGCGGTCGTAGGACGCCGTCAGCCCGTCGGCGGTGTCCGACAGGCCGTCCACGTGGAAGGCCCGGCTGCCCAGCACGAGCGCCCCGACGCACAGGAGCCCGATGACGAGGGGGGGCAGACCGGCCGCCCGCCCGAGCCCGCCGACGGCCGCGACCGCGAGCCCGAGCGGAAGCACGGCTAAGGGGGCCAGCAGTATCGCCGCGCGGGCGACGGAACGGTCGACGAACCGTGGGGGAGCGACGCGCACCACGGTCAGCATCCCGACGGCGAGCCGCCAGCCGTCACGCATCCGGCATGAGCTCCGAGAGCATGGCAACGTCGCGGAGCACGGCGACGGCACTGCGCAGCACGGGCACGGCGCTCACGGCCCCGCTGCCCTCGCCCAACCGCATGCCGAGGTCGAGCACGGGCTCGAGGCCCAGCTTGGACAACGCCAGCGACTGCGCGGGCTCGGTGGACCGGTGCCCAGCCGCGAACCAGGCCACAGCGCCGGGGGCGATCCGCTCCGCGGTCAGCGCGCAGGCCACCGACATCAGGCCGTCTAGCAGCACCGGCACTCCCGCCGTGGCGGCCTCGACGAGGTAGCCCGTGCTCGCCGCCAGATCGGCACTGCCGAGGGTAGCCAGCGTGGCCATCGGGTCGTCGGTGCGGCCGCGGGTCCGGCCAAGTGCCTGGTCAATCACCTGCTCCTTGCCGGCCAGCCCAGCATCGTCGACACCGGTGCCCCGGCCGGTGACCTCCGAGGCCGGGAGGCCGAGCGCGGCAGCGATGATGGCTGCCGCCGGGGTGGTGTTGCCGATGCCCATGTCGCCGCTGAGCAACAGCTGGGCGCCGGCCGCGATCTCCTCGCGCGCTACGGTCCGGCCGATTTCGAACGCCTGTGTCGTCTGCTCGACGGTGAGCGCGTCTTCCAGGTGGATGGCGCCGCTGCCGCGGGTCACCTTGTGGGCGATGACCTCGGACGGCACGTCGGTGAGGTCGTCGTCGACACCCAGGTCGAGCACCCGCACGTGCACGTCGTGCGCAGCGGCCAGGGCCGAGACCCCGGCACGACCGGCCACGAAGGTGCGCACCATGGCAGCGGTGATAGCTGGTGGGTACGCCGAGACGCCGTGGGCGGCGACGCCGTGGTCGCCCGCGAAGATGACCAGCCGGATGTTGTCGAGAGGGGACGGCGGGACCACGCCCTGGGCGCTGGCCAGCCAGACCCCGAGGTCGCCGAGACGTCCCAGCGCACCGGGTGGTGTGGCCAGCCCGGCGAGCCGGTCTTGCGCGAGGGACTGGGTCTCGCGGCTCGGGGGCTGCACCGGCTTCGGTGCCAGGTGTGGGGTCACAGGCTGGCGGCTAGCTTGCGGCGCTCAGCGTCGGCTAGGTCACGTTGGTGGAGCGACCGTGTCAGCCCGACGAGCGCCACACCGATGACGCCCCACATGGTGGCCTGGGTGAGGATCGCAGCCCGGCGGAAGTACCAGAGGGTGTCGGCGGGGAAGTCGCCGAGCTCGTTGATCGTCGGGAGCAGCTGCCCTGCGACGACGGTGACCACTAGGAAGAGGGCACCGCCGGCCAGCACGGCGACGTACGCACCTCGATCAGACCAGAGCCGGTTGGCCAGGACCACCGAGGCGACCGCGACGGCGACCGAGATCAGCAGGTAGAGGAAGTAGAGCCCCGTGCGGCTGCCGATGGTTTCGGTGTTCCCGACCGCGGGCGGGGACGCGGGGTATTTCAGGAACGGGACTATGGCGACGGAGACGAAGCCGAGGAAGGCTACGAGCGCCGTGGACTGGCCCGGGGTGAGTCGGCCCAGGCGTCCGACGACCCCGGCCGAGACGAGGGCGACGAGGCCTCCGAGAGCGGCGCCGACGCCCAGCGAGCCAGTCACCAGTCCCCAGGTGCGTTGGGTGTGCCGGGAGACGACCGTGCTCTCATCCTCGTGGGAGTGGCCGGCCTCCTCGCCGTCGTGGGAGTGGGTCTCCTCGGCGGTGTCGGCCGGAGCCGCAGCAGCACCGGCCTCCTCGAGCTCGATGGCGGTCTGGACGTGGGGCTCAGCCACGAAGTAGGCGACCCCGAAGGCGGCGAGGCCGGCGATGAGTCCCGCCAGGAGACCCCGGACCAGGAAGGTACGTGCAGTCATGGGTGGATCCGTTCAAGTGACGGCTCCGGTACGAAGGATCGCCCGGCGGACCGGGGCGGAGGAACGAGGCAGTCAGGGACCGGGCGATCAGTGGCAGGGGTAGCCCATGAGGTGGCGACCGTCGTGGACCCACTCATGGATCGCGGTGCCGGCGGGCAGCGAGACCGCGCCCTGATCCGCGCTAATGAAGAAGAGCACGAGCACGGCCAACAGCCCGAAGAAGAGCGCCCAAGGGGCCAGCTCACGTAGCGGGATGGCCGGGATCTCGACGGCCCCGGGAAGTGCGACGGTCTGCGACATGTGTTCCTCCTCTGGGGATGAAAGCGTCCCCATGAATGCGGATGAATGCGCGGACCTTCGGGTCTGACTCCACCGCTGCCGATCGCTCGGAGGCGGTATCACAGTAGCGCGACTGTACCGGATTTTCACCGGCTTCCTCGTGCCCGCACAGTCAGCCTAGGGCATCTGACAGGGCCGCCACCAGTAGGTCGGTCTCCGGTCTTGGCCGCGCCGCGATGCGCACCCACTCAGGCCCCAAGCCCGGGAACGTGTCAGCGCGGCGTACCGCGATCCCCGCCACGCGCAGGCGGGCGTACACGCCGTCACCGACGCGGTCCAGGACGTACGACGTAGCCGACGGCACGTGCTCGACGCCCAGCCGCTTGAGGGCGGTTTCGAGGTCTTGACGCCAGCCGATCATGGTCTGCGCGCGTGTCGCTGTGTCAGCCGTCGCCGCGGGCGCCGTGCAGGCGGCGATCGCGGCGGCCGCACTCGTGGACACCGACCACGGCACCTGTGCCTGTCGCAGCTGCGCCAGCGTCGCGGGGTCACCGAGGAGGTAGCCGGCCCGCACGCCGGGAATGCCCCAGTGCTTGGTCAGGCTGCGCAGCACGAGCAACCCGGGAAGCGCTTCAGAGGCGAGGCTCGCGACCTCGCCGGGAACCGTGTCCATGAACGCCTCGTCCACGACGACCATCCGTCCAGGTCGCAGGAGAGCCTGGATCGTCGCGGCGGGATGAAGGACACCGGTCGGGTTGGTCGGGTTGGTCGGGTTGGTCGGGTTGGTCGGGTTGCCGATCATCACGAGGTCGGCGTCGTCGGGCACGGCTGCGGGGTCGAGCGTGAAGCCGGTCTCTGGGGTACAGAGCACTTCGGTCACCCGGTTGCCGGCCTGCTGGAGCGCTGCGTGCGGCTCCGTGAATTGGGGATGCACCACCACCGGGTGCCTCCACGATCGGAGTCGCGCGACGAGCGAGAAGGCCTCTGCGGCACCGGCCGTGGCCAGCGCCTGGTCAGGCGGGCGTCCATGCCTGGCCGCCGCTGCGACAGAGGCCGCAGCGGCGTCCGGGTAGGTGCCGATCCGGTCCAGACTGTCTCGCAGTGCCGCGCTCAGCCACGACGGTGGTGGGCCGGGGAAGACGTTGACCGAAAAGTCGAGCAGTCCGCCGGCCACCTCCACGTCGCCGTGATAGCGAAGGGGGTCGGTGATGGCCGCCGGGGGCGCCACGGCGCGTCGCTCCACCGCACGCACCGGGGCCGCGGAATGCGGTACCGCTGCGTGCACCGCGTCCGCGAACCGTTGGGCGAGGTGGGGATGACCGGCCCAGTGGACGTGCAGGTACGAGGCGTGCAGTGTCGGTGACACGAAGCCGATGGTGCGGTCGTCGACGGTCCACGCCGGGCTGAGCCCGGCCGGCGGGTCGACGTGGGTGCGGTGGAACTCGTGTCCGGTCACAACCTCACCCGCGGAGGTAAGGAGCGAGTCTCCGGCCGCCGTGGCGGCGAAGTAGCCGAGGGTCAGCCGCGGTGTCATCTCGGCGGTGGCGTTCAGCGCGCCCACCATCGCCTCGCGGTCGACGCTCTGGCACAGGTACAGGAGGCCCGCACACTCGGCGACAGTGGGAGTCCCCGACATGATGGCGGCCTTGAGGTCGGCGCGGAGAGGGACGTTGTCACCGAGCCCGGCCGCGTGCACTTCGGGAAAGCCGCCGCCCAGGTAGACGCCGGCCGTGTCAGGCGGGAGCGCCGGGTCGGTCAGCGGGTCGAAGGACACCACGTCGCAGCCCGCGGCGCGCAGCAGCTCCTCGGTCTCGGCGTACCGGAACGTGAACGCGCGTCCGCCAGCCATCGCCACCACCGGGCGGCGGTCGCTGGGTCGGGTGACCTCGACGTGCGGGTCCCAAGGCGTAGCATCTAGGTCGGGCGCGGTGGCGGCGATCTGCAGGACGCGTTCGAGGTCGACCACCTCGGCGATCTGCTGCGCCAGCTGGTCCAGGGTGTGTGCCGCCTCGTCCCGTTCGGCCGCGGGGACGAGCCCCAGGTGCCGGGAGGGTACGCCAAAGGAGTCGTCGCGTCCGATGCTGCTAAGGACAGGCAGGGCGATCGAGGAGGCGACCTCGGCAGCGTGCCGCGGCGAGCCAGCCTTCTTCAGGATGACACCGGCGATCTCGACGGAGTCGTCGAAGGTCGCCATCCCGTGCACCACGGCCCCGATCGACCGGGAGGCCCGCGAGATGTCCACAACCAGGACGACCGGGCTGCGAGTGAGGGCCGCGACGTGCGCCGTCGAGGCGAACCCGTGGCCGCCGACCCGGCCGTCGTAGAGGCCCATCACGCCCTCGATGACGGCCACGTCGGCCGCGGTGTCGCCGTGCAGGAGCAGTGGGACGATGCGGTCCTCGCCGACGAGGTGCGGATCGAGGTTGCGGCCCGGACGCCCGCAGGCGAGGGCATGGTAGCCGGGGTCGATGTAGTCAGGCCCAACCTTGTGGCCGCTGACGACGTGCCCGGCGCGGCTCAACGCCGCCATCAAGCCGATGGAGACGGTCGTCTTTCCTTGGCCGGTTGCGGGTGCTGCCACGACCAACCGCGGCAGGCTCACTACTCGATGCCTCGCTGGCCCTTTTGACCTCGGTCCATCTGGTGCTTCACCTTGGTCATCTCGGTGACCAGGTCGGCTGCCTCGATCAGCTTCGGGTGTGCCCGGCGGCCGGTCACCACCACGTACTGGCGACCCGAGCGGTTGCTCAGCGTCTCGACGACATCATCCACGTCGACCCAGCCCCACTGCATCGGGTAGGTGAACTCGTCGAGCACCAGAAGGTCGTGGGTCTCAGCCGCGAGGCGGCGCTTGATCTCCTGCCACCCCTCCGCGGCCTCGGCCGCATGGTCGGACTCCTCGCCCTCCTTACGGGACCAGGACCAGCCGGCGCCCATCTTGTGCCATTCGACGGGGCCGCCCTCGCCGGTGTCATCGTGGAGCTGGCCGAGGCGTTCGAGTACGGTCTGTTCGCCGATGCGCCACTTGGCCGACTTCACGAACTGGAGGACGCCGACGTTCCAGCCCTGGTTCCAGCTGCGCAGCGCGAGCCCGAAGGCCGCGGTCGACTTCCCCTTGCCGTCGCCGGTGTGGACCATTGGTTGCGGCGCTCTCGTGTCGTGAGGCCGTCGTCGGGCGTGACCTCAGGCTTTCCTTTGGGCATCAGGCGACCCTTTCGTGGACGGTGTGGGTGAGGGCGCTGACGCTGACCTCGGCGACGGGCACGTGCTCAGCGAGGAGGTGCTCGGCCAGCGTGCGGGCGAGCCCGAGGCGCATAGGCCCGCTCTCGCAGTCGATGACCACCGCGCCGACGTTGTGCGCCGCCAACAACCGTGCTGCCTGGTGGGAACGGGCGACCGCATCCGCCCCGGCGGTGGCGCGTCCATCGGTGAGGACCACCAGGAGCGGTCGTCGCCGTGGGTCGCGGACGCGTTCGACCTCCAGCACGCGAGCAGCTTCGAGCAGCCCCTCGGCGAGCGGGGTGCGACCCCCGGCGGGAAGCTCGGCCAGCCGCCGCGCCGCAATCTCCACGGAGTGGGTCGGCGGCAGCGCGAGTTCGGCCGCACCACCCCGGAAGGTGACCAGCCCGACCTTGTCGCGCCTGCGGTAGGCGTCGAGCAGCAGCGAGAGGATCGCGGTCTTGACCTGCTCCATCCGCGTGCGTGCCGCCATCGAGCCGGAGGCGTCGACGCAGAACAGGATCAGGTTGGCCTCCTTGCCCTCGTGGCTGGCCACCCTGAGGTCGTCCCCGCGGAACCGGAGGGCACCCGTCGTGCGACCCCGGATCGCCTGGTGCGGTGCCGCGGCCCGGATGGTCTCGATCAGGTGGATGGAGCCGCCCGAACCGTCCGGACGTGTGGTCCCTACCCGGTGTCCGAACTGGGTGATTGCCCGACTCCGGCGGCCAGCCGCGCCGGTGCCGGTCCCGCGGACAGTGAACACCTTGGTCCGGTACGGGTCGCCCGCTGTCACGGTTGCCTGGGTCGTGTCCTCGGATCCGGTCGGTGCAGGAGCCGGATGATCCTGCACTTCGTCGGGAGTGGCCGTGGAGTCGCAGGGCGCCTCAGATGTTCCGTCATCCAGAGCCTCTGGCTGCCCCGGTTCCGAGTGAGTGTCGTCCTCGGGCGCCTGCTCGGGGGCGTCGCCGGGGATGGGGTCGTCGTCACCCTGATCGTCGCCCTCCGGTGGTGGTTCAGGCGGGAGCTCATCGTCGCCGAGGACCTGGTCGAGCAGGTCCTCGTCCAGGCCGGGTGCGTCGAACGGGTTGCGCCGGCGCCGGTGGGGGAGCGCCAGCCGAGCCGCCGCCCGGATGTCCTCGCGCGTGACCTCGGTGCGTCCGTGCCAGGCCGCGTGGGCGACGGCGGTGCGGGCGGTCACGATGTCGGCACGCATACCGTCCACGTCGAAGGCTGCACAGACCTCCGCGATCTTCCACAGCGCCTGCTCGGAGAGGTGCACCGTCCCGACGATCTCCTGTGACTTGACGATGCGGGCGGTGAGGGCCCGCTCCGCATCGTCGTACGTCGCCGCGAAGCCATCCGGGTCTGCGTCGTAGGCGAGCCGGCGGCGTACGACGTCGACCCGGACCGCCGGGTCCCGAGAAGCTGCGACCTCGACGGTGAGGCCGAACCGGTCGAGGAGCTGGGGTCGGAGCTCGCCCTCCTCGGGGTTCATCGTGCCGACCAGCACGAAGCGTGCCGCGTGCTCGACCGAGACTCCGTCCCGTTCAACAGTGGATCGGCCCATGGCGGCGGCGTCGAGGAGCAGGTCGACCAGGTGGTCGTGCAACAGGTTGACCTCGTCGACGTACAGGATCCCGCGGTGGGCGCGAGCGAGCAGACCAGGCTCGTACTCGGCACGGCCTTCGGACAGTGCCCGCTCAAGGTGCAGCGACCCGAGCACGCGGTCCTCGGTGACACCGACGGGCAGCTCGACGAGACGCACCGGCCGCGCCTCGGTCTTCGCGTCCGAGGCGAACGGGCCGTCGGGGGAGAGTGTGGTGCTTTCGCGGGGGTCGCTGGAGAACCGGTCCCCGGCCACCACGTCGATGGGGGGCAGGACGGTGGTGAGTGCGCGCACGATCGTGGACTTCGCGGTGCCCTTCTCGCCGCGTACCAGCACCCCGCCGATGTCGGGCGAGATTGTGGTGAGCAGAAGGGCGAGCGCCATGTCGTCGGAACCGACGACGGCAGAAAACGGGTAGTGCTGTGGCATGGGAGGCTCCCGCTCGTCGCCAGTGAATACGTGGGCGCAAGGCCGGTCTTCGGACTTGCTGGCTCGACGTCCGGGGACGCCGTCCAGACCACCGCAGCGGGCCTGTGCCGGATTCTCACCGACTTCCCAGATTCTCCCCTCAGACCGCCCGCTCCGTGTGGGACGTCCGGCACCTCGGGGCACCTCGTGCCTGTCACCGGTCACGATAGCGTGCCGTCGTGTCCTTCTCACTGCCCTCTCGTGTCACTGTCGTCGGCCTCGGTGCAGACGGGGGGGCGGGTCTGCCCGAACCGGCCAGGGCGCGGGTGCCGGTGCCGGCTCCGTGGGGATCGAGTGGATGCGCGCCCACCCCACCTGTACGACTGTCGCCGTCGAGGCCGACCCCGAGCGCGCCGCGCGGATCGGCCGCAACGCCGCGTCTCTCGGCGTTCCCACGCTGCGGGTTGTCCACGGCCGCGCACCGGAGGCGTTCGACAAGCTGCCAGCCCCGGATGCGGTCTTCGTAGGCGGCGCGGCGACGGTGCTCGGGGTGGTGACCGGCAGCCTCACCCGACTGTACCCGGGCACCTACCTCGATGAGGAGGTCCTCGGGCACTGCTCCCCGGACACCCAGCTCGTCGATACCCAGCATCTCGACCTCGACCAGATCATGGGTCACCTTCTCGAGACCGACCGGGACGGGCTCGAGGTCGTCCGGTTGGTGTCGGGAGACCCGTCGGTCTACTCGGCCCTGACCGAGCAGACCCGTCGCCTCGACGAGGCCGGCGTGGCCTGGGAGGTGACGCCGGGGGTGCCGGCCTACGCCGCTGCTGCCGCGCTGGTGGGTCGCGAGCTGACGGTGCCGCTGATCACCCAGTCCGTGGTGCTGACCCGCGCCCAGGCCAGATCGACGGCGATGCCTGAGACCGAGGCCCTTCGCCACTTCGCACGCACTCGCGCCACCCTCGTGATCCACCTGGCAACCACTCGGATCCGTGAGGTGATCAGCGAGCTGGTGGGCGAGTATGGCGCTGACTGCCCGGTGGTCGTGGTCTACCGAGCCAGCCAGACGGGTGAAGTAGTGCTCCACGGCACCGTCGCCGACATCGCCGAGCAGGTCGAGCACGCGGGCCTCCGGCAGGCCGCTGTGATCATGGTCGGGCGGGCTCTGGATCCCCGCGATGGTGGGGACTCCTACCTCTACGACCCGACGCGAGACCGCTCGACGAAGTCCTGACTCAGTCGACGAACCGCGGTGTCCACACGCTCCCGGACGCCGTACGACGTGTGGTCGAGGCCCCCACGATCAGCAGGCACTTCATGTCGATCGACTCCGGGTCGAGCTCGGCCAGCGTGGTGACGCGCAGCGACTCCTCCTCGCGGCCGATGTCGCGACCCACCACCACGACCGTGGCGGCGGACTTGTGCTCGAGCAGCAGCTTCTGGGCGCGCACGATCTGGTCGGTCCGGGAGCGGGACGCGGGGTTGTAGATCGCCAGCACGAGGTCGGCTTCAGCGATGGCCCGCAGCCGTCGTTCGACGACCGACCAGGGCTTGAGCCGGTCCGACAGGCTGACGACCGCGAAATCTGCGCCGATGGGCGCGCCCGCCCGTGCGGCTACGGCCTGCACCGCACTCACGCCGGGCAGCACCCGGATCGTCACCTCAGCGTAGGCCGGGTCGGCGGCGGCCTCGTGGACGGCCGAGGCCATCCCGAACACCCCGGCGTCCCCGCCGGAAACGACGGCGACCTTCTCTCCGCGCAGTGCAAGGTCGAGAGCCAGCCGGGCCCGGTCGAGCTCGACGGTGTTGCCTGAGGCATGCCTGGTCAGGCCGGCGCGTTGCGGCACCCGGTTCACGTACGGCGCGTAACCCACCACGTGGTCCACCTCGCGCAGCGCTGTGGTCGCCTCGGGAGTGATCCACCCCTCCGGGCCTGGACCGAGCCCGACCACCAGGAGCTCCGCGGTGTGCTCGACCGGCTCTGGCTGGGCGTGAGCTCGTCGCCCCGTCGGTTCCTGGTGCAGCGAGTCTCCCGGCACTACGATCAGCGAGAAGTACGGCACTGTCGCAGGGTCCACGTCCGCCACCGGAAGCCACCGCTGTTCGGGCATCGAGGCCCGTTCGACATAGAGCGCGTGCTCGAGCCGGCCCGCCTGCGCCAAGGCCGACCTGACGGCCGGGAAGGTGCGGCCCAGCTTCATGATGATCGCGCCGTCGGTGTCGGCCAGCCGTCGTGCGAGCTCGGCCTCGGGCAGCGTGCCCGGCAGGATCGTCAGCACGTCGGTCTGCCGCACCAGCGGCGACGCGACGGCTGCCGTGGCCGCGGCGAACGCCGGCACACCCGGAACGACCTCGGTCAGGAACCGCTCGGAGAGACGGTCATGCATGTACATGTAGGAGCCGTAGAACAGCGGGTCTCCCTCGGCGAGCAGCACCACCGTCCGACCGAGCTCGAGGTGCGCGGCCAGGCGGGCGGCCGACTGCTCGTAGAATTCCGCCATAGCTCCGGCATAACCCCCCGAATGTTCGGTGCGACCGGTCGTGACGGGGTAACGAAGCTCCTCCTCCAGAGCCGTTTTCGGGATCAGGCCGGAGGCGATACGGCGCGCGTTGGACTGCTTGCCCACCCCTGCGTGAAAGGCAATCACGTCGGCGCCGGCGATCAGCCGGGCCGCCTTGAGGGTCATCAGCTCGGGATCTCCGGGGCCGAGTCCGACACCGTAGAAGTGCCCGGTCACTCCTTCTCCTGAGCCAGCGCGTTGACGGCGGACGAGGTCATCGCCGAACCCCCGCGGCGCCCGCGCACCGTGACAAACGGGATGTCGATGCCGTGGTCCTGATGCAACGAGACGAGGGCCTCCTTGGACTCCGCCGCGCCGATGAAACCAACCGGGCAGCCAACGATCGCCGCGGGTCGGGGTGCCCCAGCGATCAGCATCTCCAACAGGTGGAACAGTGCCGTGGGCGCGTTGCCGATCGCCACGACGGCGCCCTCCAGGTGGGGCTCCCACAACGAGACAGCCGCGGCCGTCCGGGTCGTGCTCCACGCGGCGGCCAGACCGGGTACGCGCTCGTCGTTAAGGAAGCAGAGCACGTCGTTTTCGGCCGACAGTCGGCCGGCCGTGATGCCCATGGCGACCATCCGAGCATCGGCGAGGATCGGCGCTCCCGTCGACAGTGCGAGCCGGGCCGCCGGGGCCAGCCCCGGGTGGATCACAAGGTCGGGCACGAGGTCCACCTGGCCACTCCCATGCACCATCCGGACCGCGATCTTCTCGGCGTCAGCGGGGATACCGCCGAGGTTCGCCTCTCGACGGATGGTTGCGAAGGACTCCACGTAGATCGACGCCCCGTGGTCGATGTAGGTGTAGTGGCGCGGGGGGCGCCGCAGGTCGTTCATCGGGCCTCCTCGGACGGGACGAGGACGCCCCGCCACGGTGTGACGACCAGCTCCCGGTCATATCCGGCGAGCAGGCTGGCAAGGGCACGGTCGATGACACCCTGGGGAGCGGCAACGTGTTCGCCACCTGCGACGGGTCCGTACGGCAGGACCGGGCAGGTGACATTGGTTGCGGCCTCGCGCGGGCAGGGATCGACCAGCGGCTGCGCGAGCTCGTCGACGTGCCACGGCGCCAAGGGTCCGGCGCCGCGCTCGTGGAGGAAGCGCAGGGTCAGCTCGGTCAGTACCTGGGCGGCCGAGGTCAGCTCGATGACCGGCCCCCAACCGGTGGACCCGACGCGGAGTTGGGCGCTGGTGGCATCAAGCGCCATCAGTCCGAGGTCGGTCGGCCGGCCGGCCAGATCACCTCGACCGTCGTCGAGGACGAACAGGAACCGGCCAGGGAGCTCAGCAAACTGCGAGTTCGCGCACAGCAGTTCGTCGAGATCGGCGGCGACCGGTCGGAGGTCGGTGCGGCCGCCGCTGAGCCCGGTCTGGGGGGAGACCATGAGGTTGCGCACGAGCTCATGGGTCCTGGACGGGAGAAGCCCGGTCTCCTCGATCGACCGCACCACCTCCGGGAGCAGGTCGCCGGCACGAGTGGGGAGCCCGCGCAGCTGCAAGTTGGCCCGGCGGGTGAGGTGGACGTCGCCGTCGCCGTACTCGCAGGCGACAGTGCTCAGGGCTGCCAGCGACTCCGGAGCCAACTGTCCACCGACCAGTCGCAGCCTGACGAGGGCGCCGTCATCGGCTGACCACGGACGGAAGACGCCAGGGCAGAGATCGGGTCGTGACCGAAGGCTCGAGGTGGTCTGCACTGCTGTCCTCCGGGGGTCAGGGCTCGTGCGCGGAGTCCTCGGTTCCCGGCGGCGTTCGCCGCAGGGGCCAGCAGGTCTTCGGACTCGGGTTCATCCGGTGCGGAACGCCTTCCCGGATCCTTCGATCCAGTGGCTGTCGCGAGAACATCCTCGCAATCACGTTCCGTCCGTCACCCATACCGCTGCGCGTCAGTCCCGGAGTCTCACCGGGTTCCCTGACCCGCACAGATTCGTGCGGGTCGGCTGGCGCGACGAGGGTACCAACTCGAGGCGGACCCTTGCCGCGACAGGGCGAGACTCTGCATCACCGCCTCATCTCGTCGTGCGGTGCCGTGGGCCTGCTTCTGGTGTCGACCAGCGGGAAGCCGACGCGGTGCCTACGGTGTGCGGTGACGTGCTGCGGCCGATGCGGGCGCTCACGCCTTGTCCTGGCTCTTCGACGCTGTGCAGAGGATCGACCCGGTGGCTTCTTCGTACCTCGTCCGACACGGTGAGTCGGAGTAGAACGTGCGTCGCCTTACCCAGGGCCAGACGTCACATCCGTTGCTCACCCACGTGGGACGCGAACAGGCACGGGCTGCCGCCGACATCATCGCGAGCGACCTCGCCGATCGACAGGAACGTCTCGAGCGGCTCGTCACCAGCGACCTGGTGCGCGCCGTCGAGACTGCGGCAATCATCAGCGACGCACTTGGTGTCCCACCTATGGGGGATCGAGGGCGTATGAGTCCTGCCTGGTGGCAGTCCCCGCGGGGCGAAGGTCTGCGACGGTCGTGCCGACCACACGGGAGCCCGATGGCATCGGGCTGAGATGGGGCTGTTGCCGCCCTGACCGTCGAACCTGCTCCGGGTAATGCCGGCGAAGGAAGTGAATCTCGACGTGTTGCCACGCATCCATCTGATCAGCGATCCGACCACGCTCGACCGGGCGTCGCTCGACGTGGTCGTCCGGACTGCCGGGACGGTAGTGGATGCGATCCAGGTTCGGGCGAAAGGTGCGAAGGATGGCGCTGTGGCGGCCTGGACAGCCGCGCTGGTCGCTGCCGTACGCCCCCTCGGGACCCGGGTGATCGTCAACGACCGGCTCGACATCGCCCTCATGGCAGACGCGGACGGCGTCCACCTGGGCGCCGAGGACCTGCCGGTCGATGCGGTCCGCTTCCTGGCGCCGGAGGGGTTCCTGATCGGCGCCACGTGCCGAGGGCCGGAGGGTGCCCGGGCGGCGAGGGCACAGGGTGCCGACTACGTCGGGCTCGGACCCGTCTACCGCTCGACGACCAAGGCGGACCTGCCAGACCCCGTGGGCCTGGACGTGCTCGCGCAGACCTCGCGGGTGTTGCCGACGATAGCGATCGGTGGGGTCACGGTGGATCGTGTCCCGGACGTGATGGCCGCCGGTGCCTACGGTGTCGCCGTGGTCGCCGCCGTCTGGCAGGCATCCGATCCACCCCGAGTCGCGAAGGAGATCGCCGACCTGGTCCACGTCGCGTGAGCCGCCGCAGCGTGGTGGTGATCGGCGGCGGCATCATCGGGCTGAGCTGTGCCGACGAGCTCCTCCGGGCGGGCCACGACGTGGTCGTCTGCGACCCCGCGCCCGCATCCGGTGCGACGCATGCCGCGGCCGGGATGCTCGCGCCGGCGGGAGAGGCTTGGTTCGGCGAGGGCGCCCGTCTGCGTCTCGGCCTCGACTCCCTGGAGCGGTGGCCCGGGTTCGCCGCCGGCCTGGAGCAGCGGTCCGGCATCGACGTCGACCTCCGCAGCACCGGGAACCTGCTGATCGGGATGGACCGCGACGACCTCGCCGAGGTGTTTCGCTGCTGCGCACTGCTCGAGGGGTCCGGTGTCCAGGCCGAATCCCTTGACCGGGACGAGCTGTGGCGCCGGGAGCCCGGTCTCAGCTCGCGCGCGGCTGGTGGCGCCTGGCTTCCCCGCGACCGGCATGTTGACCCGCGACGGGTGGCGTCCGCGCTGCTGGCGGTGCTCGGCGATCGGGTGGTGCCGCACCGGGCCACTCCGGTCGCGGGCGGTGTGGCCCTCGAGGACGGTCGCGTGCTCCCGGCGGACGTGGTCGTGCTCGCCACGGGGGCGAGGGGGCTGGCCTCCGTCCGGCCGGTGCGCGGCGAGGTGATCCGCGTGCGGACCAGGGACGCGCCCTCCCACATGGTGCGCGCGCGGGTCCACGGCCAGCCGGTGTACGTCGTGCCGCGCAGCTCCGGTGAAGTCGTCGTCGGAGCCACCGAGGAGGAGCACCCGGGACACGCCGCACCCACCGTGGGTGGAGTGGCCCGGCTGCTTGACGCAGCCCGCCAACTGCTTCCCGGCCTCGACACGGCCGAGCTCGTCGACGTCGTCGCCCGGGACCGCCCCGGCACGCCCGACAACGGACCGCTCCTGGGCGTAGTGCACAGCCCGGGACCGGAGACACGCATCGTGGCGGGAGGCCACTACCGCGGTGTGGTGCTGCTGGCCCCCGTCACCGCTGCTGTCGTCCGGGCTTTGGTCGAGGGGTCTCCGCCGCCCGACATCGCTGATCCCTTCCGCCCCGACCGCTTCGAGAGGACAACCGCATGCAGCTGATCGTCAACGGAGAGACCACGCAGGTCCACGACGGGCTCCGGCTCACCGACCTGGTGCCGGATCCGCGCGGGGTTGCCGTCGCCGTGAACGGCTCCGTGGTCCGAGCCGCTGACTGGTCGCGCACCCGGCTCCGAGATGACGACCGGGTCGAGGTCGTCACCGCCCACCAGGGCGGTTGAGCGTCGTGGAACCGTTCCTGCTCGCCGGAGAGCCACTGGCAGCCGGCTGTGGATCGGGACAGGCGGCCTGACCAGCCTGGAGTCGGTGCGCCGGGTGGTCGGGGCAGCAGAGCCGGGCCTGGTCACGGTCTCGATGCGGCGTACCTCCGATCTTGCCGCGGGTGGCCTCCTTGCCACCCTGCGTGAGCTCGGCGTCCGCATCCTGCCCAACACCGCCGGCTGCCTGAGCGCCCGCGAGGCGGTGCTCACCGCCGAGCTCGCCCGGGAGGCGCTGCAGACGGACTGGGTGAAACTCGAGGTGATCGGCGACGAACGCAGCCTGCTGCCCGACGTGGTCGACCTCGTCGACGCGGCCGCCACACTGGTTGGCCGCGGGTTCACCGTGCTGCCCTACACCACCGCCGACCCCGTGGTCGCGCGCCGGCTCGTCGACGTGGGCTGCGCCGCCGTGATGCCGTTGGGCTCCCCGATCGGCTCGGGCCGCGGGATCGCGGACCCGCACGCCATCGCCGCCGTCCGGGCAGCCGTGTCGATACCCGTGGTGCTGGATGCCGGCATCGGGACGGCCAGCGAGGCAGCTCTGGCGCTCGAGCTCGGCTGCGATGCGGTGCTCGTCGCCACCGCGGTCACCCGGGCGGAGGATCCCGTCGCCATGGCCACGGCGATGCGCCACGCTGTCCTTGCCGGGTCCCTCGCTGCCGGCGCCGCAGGGTTCCGCGCCGCGAGGAGCCGCGTGCCTCGAGCCCGATGCGCGGACGGGTGACGGTGTGAACCTGCCGCCTCTGCTGCTCCTCACCGACCGGAGCCAGCTGCCTGCCGGGCGATCCCTGGAACGCGCCGTGGCTGAGTGCGCCTCGGCGGGCCTCGCCGTCGTCGTCCTGCGCGAGCTCGACCTTCCCGAGCCGGAGCGCGCGAGCCTCGCTGCGCAACTTGCCCGCCATGTCACGGTCATCGCGGCCCGCACGTTGTTGCCGGCCACCGCCGGGGTGCACCTGGCGGCGCACCAACCGGTGGTGGCGGCCCGGCACGGCCGGTCGTGTCACGACGAGTCGCAGCTGAGGCAGGCAGTGTCCGGGGGAGCGGCGTGGGTCACGCCGGTCGCCGGTCGCGGCCTCGCCGTCCAAGCCGGGCTACGGCCCGGCCCTCGGCATCGACGGCGTGGCCAGGCTGGCCCCCGCGGCCGCCGGGGTGCCGGTCTACGCACTCGGCGGGATCGACGCGACCAACGCCGCTGACTTCCGGACGGCCGGAGCCGACGGCGTGGCCGTGATGGGCGCGGTGATGCGTGCGGACGACCCGGCCGCCGTGGTCGAGCAGCTGCTCGGAGCGGTCGCATGACCACGCCGCTGGTGGCCCTGAGCATCGCGGGCACGGACTCGGGCGGAGCCGCCGGGCTGGCGGCCGACCTGGCCACGTTCGCCGCGCTGGGTGCACACGGTGCGTGCGCGGTCACGGCGGTCACCGCCCAGGACACGACCGGGGTCGGCCGGATCGTCCCCCTGGCCGCCGCCGACGTCCAGGCGCAGGTCGACGCCGTCCTCGGCGACCTCCCCGTCGGCGTCGTCAAGACCGGGATGCTCGGCTCGGACGAGGTCGCCGCTGTGGTGGCGGGCATCTCCGGCATTCCGGTCGTCGTAGACCCGGTGCTGACCGCCACGAGTGGCGCCCAGCTGGGGTCGGACGAGGTGGTCGCGGCCTACCGGGAGGTGGTCTTGCCGGGAGCCACCGTGATCACGCCCAACCGTGACGAGGCGGTCCGGCTGACCGGTCTTGATCCTCGGACTCCCGCGCTCGAGCTGGCCGCGGCCCTGCACGAACTGGGCCCGGCCGTGGTGCTCACCGGGGGCGATCCGAGGGCGGCCACCTGTGGGGACACTGTCATGGAAGGTTCCGGCGCGGTCACCGTGCTGGAGCACGACACGATCCGCACCTGCAACGACCACGGCACGGGGTGCACCTTCAGCGCCGCCCTCGCCGTCCACCTTGGCAACGGCACCGACCTGCTCACCGCAGTGCACCGCGCGCAGGCCTTTGTCTCGGCCGCCCTGACCACCTCCTCGACCTGGGAGCTCGGCCGCGGCCGGGGCCCGGTCGCCCACATTTTCGTCCCCACCACCCAGGAGAACTGATGCAGCTGCACCCCAACCACAGCACCGTCCACCGCACGGGATCGCGCGAGGACCTCGCTGTCCCGTTCACCCGGGTCGCGCTCACCAACGGGGAGACATTCGACCGCTACGCCACCGCCGGTCCCGGCAGCGATCCCGAGGTAGGCCTGCCTGCACTACGCAGCGCCTGGGTCGCAGAACGCGGCGACACCGAGGAGTACGACGGCCGCGAGGCCCAGCTGCTCGACAACGGCAAGGCGGCCGTGCGCCGCGGTGAGGCACGCGAGCAGTGGCGCGGGCACCGCGCACGACCGCGCCGCTCGCAGCCGGGCCGCAATGTCACCCAGATGCACTACGCCCGCCGAGGGGTGGTCACCCCGGAGATGGAGCACGCCGCGATCCGCGAGGGGATGGACGTCGAGCTGGTCCGCAGCGAGGTCGCGGCCGGACGCGCGATCATCCCGGTCAACGTCAACCACCCCGAGGCTGAGCCGATGATCATCGGCAAGCGCTTCCTGGTGAAGGTCAACGCCAACATCGGCAACTCGGCAGTCACGAGCTCGATCGCCGAAGAGGTGGACAAGATGACCTGGGCGGTGACCTGGGGTGCCGACACCGTGATGGATCTGTCCACCGGCGACGACATCCACAGCACCCGCGAGTGGATCGTGCGCAACTCCCCGGTCCCGATCGGCACCGTCCCGATCTACCAGGCCCTGGAGAAGGTCGACGGTGACGCGTCTCGGATGACGTGGGAGATCTACCGCGACACCGTGATCGAGCAGTGCGAGCAGGGCGTCGACTACATGACCGTGCACGCCGGCGTGCTGCTTCGCTACGTCCCGCTCACCGCCCAGCGGATCACCGGAATCGTCTCGCGCGGCGGTGCGATCATGGCGGGCTGGTGCCTGGCCCACCACCAGGAGAACTTCCTGTACACGCACTTCGACGAGCTGTGCGAGATCTTCGCGCGCTACGACGTCTCCTTCACTCTCGGTGACGGCCTGCGGCCCGGTTGCACCGCCGACGCCAACGACGAGGCCCAGCTCTCCGAGCTGCGCACCCTCGCCGAGCTGACCCAGCGCGCGTGGGAGCACGACGTCCAGGTGATGGTCGAGGGTCCCGGCCACGTGCCGCTGAACCTCGTCGAGGAGAACGTCGTGCTCCAGCAGGACTGGTGCCACGGCGCGCCGTTCTACACCCTCGGCCCGCTGGCCACCGACATCGCTCCGGGCTACGACCACATCACCTCGGCGATCGGCGCGGCCACCATCGCCATGCACGGCACCGCCATGCTCTGCTACGTCACTCCCAAGGAGCACCTGGGCCTGCCGAACCGTGACGACGTGAAGACCGGCGTGATCACCTACAAGCTCTCCGCCCATGCCGCGGACATCGCCAAGGGGCACCCGGGCGCGCGTGACTGGGACGACGCACTGTCGAAGGCGCGTTTCGAGTTCCGCTGGCACGACCAGTTCGCGCTGTCGCTGGACCCGCACACGGCGGAGTCTTTCCACGACGAGACGCTGCCGGCCGAGGCGAGCAAGACCGCGCACTTCTGCTCGATGTGCGGGCCGAAGTTCTGCTCGATGCGGATCAGTCAGGACGTCCGGGACTACGTGGCCGCCGGCCTGGAGGAGAAGTCCAGCCAGTTTCTGGAGCTGGGGTCGTCGATCTACGTCGAGGAACCTGCTTAGACTCGCGCCCCATGACCTGGAACCGCCCGGTACCCCTCCTCGGTGACCAGACCTCGGCGTCCGAGCGGGCCGCCGAGGTCGAGGGCTGGGCCTTCCCGCAGACCGCCCGGGAGACGTTCTACGACGTCGTCGCTGCCCGTCGAGACGTACGCCGCTTCCGGCCCGACCCGGTCGACCCGGAGACGGTGCGCCGGGTGTTGGCGGCTGCACACATGGCACCGTCGGTCGGGCACAGCCAGCCCTGGCGGTTCATCGTGGTCTCCGATCCGGCCACCCGGGACCGGGCCGCCCGCATGGCTGACGAGCAGCGGCTGCGACAGGCCCGCCAGATGGACCCCGAGGCGGGCCGGCGGTTGCTCGACCTGCAGCTCGAAGGCATCCGCGAGGCCCCGCTCGGCGTGGTCGTCGCCTGCGACCGGCGTACGGCGGCTGCAGGGGTGCTCGGCCGGGCGACCTTCCCCGACGCCGACATGTGGTCGTGCGCATGCGCCATCCAGAACCTCTGGCTGGCCGCGCGGGCCGAGGGCCTGGGCGTCGGCTGGGTCACCCTGTTCGAGCAGCACGATCTCGAGGCCCTGGTCGGGGTGCCAGACGGGGTGGTCACCCTGGGCTGGCTCTGCCTGGGCTGGCCCGACGAGCGTCCGCCGGCCCCGGGCCTGGAGCGGGCTGGCTGGTCGCGTCGGCAGCCAGTCGACGAGGTGATCTTCGCCGAGCGTTGGAGCGAGGCCACTCCGGCGCCGCCGTCGCACCTGCGGGCGCCCGCCAACGACGCAGTGGTGGGCGCCCGGGACGAGGCCGACGTGCTGCTCACCCCGCCTGGCTCGCTCGGGTTGCTAGACCGCTACGTCGACCGGGTCGAGGCCGCGATGCAGGAACGTCGCGAGAGCGCACCGACCGGCCAGCTGCTGCTTGTTGCGGGCCGGCACCCAGTAACCAGCCACGGCGTCTCCGCCTACCGCGAGTCCGTCACCGAGGACGTACTTGCGGCCAGCAAGGTCGGCGAGTCCGCTGGTGCGGTCGCAGCAGCAGCCGCCGGCCTCGACTTCGAGGTGGTTGACGCCGGTACGGCGACCGGTGATCTCGTCACCTCCGACGCCCTGTCTGCCGATCAGGTCTCTGACCTGATCGAGCGCGGGCGTGGCCTCGGCGCGGCCGTCGGCAGCCACCATGTCCTCCAGGCACTGGGGGAGGTCGGCATCGGCAACACCACCGTGGCCGCCACGCTCGCGGCGGTGCTGCTGGACCTGCCCGCCTCCGACGTGGTGGGGCTCGGAGCCGGTGCGGACACCGCCATGGTGCGACGCAAGACCGAGGTCGTGGAGGCCGCACTGGCGAGGGTGCACGCAGCTCGAGGTCCGGGTCAACTGCTTCCCGAGGAAGCGCTTGCCTGCGTGGGCGGGCCCGAGTTCTGTGTCCTCGCCGGGGCTGTGCTGGGCGCCGCGTCCACCGGAGCGGTCAGCGTGCTCGACGGCCTGGCCACGAGTGTCGCAGCCCTGGCCGCAGTTCGTATCGAGCCCGGTGCTGCGGCGTACCTCGTCGCCGGCCAGCGCAGCGGCGAGCGCGCCCACGCCACGGTCCTGGAGCACCTCGGGCTCGAGCCGTTGCTGGACCTGCGGCTGCGGGCCGGTGAAGGGGTCGGTGCCACGCTGGCCTGCGCCATGCTGATCAGTGGGCTGAAACTGCGCCGAGGGATAGGCCGAACGGCGCCGTGATGGAGCTGTTGCTGGTCCGGCACGGGGAGTCGACCTGGAATGTGGCTGGACGCATGCAGGGCCAGACCGCCTCTCCGGTGCTCACCGATCGTGGTCGCCGCCAGGCTGGCGATGTTGGGGCCCGACTGCTCGCCCTCGGGGCAGCCCGGTTGCTGACCTCGGACCTCGTCCGGGCGCGGCAGACCGCAGCGATCATTGGCAGGACACTGCGGCTCGAGCCGGAGACGGATCCGCTGCTGCGCGAGCGTCACTACGGGACATGGCAAGGGCGCAACAGTGCCGAAGCCATACGGGCCACGCGGTCCCTGCTCGACCACGAACGGGTGCCGGGCGGCGAGTCCCTGGTCGACGTACGCCAGCGTTGGGCGACCCTGGTCACCGCGCTGGGCGACATCCCCGAACCTGTCGTCCTGGTCACCCACGGCAACGTCATCGTCGAGGCTGCCGGGGGTCCAATCCCGGAGAACGGCTCGGTCACCCGTCTCCTGCTAGATATATGGACACACACGCTGACGCCGGTCGACCGGTCGAGCGATGCAAGCCCCTTCCTGAGTCACAGTGCACGCGACGGGGAGAGGGGGGGGTGACCTAGCCTCGTGCTTTCGCCGGGCACCGTGGAACTGGACCGTTTGCTGACCTGAAAAGTGCTCCTGACCTGCGACAATGAGGGTTTTCTAGGTCAACGTCGTCGTAGCTCGAGGAGCACCTTCCAGGTGAAGAACACTACCTGCTTCTACCCCCATGTCGAGGTCGACACCGCGCCGTGTGCCGCGGTCGCCCAGGCCGGTGGGATCACGTTGACCGAGACCATCGCCCTGACCTACCTGATCGGGGCGTTGAGCGGTGAGCTGGCCCCGTGGCGCAAGGACCTGGCGGTCCACGACCCCGCCAAGGTGCTGCTCGATCTCGCGTTGAGCCTGGCCCTGGGCGGGACCTGCCTGGCCGATGTTGCGGTGTTGCGCGCCGAGCCCGGCGTCTACGGCCTGGTGGCCTCCGATCCGACGATCTCGCGGACCATCGACGCCCTCGCCGCCAACGCACCGAAGGTGCTGGCCGCGATCGACCGGGCCCGCGCCGGCGCCCGTGCCCGGGCCTGGGCGCTGGCCGGGACCGAGGCACCCGACCACGCCGCGACCGCGAAGCACCCGATGGTCATCGACCTCGACGCCACCCTGATCGCCGCCCACTCCGAGAAGGAACAAGCGAGCAGGACGTGGAAGAAGGGGTTCGGGTTCCACCCGTTGTGCGCGTTAATCGACCACGGCACCGACGGGACCGGGGAGCCCCTCGTCATCGGGCTGCGCACCGGGCGGGCGGGGTCGAACACTGCCGCGGACCACATCGCGGTGACCCGCCAAGCGCTGGCCCAGCTCCCCGACCACGCCCCGGGGACCAGGCCCGGGCGCCGGGTGCTGGTGCGCACCGACGGCGCCGGCGCGACCCATGACTTCCTCACCTATCTCGCTGGGCGACGGGTCACCTACTCGGTCGGGTTGACCCTCCCGACCAACACCGCTGACCTGCTGCAACACATCCCCGAGGAGGTCTGGACCCCGGCCTACGACGCTGGCGGCGGCATTCGGAAAGGGGCCTGGGTCGCCGAGCTCACCGGGCTGCTCGACCTGGGCGGCTGGCCTGCGGGGATGCGCGTGATCGCCCGCAAGGAACGGCCCCACCCCGGCGCCCAGCTGCGCATCACCGACATCGAGGGCCACCGGGTCACCGCGTTCGCGACCAACACCCCCACCGGTGGCGGTCACGGCCAACTCGCCGACCTCGAGCTGCGCCACCGCCGCCGGGCCCGGTGCGAGGACCGGATCCGCATCGCCAAGGACACCGGCCTGCGTGCCCTGCCGTTGCACGACTTCGACCAGAACCAGATCTGGTGCGCCGTCATCGCCCTGGCCGGCGACCTGCTGGCCTGGATGCCGATGCTCGCACTGCCCGGCACCGAGGTCCGCCGCTGGGAACCCAAACGGCTGCGGATGCGACTGTTCACGATCCCCGCGACCCGCGCCCACCACGCCCGACGCCGCGTCGTGCACCTCGCCGAACACGCGCCCTGGGCCCACCTCGCCCAACAAGCCATCGACCGACTCCGTGAGCTACACCGACTCGGCGTACCCCTGGCCGTCCCCGGGTAGAACCCGGCCCACCCGCCCCAACGACCAGCACCAGCTTTGGACCCGTGAAACCCACGCCCACCCCGGACGACACCGGGGCCACTGTCCTACCCAGGTGCCACTATCAGCACCACCAAGGAGCTCAGCCCGATCCTCGCGTCACGAACCCCACCCCATGAAAGCGCGAGGTTAGGGCCAGATCGCGATGCTGCTCAGCTCTTGATCGGCTCCTCACCCCGACCGGCTCGCTGGCCACCCGGCACCCACATGGGGTCTTCGCCGCCGTTCTCTACCCGCGCCAGGATAAACAGCAGGTCCGATAGCCGATTGAGGTATTGGAGTGTCACCTTGTTGACCGCGTGATCCGACGTACTGAGCCAGGCGCTGCGCTCGGCCCTGCGAGACACGGTTCGAGCCTGGTGCAGCAGGGCGCCAGCGGGGCTGCCGCCCGGCAGGATGAAACTGGTCAGGGTTTGCAAAGACTCGTTGAACTCATCGCACCACTCCTCAAGTTGTTGCACCTGCTCTGGCAACATCCGCAGCTCCGTCTTCTTCCGCTGCGTGCCGATCGGGGTTGCCAGGTCGGCGCCCAAGTCGAACAGATCGTTCTGCACATGGCGGATGATCTCAGCCGTGCGCGGTGTCGGCGAGCCGAGGGCGAGGACGAGACCGAGGACAGAGTTGGTCTCGTCGCAGTCTGCATAGGCCTGGAGCCGCGGGTCACCCTTAGACGTGCGGGATCCGTCGCCCAAGTGGGTTTCGCCGTCATCGCCGGTACGGGTGTAAATGCGAGTCAGTCGGACCGTCACGGCTGCTCAGATCGCCATCACGAGCAGTGCCGCCGAGGCAGCACCGATAAGAGGATTGACAATCGGCAACCCCAGTGCCTCCCAGAGAATGCTATCGAGACTGGACACGCGTGGCACCTCAGGCTTTCGTCGCGGGCTCGGTTGTGAAGCCGCGGACTGCGGCGTTGCGCACTCTAGGTGTACCGAGGACCCGGGTGGAGGGTGCGGCACAGACCTGTCCCATTCCCATGTCCTCGCTGGAAGACGGACGGGCTTTACCTATCCAGCTGGTTAGGTCCGACCTGGCGCCGCGGGTGGGCAGCCGGCATGTCTCCAGCTGACCCCTTCCGTGCACGGGTCGCGAAAACTAGGCTCCCGTTCAGACGGATCCGCTCTCGGGTCCGCAGCAGCGACGATGGTGTCGCTCGGGAGAGGAGAACCATGCCGGCGAGCTTGACGTTGGAGGAGGCCGAGGCGGTGCTCGCGGCCGCCAAGGCCAAGGCCGAGGAGATCGGTCAGCCGATGAACATCGCGGTCTGCGACGACGGAGGCCACCTCGTGGTCTTCGCGCGCATGGACGCTGCCATCAAGGTCTCGGTCGACATCTCACAAAGGAAGGCGCGGACGGCCATCATGATGAACTTGCCTACGGACGCGCTGAGCGGGATCACCCAACCCGGTGCCGAGCTCTACGGGCTCGAGTGGACCTCGGGCGGATTGGTCAGTTTCGGCGGCGGCATGCTGCTCAGCCGTCGCGGCGACACGGTTGGCGCTATCGGGGTCAGCGCCGGGTCAGTCGCCCAAGACATGGAGGTCGCCGCAGCCGGGGTCGCTGCCCTTCCGAAGACGCGCGACAAGTGAGTCGCTCGGCGGCCCGGACCGTGGGGTCCGGGCCGCCGGGGGTCAGTCCAGGCCGAGCCGCACTGCGATAGAGACGACCTCGGCACGGTTGGTCGCGCCGAGTTTGTCGGTGATGTTGCGCAGGTGGAACTTGACAGTGGACTCGCTGATGAACAGGGTCCGGGCCACCACGTTGTTGCGTTGCCCCAGGGCCACCAGGCTGAGGACCTCGCGCTCCCGCGTTGTCAGCGAGGCACCGTGGACCGTGTGCTGGCGCCGCAGCGCGCGCATCACGGCGCTGCAGAAGTGGCGGTCCAGCGCCGGCTCACCCGCGACCACCTGATGCATCACAGCGAGCAGGTCCTCGACCCGTGAAGAGCGCGAGACCAGTGCGTCGACCCCGCCGGACACCGCTGACAGCACGTCGTCGTCCGGCAGCTCACGTGCGAGCAGCACCACGGTCAGCTCGGGGTTGGCCAGCTTGACGGCCCGTACCTCCAAGATCCCGGCGGAGCGGTCTTCCGCGCTGGGAAGATCAAGCACCACCACGTCGACCTGCCTCGCCTCCGCGAGCCGCCGCAGTGACTCCGGACGCTGATCGCCCGGAACCAGCTCGATTCCAGGATAGGTGCCGAGGACGTCGAGCAGGCCGCGGCGTACGAGCTCGTCACCGGTGAGCACGGCTGTGCGGCAGGGCTGCCGCTGAGCCTCGGTCGCCGCCGTCGCCCGTGGCTCAGGGGCAGCCCCGCGCGCGGGCAGATGAGACACCGGATGGCTCGTGCGCTCAGGCCTGGGTCTGGTGATCTGCTGCGTCATCCTCACACCGTCCTGTCGAGTTCCGGGACTGTAACCATGGTCACGTTGCGCAGCGTTGCGCGTCACCGACGGGGGACGCGCGTCAAGACGCAGTCGCCGCACAGGCCCGCTCCTGGGATTCGGTAGAACAAGCAGCAGCTCTGGCGGCGCCACCTGATCCGCCCCGCTGGTCCATCCGGAGCGACGACCCAGCTGCCACTCAGCTCCGAGACGGTGAGCAGGTCGCCTACCAGCTGTTCCGCGACCGAGCCGACGGCCGGCGACGCGCCGCGCAGCACAGTGACCGCACCCCGCAGCGCAGAGGCGGTGTTGCCGAGCACGATGACGGGCGTGAGGCCGGTGGTCCCAGCGAGCAGATCGCCGAAAGGCAGCAGCAGGGCACGCACCAGCGGTCCGGTCATGGAGTCGTCCGCCCGCGCCCACGCGGCATCGTCGACGAGTCCCGCGTAGTCGAGTCTTGCCTGGAGCCGGTGCTTGTCGAAGCGGAACCACAGGTGGGCACCGAGGTCGGGGGCATGGCGCGTGAGTGCGGTCAGGGCTACGGCCGGTGAGACCAAACGGGCCAGGACGCCGAGGTGCGCCGTGGAGGCTGCGACCCGGTCCTCGACGTCAACCTCCGCCACGCTGCCACCCAGGGCCAGGCCGATCCGGGTGCGTTCCACGAGCTGCTCGATCCAGGCAGCGGAGCGCAGTAGCTCCGCGCATGGGCGCCAGCCGTCGGCGACACCGTTCGGCGGCAGCGGGTCGTGCCCCACGAAGGGTCCCAGCTCTGCCAGTCGAGCGTGGACGTGCTCAGCCTGCGTGATGGTCATAACCGGTGCAGCCGGTTGGGAACGCGCGGGCCCGGAGCCGCGATGCCGTACTCCGTGCGCAACCTGTGGACCTGGCTCAGCGACGCCGCCCATAGAGGGGAGTCACGGGGCAGCAGTTGGGTCTGCCGCTCCCACAGTTCGAGGTTTTCGCTGGCCCAGCGCGACCTCGTGGCCGAGGCGAGCAGGTCGGCGCTGTGGCTGGTGAGCAGCGCCTGGGTCAGCTCACGCTCGAGGACGTTGCGTTGCTCGACGACTCCGGGGGCGTCCGAAGCCGGCAGCAGCGGACCCTTATAGAGGCGCACGGCTTCATCGAGCCGTCGCCCGCGCAGCGCGGCGACTACATCGCCCCAGTCGGTTTGGATGGCGACCTCGAGCCGGTAGGGCCGCGAGTGCAGGAAGCCGGCGCCGAGGATCCCGCGCAGTCGGGTCATCTGGGCGCGCATCGTGGAGGGCTGGATGTCCTCGTCGTAGACCGCCAAGGAGAGTTGCTCGCCGGAAACCCCGTCGGGTTGTTCAGCCAAGACAGCAACGATGTCGCTGTGGCGGCGGCTCAGCCGCCCGGTGCGTTCGCCCCACTCGACCTGGAGGTCGGGACGCCCCAATCCCGTAAGCTTCAACAGAGGCCGCTCGGCGTCCGGGTTCGGCTCGGGAGCGAGCGCGCGGCGCAGGATGAGCAGTCGACCCAGCTCGCTCTCGGCCATTCGTGCGGTGGCTTTGACCATCGCCAGTGTCTGCGGTGTGTCGATGATGCCCGTTCCCGTCACGTCGACCACGCCTAGGACAGCGTCGGTCTCCGGATGGTGTATCGGTGCGGCAGCACACGACCAGTCCTTGACGGAGGTCGCGAAGTGCTCGCGGGAGTTGATGTGCACCGCGTCGTCGAGCCGGATCGAGGTCCCGAGGGCGTTCGTCCCGATCCGGTCCTCTGCCCAGTCTGTGCCTTCGACGAAGCGGATGGACTCCGCCTGCCGCTTGACCCCGGGGCGTCCCGCGACCCAGAGCAACCGCGTCTGCCCGTCCGAGACCGCCAGCACGCAGTCGGTCTGCACGGCGGCCCGCCCGAGGACGTCAAAGATCAGGGGGTACACCGGCGCGAGGATGTGGCCCGCCCGGTAGTCCAGGACCTCGCGCCGCTCCATCCAAGTCCGTGCCTCGGACAAGTCGGCGTCGACCCCTGCCTGGTGCGAGCGATGCCAGGACTCCGCAACCAGCGCGCGCATGGGACTCACCCTGTTCTGCCCCCTCCTGGATCCGGTCCCCACCATGCAGCGTCGACGCAACGTGGCGAGGTTCACAGTGCTGGGCACGACGATAACCCACCGCGGATCGCCCCGGTCTCGACTACCGGGCGCCCCCATTCCCAGGAGGAAGCACATGAGTCAACCCGCCCTGACAGCGGCCGACTATCCGCTCAGCGTGAAGCGGCCGGAGCTGCTGACCACACCCACGGGGAAGGCCTTCTCAGAGATCACGCTAGACGGCGTGATGTCCGGAGACGTCAGGGCGGAGGACCTGCGGGTCAGCGCCGAGACGCTTCGTCTCCAGGCGGCGCTGTCCGAGGCTGCCGGACGACCCCAGCTCGGCGCCAATCTGCGTCGCGCCGCCGAGCTGACCGCCGTCGCCGACGAGCGCGTGCTGGGCATCTACAACGCGCTCCGTCCCAACGCCTCCACCAAGCAGGAGCTGCTCGACATCGCGACCGAGCTCGAGGAGCAGTACAACGCCACGATCACCGCTGACTTCGTCCGCGAGGCCGCCGACGTTTACGAGCGTCGCGGCGTCCTCGCCGACGCCGACTGACCACTCAGGCCCCTGGAAGCAAAGGACACACCATGACCGCCCTGGAGAACACTCCCGCCCCCATCCGGCACAGTCTGCGCACCGAGGTGCTGGAGAGCCGCCCCGTCAACCTCGACGGCTTCGTTGAGGAATGGCCCGAGAGGGGCATGGTGGCGATGGACAGCGACTTCGACCCCAAGCCCAGCATCACCGTCGATGACGGTGTGATCACCGAGATGGACGGCACCGCGCGCGCCGACTTCGACTTCATCGACCAGTTCATCGCCGACAAGGCGATCGACGCCAGCCTCGCCGAGGCGTCGATGTCGCTGCCGGCCCAAGAGATCGCCCGGATGGTGGTCGACCCGACCACGTCGCGCGAGGACGTCCGCGACGTCGTCAAGGGGCTGACCCCGGCGAAGCTGCTGGAGGTGGCCAACAACCTCAACATTGTCGAGATCATGATGGGTCTGCAGAAGATGCGTGCCCGTCGCACTCCGGCCAACCAGGCCCACTGCACCAGCGCGCGTGACAACCCGGTGCAGGTGGCCTGTGACGCGGCCGAGGCCACGCTGCGTGGGTTCAACGAGGTGGAGACCACGCTCGGTGTGGTGCGCTACGCCCCGCTGGTGGCCATGGCGCAGCAGATCGGCAGCCAGGTCGGCACTGGCGGCACGTTGACACAGTGCGCGCTGGAGGAGGCGACCGAGCTGGCGCTTGGGATGCGCGGCATCACGGCCTACGCCGAGACGATCTCGGTCTACGGCACCGAGCCCGTCTTTGTCGACGGCGACGACACCCCGTGGTCCAAGGGGTTCCTGGCCTCGTCGTACGCCTCGCGCGGCATCAAGATGCGGTTCACCTCCGGGACCGGCTCCGAGGTCCAGATGGGCAACGCCCAGGGCAAGTCGATGTTGTTCCTGGAGATCCGCTGCATCTTGATCGCCAAGGGCGCCGGGAGCCAGGGCCTGCAGAACGGCTCGATCTCGTGCATCGGGGTGCCCGGCGCGGTGCCGGCCGGCATCCGCGCAGTCGCGGCCGAGAACCTGATCGCCTCGATGGTCGACCTCGAGTGCGCCTCCGGTAACGACCAGTCGTTCTCGCACTCGCCGATGCGGCGCACGGCGCGGATGATGCCGCAGATGATGTCGGGCACCGACTTTGTGGTCTCTGGCTTCTCGGCGGTGCCGAACTACGACAACATGTTCGCAGGCTCCAACGTCGACACCGACGACTTCGACGACTGGAACACGATCCAGCGTGACTTGCAGATCGACGGCGGCTTGCGACACGTGCCCGAGCCGGAGATCCTCGCCGCTCGCCAGCGTGGTGGCGACGCGCTGCAGGCGGTCTTCAACCACCTCGACCTACCACCGATCTCTGACGAGGAAGTCACCGAGGCGGTCTACGCCAACGGCAGCAACGACTGCATCCCGCGTGACGTGATCGAGGACCTCAAGGGCGCGCAGTCGGTGATGGACCGGGGCATCACCGGCTTCGACCTGATCAAGGCGCTGGAGTCCGAAGGCTTCACCGACGTGGCGCAGAACCTGCTCGGCGTCCTCCGGCAGCGCGTCTCGGGTGACCTGCTCCAGACCTCGGCGATCCTGAAGGACATGGAGCCGCTCTCGGCGATCAACGACAACAACGACTACGCCGGGCCGGGCACCGGCTACCGCCCCTCCGGAGAGCGGTGGGAAGAAATGAAGCGACTCCGCCACGTGACCAGCGCGTCCAACCCTGAGCAGGAGGTCTGAGGACCATGAGCACGGTCGCATCCGAGAGCAGTCTGACCCTCCTCGAGAGCGGGCCCGCCGGCCCGGGAACCCGGCCCGACGAGGTGGTTCTGGCGATCTCGCCTGCCTTCGCGGACTTCTTCTCCATGACGATCACCAGGATCGACCATGCGGTCGTGATGCGGGAGGTGCTGGCAGGCATCGAGGAGCAGGGCGTCACCGCACGGGTGATCCGGATCAAGTCGAGCGCCGACCTGGCCCTCATCGCGCACACGGCAGCGAAGCTGTCGGGCTCCGGCATCGGGATCGGGATCCTGTCTCGTGGCACGACGATGATCCACCAGCGGGACCTGCCGCGGCTCTCCAGCCTGGAGCTGTTCCCGCAGTCGCCGCTGATGGAGCCTAAGACCTACCGCAGCGTCGGCAGCAACGCCGCGCGGTACGCCAAGGGTGAGTCGCCACAACCGGTGCCGACGCTGAACGACCAGATGGCGCGGCCACGCTGGCAGGCCAAGGCGGCCCTACTGCACCTGAAGGAGACCGAGATCATCGTCCAGGGAGCCAAGCCCGTCGAAGTCCAGCCCCAGTACGCCTGACCGGCTCTGGACGGGTCGGGTCCCCGCCATGGCGCCCGACCCGTCCACCACCACGTCCTGCGCACACCGCCGCGCAGGGCGCCACGCACACAACCACTGATGGGAGCCCCATGCCCCCCGAGCCCCGCATCGTTGCCGGAGTCGACATCGGCAACTCCACCACGGAGGCCAGCGTCGCCCGGATCCACCCCGACGGACGGGCCGAGCACCTCGCCTCCGCTCTCACCCCGACCTCTGGTGTGAAGGGCACGCCGAAGAACAGCGTTGGCGTGCTGCGCTCGCTGCGCCACGCGCTTGCCAACGCCGACGTGGCTTTCGGCCAGCTCGACACGGTGTTGGTCAACGAGGCCACGCCGGTCATCAGCGGACTGGCCATGGAGACCGTCACCGAGACCATCATCACCGAGTCGACGATGATTGGACACGATCCGCGGACCCCGGGGGGCTCGGCCTCGGCGTCGGGACCACCGTGCGGATCGAGGACCTCGAGGACGTCCCCGCCGGAGCGGAGGTGGTGGTCGTCGTGGGCGGCCAGCACGACTTCGAGGGCGCCGCGCGGCTCATCGAGGCCGCGGTCCAGCGCGGGGTGAGCGCCAAGGCAGCCGTGCTGCGCAACGACGACGCAGTCCTGGTCGGGAACCGCATCTCGCAGCTCATGCCCATCGTGGACGAGGTCTCGCTCGTGGAGGCCGTCCCCATCGGGATGCTCGCCGCGGTCGAGGTCGCGGCTCCCGGTCACACCGTGCGCACGCTGTCCAATGCCTACGGCATCGCCACCGTATTCGGACTTGACGCCGACCAGACCCGCACGGTCTCGCCCGTGGCGCGCGCGTTGACCGGTAACCGCTCGGCCGTCGTCGTGCGTACTCCCCACGGGGACGTGAGCGACCACACCGTGCCGGCCGGTGCGCTGCAGCTGATCGGGCGCGACCGCAGCCTCAGCATCGACGTCAACCGCGGCGCGCCGGCGATCATGGCGACCCTCGCGCGCGTCGGCGAGCTGGAGGACGCGACCGGTGAGGCCGGCACCAACGTGGGCGGCATGCTCGCCAAGGTGCGGCAGTCAATGTCGGACCTCCTCGCCCTGGCCGAGTCCGACATGCAGATCCGCGACATCCTCGCCGTCGACACCTTCGTGCCGCAGGAGGTACGAGGTGGCTTGGCCGGGGAGGTGGCGCTGGAGAACGCCGTCGCCCTCGCGGCGATGGTGAGCACCAAGCACAGCGGCATGCAGTCCGTCGCGGCCGTCATCGAGGAGCACCTGCTGGAGGCCGGGGCCGCGGACGTCAGCACCGTGATCGGGGGTGTCGAGGCCGAGATGGCCGTACGGGGGGCGCTCACCACACCGGGCACCGACAAGCCGCTGGTGGTGCTCGACCTCGGGGGTGGCTCGACCGATGCCGCCGTGATCGAGCGCAACGGCAGCATCCGAGCGACGCACGTGTCCGGTGCCGGTGACCTAGTCTCTAAGCTGATCGCCTCCGAGCTCGGCCTGGACAACCTCGAGGTGGCCGAGGCGATCAAGCAGCACCCCCTGGCGCGAGTGGAGAGCTTCTACCACTCCCGGCTCGAGGACGGCACTGTGCATTTTTCCGAGAAGCCGTTTCCGCCGAACGTGTTCGCTCGCGTGGTGACCCTCGACGGGGAGTCGATGGCGCCGATCCCGACCAAGCACAGCGTGGAGCGCGTACGCCAGATCAGGCGCACCGCCAAGGAGCGGGTCTTCGTGGTCAACGCACTGCGTGCGCTCACCTCGGTGGCTCCCCACGGTGACCTTCGACAGGTCGGGTTCGTGGTACTGCTGGGGGGGAGCGCCCTAGACTTCGAGATCCCGCAACTGATCGCGGACGCGCTCGCCCCCTTCGGCATCGTCTGCGGCACGGGCAACGTACGCGGCACCGAGGGTCCGCGCAACGCCGTCGCCTCGGGCCTGGTCATGGCGTACGTGGAAGGCCTCGCCGAGATGAAGGAGACCGCCGATGTCTGAGCTGCGCCGCGGCACGGGCCGTGGGAGCGGACAGCCCGAGCCGCCGCACGTGTTGGTAGCCGGAAGCGCCGACGACGACCTGGTGCGCGCCGCCCTGGCCGGGATCGAGGAGGAGGGCGTACCGAGCAGGGTCGTGCCGCCGCGTGGCGACTCGGAGGCGGCCGCCCGTGCGGCCGCCCAGACGGCCCCGCTTGATGTCGGGCTTGCGGTGGTCGACGGCGCGGTCTGCCTGACTCACGCGAAGTTCCCGGACGGCCACCTGGTCGACAGGGTGGTTGACGCGAGCCCGGTCGAAGCACGCCTGCTCGGGCACGACGCAGCCCGGATCGTGCTCAGCGTCCCGCTCCATGTTGGGAACCCGCAATGACGCTCGAGCGGACCATGCGCCCTCGCGTCCTGCACCCTGAGCACGACGGTGCGGCGCGCAGCGACATCATCACCCGGCTGGAGGATCTGGGGGAGACCTTCAAGGCCCAGCAAGCACTGGTACGCAGTTGCGGCGCGGGGGAGTTCGCCCCCGAGCTCAGGGCTCAGCTTGACGTGTTGCTGCGCGTACTAACCGACCTCCGCCGTCAGCAGCGCACCCTGGCGCGATTGTGGCGGACACTCCCAGTCGGCGCCCTCGCCCCCCAAGACTTGGTCGCCGACACCGACCTCCTAGTCGAGTTCCACATCGGGCTCGAGGCGCCGCTGGCCCGCTGCCGGAGCGCCGTGCTGCAGAGACAGCGTGAGGAGAGCCAGGCGACCTGGCACGAGGTAACCCAGCTCGCGCACCGGCGCCTCGCTCCCCACGCGTAAAGCGGTCGAGTCCTTCCGCGGCACGGGCCGTCTCGATCGAGCGATCCCGACGACTATGTCGGATACTCATGCACCAGGCATGTGCGTGAGCGCGCTGCCGCTGCCCACCCCCACGGGGGGGCGAGTGCCTGTCATGGGGAGCGGGAAGGCCGCGGTCGAGGTACTTCCGGGTCACGCGTGGCTCATGGACATGCATCCTGGCGCAAGTATGGCGGCACCGCCGAACTAGGGGGTGTCTCCAATATCGAGCGTGATCGGGGCTTGATCCTCGGTTCATGACCCGGATGGCGGTACTCAATGACGAGATGTGGGAGCAGATCGAGGTTGTCCTGCCGCCGGTGAAGGAAAGCCGGGGCCGGCCGATGCGTGATCACCGTCTGCTCCTCGAGGGCGCGATCTTCCGCTACCGCACAGGAGTCGTCTGGCGCGATCTACCGTCGGAGTTCGGCCCGTGGCAGACGGTCTGGAAGCGCCACCACAGGTTCTCCACCGACGGGACCTGGGACAAGTCCTCACCGCGCTGCAGGTCCAGGCCGAACGCTCGTGGCGGTATCGACTGGCGGGTCTCAGTCGACTCCACCAGCTCGCGAGTGCACCAGCACGCGCTACTGCTGCGAGGTCGCAGGGCGGGCCCAGCTCGCACACAGGGGGCACGGTCGAATGACAAAGATCCCGGGGCCCTACCCCCGGATCTTGGACACGGGGTGTGATTACGCAGCGGTTGGCAGCGTAGCGGTGGTGCGTGCTGTCTCGTAGGCGATGGGCGACTGGTAGCGGCACCAGGAATGGCGTCGTTTGGTGTTGTAGCGGGTGAGCCATCTGAAGACCTGGCGCCGGCAGGTGAGCTCGTCAGCCCAGCAGGCGGCGTCTTGGAGGACCTCCCGCTTCAGGGCGGCGTTGAACGACTCGGCGAGCGCGTTGTCCGCTGATGACCCGACCGCACCCATGGACTGGGTGACGCCGAGGTCGGCGCAGAGTCGGGCGTAGTCCTTGGAGGTGTAGACCGACCCGTGGTCGCTGTGGAAGGTCGCCCCGGCCAGGCTGCCGCGGGTCGCGGCAGCTGCCTTGAGCGCGTCGTCGACGAGCTCGGTGCGCATGTGGTCGGCGACTGCCCAGCCGGCGAGCCGTCGTGAGTAGCAGTCGATGACGGTGGCCAGGTAGAGGTTCGTCCCGTCGGCCAGCGGCAGGTAGGTGATGTCGCCGACGTAGCGGAGGTTCGGGGCATCGGCGGTGAGGTCCCGGTTGAGCAGGTCGGGGACCTTCTGTCCCGACTGGTCAGGGATCGTGGTGCGGACACGGCGCTTCTTGGCGTAGCCGACGATCCCGGCGGCCTTCATCACGCGGGCGACGCGCTTGTGGTTGACCCGCTCCTCGGTGGCGGCGCCGTCGTTGAGCTCGGCAGTGATCCGTGGGGCGCCGACGGTGTTGTCGGCGGCGTGGATCTTGCGGATCCGGGCCTCGAGGTCGGCGTTCGCGGCGGCCCGCTCGGCCCGGGCCGCAGCTGCCTCCTTCCAGGCGTAGAACGAAGAACGCGTCACCTCGAGGAGCTCACACAGTCGCTTCACCTCGAAGGTGGCGGAGTTGTCGGCGACGAACTGGAAGCGACTCACCAGCGCGTCTCCCCGGCGAAATACTTAGCCGCCCGTTGGAGGATCTCCCGCTCGGTGGACAGCTTGGTCGCCTCGATCTCGAGCTCGCTGACCCGGGCTTCGAGCCGGGCGACCTTCTGCTCCGGCGTCTCGTCCCCTGGCGGCACAGAGAAGGCCGTCTTGGACAGCGGGCTGGTGGTCAGCGTCCCGTCGGCAGCTGTCTTCTTGCCGGTCCCATACGCCTCGAGCCAATGGCGCAACGTGCCCCGCACGATGCCCAAGTCCTCGGCGATACCGCGGACCGTGGCCCCCGGCGTGGACTCATACAAGTCGACGGCCTGACGACGAAACTCCTCGGAGTAGTTCTTCCTGGCCATAGTTCTGGATCATCTCGCTTCCCCAGCAGCAGATGCTGGATTCAGCGTGTCCAAGAACCGGGGTCAGGCCCCCCTTCATGTACAGCGCGAGATCATCTTCGGCCCCGGTGGGCTTGACGCCGGCGCGTCGGTAGAAGCCGACGAGCCCATCGTTGTCGGCGTCGACGACGATGACCTTGCCACCGCCGGCGTCGGCGACGCGATCAAGGCTCAGCCACACCCCGGCCCTCCCGGGACACCCAAGAACGTACGGATCTGGGCTCAGTCAGAGGCGATGTCCCGACAACTCTGTGCCGTGCGCCGTTGAGCCCTGCACAGTCCTTTCTTGCCGGCTGAGGGGGATCAGTATGGGCGCATCCTCAGTCGGGTTGTTGTCTTCTGCGGCGGGCTCGGGCGAGGGCGTCGAGGTTTTTCTGGTCGGCTTCGGGGAGCGCGTGCAGGTATTTCTGGGTGGTCTGGATCTGGGCGTGTCCCATGCGTTCCATGACGCTTCTGAGGTCGGATCCTTCGGCGAGGAGCCAGGAGGCGTGGGCGTGGCGCAGGTCGTGCATGCGGACGGCGAAGTCGACGCCGCTGGCCTTGATGGCGGGCTGCCAGACGCGGGTGCGGAAGGTGTTGCGGGAGATCGGGGTGCCGGTGGTGGTGGTGAACAGGTGCTGGTCGCGGCCGATGCCCAGGGTCTTGATGTGCTGGGCGACCGCGTCGAGCCAGGCTTCGTCGACGCCGAAGGTGCGGGGTTCGTTGTCCTTGGGGTAGGGCTTAGCGACGTAGCGTCCGCCGGTGGGGGAGTGCTTGGTGGAGACCTCGATGATGGTCTCCTCCACGGTCACCTGCTTCCTGAGGAAGTCGATGTGCCGCGGGCGGAGCGCGATCAGCTCGCCCCACCGCATGCCGGTCTCGATGGCGGTCTCGACCAGCAGCCGGTACCGGTCTGGGATCGCGGCGACGAGCTGGTCGTACTCGGTCGGGGTCAGCGTGCGGGTTTTGCGGACGATGATCTTCGGCAGCTCGGTGTGCTCACACGGGTTCGCCACGATGAGCTTGTCGCGGACCGCTCGCTTGAAGATGGAGTGGAGCATGGTCTGGTATTTCCGGATGGACCGTGGCGACAGGCCCTGGCCGGCGGCCTGGGTCACCCAGTCTTGGACCAGGGAGCCGGTGATCTGGTACATCAGCTTCCTGCCGAAGAACGGGTAGAAGTGCTTGTTCAGGTTGGAGACGTAGGCGGCCTTGGTGGTGGGCTCGATGTGCTTGCTGGGAAGCCAGTCGTTCTCGACGTAGTCGCGGAACGTGATCGCGCCGAGGGTGGCGTCGCGCCAGGCGCCGGCCAGGACCTTCTGCTCTTCGCGGTGGGCGGCCCGCTCGGCGGCGCGGCGGGTGGGGTGGGTGCCGGCGGATCGGACCCTGCCTTCGGGGTCGCGGTAGCAGGCCAGGTAGCGGGTGGTGCCGTCGTTCCTCTTTCGTTCGACCACGTACGCCATCGCGGTTGCCCTCCCGATCCAGGCATGTCAGCGAGATGTCAGCGAACCTTGCCGAAAGTCAGCGAAGAGTGGTGAAGGTCCGCGGAAACTAGAAAGTGCCTTCTGACCTGCGACTATACCTCACAGTGGCTCACTTTGAGCGTGGCCTGAACGGCTTGTATGAAGGGTGCTGGTTTCACTCATAACCCAGAGGTCGCAGGTTCAAATCCTGCCCCCGCTACAAGAAGATGGCCCCTGACCTGCGAAAACGCAGGTCAGGGGCCACTTGGTTTTCTGAACCAGAAGCCGTTACTCCCCGTTTACTCCCCGAAAACGATTCGCGCACGTGTCTCTTCTTGGTAGCTGGACGCCGATTGGGACGGCGCCGCCGACCATGCTGCCAAGGCTAGATCGGCGTTCCTGGAGTCGAAAGCGTTCGCGGGACCCTGCAGTCTGCGACGGCCGGCCAGACCAAGATGGGTCTCAGGCTTCACAAGCGCCACTCTGGACGATCGTCGCCGGAAACGAGCAGCGCGCCTCTTCTCGGTCGCGCAGGCTCGCGTGCTGCACGCCCAGCCGCTCTCCCCCAACTACGGATCACGAGTCGAACGCCCCGACATTCATGTACGAAGGTCGATGCCAATGGGCGACCGCCGGCCGGGTCGTGGAGAGCGTGATCGTAGCGGCCTTGGAAGCGTCCGAGGGTGATCGGAGCGGCCCCTTGTCGTCCGACAACACCCGAGACTTGTGGTCGTCATGAAACCAGTTGTCAGAGGTTCGAGCGCGCTCTGGCGACCCGCAGCGCCGTGTCATGAGACGACCCCCCGTCAAGATCATGCTGCCGCACCATGACCGTGGGTCAGTCGTTCCTGGCTGGCGGCCTCGCCCCGGCGAAGGTCTGAAGAATCTGTGTCACGTCGGGTGTGGACCGGTTCTTCTCGATGTAGAACTCTTTCGTGATCGCGTCGGACGTGTGACCGAGGACTCGGGCTGCGGTGTCGGAGTCGACGAGGCGATCGATGAGTGTCGCGACGGTCTTCCGGAAGGTGTGGGGTGTCACCCACTCGAAGCCGGTATCTGCTCGGATGGTGCGCCACCGACGCTCGATATTGCCGACTTGGTGCCATGTGCCGTTCCGTGTGGCGAAGACAGCGTTGTAGTGGTTCGAAGGCTGCTCGATGCGTCGCCTCATCAGGACGTCGACCGCGAACGGCGGGAGAGCGATCTTGCGCTGGGACGCGTCGGTCTTAGGTTTCGGCTTCCGATAGGTCCCTTGACCGGTCTCGGTTTTGATCGTTCCTGTGACGGCAACGGTCGGTGGCGTCACTGCGAAGTCGATATCGCTCCAGCGAAGGGCAAGTATCTCCCCGATTCGGCAACCGGTCGCGAGCAGGAGATCGACGATGTCCGGCATGTCCCGGTTCGGTCGCGGGCCGGGCCGCTTCTTCGTCATCCAAGTGTTCACGGCCGAACGCACGGCGTTGAGATCCTCCACTGACAGAGCTTGCACTTCCTTCTTCTGTCCCCGAAGGCGCGACGTCGAGGTCACAGGGTTGGCCGGAAGAGCGTCGTCGATGACAGCGGCATCGAACATCATCTTCAGGACTGTCTTGGTCTTCTTGCGTCGGCTGTGCGAGTCCTGGGCCTTGATGAGCCGTTCAAGGCGTCCCGCCGTCGCCTCTCGCAACCGGATGTTGCCGATGGCTGGATTGATTACGTTGTCGACGATGCGCTCGTACTCGTTCGCAGTGGTCGCCTCAGATCGTTGCTCGGCACGGTAGAGCGTCAGCCAGAGCAGGGCGACTTGGTTAATCCGCATATCTGGGCCGATCAGATCCCCAGTGGGCGCGCTGCGGTCCGCGATCTTGACCTTCAGTTCTCGCTCGGCGGCGGATGCGCTTCGTCCGGTCCCCGTAATCTCGCGCGTGACTCCGTCGAGATCTCGAAAGCGCGTTCGTGCGCGGTGGACACCAGGGCGCACCTCGGTCGCCTTGATGCTTCCGAAGGTTCCGATGGGAAGCGGGGGGCGGGCCATGGCGGTTTCCGTTCTGCGGTTCTGCAGTTTATCGCTGTCGGGGCCTCGAACGCCGTGACATGGAACCTAGCGCGCCGGATGGGGACGCAGCGCCTCGTGTGTCTGCGTGGATGTGATCCGACTCCGGATCATCAAAGGCCTCGGCGTGTGCCTCAATCCATGCGTCGAGATCTGAGCGGCGGTAGCGCAGGGCGCCGCCCGCCTTCACCGCCCGCGGTCCGAACCCCGGTCGGCGGGTGCGCCACGTGTAGAGCGTCGATTTTGCGATCCCAAGATAGGTGGCCGCCTGGGCGATATTCATCGTTGCAGACAAGAGGGTGAGGGTCGTCTGTCTGATCGGTTGCGCGCGGACTTGTTGGATTGCCTGCTGGTCGCTCATGTCGACTCCTTGTCTCGGCCAGCGTCGGGAACGTGTCGTCCTATCCCGCGCCACTGCGTCCTGTGGTCACCTAGGGAGGCGAGTAGGTCGGGAGCGATCAGCGAGGTTGGAGTTCCTGTGAGCGGGCTCCATGCCCTCTACAGCCCGGCCGGTTCGGACGTTGGCGGCGCCGCGTTGGGCTTGAGTTTCGTTGCCCATTGCAGGGCAAGACGTCATCCCCTTAGTGGGCTGCTCCCCGATCACGGCCAACTGTCGGTGGGCGGCGGTCGACGCCGCCTTGGAGCTGGCTTGCTGAACCGCGCGGTTTGAAGTCCTCAACGCCTGCGTGACCGGCGCCGGGAGTTGAACCATGCGCTTGGACAAGATGTCGGCGGGGGAGACCCAGACGGCGTCGCCGGAGGGGTCTGGTGTGGTTAGGCCGGTTTCGATGTCGTTGTGGGCTCGGTGGGAGAGCGCGCGTGCTCGGCCGATGAGGCCGGGCTGGTTGACCTTCTCGGCGAGGACGTCGGCGAGCTCTGGAGCACTCTCGATCGCGGCCAAGGTCGCGCTCAGTGCGCGCTCAAGGCCGGGGTGCTGGGCGATGACGTCCGGGGGAACGTGGTCGTCGCGTCGTGGGTGAGCTCCCGGTAGGCGGCGCGCAGTTCCGCCGACGCGCGGAGCAGCTTGGAGTCGGGCCGGTCGGTGGGGGCGGGGAGGTCGTCCCATCGGCTGGCCAGGTTGTTCCAGGCTCGGCCGACCGTGGCGAGGGACGAGGCGAGTCGGTCTGTCGGCGGGTCGCCGGCGGCAGAGGTCGGGGCTGCGTGGTTGCGGGAGTCGGCGTCGACCAGGAGCAGACCGACGCCGGCGATGAGGGCTTGGGTGCGACTCGCGGTGACGTTGTCGGCGGCCGAGGATCGGGCGGCGAGGGTGCGGTGGGCCTGGATGTCCCAGCCGGCCAGGGCGCGCGCGATGCGGTTGTGGTCGGCTGCGGGTGGGCGCGCTTCGCCGGTGACGCCGGCGACGAATCCGCCGGCAAGGTATCGGCCAGCGATCGCCTCCGCGGTGGCGAATCGGCCCACCCACGTTGCGGTCGGTGCGACGACGTAGGGGGACTGGACCGTGGACAGCGCGACCTTACGGCCGGCCTGACGGGCCTCGCGGTACCGGTCGCGACCGTGAGCGTAAAGAGCGACGCTGCCGGCGTGCGCGGCGACGTAGAGCGCGTGCATGGTCCTGGACCGGGCTGCCTGCAGGTCCAGGCGTAGCGCGGGGCCGTGGCCGGAGATCCCGGGGCCGTAGCGGCGGACCAGGCTGCCTGCGGCCTGCAGCGTCTCGGCCATGTGGGCCAGGCGGGGATCAGGGACTCCGCGGCCGGGCCACCCGGCGGTCAGGCTGTTGTCGATGTTGGCCGCGTGGGCGACCAGGCGCTCCATGGGCCGGTCGTGCGGCTCGTGGGTGTATCTGGTGCGGGGGAGGGCCGTCCAGAGGTCGCTGGCGGCCGTCACGAGGGCCGGCCACCCCCGAACCAGGCTGCCGGCGTTGTCTCCGTCGACGTCGAGCAGCAGAAGCCGCGCCTGGTGGTCGACGTCGGCGAGCATCTCGCCCACAGTGCGGATGTCGCCTGTCGTGAAGGGGATGGCATCGACGTCGAACAGCTCCGCCTCGGCTGCGGCGAACTCAACGCCGAGGGTGCCGGTCGCCGGGGTTGGTGGTCGCGGGTTAGCAGCCAAGGTGCTTGGCCTCCCGTAGCAGGTCGCACACATCGACCACCAGCTGCGAGCCGTGCACCAGGTCGGCACGCCACAGAGGCAGTGGCCGGCTCAGCTCCTCCACTTCGGTGAGCAGCTGCGCTGCGGTGTGCACGTCGACCGCGTCAACGTCCATCTCGAGGTCCATCTCGAGGTCCATCTCGAGGTCCATCTCGAGGTCCATCTCGAGGTCCATCTCGAGGTCAGTGTGGTCCTTGGGGAGCATCAGTTGCGTCTGGCTGTGAGCGAGGTAGATGCCCAAGCCGAGGGAGTGCAGGGGTGATGTCGGCCCTTCCTCATCTGCGCGGGCCCAGACCGTCCTGGCGGCCTGGTGGAGCAGCTGCGATATCGAGTCCAGTCGACGCCAGACCTCCTGTGGGGTCTCGTCGGGGCCGTGCCCGAGGACCTGGCTCGAGGGATCGGTGCTGGGGTTGATGGTCGTTCCTCCGGATCTCGTCTCGGTCGGCGGCCCGGACGAGCCGCCGTCCTCATCAAGCCACGTCGGGACGACCCGGCGCCGGCCGGCAAGTCGGGCCTGTGGATAACCGGGGTGATGTCGGTGGCAGGGCACAAACTGGACACGGTCGCCTAGGGCGCGCCGAGGTCGTCGGACGATCACCGACACGCCAAGTCGGCCAACAAGCACTAGTGGCAACAGCCACGGGCGACAGGAGGCTGGTGGCGATGAAGATGCCGATGACGGTGTTGAAGGCAACGACGTTCTGGCCGGCCGCGCTGGTCAGTTTTGTGCTGTTCATGGTGGTCCTGGCGCTCGCGCCACCGTTTTTGTCGCTGCCGCTGGTGCTGGCGGCGACGGCCCTGCTGGTGGTGCTGGGCATTGGTCGACTTGAGGGGCCGACGGTTGAGCTGCTGACCGCCTCCAGGGCCGCGACCGTGGGGGAGCGGCAGGTGGTGGTGAACGTCGTCGACGGCTTGGGCCAGGTCGGGATCACCGACCTCGAGCTGCTGGTGCGTCGTCGCCAGCGTGCCTCGACGCCGGCGGTGATGGTTCTCGGTCGACGCTCTGTGGTGCTGACTCTTGGGCTGGTCGAGGCCGTGTACCGCGGCTGGGTGGACACCGAAGAGGTGGCGGCGCTTGTGGCGCAGGCGGTCGCGGCGCGACGTGCACGCCAGCCCCGCGCCGAGCTCGCGGGCCTGGTGGCCACGAGTCCGTGGCGCGCGGTCGTCACGGTCTTCCGAGGGGTAGGGGCGGCGTTCGCCTGGCTGCCGTTCGTGGGGATGGCCTGGGCGCTGCGCGGCGTGGTTGCGGTGATCTGCGTGCTGCAGTCGGTCGTCGAGGGACGAGCGACTGTTGGCCTGCTGGGCGGCGCCGTGATTGCCCTGACCTACGTGGTGCCGGCAGCCGGGCGAGCCCTGCAGGCGCGCACCGAGGCGATCGGGGACCAGTTCGTGGTCGAGCAGGGCCTGGGCGGCGTGCTCGCGCGGTTCCTGACTCGCTACGGCCACCCGACCACCGTCGAGCGGCTCCGCCACCTCGAGCAGCAGCCCCCGCCGCCCGTGCCGAGCCCGTCCACGCCTTTGGCGACGCAGCTCATGCCCCTGACGTCGTTCTCGCTGAACTGATCGGGCCGCACGAGCTCGCAGCGCCAGCCGTGGCTACTCGCCGCCTCCGTAGTCGGGGCAGTCGGGTACGCCCGAGGTTGAGTAGTGGACGCAGCCGCGGCCGTCGCCGGCGTTGGGGTGGTGGTTCATGCACGGCAGCACGGAGAGGGCGTGGGAGCACTCCACCCACCTGGTGAGGGGCCGACCGAGCCGGCCAGGAGAGCTGGTGCGCGTGGGCGCCGTCTGAGGCGGTGCCAGGGCCACGGAGGCCGGCGTGGAGGGCGCCCCGGCCGGGGCAGCGGTGGTCAACATGGCCGGGGCCCCCTAGCGTCGCGGGCCGCCGCGGCGGCGCCGATCAACGGCTGCGGGCTGCTGCTGGTTGTAGGCGGCGGTGTCGGTTATTCATGTTGCCGGCCGGAGCGCTCCAGCTCGGCGATCTCGGCGTCGGGGGAGCGGTCCTCGTCCATGACAGCCGCCCGCTCCGCGGCTGCCTCGCCGGCGCTGATCTCCTCCGTGCGCCTGCGGGCCTGTTCCTCGAGTTCGGCTCGTGACGAGATGCATCGTCGCTCATGATCTTCCGCCCATGCTGGCCGATGCGCGTCCGCCGGCGCCACTGGATGCCGGCATCGCTGACCTGGAGACGGCACTTCGTCGACGAGCTCGGACAACCCTGTCCTATGCACGCACCGGGACGGATCCCGGGTGAGACCCGGGAGACGCAATGGGTGACGCGAGCCGGTCGGCGCAACCCTCCTGCCGACGCTCGAGCTGCTACGGCCTGCCCCGGGGGGGTGGTCTCGTCGACATCGATGCCGACGAGGACCTCGCTTCGCCCTCGCCCTCGCCCTCGCCCTCGCGCCCGGGTCGGGTCCGCGACGTCCAGCGCGGCCGCCAGGTCGGCGACGTCGGTCGTGAGCACCTGCTCGAGGATCGAGGTGATGCTTGTGGTGGTGCCGTCTTACTCAGCCGCCAGGCGGCCGCCGCAGAGGTACGCGCACCGCCCAGGCGCGTCGCCGGCAGCCGCAAGCCCGAGGGCCCACGTTCAAGTCCCGGTGACGGTGGCGTGGCTGGTGAGGTGGGCAGCCTGCTGGTGCGCGGCGTCCAAGAGCCGGTATGGCAGCCCGCTGCCCCAGTGGCTGCCCGCTAGAATTCGCTGCCAATGAGTTGCGTCGACCCCCCGGCAATTAGGGCAGCCCGGGAAAGACTTGGATTGACCCAGCACAGGTTGGCGCGCCTCGTCGGGGTCGCTGGCGGGGAACGCATTTCGCGTTGGGAGCTCGGTCTCGACGAGCCCCGACCAGATCTGCTGGTCCGTCTCGCTACCGTCCTCGAGTTACCTCCAGCCGACCTCCTTGTTGGCGCGCGCCGCGACCTGCGGAAGCTGCGTTACTGCGCTGGCCTGTCCTCACCCGAACTCGCTGCCGCGGTGCACGTGTCGACCCGCAGCTACGTGCGATGGGAGTCAGGCGCCTGGGTGCGACCGCCCAGTGCCGAGATCCTTCGAGCGCTCGCCCGGGCACTCAACGTCCCCGTGGGGGCCGTCTGCGACGCACTGGATCTTGCTGAGCATCCCAAGTAGTCCCGTCAGCCGCGCCCGGACGCGTAGCGGGCCCACACCTGGGCGTAATCGGTGATGGTCGCCGTGTCAGTGCGCCACAGCACCATCTGGCCTCGACGCTTGCTGCGGTCGACATCGGTCCTCACCAGGTCGTGTTGCTCTAGGACCACTAGGTGCCGGTGGATGCTGGCCACGTGCACACCGATCTGTGCAGCCAGATCGTGCGCGGTCGAGGCGCCCTGCGCCAGTTGACGCAAAATCTCGGTGCGCACGTTGTTGCCGATGATGTCGATGGCGGCGAGCACATCCTCGGGCATGTCTACGGGCATTGACAGTCGTGGCACGACCGCATTCTGCCCGACCATGCCGCGTGTCGCTTTCGCACTTAGTGCGTTAGAATGAGCGCGAAACCGCACTCCCGTCGGTGGCGCCGGTTGCCAATTCGGGTGGCGGAGGAGTTTGCATCAGCTCGAACGAACGGACGGGGTGGGAGTAACGGTGAGTTCCCCGGGGAGTCGAATACGCCGAGCGCCAGCATCGGTCGCCACTAGTGGCGATCAGCCAACTTCTATCAGGGTGATCGCTCCGCCGCGCTAAAGCGTCCTAGGAGACCAGGGCGGGTTGGGCCGTCCGCCGGACATGCGCAACGGAAGCGAGGGGCGCAAGCCAATGACGGTGCCGACATCCGCTCAGTCGGTGCCCCGCCCTACCAACTGGACCGGGCCGCCGTCCCCGAATCGCTATACCATACCTAACTACGGAGTCATTACTCGGGAGGTCGCTTCTGATGCTGTCCCCACGACGAATCGCAGTCACGACCGTCTCGATCGCCCTGCTCGCCACCACGGCCGCCTGCGGGGGAGGTGACGACGAGCCTGAGGCCACACCCACCTCGTCGAGCGCCCCCACCACGCAGAGCCCGTCGCCGACGCAACCTAGTCCCACGGAGACCGCCTGGCAGGACCAGTACGCCCCCGCCCAGCTCGACGCCTACGAAGCGGCGCTCTCGCGGTACGAGGAGTACGAGACCCGCAGCGAACCCATCTGGGCCGCAGGAGAGGCCACCGATCGCGCCGAGGCGCTCTTGAAGCAGTACTTCCCCTCGCCGCTCTGGCAGGGCCGGCTCCGAATGCTGTCCAGCTACGAGCAGGTAGACGTGCAGGTGGAGGGATTGGCCGACGTCTACTGGTCCCGAGCCAAGTCCATCAGCGACACCGGCCTGTCTGTTGTGATCAACCAGTGCGTGGACTACACGACCGTGAAGGTGACGCAACGCCGCGAGGCGGCGCAGCCCGTGGAGTGGCAGCAGAAACCGAACCTTCGGACAATCACGCTCGAGAAGCCCGAAGGAAGTGACTGGCTGATCTACGGCGTGGTCGACGCTTCGAGCGGGAAGCCCCGGCCATGCGCGCCTTGAAGTCGGTTGTCGCAGCGGCCGCCCTACTCGCAGGCGTTCTGGTGGTGTCGGCAGCGACTGGAACGCCTGCCGCCGCAGATCCACCGGCATGCCCGCCGGGGGAGTCGCCGTCGGAGATCCCGGGTGGCTGGATCTGCATTCCTGTCTCTGATCCCGGCGAGCCCGGTGGAGAGGACCCAGGTGACGCCGGCGGGAACGGCGGCACCCTGCCGGCTGGCTGCTTCGAAGGTGATGAGGAGGTGTCCTGCAACGATGAGTACGGGGGCACCTGGGACGCCGGCCGCGGGTGCTATGCCTTTCAGGTTCAGCCCCAGCCGCCGGCTGGGTCGCCGCTGTGGGAGGGCCACGATCCATCCGAGGGCAGCGTGTGGAGTTGCGACTACACGGTGACGATCCCGGAGACCTCGTGGTTCGTGCCCACCGGTGAGGATCCGTTGGTCGACCCCGCGGTCTTGGCGCAGGAGGCGCTGGGGCGGATGAAGCTCGAGAACGCGAGCGCGCAGATCGCGCCAGGTCCAGGCTTCCACACCTATGTGCACATCGAGAACTGGCTTTGGTTGCCCGAGGCGCAGTGGCACGACCTGACCGAAACGGTCACCGCTGGACCCGCGTCGGTCACGGTCACCGCCGAGCCCATCCGGGTGGACTGGGACATGGGCACCGAGACGACCAGTTGCTACGACGTCGGACGGGTCTGGATCAAGGGCATGACAGACGCGGCGAAGACGACTTGCTCGTACGCCTACGAGTGGATCGAGAACCCCGCCGGCGACACCCACAGTGTCTCCGCCCAGCTGGTCTACGGCGTCACCTGGGACTGCGACGGAGCCTGCCTGACTCCCAACGGCGACCTCGGCGAGATCGACGCCCCGGCCGGCGACCCGACAACGATCGAGGTGCGACAGCGCCAGACAGTGGTGATCCAATGACGATGACCTCCGGACGGAGTAACACCCAGCGGTCCGGCTCCCGCGGCTCGCGAGACCAGGGCCTGGACCTGCGCTCGACCCTGGGCGGAGTGCGTCAGCGTGCTCCGCGCCGTCTGGGCCAGTGGGCGGGTGCGGTGCTGTTCGTGGTCATCGTGGTGATCGGGCTGCTGGCCTTGTTCCAGTCTCAGAGCGACCGGGTCGAGGTCCTCGCCGTCACTGACGCCGTACCGGCCGGCCAGGTGATCGAGAAGGGCGACGTGCGACCGGTTGAGGTGGCAGGCGTAGCCGGTGCGATTGCGGCCACCGACATCGACTCGGTGGTGGGCAAGCGAGCCGCGGCCGGCCTCGTCGAGGGCCAGGTGCTCACCGACGCCGCGCTGACCGACGAGCTGGTCCCCGGCGAGGACGAGCGGGTGGTGGCCATCGCGTTGCCGAACGGCCGCGTTCCGGGCGGCCTGTCAGCTGGGGACGTCGTGTCGGTGATCGTGGTGCCCGTCGAGGGTGCCGAGGGCTCTAGCGAGCAGCTCCAGGCGCCGACGGTGCTCTCCCAGGCCGCGTCCGTGCAGTCGGTGGGGGACACCCCGAAGGCGGACGGGTGGTCACGGTCCTTGTCGACGCCGGCGAGGCTGAGCAGGTCGCCGCCTACAGCGCGGCTGGTCAGGTCACGATCATCCAGGCGCCGCTCACCAACCGCGATGCAGCGGGGGAGTGAGGCCTTCATGCTGTTCGCCATCTGCGCCGACCGCGGTGCTCCCGGGTCGACTACCACCGCGCTTGCACTGGCGGCTGCCCGGGGCCTGCCGGCTGTTGTCGTCGAGGCCGACCCCTACGGCGGCGACCTCGCGCTGCGGATCCGCCACGACGGCAACCCGCTGCCCACGACCCCGACAGTCCTCAGCGTCAGTGCCGGCTGGTCTGTCCAGGGGTCGACATTGGGACCGCGAACCTCGCCTGGAGGGCCCTCAGAACGACGTCATCGCGACCTGTGGCGGGACGGCTCGCACGGACTGTCGGAGCTCGTGCGGGTTGTTCCCGGGTTTATGGCCGCCGAGCGCGGTAGATCGCTGGCTTGGCCCGTGCTGGCCAGTGCGCTCGAATCGCAGTCGGTGCCGGTCTTCGCCGACCTCGGCCGCATCCACACCGGTTCGCCCTCGCTGGCAGTGGCGGCCGCCGCCGACGCGCTGATTCCGGTGTGCCGCAGCGACATGGCCTCGGTCCAGCACATGGTCGACCGCCTCGAGCTCCTCGTGCCGGCGATCGTCGACCGGAACGGCCGACCCCCGGTCGTGCTGCCGGTGGTCATCGCGCCCCGCCAACACGGCGGCACCATCGCCAACAGCGTCGCGGAGATCCTCGGCGAGACCGCCGTGGGGCCCACCCTGCGCGGGGTCAGCTGGCTGGCCTGGGACCCGGCCGCGGTCGCACACCTCGAGAACGGCGCCGACCCCTGGACCAAGCCCCTGCGCAAGTCGCCGCTGATGAAGTCGGCCCGCAAGGTGATGTGGATGGTCGGCCTGGCCACCGGGCTCTCGCACGCCGACCCTTCCGCCAAGAGCGGCGACAAGCTCGGTGCGCGTCGTCGACGTCGGGACGAGCCGGGGACTCAGGAGCAGCCGCAGTCCTGGGCGTCGCCCTACGTACCCCACGACGCGCCAGGTTCCGCCGACGGACCTCGCGGGGAGGGTCAGCAGGACGCACCCACCCAGGCGGCTACTCGGCCTCTCGGTGCCCCGCCTGCCTTGATACCGAACCACGGCGCTGAGACGCCGCCCGCCCCCACTGGCAGCGAGCAGAACGGCCACCTGAACGGCCAGGCCGACAGCCGGGCCGACCAGGCCGAAAGCCAGGACGCCGGGGTTGGCCGCTGGGAGACCGCAGCACGACAGGAGCGCCGCTGATGGAGCGATCCGAAGCACGCTCAGATGTACTCAGCCTCGACCACGCGCTGCTGCGCCGGCTCCAGGTCCGCGTCGGTGACCTGCTCGAGGCGGACCTCTCCGAGCGCCGGCGCCGCCATCAGCCGCCGCTGTCGGAGGAGGACACCGACGCCTTCAAGGCCGAGCTGGCCCACCGCGTCGTTGACGAGCACGCCCGATCCCAGGCCGAGGGCGGGCTGGGCCAGATGTCGTGGGAGGACACCCAGGACCTGGTCAACGCCCTGAAGAACCGGCTCTACGGCGCCGGGTCGCTGGAAGCGCTGCTGCGTGACGAGCGGATCGAGGAGATCGACGTTAACGGCTGGCAGAACGTCTTCGTCGACTACACCAACGGTGTGAGGGCCAAGGTCGCGCCGGTGTTCGCCTCCAACGAGGAGCTGATCGAGACCATCCAGACCCTCGCTGCCCACGAGGGCCTCTCGGGCCGCAGCTTCGACTCGGCCAACCCGCACGTGAACTTCCGGCTCGGCTCGGCGCGCGTCCAGGCCGTGATGGCCGTCAGTACCGCCCCGGTGATCGCGATCCGCCTGCACCACCGGCACATGCGATACATGCTCAAAGACCTGGTGGCCAACGGCACCATCGACCAGCCGCTGGCCGACTTCTTCGCCGCGGCTGTCCGCGCGAAGAAGAACCTCATGATCGGTGGCGAGACGAGCGCCGGGAAGACCGTGCTGCTGCGGGCCCTGGCCGCTGAGATAGGTCCCGAGGAGCGGCTGATCACCATCGAGCGGGCCCTGGAGCTGGGCCTGGAGGACGACGTCGAGGCCCACCCGGACACCGTGGTGATGGAAGAGCGTCTGGCCAACGCCGAGGGTGAAGGTGCTGTGCCCATGCGAGAGCTGGTCACCATCTCCAAGCGCATGCGGCCCGACCGGGTCATCGTCGGGGAGGTCTTGGGCGATGAGGCCCTGGTGATGCTCAACGCGATGATGCAGGGCAACGACGGCAGCCTGTCCACGATTCATGCCAACAGCTCCGAGGGCATCGTGGAGAACATCATCGCCTACGCGGTGCAGGCACCCGAGCGGCTCCCGCGTGCCGCGACGGTGAGCATGATCGCCAGCGGTCTGGACTTCCTCGTCTTCGCTCGCCGCTACCGCGGTGAGGGCGCCCAGCGCCGGGTCGTGCACTCGGTGCGCGAGATCGTCGGCTACGACGAGCACGGGTTGAAGACCAACGAGATCTTCCGGCCCGGGCCCGATGGGATGGCGGTGCGCGACGAACCGGTAGCGATCAACTGCATCGAGGCGCTGCGCGAGGTCGGCTACCGCGACCCAGGCCAATGGGACGACCTCGGCAGCTCGAGAGGGTGGGTCTGACATGGTCGCGCTTCTTGGGATCGCGCTGGCCCTCGGCCTGCTCGGCATCGCACGCCTGATCCGAGGCCTGCCGTTGCTTCCCTCCCTCCGAACCGGGGAGCGGGTCCGCAACAGCTCCAGCCGGCTGTCGGCCCACGAGCAGCGGACGCTGATAGCCGGTGGGGCGGTCGGCCTCGTGGTCGTGCTGGTGAGCCGCAACCTCGTGTTCGGCGTCATCGCCGGCGCCGCGGTGGTGCTGTGGCCGATGGTGGTGGGCGGCGGGAGGGCCGAACGTGCCGCCTTGGCCAAGCTGGAGGCGCTGGCCCAGTGGACCGAGGCGCTGCGCGACCTGGCGCAGAAGGGCTCCGGCCTGGAGTCGGTCATCCCCCGCACGGTCGACACCGCCTCCGACGTCCTGATCGTCCCGCTGCGGCTGATGTCGCGGCGGCTTAGTGTCAAGGTCCCGCTGCCCGAGGCGCTGAGTTTGTTCGCCGACGAGGTCGACGACGCCAGCGCCGACACCGTCGTCGCAGCACTCGCGCTCTCGGCCCGCCAACGCCGCGGCCGGCTGTCCGATGTGCTCGGCACCCTGTCGGAGGCACTGCGCGACGAGCTCGAGCAGCGCACCAAGATCATGCGCGAGCGCAACATGATCCGCCGCGAGGCCGCCCAGGTCGCCGCCCTGACCGCGGTGCTGGTCATCGGCGCCAGCCTCTTCGCACCGCCCAGCCTTCCCAACGAGGCCGACAGCGCCGCCCAGGTTCTGCCGCTGCTCCTCGCGGTCGCGTTCGTGCTCGTGTTTAGCCGGGTCCGCAAGCTCGCAGAACCGGAGATCGAGCCGCGGTTCTTGTCCTCTGCGACCGAGGTCCTCGAGGCCGCGACCTACCGGCCCAAGACACGGCCGGGTGCAGCTCGTAAGCCGCTCGAGGAGGGGACCCGATGAACCACGTAACGACGGGCGTGATGGTCCTCGGCGCGCTGCTCGCGCTCGGGTTGCTGCAGCTGCGCTGGCTGCTGTTTCCACCGGCCCCCGACCTGGTCGCCGAGATCGACCACTGGCGCCGCGGCCGCGAGCGCGCCACCGAACGAGCCGACTCACCCCAGCAGCTCTCACCCATTGGTCGCATCGCCCGCTGGGTCGTCGACCTCCTGCGGGCGCACCGGCCCGACTTCCTCGACAACCTCGCACCCGACCTGGCCATCACTCAGCGCGACCTGCAGTCCTGGCTCACCCGCGTCACCGGTCTGGCTCTCGGCTTCGGTCTGGCCCCCATTGTGCTGGTCTTGGCCCGCCGTCTGCGAGGCGACGAGGTCAGCGTGCAGTGGGCGCCGATCGTCGGCGTTCTCCTGGCCGTGGCGGCGGTGGTGCTCTCGGTCAGGGATCTGCGCAACCAGGCAGCCAGTGCCCGTGAGGAGTACATCCGAGCGCTCTCGATCTACCTCGACCTCGTCGCCATGAGCATGGAAGCCGGCCAAGGACACGCCCAGGCGTTGCCCGCGGCCTCACAGATCGGCACCCGACGCGTCTTCGACGAGATCCGCACTGCGATCGACCTGGCACCTTCGCGCGGCATCACCGCCTGGGAGGCGCTCGGCCAGCTGGGGGAGCGGTACCGCATCGTCGAGCTCATCAGCCTGCGGTCCAGCATCGAGCTGGCCCAAGACGACGGCGCCCGGGTCAAGGCGTCACTGATCGCCCGAGCCAAGACGATGCGCTCCTCAAGGCTGGCGGGCGCGGTCGAGCGGGCCAACAAGGCCACCGAGTCGATGCGCCAGCTGACCCTCGTCGCCGCAATGCTCGCCTCGGTCTACATCGCGGCGCCAAAAATCCTCGCGCTCCGATCCGCCGCGGGAGCCCCATGAACCCATCCTTGATCCCAGCCGAACTCGGCACCCGCCCCGTAGCGGTCATCGGCCCACATGCACCACACGATCCTGCAAGAGGAGTCTAGATGTTCAAGCTGATCCGTGTTCTCAACGTCCTGATCCTGACCCTGATGCTGCGCATCCGGGGGTCCGCCACGGCGTTCATCTATCAGCCGCGTAAGCGCGACGAGCGCGGTGCGAGCGCGGTCGAGTGGCTGGTCATCCTCGGCGCTGGCATCGCGATCGCCTACTTCGCCGGTGACTCCGTCATGGCGTTCGCCAAGAATCTCGTCGGCCAGCTCGGCCAGTAGACCCGCTCGCCCACCGCCCCACCCAACCGGACACACAGGCCGGCCCACGCCGGTAGCCCCGTCCCCCTACCAAGGAGGTGCGACCCGCATGAACACCAGTCAGCTGCAGCGCGGCCGCCGCACCCTCCGGCCGCACCGGGGCGAGCGAGACGGGCGGGGCGCCGCTGGTGTGGAGTTCCTGATCGTGGCGGCGGTGCTGATCTTCCTTTTCACCACGCTGGTCCAGTACGGCATCGGGTTCCACGCCCAGCGTGTCGCTGAGGCCGCGGCACGCGAGGGCGCGGTCGCCACAGCTCGCCACGACGGAACCGAGGGCGCCGGCAGCAGCACCGCCAAGGAGTACGTCAACGACGATGGCAAGCCGGCGGTCACCGGCTCGAGCGTCTCGGTCAGCCGCTCGGCGACCGAGGCCCGAGTCACCGTCACGGTCGACGTCGTCACCCTGGCGCCGTGGCTGGGGGGCTCGATCACCTCCACCGCGACGGCACCCGTGGAGAGGTTCGTCGAATGACCAGCTGCGCCACGCAGCTGCCCCGCCGTCTGCCTCGCCGTCTCGTCGCCCTGGCCGTCGTGGGCCGGCACCGGCTGCGCCGGCTCGCACCTGCGCGCGACGAGCGGGGATCGGCGGGCCTTGAGACGCTCGTCATGGCGACCGCCGCACTCAGCATCGTGCTGGTCGTGGTCGCCGCCGGCCGATATGTCGACGGCTCAGCGCAGGCCAACGACGCCGCGTACGCCGCTGCCCGTGCCGCGTCGCTGGAATCCGGGATGGGCCAGGGCACCATCGCGGGCCGTCAGGCCGCAGAGAAGTCGCTTGCCGAGCGCGGCAAGAGCTGCCAGAACCTCACCGTCTCCTTCGCCGGCAGCGACTTCACCTCCGGCGGGCAGGTCGTCGCCGAGGTCACCTGCACTGTCACGCTCATCGACACCGGCTCCCTCGGCAAGCAGCTGGGGCTGCGCCCGAACACTCAGTTCACCGAGCGCGCCGTCGTGCCGATCGAGACCTACCGGAGCGAGTCGTGACCACGCCACGCAGTGCGCGTACCCGCGGCGTGACGGGATCGCGATCGAGACGGATCGCGATCCCGTCACGCCGACGGGCGCTCGCGCGGGTCCCCGAGTGCGTCGCACGGGGCCTCGCCCTGATGGTTGCCCGCCTGATCTCAGCGTCGAACCGGTGCCCTCACTGGCGCGCGCGCGAAGAGCGAGGCGCCGCCGCGGTGTGGACGATGATCATCGCCACCACCGCGTTCGTCGCGCTCATGGCTCTCGTCGGCGGCGGAGGCGAGCTCATCAACGAGCGCGTCGAGGCCAAGCGCGCAGCCGAGCAGGCCGCGAGGGCCGGCGCCGACGAGCTCTCCGCCTCGGCAGTGCGTTCGGGGACTGACCAGGTCGACGCCGGTGAGGCCATCGTCCGAGCCAACAGCGTGCTGCACCAGGCGGGCTGGTCCGGCTCCGTCAACGTCCAGGGCAGCCGCGTCGTCGTCACCGTCAATGACAGCCGCAGCCCGCAGTTCCTCAGCCTCATCGGCGTAGGAGCAATTCATGTCAACGAGACCGGCTCCGCCGACGCCATCTCGACACCAGACGGCTGAGACGCCGCTTAGAGCACCGAAAGCGGCGACGGTGCGCAACGCGACGCCGACCCGAGGAGGAGGATCACCATGCTGAACAGGCTGATACGCGGGGTAGGAGCCCTGATCGTGTTGGTGGCGCTTGTGGTGGGCGCGCCCCTGGTCCTGCTCGCGTGGGTCGGGAACCCGTGGCCGGCGGGCGGCTGGTCGGAGGTCCAGCTGCTCACCAACCGCAGCATCCTCGGGGCCCTTGCCGTAGTCGGGTGGCTGGCCTGGGCGCAGATGGCCGCGTGCATCCTGATCGAGCTGGCAGGCGCAGTAGGAGGGAAGGCGCCCCAGCGCGTCAGGTTCGCCTCTGGCGGGCAGCAGCAGTTCGCCCGCGTGCTCGTCACGTCGGTGATTGCCCTAGGCATCGGCGGGGGCATCGGCGCCAGCATCGTGGCACCCTCGCTGGCCGCCACCACCGCGGCCACGCCGCAGCCCGAGACGGCGCCGACGACCAGCCACACAGTCGAGCGCCGCGACGTCGGCCAGGTCGCGCCCGGGCCCACCGTCACCATCGACCGCGACACCACGGTGTGGAAGCTCGCCGAGGTCTACCTCGACGACGGATCGCGGTGGCGTGAACTCCTCGACCTCAACCGCGGCGAGGCCCTCAGCGACGGCACCGTCCTCACCCAGGCCACCCAGACCGTCCCAACCGGCTCTACCCTCCGCCTGTCCGCCGACGCGCACGTCAACGACGCGCCCACCTCGCAGCGCGACCAGAAGGACCACCGGGACCGGCAGGATGGCATTTACACCGTCAATCCGAACGACACCCTGTGGGACATCGCCGAGGCCAAGCTCGACGACCCCGCCCGTTACATGGAGCTCTACGAGGCATCGACCGGCACCCTCCAGCCCGGCGGTGATCACCTCGTCGACCCCGACCACATCGAAGTCGGATGGAAGATCACGATCCCCGGTGGCGGGACGGCACATGACGGCGGAGACCGCGACCACGGCAACCGGGGCGGTCAGGACGAGCACGGCGACCGGGGTGATGACGGGTCCGGCGAGCAGACTCCTGAGACTCCCGACGTCGTGCCCGAGGACCAGGATGACCAAGGGGACCAGGGACAGCAGGGCGGTGAGGCTGACGCCACCGAGGAGCAGAACCCAAGCGCGGAGACGGCGGCGGGGGACCAGAGCGTCGACGAGGCGGTCGACGAGGCAGGCGACGAGAGTGTTCTTGATGCCGGCTGGGTGCTGCCCGGCCTGACCGGTGGGGGAGTGCTTCTCGCCGGTGCGCTCTACCTCGGGCTGCAGCGTCGGCGCCGGGCGCAGTTCCGGGCGCGCCGTCCCGGCCGCGCGGTCGCGGCGCCGCCGGCCGAGCTCGCGCCGACCGGGATGACGATCAGTGCCGCCGGTGGACCCGTCGCAGCGACGGTGGCATTCATGGATGTGGCCCTTCGACGTCTCGCCGAGCATGCCCGCACCCACCAGGCCGAGATGCCGCCCCTAGCGGCGGTGCAGCTCCGTGAGGATCTGGTGACCCTTCACCTCAGCGGCGCGGTTGACCTGCCCGCCCCCTGGGAGGGGAGCCCGGATCGGCTGCACTGGTCGTGCTCGACTGCCGCGGTCGTCGAGGACCTTGGTCCGGACCACGGGTGGGCCGAGGCTCCCTACCCGATGCTCGTCACGATTGGCGTCGACGACCGACGCGACGCGGCCGCGGTGCCGCCGGTCGGTGACAGCGATGACCGCAGTGAGCACCAGGGCGGTTTGTGGTTGCTCAACTGTGAGGAGCTCGGGACGCTCGAGGTTGTGGGCGACCCGATCCGGGCCGGGGACTTCGCGCGGCACCTGGCCGTCCAGCTGGCGGTCAACCCGTGGTCGCAGCAGGTGAGCGTCGATTGCGTGGGCATCGCGCAGGAGGCCGAGGGTCTGGGCGACCGGATTCGCTACTACGACGCCGGGTGGGAGGGCGACCGCGCCGCCTCGGAGGTCCTCGCCGAGGCGGTGTCGATGGTCGACCGTGCCATTAGACACGACACCGACGTCAGCACCGGCCGTACCGGAGGCCTCGACGATGACGTGTGGCCCGCCCGGATGCTCGTGGTCACCGCCGAGGGCAACACCGACAGCGGCGCGCTGCACGAGCTACGGCGCCTGATCGCCACGCACGTCGGGCGCACGGGCACCGCCATCGTGGTCACTGCGACGTCTCCGGCCGCGCGGGCCTCGGGCGGTGACCAGAACGCGTCCTCCGGGACTGGGCAGACGGTGACAACCGTCGTCGAGGTGACCAGTACCGGCCGGGTGCTCCTCGGCGACCAGGGGCTCGACCTGGCGGCGGTCGAACTGACCAGGGAGGAGGCGCATGGCTGTGCGCTGCTCTACGCCCACAGCGAGATCCTCGACGACGTCGCGGTTCCCGTCGACGAGGAAGCCACCGAGGGGTGGCAGGCGCTGGTCGACCAGACCGGCGCGCTGCGGCGCGAGCTCACCTTGGCGCGCAGCACCCCAGTGGAGGACCTCGACGAGCCGGCGACCAGTCTGCTGGCCGGCACGGACGAGGAGTACGTGACGGCCGCGCCGGTGGTCCCTGAGGACCTCGAAGTGATCGCGCCGAAGGTGCCGGAGAGCGTGCTGGCTAAGGTCAAGGCCGAGGACCCGGCCCTGGACGCCGACCTGGCCGACTGGTTCGACCCGCACTGCCCGCGCCCCAAGCTCACCCTGCTCGGCCCGGTCGCGGTCCGTACGCACGGCCGGCCCCTGGCCAAGTACAAGGCGCTGGGCACCGAGATCGTCGCCTACCTCGCGCTCCGGCCCCGGAACGGCGCAACCCGCGACGAGCTGGCCGAAGCCGTGGGATGGGACGACCCCGCCCGCGTCCGCAAGTACATCGACCTCGTCCGGCACTGGCTGGGTGAGGACCCGGAGACCCACGAGCACTACCTGCCCCACGCCAACAAGTCGCCCGCGGCCAAGTCCCGAGGCGTGAACGTTTACCAGGTCACCGGCGGCCTTCTCATCGACTGGGACCTCTTCCGCCGCCTGCGGGCCCGAGGCGCGCACAGCGACCTCCTGCAGGCACTAGAGCTGGTCACCGGCCGGCCCTTCGACCATCTGCGCCAAGGGGGCTGGAGCTGGCTATACCAGGGCGACCCGCACGATCAATACGCCGCCCACGCCATCGCCGACGTCGCCTTCACCGTCGTCACGCACTGCCTGCGCGGAGGGGACCTGGTCCGCGCCCGGGCGGCCACCGAAATCGCCATCCTGGCGGTCCCGGACGAGCAGATCGTGCAGCTGTGCCAAGTGGCACTGACCGAGGCCGAGGGCAACAACACCGAAGCGATGCGCATCCTGCTCGGGGACGTCTGCAACCGCGCCGAGGACGGTGAGGCACCCCTCGACCTCCCCGAGCGCACCCAGGAGATCATCCGAAACCACCAGTGGATAGCCAGTTGAGGGCGAGGGGGCGGCGTGATGTTCGACGACGGGCCGCTGCGGGATTGCCTCCACGACCACGAGCGGGCAATCCTCGACCAGCACGAAGACATGGACGGCACGCCGTTTCCTTCGCTCGCCCACGCGAGCGACGCCGTCGAGCGCATCCTGACCCAGCTCGGCATCGACTGGCTCTACAGCTCCGGGCTGGAGCGCAAGACCCGCTGGGGTGGCGATGAGAGCAACCGGGTGGTGACCCAGGTAGTGGGTGTCGCAGAAGGGGTCACTCAAGAGGCAGTCCCGAGGCGCTGGCCCGCACAGTGACGCCTCAGGCGTCACCGTCCGGCGACAAGACGGGCTCACACGCCGACGACGTCGACGAGCTCCTCGAGGCCGGCGAAGTCGACCGGGTTGCGGGTGTACAGCCGGGCGCCGTGCGCGTGGGCAGTGGCCGCGATCAGGAGGTCCATCACACGGCCCCGGGGGCGTCGCCCGGCGTCGACGACGGCCGCCGACAGACGGCCGTAGCTGGCGGCGACCGCGTCATCGACCGGCAGGGCGTCGAAGCGCTGCTGGAGCACGCTGAGCCGACGCAGCCGCTCCGCGCGCACCTCGGTGGTCTTGGCAACCAGGACGCCGAAGTGCAGCTCTGCGAGTGTCACCGCACTGATGGCCAGAACGCCGGGAATCGGAGATGCGCCCTCGTCGATGACCACGCTGGTGTCCAAAATCGCCCGCTCAGCCGGCGCCTCGATCGGGCCCGGGTTCGAGGTCACCGACCGGCCCAAGGGTCACACAGCTCGTCGTCGACGAGCGCTCGGTCCTGCGCCCAGTCTGGGTCGGCGGGACCGCGAAACAGATCCTCGACCTCCCGCCAGGTCCTCCAGCGGGTGGGCCGCACGGGCACCAAGACAGCGCTGGGACGTCCAGAGACGGAGATCGTGATCTCCTCGCCTGCCTCGACGCGACGGACGAGTTCGGACGCGTCCTGCCTCAGCTCACGCAAGCCGACGGTCGTCATGCGCCCATCTTAATAGCACGTGTGCTACCCCGGCCAGCCTGGAGCAGCCTTGTGCGGCACACCGGGCGAGACGAAGCCCGCGCAACCCCTTCCCAGAAGTTCCTGCAACTTTCGGGGGGACGCCTTCTGACCTGCGCAAACGCTCGGCCTCCCGCCGTGTCCCCCCACCGATCTGATGTGGGGGGGACACCGAGAGGGACACCCGAGAGCCACCTTCCTGCCGTGCAGCGACACGACGGAAGGGAGGCCCCGGCATGAGTGTGGGCGACCAGCTTGGACTGGAGGAGAACAGCGAGCTGCTGGACAAGGCGCGACGGATGTGGCCCCGCTGGGTGGCCGCCAACAGCCGCCTGGGAGTCGTCGAGAGATTCGACGACCTGCGGCCCTGGCTTCCCACGGTGACCCGCGAGGAAGCCGACGAGGTCCTCCTCGCCTTGGCGATGCTCGCCGCCCCCGACGGCGGTGACGACATCGCGGCCGCGGCGGCGCTGGCCAAGTGCCTGCTCCCCGGCGCGTGCCGGCTGGCCGGCTGGCTGAGCTCGCTGCCGACCAAGGAGGTCTTCCGCGATAGCCAGCCGATCCAGGCCGGAGCCTGGTGGGCCGTCGAGCGGATCGACGAGCTGGTGGCCTCGCAGCTGTGGATCGAGGTCCGCTCGTTCCCGTGGCGCCGACTGACCAAGGTCGCGGCCAACATCATCGTCAACACCAAGGTCGGGGTCCTGCGGGAGGTCGGCGACTTCTTCTACGTCACACGCGCCGACCGGACCTGGGCGCACACCGACCTGGTCGAGTCCTTCTCCTTCGGCGACTTGCCGAGCGGCGGCAGCGAGTGGGCCGACGGCGAGCGGCCTCCCAGCAAGCGCCGTGCCAGCGCCCTGGGCCACCAACCCCAGGTACTCGCGGCCCCCGACCCGGCCGAGCCGGACACGTCGCCGGCCGAGGAGCTGCTCGAGCTGCTCACCTGGGCGTGCGAGCAGGACGTGATCAGCGAGTCCGACCGGCGCCTGCTGCTGTGCCTGGTGCACGAGGCCGACCGGGTCCAGACCCGCAACCTCGGCCGGGGCTGCGGCGGGCTGATCGCCAACGAGCTCTCGATGCGGGTCGCCCCCCAGCTCGGGGTCTCCCAAGCCACCGTGCGACGCAACGCCTCACGCAGCGTCCGCGCTCTGGCGCAGGCGGCCGGGAGGTTCGGCCATGACGAATGAGCCGAACAACAAGCCGGCCAGCGATCGCTCCCGAGCCTCCCACGGCCCTAGGCGACAGCCATGAACAGGGAGGTGGTGAAGGACATGGCAAGTACCCAGCGCACCCAGCACACCATCGGGATGGACGCAGCGCAGCTGCAGCGCTCCGCGCAGGAGATCTCACAGCTCTTCGACATCGCCGGCCGTGAGGGGAAGATCATCGCCGGCCTCACCGGCGGCATGGACCAACTACGCGCGGTCCACGCGGTCAAGCACGCACTGGCGACCCTCACCCCGGCCGAGGTCCGCGCCGCCATGGCTTATCGACATGCCTACCGGCGCACGATGCAGCCCGGTCCGGCCAACCAGTCAGTCGGCCAGCCAAGCGGGCGGCCCGCGGCAAAGCTGTCATGAGCAGCGGCACCCTGAGCGCCGGCACCGGCTCGCCCGCGCGTCCCTTCGCGCTGGAGGAGGTGCAGGCTGCCGTGCGCGCCCTTCGGGCCGGGGAGTTCCGAGACGCCCGCCCCACCACCCGACGGACCGGTCCGGGTGCACACCCGGAAGAGCCGCGCACAGCGGGCCGAGCCGCGGCACGGACCGGAGGCGGCGACCGCCACCGCGCCGCCGACGCAGCCGACTGGACCCCCCAGGCGGGGGAGCGAGTCCTTGCCGTGATCGGGACCTCCGGCTCGAGCGGAGCCAGCACCGTGGCCCTCGCCGTCGCGCTCAGCGCCGAGCTACCCGCTCGCGTCATCGAGTGCTGCTCAGCCAGCGCGTCCGGCCTGGCCGCCGCCACCACCGCCGAGCTCGGCCTGCACCCCGCCGGATGGCGACTGGGCCGGCGCGAGCAGGTCCTCATCGAACGCGTCTGCGAGGTCCTCGCCGGCGTCGACGAAGTCCCCACCCCCACACCAGCAGAGCACACCACCCAGCTGACCGTGCTGGACGTCGGCTGGGAGGTCGGTCAGCTGACGACCACCGACTCCTGGGTCAGCGACGCCGTCGCCAGCGCCGACCAGGTCCTCCTGGTCAGCACCTCCACGGTCCCCGGCATGCGCCGACTCGAAGGCGCCCTCGAGCTCCTTGTCAACCACGCCGGGGTACACATCACTGACCGGACCTGGGTGGCCGTGGTCGGCCCCCGGCGCAAGAAGTGGACCCGGGGCGTCGAGCACGCCGGCGGACCGCATGCCCGGCGTGCGCTGAACAGCGGACGTCTGGTCGAGATCCCTGAGGACCGTGGCCTGTCGATCCACGGCCTGGACTCCCGCCCGGTGCCGCAGGCCCTGCTCGCCGCAGTCGCCCACGCCCACGCCGTCGAACAGGACGCCGACCACGACGCCAACCGCGACGGCGACGACGAAGCGGCGGCTGACGAGCTCGACCTCTTCACCGATCACGACCTCACCGACCAGCCGACCGACCAGCCCGGCTGACACCGCAACACGAGTCGCAACACCACCAGTCCGCAACACCAGTTCGTATCACTCGAAAGGAACCGACCGGTGAACCTGATGATCCGCACCACCGAGATGGCCGTCAAGGTGTGCCCGAAGGCACCGCCCGGCGCCGAGGGGCCGACCAACGAGATCACCGGCTACGTGCTCTGGGGGGTGATCATCCTCTTCGGTCTCGCCATCATCATCGGGATCGGCGCCGTGATCGCCGGCCGGATGTTCGCCCTGCCCCACGCCTCGAAGGTCGGCGTGATCTCGCTGGTCGTCGTCTTCGGCTGCGCGATCGCCTACCTGGTCCTGCCCGGGATGCTCAACGGCATCCTCGGCAACGGCTGCATCTGATCGGAGTTCGCCGGTGGGTGCCATGCAGTCCAAGAGCACGGGTCGTTCCGGTCAGGAGACCTCGGGGGTCCGCGAGTGGAGTCGCGGGCGCCTGATCACGATCCTGACCGGAGCGGTCGTCGTCGCCCTCGCATTGCTCGTCGGGCTGGGGTACGCCATCTACCTGGCGGTGTCCGGGCTCAACGGCGACCCCTCGGCCGCCGGCGGCGTAGCCACCGGCGAGACCGAACGCTCCACCGTCGCCCGGGGCGCCAGCCACCGCGACGAGATCGCCGCCGAACCGATGCTGAGCGTCCCCTCGAGCGCAGCGTTCCCCGACGACCCCAACGACCCCGACGGAAGTGGGGACGCAGGCGCCGGTCAGGACAGCATCAAGATCCCGACCGGCACCGGCATCAACGGCCCTGGCCTGGTCATGACGGGCTTCCCCCACACCCCCGAGGGCGCGATTGGGCAACTCGCGCAGATCGACACCGCGGTGCTGCAGTCGATGAGCCTGCAGACCGCTCAAGAGGTCTACGCGAGCTGGGCGTTGCCCGGCGGCGTCAGGGCCGACGACTGGTGGATCACCTCGAGCGTCGCGGCCTTCCTGAGCAGCAGCGAGATGGGCAGCGTCAAGAGCGCCACAGCGTCGGTAGCCGTGGAACCGGCGGCAGCTCTGGTGAAGGGCACAGACGGACCCGACTGGGCCACGGTCTGCGTCCTGATCAAGGTCACCGCGACCTACCGTTCCGAGGGCCATGCCGCGTTCGGCCACTGCGAGCGCATGCAGTGGGTCGGGGGTCGCTGGATGCTCGCGCCAGGTGCGCCCCCGGCGCCCGCACCGGCCACATGGCCCGGCACCGAGCTGGCCGTCGAGGCGGGCTGGCGCACCTGGACTACGGACCCGTCGGCGGGCGTGCCCGAGGACGAGCAGGCGGTCGAGCAGGGCGAGGACCGCAGCCAGGACCACAGCGACGAGCAAGGAGGAGCACACTCATGAGCAGCCGCAGCACATCCACCACTCCCACCCCGTCCGGCAACCTGGCCCGCATCGCCGTCCTGGTGGTCATCGCCGTGGTAGCCGCCACCGCGGTGTGGCTCGGAACCCGCGGAGATGACGGGGCCGCAGATCGCGACGGCGGAACCGGAATCGCTGCCGGCACCTCGGGTGAGTCGGCAGGGGACTCATCGGGCCGCTCCACAGGTGGCTCGGGAAGCGAGCAGCTGGCACCCGAGAGCGCCGCGGCCGCGCCGGTCGGCGGCATCACCCTCCCGACCGGGTCGACCCAGACCGACGGCTACGCGGCCGGCTTCCCCTACACCGACCTCGGGGCGGTGGCGCTCCAGGTGGAGCTGGCCAGGGCCCAGGTCGGCTTCGACTACGACCAGGCCGCCACGGTCGCCCAGCTGTACTCCGACCCCGCCGACCAGGCCGTCTTCGAGCAGCGCTCCCACGACGCCGTGGCGCTACGGCGCCAGCAGGCGGGAGTGCCGGCCGAGGGCCAGGTGCCCGCACCCGCCTCGTACGCGGTCACGCCGGTCGCCTACACGCTCGAGGAGCTCGACACCGACTACTACGTGGTCAACCTGCTGAGCTACGTCACGCTGACCGACGTCGACGGCGAGGCCCGCGACGGCCTCTACGCAGGCACCCAGCTGGTGCGCTGGATGGCCGACCCCGACGCCGACTCCGACAACAGCAGCGGCGGTGACTGGAAGGTCGTCGAGGGCAGCACCGCCGACCTCGAGAACCTCATCGCACAGGGACAGCCCCAGGCCGTCGCGCCCGAGACCAACGATTTCGAGGACGCCAACTGGATCATGATCGACCCCACCAGCGGCAACTCCTCAGCCGAGGCCGGTGAGTCCTCGTGACCAGCGACCTCCTCCCGCGCCTGCGCTGCCCCCGCCGGGCTGGCGCCCTGGCCCTGTTCACCGGCCTTCTGGTGGGCCTGCTGAACGGGCTTATTGGCCCCGCCGCAGCGATCCAGCCGGCCACGTCCACGCCGGCCGCCGGCAAAGCCACCATCAGCTCCATCAGCACAGCGGCCGCACTCGACACCCGGCTCGCCGCCGCCGCCCCCGAACTCAAGCAGGGATGCCCAGGCCCCGACGCGCTGTGCGACCTCGGCGGCGACGTCCTGGACTGCGCCGCCGGCCCCGTCGACTGCGTGGAAGACGCCGGCGGAGCCGTCGCCGGCGACGTCAAGGACGGTGTCTTCAACGGCGTCGAGGGGGTGGCCGGCGCGGCCGGCGGGATCGCCGAGGGCGGCTGCGGCGTCCTCGACGCGGTCTGCGACGTAGCCGGCGGCGGACTGCCCGGAACCCCGGGAATCCTGGGCATCCCGGGACTGCCCGACGTCGGCGACATCTTCGGCGGCGGGTTCCCCGGCCTGGGCGACATCCCTAACCCCATGGCCGAGCTCGGCGACACCATCGCCAAGGCCGCCGCGGACGCCTGGACCGCCGCGATGCTGGCCATCTGGAACTCCGGGCTGTTCGTGCTCCGGATCGTGCTGACCTACTCCGAGCTGTTCCTGACCCCCGACCTGCGCGGCGACGGCCCCGGCAAGGACGTGTACGGGTTCGCGCTGTGGCTGGCCCTCGCGCTGGTGGTGCTCCTGACCGTCATCCAGCTCGGCGCCTCCGCCTTCAAACGCGAGGGCAAGGGCCTCGCGCGAGCACTGATCGGCGCCGGCCAGTTCGTCGTGGTGTGCGCCACCTGGTTCGGCTACTGCGTGACGATCGTCGCCGCGTGCGGTGCCATCAGCAAGGCACTGATGAAGGCGCTGCTCAACGTGAACACCTGGCCCGAATGGGAGCCGCTCGGCGGGCTCGGCAGCGAGGACATCGCCGACGCCACCGTGGCCACCGTCCTGGCCTTCCTCGGCATCTTCCTGTGGCTGGCCGCCATCGGACACATCCTGGTCTACCTGGCACGAGCGGCATCGCTGCTCGTGCTGACCGCCACCGGCCCCATCTCAGCGGCCGGCCTGGTCTCCGACTTCACCCGATCGTGGTTCTGGAAGAGCCTGCGCTGGTTCCACGCCGCCGCCCTCACCCCGGTCCTGATGATCATGGTGCTCGGCATCGGCGTACAGATGTCGAACGGCGTCGCCGCGCACCTCTCCGACGGCACCCAGAAGGCGATCGGCACCGCACTCCCCGCGGTGATGCTCATCCTGGTCAGCGTCGTCGCCCCGCTGGCGCTGTTCAAGCTGCTCGCCTTCGTCGACCCCGGCACCCCCAGCGGCGCCTCGTTCCGCCAGGGCATGGCGGTCCAGGGAGGCATCCAGGGACTGCTCTCCGGTAGCGGCGGTGCCGGCGGCGGGTCCTCAGCTGCCTCCTCGGCCGACTCCAGTGGCCGCTCGGCCGGCGAGCAGAACGCCGAAAGCTCCACCGGCGACCGGTTCAACCAGTCCGCCCAGGGGTTCCTGGGCAGTCTCGGCGCCGGGGGCCAGGCGATGGCCAAGGGTATGGGGATGACCAGCAGCGCCGGCGCCAAGGCCACCTCCCTGATCGCCGACGAAACCAACCAGGCCGGCGTCGGGCAGAACACCTACGGGCCCGACTTCAGCGGCACCCGAAGCAACAACAACCAGAACAACAGCCAGTCCAGCGACCAGCCCGGCAACGACTCGGGCGGCCAGTCGGGCGGGCAGGCCGGAAACCAGCCCGGCGGCCCGGGCCAGGGCCCCGGGGGAGGCCAGGACGGTGCGGGCGGCCTATCGGGTGGCACTGGTGACGGCGGCTCCGGCTCCCCGACACCGCCGACGCCGTCGGTCACCCCGGCGAACCTCCCCGTGGGCGCGCCCAGCGGCGGCAGTGGAGGCGGTGGCGGTGCTGGCGGCGACGGTGCTGACGGCGGCGGGGGTGCTCCCAAGCCGCCGGGAGGTGCCGGTGGCGGTGCCGGGGGAGCGGGAGGCGCCGGCGGAGCGGGTGTCGCCGCGGCCGTCCCACCTGTCGCCTAGCCCGTCGCCTAGCCCAGCCATGTCACCGACCCGCACGCCCCATCTTCGCGTCAGCACCACCAGGTCATCTGCCGGCCCGCCCGGGTCGACCAGTCAGGAAGGAAACCACAGACCATGACGACGTACGCCGACTACCAGCGAGATCCCATCGGGTGGTTCTTCGGGCTCTCCGGTGGCCAGCTGCTGCTGCTGTCGCTGGCCAGCCTCCCGGCCTTCTGGGCCATCAGCAGGGTTGCGTGGTTCTCCGCGCTGCTGTTCGCCGGCATCTGGCTGATGGTGCTGGCCGTCACCGTCGTCCCCGTCCGCGGCCGCTCGGCCACGGGCTGGATGATCGCCTCGATCGCCTACGCCTTCGGCGGGCTGCTCGGCTGGACCTCGTTCCGCGCCAAGGCCGCCCGGGGACGGGCCGAGGACCTCGAAACCCCCGACCTGCCCGGGGTGCTGCAGGGCATCCAGATCCACGACGGCCCGCCCCACGGCTCGCAGCTCCAGCGGGTGGCCGTGGTCCAGGACCACTCCACCCGCACCTGGTCGGTCACCGCCGCGGTGGTGCACCCCGGCATCGGCATGCAGGACAGCGACGAGCGCGCCCGCTACGGCGAAGCGCTCGCGGGCCTGATCGACGTGGCCGGTCGGACCGAGAAGATCGACGAGATCCTCTTCGTGGTCCGCACCGTGCCCGAGGACGGCGCCGAGCGGGAGCTGTGGGTCACCAAACACCGCCGGCCAGGCGCCCCCGAGCTCGCCGAGCAGGTCAACGCCGACCTGGCCCGTGGCCTGACCCAGGCATCGGTGCGGACCGAGGTCTTCGTGACCCTGGTGGTGCCGGAGGCCCGCATCGCCCGCTCGGCCAAGGAGTCCGGCGGGGGACTCGAGGGTAGGTGCCGCGAGCTGTACCTGCTGCTCGGCGAGATCGAGGCGCAGCTGCGTGGCCCGCTCGGGATGACCTCGGTGCGGTGGCTGACCAGCCCGGAGCTGGCGCTGGCGTGCCGCACCGGCTTCGCGCCCGGCGACCGTGCCGGCATCGTCGAGGCACTCTCGATGCGCGAGAAGGACGCCGGCGTGGCCGCCGACGTCCCGTGGGCGATGGCCGGCCCGTCGGGTGCCGACGCCACCGTGCGTCACTACAGCCACGACGCGTGGAACTCGATCAGCTCCACCATCAAGCTCCCGACCCGCGGCGCGGTGATGGGAGCCTTGGCGCCCATCCTGACCCCCAGCGAAGCCGGCGAACGGCGCAGCTTCGTGGTCGCCTACCCGATGGTGTCGCAGTCCAAGGCCGACCGGCAGAGCGGCAACGCCGAGTGGGCCGCCGACATCGCCGAGGGCATGAACGAGCGCCTGGGCCGCAAGACCCGCGCGAAGCAGCGCGATGACACCAGCAAGGCCCGAGGTCTGGACGTGAAGCTGGCCCGCGGCAACGCGCTCACTCGGCCCTACGCGGTGTGCACCGTGACGGTGCCGAAGACCTCGCGGATCAGCGAGTTCGGCCGCCGCCTCGACGCCTCGATCCGCCGCGCCGGGTTCGCCCCGCTGCGCCTGGACCTGTCCCAAGACGTCGGGTTCGCCTCCTCCACGGTGCCGCTCGGCATCAGCCTGACCCGGGCGGGAGACGCCTGATGAGCAACAGCAAGATGCGTCGACGCGGCGGCCACGGGAGAGGTCGCGACATGGCGGCGCTGCTCTCCGACTTCGGCCACGACCTGCCCACCGTCCCCACGCCGGCACCGCAGGCCAAGGAGGCCCGGCTGTTCCGCCACACCCCGCGCCGCGGCACAGCCCGCCCCGGACGAGGGTGGTCGCCCGCCAAGGCCACCGCGCTGGCCTACCGGATGACCAGCGACCAGGCCCCGGTGTTCTGGCCCTTCATCTCCGCCCCGGCCCTGCCGCCCACGGGCGCCCAGATGGGCATCGACCAGCTCTCCGGTGGCTCGTTCTACTTCGACCCCTTCGGCTGGGTGCTCGACGACGCGGTGCCGGTGACCAACCCCAACGTCTTCTTCTTCGCCAAGCCCGGCCTCGGCAAGTCCGCGACCACCAAGGCGTTCTGCCTGCGGATGATGCCGTTCGGCTACAAGGTGCTGATCCTGGGCGACCCCAAGGACGAGTACGAGCGGCTGTGCCGCGCCTTCGGTGTCGAGCCCTTCGCGATCGGCCCCGGGATGCGGACCCGGATCAACCCGCTCGCTATGGGGCCGCTGGGCCAGGGCTGGGAGCACCTCTCGGCCGAGGAGGCCCAGCGTCGCGCCACCATCATCTTCGGCCGCTGGCTCACCCTGGTCCGTGGCCTGGTCGGCTCGATGCGCATCGGCACCAACCACGTCCCGTTCGGACCCACCGACGCCGACGTGGTCCACACCGCCCTGGAGCACCTCACCGGCTACAGCGAGGGCAGCTCGGTGCTGCGCGAGACCACCATCCCCGAGCTGTGGCACCTGCTGCACAAACCCACCGAGGACCTCATCACACGGTCCCGCTACGCCACCCGCCAGCAGTTCCTCGACGAGACCCGACTGCTGCGCGACGCGCTCGGCCAGCTCGTCAAGGGCGCACTCGCCGGGCTGTTCGACGCCCCCACCAACATCGAGGTCGACTGGTCCGCGCCTATCCAGTCGCTGTCCCTGTCGCGCCTCGACGACCTCGGCGACGAGGCGGTCGGCATCGCGCTGCTCGCGCTCAACTCCTGGGGCCGCGGCATGCGCGAGACCGCCCGATCAGATGGCGACCCCGGCGACCTGCGCATCGTCGTGCGTGACGAGTCCTGGCGCCAGCTGCGCCTCGGGCCCGACGCTGTGAAGAGCTTCGACGCCGACCTGCGGCTGAGCCGAGGGATGGCCGGCCGGGGGGGCGACATCCAGTTCGCGATCGCCCACAAGCCCTCCGACCTCCTCGCCGCCGGCGACGTCGGCTCCCAGGCCGCCACCATCGCCAAGGACCTCCTCGACCTCGCCGACGTGAAGATCCTCGGCGGGCAGAACCCCAAGGTCGCCCGCGAGCTCGACTCCATGCTCGGCCTCGGACCCATCGCCCAAGACCTCGTCGCCGGGTGGGCGCGGCAGGACAAGGGCCGTGCCCTGTGGTCAGTGGGGGAATCGACCTACAAGGTCCAGACCGTGCTGCACCCGCTGGAGAAGCAGCTCACCTGGACCAACGAGGCCATAGAGACAGCCCGATGACAGCGGCCTCCTGGCCCGGCTGATCTGAGGTCGATACGTCGTGAAGAAGGTCCTCCTAGCGGTACTGCCGGTGCTGGTAATCCTCACCGGCCTGCCCCTGATCGGCGCCGTGATGATCACGATGTCGACCCAGGCCGCCGCCGAGTGCCGCACCCAGGCCGACACCACCGTCTCCAGTGAGTTGGGCGACCTCGGCGACATCGAGGGACCGGTCGGCGGGCCGGTCAAGGGCTCGGTGACGCTGTCGCAGGCCAACATCAAGGTCAGCCTCCCGCTGTCAGCGTTCAACGCCGACCTCAACACCACGCTCAGGTCCGATCCGGACTTCGTCACGCTCAACGAGATCAGCAGCCGCAGCCTCGGCCAGATCCAGAGCGCGGCCCCCGGCTACGAGGTCTTCCGCGAGGACCCCGCGGGCGGACCGGACTCGATCGAGTCGATTGGCAGCGCCGTGCTGTGGAAGCGCGACGCGTGGACCAAGGTCAACGCCGGGCGGGTCAAGATCGTCTCCGACGACCAGCTCTACTCCAAGGGCAACCCGCGCACCTGGGACCGGTACGCCACCTGGGTGATGCTGCAGCGTAAGAGCGACGGTGCCGTGGTCTCGGTCATCGCCACGCACCACATGACCAACCCCCACAAGTTCCCCCGCCAGCACGGGAACCCGGCCCTGACCCGCGCCCAGCAATACGGCGCCGGGATGGACATCCTCGTCCAGCTGACGAACTCGCTGGCCTCCCACGGCCCCGTCGTCATCGGCGGCGACATGAACACCCACGCCTCCTACACCGACCTGCCCTGGTCGGCGGTCTCGAAGATGACGGCCGCCGGCTACGGGTGGGCGAACCACTCGGTCGACTTCGTCTTCTTCCCCCAGAGCCAGGGCGCACGTCTGGCCAACAGCTCGACCGGGCCCCTGGTCTCTGACCACCAGTGGCTCACCGCCCGGATCGACATGAACGGCGCCGGCCCCAGCTCCACCTCCGGCTCGACCCCCGGGACCGCCACGGTGGCAGACACCTCGAGCACTGGGTCGGGCAGCTCCGGCGACGTCGACGACGCCGCCGGGGATGCGGGCGAGGACGTGGACGCCGCGGGCGCAGCCCCGCCGGCCGGCGATGTCCTCCCCGCACTGATGCAGCTGCGCTTCTCTGAGGCCTACCCCACCCTGACGGCCGAGCAGGCCCGCAACGCGGTCACCATCGCCCAGGTCGCGCGCGACCTGCGCGTCCCCCGTTACGGCCTCGAGGTGGCGATCGCCACGGCGATCCAGGAGTCCAAGCTGGTCAACCTCGACGGCGGTGACCGCGACTCCGGCGGCCTGTTGCAGCAGCGCCCCTCGACCGGCTGGGGCAGCCGCGCCCAGGTCACCAATCCCACCCTGGCGGCCCAGGCCTTCTTCGGCCGAGCCCAGCACACCAGCAACCCCGGGCTGCTCGACATCCCCGGCTGGGAGCAGATGCCGTTGACCGAGGCCGCCCAGGCCGTGCAGCGCTCGGGGCTCCCCGGCGCCTACGCCCAGTGGGAGGATGTCACCGGCGACATCACCGACATCCTCGGCGGCGACCTGCCCGAGGTTCCCGGCGGCGACGTCGAGATCGCCTCCACAACGACGTCAACCGGCAGCTGCACCGACGGCGACACCATCGCCCCGATCACCGTCGGCACCCTCAACCTCCTCGGCGCCGGCCACACCTCCGGCCCCGATGCACGGAAGGGATTCAGCAGCTGGCAGGCCCGCCTGCCCGGTGCGATGAGCTCGCTCAAGGACGCCGGGATCACCATCGCTGCGCTCCAGGAGGTCCACGGGCCGCAAGCCGACGCGATGGCCAGCCGCTACTCCCAGCAATGGGGCATGTACCCGTCTTCGGGTCCCACCCAGAACAAGGTGATCTGGGACCTCAACGAGTGGAGCGCCACCGACCAGCGGCTCGTCGACATCCCCTACTTCGGCGGCCACGACGTGGGCATGCCGCTGGTACAGCTGACCTCCACCACCACCGGGCAGGCAATCTGGGTCTGGAGCATCCACAACCCGGCCAACACCCAAGGTAACGTCTTTGGTCGCCGTGTCGAGGCGCTTCGCCGTCAGCTCGACACCCTCGACGACCTGGCAGCCACCGGCACGCCCACGGTCATCGGCGGCGGTTTCAACGACGGGGGGGACGGCACGAACGCATCGCACTGCGTGCTCACCCCGACCGTCACCAACGCCTTCGGCGGCTCCTCAGCACCGTGCCGTCAACCGAAGAAGGACGCCCCGATCGACCACATCTACGGCGCCAACCTCACCTGGGCCAGCGCACGGGTCGACAACGGCACCCAGTCGCAGAAGATCAGCGACCACCCGCTCGTCGTGGCCACCACCGCCGGCAGCAGCGCCGGATGCGCCCTGACCTCGGGCGCCACGAACACCAACTACAACCTTGGCCAGGTCAAGGCCCAGTTGACCCAGCTCGTCAACGTCCTGGGCCCGATGTTCGACATCAAGACCGTCGGCGGCTACCGCGACAGCGCCACCGATCCCAACGGCCACCCGGCCGGGCTGGCGGCTGACTTCATGGTTCCGCTCAGCTCCGCCGGCCGCGCGCAGGGACAGGCGCTCGCCGACTACGCCAAGCAGCACGCCGGCGAGCTCGGGATCGACTACATCATCTGGTACCAGCAGATCTGGTCGACCAGCCGCGCCTCCGAGGGCTGGCGCCCCATGGACGACCGAGGCAGCGCCACCGAGAACCACCGCGACCACGTCCACATCAACGTCAAGCCCGGCGACCCCTTCGACGACCCGGTCAGCTCGATCTTCAGCGGCGGCGAGACGGCCAGTTGCTCCGAGATCGTCTACCCGGTCCCCGCCGCCTACGTCGGCAACGACGCCCACAACTGGCACAGCCAGGGAAGCGCCTGGGACTCCTGGCACACCGGCACCGACTTCGGAGCACTCTGCGGCACTTCGGTTTACGCCGCCCACTCCGGGACCGTCGAGATCGACACCACCCAGTCGTGGGCCGGCCCCACCCTGGTCAAGGTCAGCACCGGACCCATTTCTCTGACCACCTGGTACGCCCACATGCAGCAGGTCACCGTCAGCCGCGGCGAGACGGTCCAGGCCGGCCAACAGATCGGCATGGTCGGCGACGAGGGCAACTCCCGCGGCTGCCACCTGCACTTCGAGGTGCACCTGGAGAACGGCTCGATCTACGGCGCCGACAACGTCGACCCCTCCCAATGGTTGGCCGAGAACGCCTCCCCGAACGGCGGCACGGTGGCCGCTCGAGCGGCGTAAGAGCCGCCCAGGCCGCCCGTGGCCGAACGACGTCCAGCCGGTGCGGTCAACACGACCAGCGCCGCGGTGATCGCTCCCGCGCCTCCCACGGACCTAGGAGACCGGGTGGACCCGGCCCCCGAGAAGCACCTGGCAACGGAAGGCGGAGCACCGTGCAGCGAGAACGTCGACGAGACCCCTACCCCTGGACCTGGGAGATCCCCCTGGGCGTGGCTCTGGCGGGGGGATTCGCCATCGTCATCGGCCTGCAGCTGGGTCGCTCGATGGCCAATCTCGTCGCCGGCGCCGGCTGGACCTGGCCCGACCCAGCCACGACCTCTGACGCGGGGCAGTTCACCTCGCCGATCGGCTCCGCCTTCTGGGCCAGCCTGCCTGGCGTCGTCACCGGCGACTCCAGCGCCGGCCTGGCCGAGCAGGAGGCCAGCAACCGCGGGCTCGCCGGTCCTTCCTTGACGTGGGGCTGCCTGGCCGCCACGGAGGTCCTCGTCGTCGTCGCGCTCGGCTGGCTGGCGATCTTCGTGCTCCAGCGTTGGGGACCCGGCCGCATGCGAGGCATGGCCACCTCAGCCGAGGCCGAGCGGATGCTTGGAGCTACCAGGCTCCACAAGGTCGCCGGCATCGTCCGCCCGGACCTCCACGGGAAGCACGCCAGCCCCGCGTTCACGACCTCTCTCGAAGGATCGGCCGGCCGCGTCCAGCGCACACCCGGCGACGTATCCCTCGACGTAGCCGAGCAACCCGGGCCGTACCTCGGCCGCGGGCTGAGCCCGTGGCTGGTAGCCGGCCGAGGAACCAAGGAGAAGCGATGAACGCCCAGACCCCGCGCCAGACACCACTTGGCGGCACCATCACGCCGCAGACTCCCGGGGCGGCGTCATGAAGCTGCGATTCGACCCATGGGACGTCGGCTGGCGCATCGGAGACGCCCACGAGCCTCGCGGCGGCGAGCTGTGGGTCCCGTGGGACCGCACCGCCGGCGTGATCGGCCCGCAGGGCTCCGGCAAGACCCTCGACCTGCTCACCCCAGCACTCCTCGGTGCCCCCGGAGCCGCGCTGGTGACGCTCACGAAGGTCGAGGACCTGCTGCTCAGCCTCACCGAACGCTCCCGCGACGACCGGCCCTGCGTCGTGCTCGACCCGCTAGGGCTCGCCGAGGGGATCTGGGGCCACGGCGTCGACGAGCTGACCTGGGACCCGATCGCCGGGTGCGTCGACCCCAAGGTGGCCGAGCGCCGCGCCAAGGCCTTCACCGCCGGCACCGTCAAGGGTGCGATCAACGGCGGCACCGGCGACGAGGCAGCCCGGTTCTACGCCGCAGAGTCGGCCAAGGTGCTGCAGGGCTACTTCCACGCCGCGGCGCTGACCGGCAAGACGCTCGAGGACGTGCTGCAGTGGATCGCCAACCCGACCGCAGCCTCACAACCGATGGAGATCCTGCGCCGACACCCGCACGCCGAACCGTTCTGGCACGGCCTACTCCACGGTGCGCTCAACGGCGACGACCGCACCGCCGGCAACACAATCACCACGGTGCAGCAGGCGGTCTCCCTGTTCTTCCAGGCCGAAACCCGCCGCCGCTGCATCCCCGGCCACCGACGGCCTGCGACCGACCTCGCCGACGTGATCCGGCGCCGCGGCACCATCTACCTCCTCGGCCGCGAAGACCCCTACGCGAGCGCTAGCCCGCTGATGACTGCCGTCACCGAGCACGTGCTGGACACCGGACTGCTGCTGGCCAACAGCTCCCCGTGGGGCGGGCGGCTGTGCCCACCGCTGGTCTCGGTGCTCGACGAGCTGCCATCGACCGCGCCGCTGCCGACCCTGCGCACCCGGATGGCCAACGAACGCGCCCTCGGACTCTCGTTCATCTGGGCCGCGCAGACCCGGCCACAGCTGACCAGCATCTTCGGTGAGCACGAGGCCCGGTCGCTGCTCGGCCTCACCAACACCCTGGTCATGTTCGGCGGGTCCAAAGACGTCCAGTTCAACCAGGAGATCTCCGACCTCCTCGGCACGGTCCGCGTCGGCCGCGTCACCCACCAGGCCGGTGGAACCCACGGCGGCGGCCGCAGCTACTCCGCGGACGACATCCCGATCATGCGACCCGAGGAAGTCCGCCAGCTGCCCGAGCGCCAGGCGCTCGTGATCGCCGAGAACGGCAAACCGATCATCGCCAAGCTCCACCGCTGCGTCGAAGGCAAGGCCGGTGCCCGTCTGCTCGCCGACCAGCGAACGCTGCGCCAGGAACTAACCAGCGACCGGCGCATGGTCGTCACCCCCAACGCCCGCGCGGCCGCCGCCCTCGCCGAGGCGCGGCGCCTCGGCTTCGTCGACGACGACACCGACCACGTCACCACCCACGGCGACAACCGCGCAAGGACCGGGCGGTGACCAGCCCCCAGCACAGCCGCCGGACGGCCTCGACGTCGATGGTGTTCGCGTTCCCGACTCCGGGTGAGGAAGTCCGGCTGGCCTACCGCGAGCTCCACATCGCAGTCAACGGCTCAGAGGAGCAGAAGCGAGCGCTGGGCAACCACGCGCTGCTGCCGCGGCCGTGGGAGCCGGCGAGCTGCCTGGACCCGGATCTGCGGCACGCGCTGTGGGAGTGGTTCGAGGCAGTCGTGATCTGGCTCAACCACGACTACTCCTGGGACGTCGCGGGGCTCATCCCCAGCTGCTGGCCGCTCCACCCGCACCTGGTTCACGAGATCGCCGTGCTCGCCGACCAGCGTCGACGAGCCGGCCTGGCGATGACCAGCGACGCGCTCGAGGAGTGGCACCGCTACTGCCTTCCGGCCTTCACCGACCGGATGCGAAACCGCCTGCGCGCGCACTGCGACGACGACCACAAGGGTTGGCCGGCCAAACCGCGGCATAGCGAGCACATGGCCGAAGCCGCCACCGAGCGCCGGGAGAACGCCTTCGCCCACGACGTCGACGCCCTGCTCGCCAGCCAGCGCCGCGCCGACGACCAGTCGACCCGACGCGATGGGCCGCCTCGGCTCGGCCTGGTCGACCTCGACACCGGCGAGATCCAAGACGACGAGCAGCCCGGTGCGCAGAAGCGCACCCGCACCGAGAAGGGACCCCGCAAGTGACTCAGGGAATGACGCAGGAAACGACTCGGCGATCGAACGCCGCGACGATGTCGATCATCGAGCGCTCCCAGGCCATCGGACGCGCTCAGCGCGCACTCAAGGCCCTGGGGGAGCACCCCCGCTCGAGCAAGAAGGAACTCGGTCACGCACGCGAGCACCTGAACGCCTGCTACTCCCACGGCTCGGGCGACCACGTCTGGGACGCGGTGTCGAAGGTGGAGACGATGGCCGAGCGACGCTTCGGAGTGCCGAGCCCGGACGAACAGGACCACGCGGTCGAGTCGAGCCGTGAGACCTCGGACCCTGAGGGGCCTGCGACACACCGCCGTGGTCGCTCCGCGGAGGTCCGCGCTGTCCCGTGGTCGACGCCGCCCGATGCCGCCACGCGGCCAGCGCCCACCGCGACACCATGAACGGTCCCTCAGCGCGACCGACGGCCCGAATCGGTCTCAGCACGCCGCTGAGAGACACGATTCACCGTCCAACGACCGCCCCCGAGCGGCCCGCCTGCGTGGGAGCGATTCTACCGAGGCGACGCGACGGCGCTAGAAGCCATGTCCGAACCGGCCCGCGACGCGGCCCTCATCCTGCTGACCGTCGCCTATCTCGGCGGTGCCGTGCTGTTGCTCGTGGCGCTGGCCAAGGTCCTCCTTGCCTGGGCGACCAGTTGGCGACCAGCCAAGGACGACGACGACCCGGGTGACATCGACGGCCTGCGACAGCTGGCCGCCACAGCGATGGCCGCGGTGGCGTCACGCGCGAGTGTGGCGGCGCCCGCCGTCGACGTCGTCGCGGTCCTCGGAGCGCCACTCGCCAACAGCGGGGGGCCAGTGACTGGCGATGGCGGCCTGGCCGTCACGCGGTTCCGCGTCGGCCGCCCGCCCACCGTTGTGTTCGCGACCCCTGCGCTGACTGGGCTGAGTCCCGCCGCGGTGCACAGTTTGGCTGCCCACGAGCTAGCGCACGTGATCCGCCGCGAACACGGCTCGGCCGCGGGCCGCTACGTGTGGCTGGTCGGCTATCTGGTGCTGATGGTGGCCGGCGCCGGTCTCAGCGTGACCGCGCTGGCGACGTCACCGCAGCTGGGCGGCCTGGCGCTGATGGCCACGCTGGCCACCGCAGTCATGTTCCTGGGCCTCCAGGTCGCCTTCGACCGGCGCGAGGAGATCGCCGCAGACCTGTTCGCAGCCGAACTGACCCACGACCTCGAGGCGGCCGCCGAGCTGATGCGGTTCCTCGACGAGTACGTGACAAGGCCGCTGCTCGATGGGCGGTCCGCTCGAGCAGTGACCCGCCTCGATCGACGCTGGTTCGCAACTCACCCACCGGCAACGGCGCGGCTCGCGGCGATGCGCAGCCACCTGGTTCACCGGCACGGACGGTAGGCGCCGCAGGACCTCCCGTCACCGGTGAACATCGCGGACGGGTCATTCGGGACGCATAGCCATGGCTAGACGCGCTGGCCTGCACCCGTCCCGCAGACCGTTCGTGTCCCGGGACACCGGCACGTTGCCGCAAAGATCCCTGCCGCGCCTTATCGCAGTCCCAGTCGAACAACATCCGCCAACAGGATTGCGGGATCTCCAGCTCTGTGTTGCCTCAGGATCGTCGGTTGGCGTCATCTGTCACCAGTCTGGTGCAAACGAGCACACGCGACGCGGGTCGGCTCCGTGACCGTCTCGTAGGCCCGGCCGTAGCCAAGAAGTTCGCTCGCGGTCGGGCGGTCGAATCCGACGATGATCCGCAACGCGGTGGCTCTTCCGACACCGTCCTGGGCCCCAGGAGTCCGGCCCCCCGGATGTGCCACGAAAGTGATCTCGTCGAAAGCAGCGCTCTGCCGCAGTGCTTTGACAGGTGACGAACCTTGATCATCTCGGGGCACCGCCCGCATGCGAGTCCTGTGCTGGGTCTTGGCCCTGCTCTGGTTCCCAGCGGAGGAGGTCGCCTGGCTGGCAGTCGAGCGTTTCGCACAATGCGGCCAACGTGGCGAAACGCACCGCTTTGGCTCGGCCGTTCTTGAGAACCGCGATGTTGGCTGGGGTGATGCCCACCTGGTCCGCGAGAGCGCCGACCGCCATCTTGCGCCGGGCGAGCATCACGTCGATGTCGACGATGATCGGCATTCAGATCACCTCATCGAGCTCGGACTGCAGTTGCTTGGCCTCAGAGTCCAAGGCGACCGCCTGCGCCAACAGGGTCCTCATCACGTAGACGAGCAGTGCCACCCCGGCGATCACTAGGGCAAATCCGCTGATCAGGCCGATCAATCCGGGGGCGACCTCATCCCCGGGCGTGGCGTGATTGGCGAAGCGAGCCACCACGGCGACGGCGAGGATGAGCACCGCGGCAGCACTGACTGACCCGATGACCAGGTCGACGTAACGGAACGCCGCGTGGGAGAAGACCGTGCCCCGCTTGACCATGGTCAACAACCGCCAGATACACACCGCGATGACCTGCAAGGTCACCACGCTGAGCACGCCGATGATCACCAACGAGATCCCGATCCTGGTGGGGTCCGTATCGGTGTCCAACCACAGCAAGGCCACCATTCCTACCTGCACCACCACGGACCCTGCTAGCGCTATGGCCATCACCACACGCAGCGCAGCGATAGCTCGACCACTCATTTCTCGACCCTTTCATGTCGTTGTGCGACACTAATCTATCGAAATTCAATCGGGCTGACAAGCGCTGGCGGCATCAACTTCATCGGGCCCCGTCACTACTTCGAACCCTTTCACCTGCCCCCTGGAGCCGATCCTTCATTGGCACGTCTTCAGCGCCTCTAACGGATCTTGAGCGCAGGGATGGCGGTGGACCTGCCCCGGCGTGCGGGTCAATGTCCCCGCAACCTCGCTTTTTCCACTCCAGCAGTCGTGGGGTCGATGACCAGCGCTGACTCACCCCACTGTTCGGGTCAGGAACCGTCCCACGGCCAAGTCCAACCCCGAGATGGACATATACGGGCTGACCTCACGCCGGCGCCCGCACATCCTGCCGTGGCCCTGCGCGTTGCTTTGCTGGCAGACTTCGTCTCGCTATGAAGTCTGACCCGAGCGAATACGAGCGCATCCGGGAGTACTGGGAAGGGCAATGGCCCGACGATCCACTGATTCATTTAGAGAAGGCCGCCTCGGAGCGCGTCGGTTCCGTCCCTCACGACATCTGGGACCTACACGCTGAGTCGGGCCGGTGGTGGGTCGTCACCAACCCGACGAACCTCTATTCGCAGGAGGACTTCAAGAGCCGCGACGTCGTGCTCACGTTTCACGTCGGGTTGGTGCTTCGCATGATGTCTCGCGAGGTCGTCCCGATCACCGAGTCGGCGGCCGCGCTCCTGCCCGCAGCGTGGCGACGCTGGGACCAGGCAGTTGAGGCACTTCAAGTTGCGCGGGAAGCCGAGGACTATCAGGCAGTTGGCATGCGCCTGCGGGAGTGTCTTGTCTCGTTCGCCGAGGAAGTCGCGGACGATGCGCTCGTCCCGGAGGGAACAGACCGCCCCCAAGCGGCGAACGTGAAGGCGTGGATCAACCTCTTCGCAGGCTATGTCGCCGGCGGGCCGAGCGCAGCGAAGCTGCGTTCGTATCTCAAGACCATGGGCGAGGAGACGTGGAGCTACGTCAACTGGCTCACCCACGCCAAGAACGCAGCCCACTTCGATGCGGAGATCGGTGCGGCCGTCACGAGCCACCTCTTGGCCACCGTGACCGCCTCGGCCATGCGCGCACGTACGGAACGGGGTAACCGTTGCCATAGCTGCGACTCCTACGCCGTGGTGGCTGGTCGGTGCGATGTTTGCGGGTGGATCGATGAGGAGTATGAAGCGCCGCCGTCTCCACCCGAACCGGACGAGGAGGACCTCGCTGCCCGGCTCGCCGACCCCTGCACGCCGAGCTCTGACATCTCGACGTTCATCACCCCCGAGGAATTCGGCCAGCGGCCTGCGCGCCGTCGCCGGCCACCGGACGAGCGGTCCTGAAGCCTCATAACTGGCCGAGCGGTATTGCGCCCGGCCTGTGCCGCAGGGCGATCGGCTCGCGGAGCGTGCCAGTGACCGATCCGCTCACGGGCGACGTTGAGCCGTCGCCGTGCGCGAGCACCGAGCTTTTGGGGGACGCCACATGAACTGCAACGACGCCGCCCAGCGCGCTGCGTCCCCCTCCGTGGGAGGAAGCAGGCGACGCTCCTGGCAACGCGGCCACCTCACCGTCCGTTCCATGGTCGCAGTCATGTCCTTTAACCACCCAGCAGACCCGGTTGTTCGCAAGGCGCTGCGTTATTAGGTGGTTGGCCGCCACTGACCCGAGTCGGGTCTACGAGTACGTCGCCGTGGGCCTGGCGGCGGTTGAAGTCCGGTCGCGGAGCGCGACATGCGAACCTCCCATCCGCGGTCAATTCGGATGATTCTCCCCTGGTGTCGCCGGCCAGTTCACATACGCGGCGTCGACTCGAACTCCGAGCACTCCACATCTCTCGAGGAGCACCCCCACATGGCCGAGAACGACACGACCGACCGTCCTGACGAGTCCGGCTACTCCCGACGTCAACTGGTCAAGTACGCCGGGGTCGGGGCAACGCTCGCCGCGGCCGGGACCATGACCGGCACCGGTGAGGCGTGGGCCGACGACACCGCGAGCCGGCGCCCGCGTAGCGGGAGTCGCGGCCGGAGGTGGCGGGCCGGTGATCACCATGTCCACTCCGAGTACAGCGGGGACTTCGACACGACCACCACCCCGCCGACGTTCCTCAAGGGCGCGGACGCGGTCTACCCGATCGTGACCAACGCGATCATGGGCAAGTACTTCGGGCTGGGCTGGATGATGTGCACCGACCACGGTGGCCCGAACCACTCGAAGGTGAACCTGGAGCAGGCCTACCCCGACCTGCTGCGGTCGCGGCAGCTGGTGCCCGACGTGCTGCAGTTCTGGGGGATGGAGTTCGACGCTCCGGCCCTGGACCACCACACGCTGATGATCCCGCGACGCAACGACGAGGCCCAGGTCCTCTTCGAGCTCGAGAGCCGCTTCGCCAAGCGGGACGCGTACCCCACGGACCCCGCGCGCGACACCGAAGAGAAGATGGTCGAGTTCCTCAAGGTCGCCGACCGGATGCGCCACAAGCCGCTGGTGCTCGCACACCACGCCTCACGCTCGGCCACCGGGTTGGGCGTCTACGGCCTCGACACCCCGCGCGAGTTCCGCAACGGCAACAACGCCGCCCCCCAGGTCTACGTCGGTTTCGAGGGCGCGCCCGGGCACCAGGCGGGACCGCTGAACGGGGAGGCCCGAGGCGGGTACGGCAGCTACCCCACTCACGGCGGATACGACCAAATGACCGCCCGGGTAGGCGGTCTCTGGGACTCCCTGCTCGGCGAGGGGCGGCGCTGGTGGATCACCGCCACCTCCGACTCCCACGTGCATTGGACGCGCGGTGGCACCGACTTCTGGCCCGGTGAGTACTCCAAGACCTATGTCCACGCCCGGGACGAGTACGCCGACGTGATGGACGGACTGCGCAGCGGGCGGGTCTGGGTCACTACCGGAGACCTGGTGCAGAGCCTGGACGTGACCGCCACGGCGGGTCGGCAGGAGGCGGTGATGGGGGAGACCATCACGGTCTCGCGACGGCAGAACTCTGACGTCGAGATCGAGATCCGGTTCCAGCCGCTCGACGGTGAGAACGGCAACGGCGACCGCCCGGAGGTCAACCGGGTGGACCTCATCGTCGGTGAGGTCACCGGCGTCGGCACCAACCTCGACTCCGACACCAACCCGACCACCGAGGTCGTGGCCCGGTTCGGCAGGCGGGACTGGCGCCGCCGTGGCGACGAGTACGTCATCCGCCATACCCTGTCCAATGTCCAGACTGACCTCTACGCCCGGGTCCGGGGCACCAACACCGACGAGATGGAGCCGGAGGCCGACGGTCTGGAGAGCCCGTGGGACGACCTCTGGTTCTACTCCAACCCGGTCTTCGTCAACGTCCGCTGACGCAGCAGGTGACACCCCCGGCCGGACGGGCCGGGGGTGTACACGACATGGCGGGTCCCCCTGGACCTAGAGGCCGAACAGCAGGTACAACCCGGTGAACGTGTACAGCGTCATGGCGCCGAGCAGCGGTAGCTGGCCGACGAGGTGACGCCGCGGCGGGAGGAGCTGCAGTGACCGGTCGTGGGCGACGATCACGCCGAGGACGTGCCCGACCACGATGGCCAGCACCTTGATGGTGGCCAGGAGAGTCGGGTTCGTCGACAAGAAGTAGCTGACACCCCACCCGCTGGTGCCGAACAGGTCCGAGCCGTTGCTGAGGGGGTCACTGACCTGGACCAGGGTCTGCTGACCGACCTCGACGAACAGGGTCAGGTAGTGGGCGACCATGTACCCGACGATGACCGGGACGATGCTGGCGGCCAGTCGCCGGGGCATGTGGCGTCGTGGGGTGCCGTCGTTTCCTGGTCCGGCCGCGGCGACTGCGGCGAAGAAGGTCGTTCCCACCAGGGCGCAGGCCGCCAGCAGCACCCCGGTGTCGAGGGCGGTGTTGTCGAGCATGGTCCGCTGGCTGAAGCGGACCCACGGGACCGACTCGCGGAAGCTGTCGAAGGCGGTGGACCCGAGCAGCACCGCCACCACGGCGACCAGTCCTGCTTCTCCGCGGAGACCTGTCATGTTGCGCAGTGGGCTGACCATGATGAGGGTGCCGTCTGCTCGCCGCCCCCAGACTGACAGTCGGGACACCAGGTTCGCGTAGACCTCGAAGGGGTCGGACCGGGACAACCAGCTCGCCCCGAACACCGCCGCGCCGATCACGGTGGCGGCCAGGTACAGCGCGAACCAGAGCCGCAGCGGTCCGAGGTAGGTGGCTTCGGGGTACACCAGTTCGAGCCACACGAAGGCGAAGAGTCCGATCGCTGCCGGCCAGTACCCGAGCCAGGACGGCATGGTGGCGATGCCTTGGTCTGGGTCGCCGCCGGTCGCGCGGGCCAGGATGAGGTGGATGGTCCGGGCCGGGCTGGCCAGGCTGATCACCGGACCGAGGAGGAGCGAGACCGGGACGATGCCGACCCACAGCCACACGTAGACCAGGCCGAAGACCGGGTTGGTCAGGAGGTCCTCGCCCGCGACGGCGGCCCAGGCGGCGAATGCCGCGACCGCCAGGCCGATGGTTCTGACGGCCACGCGGAGGGCGGGGTGGTCGATCACGACGGCGAGGGTGCGTGGCACGACCAGTCCCACCTCGGCGTCGGCGTAGCGCGCCCGGCGCCAGGCCAGCAGCAGGACCAGGAAGGACACCGTCAAGGCGGCGGTGCCTCCGGCGACCGCGAAGGAGGCCGGGATGGGGAGGTCGGCTCCGCCGCCCAGGCCGTGGGCCGAGACGTCCACGGCCGCTCCCATCAGCTCACTTCCAGGAGCGCGACCACGTCGCCGGTGTCGTCGTCCTCGACCTCGACGGATCCGGGGGTCTGGACCGTCAGCTCGAAGGAGGTCTCGCCGGGCTGGAAGGGGAAGTACTGCTCGGGCTTGGAGTGGACGTGCAGCTCACCGGCCCGGTCGGCCTCGACGCTCACCGAGAGTGGGTCGCCGACATCGACGCTGATCTCCTGCGCGTTCGGGGTGATCTCCGCACCGTCCACGACGACGGCGAGGTCGGCCGGGGCGGGCTCGGCGACCTGCGACCGGGACGGCTCGTCACCCGACGGACCGGAAGAGGTGGTTGAGGGGGTGGCTGAGGGGGGCGCCGTCGCCACCCCGTCACCGGTCGGTGCTGCTGCGTCCTCGGTGCCACACGCGGCGAGGAGTGTGAGGAGGATCGCGGCAAGCGCGGGAGCCACGGCCTTGGGCGTGATGACGATGCGCATGGAGGTCCTTCCGAGGGAGGGTCGGCGGTACCGCGGCCCGCGGCGCGGGTGTGGCCGAGGGGTCGCTGGGCGTGATCTACGATGTTGGATAGTACTTGACGGCGAGCGGGAGGCAGGACATGCGGACACAGACCAAGGGTGGGATCGGCGTCATCTTGATCGCGCTGATCGCGATCGGCGCCGTGCTGTTCTTGAACCGGGGCGAGGCGGCACCGGCGGCGGTGGAGAAGACCTCTGATGGCGAGGACTCCCTGTTGGTGCGGGAGGACAGCCAGGTCGTGGGGGAGCCGGCGAGGTCGGGGAACGTGACCATGGTCGAGTTCCTCGACTTCGAGTGCGAGGCCTGCGGTGCGGTCTACCCAGCGGTCGAGCAGCTGCGGGCCGAGTACGACGGCCGCGTCACCTTCGTGGCCCGCTACTTCCCGCTCCCCGGCCACGTCAACGCCGAACCGGCGGCACGCGCGGTGGAGTCGGCGGCCCGTCAGGGCGAGTTCGAGGCGATGTACCAGATGATGTACGAGACGCAGGCTGAGTGGGGGGAGAGCCAGGAGCCCAAGGACGACCTGTTCCGGTCCTACGCCGAGGATCTCGGCCTGGACATGGAGCAGTACGACGCCGACTTCGCGAGCCCCGAGGTGGCCGCCCGGGTGCAGCGCGACGTCGACGACGGCATGGAGCTCGGCGTCCAGGGCACCCCGACCTTCTACCTCGATGGCGAGCTGCTCCAGCCCCGGACCTACGAAGACTTCACTCAGGCGCTGGACGAGGCCCTCGAGTCGTGACCTCGGCGCTCGCACCCACCGGCCCCGCATCGGCTGACGTCGACGCCGGTGTCGGGCCGGATGTGCGGCCGCTGGCCTGGCTCCTGCTCCTCGGCGGGGTGACGGGTCTGCTCGCAGCAGCAACGCTCCTGGTCGAGAAGATCGCGCTCATCGCCGATCCCGCGTACGTGCCCAGCTGCAGCATCAACCCCGTGCTCAGCTGTGGGTCGATCATGTCGACCCCGCAGGCAGAGCTCTTCGGGTTCCCCAATCCGATCATCGGAGTGGCGGCGTTCCCCGTGCTCGCTGCCACGGGCGCGGCGCTCCTGGCAGGCGCGCGGCTTGCGCGGTGGTACTGGCTCGGTCTCCAGGTGGGGGTCGTCCTGGGCCTGGCCCTCGTGGGCTGGCTGGTGTTCCAGAGTCTGTACCGCATCGGTGCCCTGTGCCCGTACTGCATGGTGGTCTGGGCGGTGGTGGTGCCAGTGGCCTTCTACGTCACGTCGTTCAACCTTCGCGCAGGACTGCTCGGAGGGGCCGCGGCGCGCTCGCGCGCGGTCCGGATGGTCGCGGAATCGCACGTACTGGTGCTCGCGGTGGTGCTGGTGCTCGTCCTGGCGCTGGTCCTGCACCGCTTCTGGTCCTACTGGGTGACGGTGCTCTGATGGGTGCTCAGGACGTGGTGCTGTCGGGGTCGATGCTGCTGGCGGTCCCGGTCGCGGTGCTCGCCGGCGTCGTGTCGTTCTTCTCGCCCTGCACGCTGCCGCTTCTGCCCGGTTACCTGTCCTACGTCGCCGGTGTCTCCGACGACGACGCAGCTGGCGGCGCGGCCGCCGGTGCTCCTGCTCGGTCCCGGGTCGTGGTAGGCACCGTGCTCTTCGTGGCAGGCTTCGCGGTCGTCTTCACCAGCTACGGGGTGCTGTTCGGCTCACTGGGCTCCTCGCTGGTCCGCTACCAGGAGACGCTCGTCCGGGTCTCGGGAGCGGTGCTGGTCGTGCTGGGGCTGCTGTTCGCGGGGCTCTCGGACCGGGTCCCGTTCCTGCAACGCACCCTGCGTCCCCGCTACCAGCCGCGGGTCGGGCTCGCGGGGGCACCGCTGCTCGGCATGGTCTTCGGGATCGGGTGGACCCCGTGCGTCGGACCCGCCCTGGCGGCGGTCCTCGCACTGGCGACGACAAGCGCCACGGCCGGTCGCGGCGCAGCCCTGTCCTTCGCCTACAGCCTGGGCATCGGCGTCCCGTTCCTGCTGGCCGCGATCTGGTACGCCCGCGCACGTCGCCTGCTGGTGTGGGTACGCCGCCACTCCACGGCCATCGCCCGCGTGGGCGGCGGTGTGCTGGTCCTGATTGGGCTGCTCCAGCTCAGCGGGGCCTGGTCGGAGATGGTCGCCCAGGTGCAGGTCTGGGTCGCCGGCTGGCAGGTGCCGCTGTGAGCGCACCGGTACCCGAGCCGGACCGCGCAGGACCGGAGCGCAACCTGAAGGGCTCCGCCGTCCTGCTCCTCGTCCTGGTGCTGGTCGCTGTCGCAGCCTGGTACCTGACCAGCCCCGCCCGCGACTCCACCGACACCGCCGCCTCGAGCAGTGTCGGCAGCGGGGACGTCATCCAGCAGTACGCCGAGGGCGACCGGAAGGCGGTCGAGCCGTTCGTCGGGGCGCTGCTCGACGGCGGCGAGTTCGACAGCACCGCCCTCCAGGGCGGCGTCTCGGTGGTGAACGTCTGGGGCTCCTGGTGCGGCCCCTGCCGCGAAGAGGCTCCTGTCCTGGCGCAGGTGGCAGGCGAGACCGAGGATGAGGGGGTGCAGTTCCTCGGCATCAACGTGCGTGACAACCCTGACGCCGCTAGGGCCTTCGAGCGCACCTTCGACGTGCCATATCCCAGCATCGTGCCGGATGACAGTCCAGAGGCGCTTCTTGCCTTCGGGGGGTTGTTGGCCTCAGCCGCGGTTCCGTCCACCGTGGTGGTGGACCCAGACGGGAGGGTCGCGGCCCGGGTGGTGGGCACCGTGACGGCGCCGACGCTCCGCGCCCTGATCGAGGACGCGTCGACGGGGTCTGCGGTGACAGGTCGGTGACTGCCCGGCCCGGTGTGCACCGTCCCCGTCCCCGTCCGCGGTGGCACCGCACTGCTGGGGGGTGGAGTGCCGTGGTGGCAGTGGCGCTGATGGCCGCGACCGTGGCGACCTCGACCGGTGCGGCTCGAAGCACGGTCGAGAGCTCGACCCCCGGGGTGACGCCATCGATCAACCTCGGACCCGCGCCCGCCCGTGCACCCGGCCTGGAGGCGGTCCCGGCCGCTGAGCCCGTACGCCGACCCGTCGAGGGCACCCGGTTCCTTCCCGTGGTGCCCCAGCAGGCGGAGGGGACGTTCGCCGTCGCGCCGGCGCAGGGTGGGTCATCCGGTCCAGCCGACCTGACCTACGTGGTGGAGGTCGAGCGCGGCCTGCCGTACTCCGCCGCCGACGTCGCGACCCAGGTCGACGCGGTGCTGGGCGACGAGCGCGGATGGACCGGGGTCGTGGGCACGACCTTCGACCGTGTCGAGGCAACAGCAGATCTCCGGGTGCGCCTGGCCTCACCCGACACCACCGACCGGCTGTGTGCGCCGCTGCTTACCCGCGGTCAGGTCTCCTGCCGCAACGGCGACCTGGTGGTGCTCAACGCCGTGCGCTGGGCGGTCGGGGTGCCCCACTACGGCGGCCGGGTGGCTGACTACCGGCGCTACGTGGTGAACCACGAGGTGGGTCACGCCCTGGGACAAGGACACGTGTCGTGCCCCTCGCCCGGGGCGCCGGCCCCCGTCATGGTTCAGCAGACCTACGGCTTGCAGGGTTGCCGACCCAACCCGTGGCCGGCGGTGGGCTGAGGAGGACCGGGCCCGGGTGCGTGGGCCTCAGGGAGCGTCGAGGATGGCGGGCAGCAACTGATCGTCTCGGGACTCGACGTAGACGCAGCACCCGGTGGTGGCGGCGTCGAATGCGGGAGCCAGGGCCAGGGCGACCGGCGTCGCCAGCAGGGCCAGCCCTGCTACGGCGGCCCCACCGGCGCGTGCGCGGGCGTGACCGACCGGTGTGCCTGCGAGACGGGTGACGCGGGTCGTGACCTGTGCCCCGGCGACCGCGGGAGCAGCGGCGCGGGTCGCGGGGGCACCGGCCATCCTCATCGTTGCCAGGGCCTGGGCGAGCTGCCGGCGCTCGGCGGGAGCGCGGACGACGTCGTCGGCCTGCATCTCGGCCAGCGCAGCGATCGCCTGTGGGGCGGCCGCGAGGAGTGGCCACCAGGCGAAGGTGCGTGCCAGGGCTGTGGCGAAGGCCAGCGCGAGGTCGTGCCGCACCCGCAGGTGCACCCGCTCGTGGGCCAGGACAAGGGCCAGCTGCTCGGGGGTGAGCAGCGAGGCAGCCCCGGAGGTGACCACGATCTGCGGTCGGCGGCCGGGCAGGCAGTAGACCAGCGGAACCGGGTGGGAGAGCAGGAGGTAGCCGTCGGGATGGGGCGCGCCGACCATGTCCAGCGACATGCGTTGGGAGCCCCGCTCGAGGCCGGCCCGGCGGAGGTCGACCACCGTGAGCAGGAGGACGCGCAGCAGGAGCGCGCCGACGGTGCCTGCTGCGATGGCGGCGAGGAGCGCTCCTCCCGGATTGGGGTAGTGGTGGGCGAGCTCGATCGGGCTCAGCTGCATGATCGCCGCCACCTGGTCCTCGGGTGCCAGGGGGATCGCCAGGGTGAGACCGCCGAGAGCGAGGCAGAGCACGACCGAGACCGTGACTGTCTGCCACGCCCAGATCCCGGCCGCGGGGAACCTGCGTACCCACCGCGCCCGGGTGAGGACACGGTGCCCCAGGGTCGAGGTGGCCGCCGCGAACGTGATGAGGATGAGGGTCGAGATCATGGCTGGGAGTTGCCCGACTCATCCAGCGCGGCGCGGAGCTCCGCCAGCTCCGCCGGGTCGAGCTGGCCGACGAAGTGCAGCAGCGTGGAGCCGCGGTCGCCGCTGCTGCTGAGGACCTGGCCCAGGAGTGCCGCGGTGTGCTCCTCGCGGCTGGTGGTTGGCACGTAGAGGAAGGCCCGACCCGACTTCTCCCGGCGGACCAGGCCCTTGCCGTGCAGGTTGTCGAGGACCGTCATCACGGTCGTGTAGGCGAGGGGACGCTCGCGCTGCAGGTCCTCGAGGACTTCGCGGACCGCGGTGGGCCGGTCCCAGTCCCACAGGCGCTGCATCACGGCCGCCTCGAGCTGGCCCAGGTCCTTCACCACAGCCGCGCTCCACCGCGACTAGTACTGTTGGTCATAGTAATATTGTCCCACACGAGAACGAGGTCGCCCGGGTGTCGTCACCGCCCCGCCTGGTCCGCCCGGTCCAGCCGTTTCTGGTCGCGGGGGCCTCCCTGGGTGCTGGCCTGCTGGCCTCCGCCGGGTTCGAGCCGCTGGCCGTGGGATGGCTCGTCCCGCTGGGCACGGCGTGCTGGCTTGCTGTCACGGCGGGAGCGGGCCGCACGGTCGCTGCCGCTTCCGGACTGCTTTTCGGGCTCGGGTTCTTCCTGCCCCTCCTGGCGTGGCTTGGGCCCTCCATCGGGGTAGGGGCCTGGGTGGGACTCGGCATCGTGCAGGCCTTGTGGTTCGGCCTCGCTGGGACCGCGGTCCGTGCCGTGCGCGGCGTGCCCGGCGCCGCCCTGGCGAGCGCAGCCGTGCTCACGGCCGTCGAGCTGGCACGGCAGTCCTGGCCGTTCGGCGGCCTGCCGTGGGGCCGCGCGGGCTTTTCGGTCGTGGACACGGCGTGGTCAGGGCTGCTGCCCTGGATCGGCGTGACCGGCACCACCTTCGTCTTGATGCTGCTTGCCGCGACCGCCGCGGAGGCGGTGCGCGAGGCCGGCGTGCGGACGCTGTCCACCGTGGTCGTCGTTGCCGTCTGTTCGGTGATCCCGCAGATGGCGCCACCCGTGACCGCCTCCAGCAAGGAGACCTTCACCGTCGCTGCGGTGCAGGGAGGGGTCCCTGGCGACGGAAGATCGGTCGCGGCCTTTCACCGCACCATCACCCGCGCGCACCGGGACGCGACGGTGCGGCTGGCCCAACAGGTGGCTGACGGCGACGTCGCGAAACCGGACCTGGTGGTCTGGCCGGAGAGCTCGACGGCCGTCGACCCCGTGAACGATCCCCGCGCCCGGCGTGCCGTGGACGAGGCGAGCCGCGCGATCGGCGTGCCCCTGCTGGTGAACGGCATCGTGAGCGCCGACGACCCGGATGAGGCACTGAACCAGGCCCTGCTGTGGAACCCCGGCGGCGGAGCAGGTGCTCGGTACACCAAGCGCCACCCGGTCCCGTTCGGCGAGTACGTCCCTTTCCGCGACCTGCTCGGAGGCGCCTCGGACCGCTTCCGCGAGATCCCCCGCAACATCCTGCCGGGCCGGGAGACCCCGCCGATGGAGGTCGTCGGCGACGATGTCGTCGAGGTCGCCATGGCCATCTGCTTCGACGTGGCCTACGACGACGTCATCGCGCCCCAGGTCGCCGCGGGCGCGCAGGTCGTGGTCGTGCAGACCAGCAACGCGACCTTCACCGGCACCAGCCAGCTGGACCAGCAGCTTGCCCTGACCCGTGCCCGGGCGCTCGAGGTCGGCCGCGCGGTCGTGGTCTCCTCGGTCAACGGGGTGAGCGCCGTGATCGATCCCGAGGGCGTCGTGGTCGCCCAGTCACCCACCCAGGTCACCGACGTGCTCGTGCAGCGAGTCCCGCTGGTTGCCGACCTCACCCCGGTTACACGTCTGGCTCCCGTGCTGGGACCGGCGGTGTGGCTGCTGGCTGGGTTGTCGTTGGGTCTGGCGGTGGTCCAACGACGCCGCCAGGCCGTCCCGACAGTCGTGCGAGGTAGTCGTTGTACGCGTTGAGCTCGGCGTCACCGGACCGGTCCTCGTGCCGGTCGAAGCGCCTGCGTTCCCGTCGGTCCGAGCCGACCCAGAGCGCGATCAGTGCCACGGCCATCACCGCCAGGGGGTAGTCGCCCAGGGCCCAGCCGATGGAGGCGCCGAGGTTCTGATCCTCCAGCAGGGAGGCGCCCCAATCGCGCTGGAGGCTGGAGAACCAGGACTCGGCCAACACCCGGTTGCTCGACATCAGCGACACCGAGAAGAAGGCGTGGAAGCCGAAGGTGACCATCAGCAGCAACGCACGGAACGGGAAGGCCGGCCGCTCCGGGCCCGGGTCGATGCCGATGAGTGCGTTGCAGAAGAGATAACCCGAGGCGAGGAAGTGCACCACCATCAGCTGGTGGGCGGTGTGGGCCTGCAGCGACAGCTCGAACAACGAGGAGTAGTAGAAGGCCACCAGGCTGACCACGAACAGGCCCGCTGCGACGACGGGGTGCCCGAGCAGCTGGGCCGGCAGGGAGTGCACGAGCCGGAGCAGCCACTCGCGGCCGCCGTCGGAGCCGTCCCGGCGGCGGGGGATCGCCCGCATCGCCAGGGTCACCGGCGCTGACAGCACCAGGAACATGGGCACCGCCATCGCGATGGTCATGTGCTGGACCATGTGCATGCTGAACAGCACCTCGCCGTACGCGCCGGGTGCTCCGCTGGTGGCCCAGGTGAGCAGGGACCACCCGAGGACCCAGGTGAACGTACGCAGGGGCGACCAGTGGTCACCGCGCCGGGCCAACCGGCGCACCGCGACCAGGTAGGTCACCACCATCATCACGGCGACCGGCAGCCACAGGGAGTCGATGTCCCACCGGGTGAACCAGCCGGCGGCGTCGAGCGCGGGTGGCAGGTCCTTGCCGAGCAGCGACTCGGCCGCGCTGAGGGGGCGTTCTGCCCCGGGGGCTGCCGGCGGCTCGGTCCGGCTCAGGGCGACGCCGGCCCCGGCCGCCACGGCCAGCACGGCGACGTCGAGTGCGACGACACGCAGGAATCGCCCCGGCCGCCCGGCCTCCATCTGGTCGATCAGCCTTGCCCGGTGCCACCAACCCAGGGTGCCGACCAGGCCGAGCGCCGTGACCTTGACGAGCAGCACGGCACCGTAGCCCGACCAGAGGCCCGCGACCTGTTGTAGCCGCAGGGCTGCGCCGAGGGTGCCGGAGACCCCGACGACCAGGAACGACCACCCGGCCAGGGTCGAGTAGCGGCGCACGACGGTCACCAGCTGCGAGCCGAGCCAGGGACGAGCGAGCGCGATCGCAGCCAGACCTCCTAGCCACACCGAGGTGCCGAGCAGGTGGAAGGCCTGCAGGTTGACGGCGTCGTCGTGGTTCAGGGTCCCGGCCGCGTGGCCGGTCAGGGCCATCGGCCACAACCCGGCCAGGGCAAGGAGGACCAGCAGACCCACGGCACCTTGCCGGCCAGCGACGGTGCACCCGAGTGCCACCAGTGCCGCGATGGCGCTGCTGGCGAACAGGTAGCGGCCCAGCTCGAAGTTCTGTGCGAAGAACAGGGCCTGGCCCACCAGGCCCGGTTCGGTGAGCGAGACGCCGGCCGCGTCGGCGTAGGTCAGCACGATCAGCGCGGCACCGGCAGCGCTCCACGTCGCTGCGGCGAGCAGGGCCAGGTCCACCAGCCGCTGGCGAGGGCCTTCGAGGGCGTCCCGCCTCCCGCCGTCCTGGGATCTCGTCCTGGTGGCACCGGCGGTGGGACCCACGCACCACGCTGCCACCACGAGCAGGCCGACGGTGAGCATGGCTGCGATGTCACGCACGGACTGGACCAGAGGGATCCCGACCCGGACCGCGGCGCCGGGGTCGGGCAGGCCCGGTTCGGTCGATGCAGCCAGGGCCCCCACCGCGAGGAGCAGTCCCACAGCAGCGACCGGGGCGGCCAGGACCACGACGTACCGGACGGCAAGGGTGCTCGGCGCGGGCCGGGCAGTCGGCACGGTGCTCGGCACGGTGCTCGGACCCGCGCTCATGAGGTCGACTCGCCGGATGGTGCGCGACGCGCACGCAGCCGCCGCGCGCCCACGACCAGCAGCAGAGGGAGCGCGAGCACCACGACGACGAGCGCGGCCGCGATGGGGAGCCCGGCGGCCGACTCCTGCGCTGCCGGGATGGCGTCGGGGGCGCTGCTCACCGCGCCGGCGCCCGCCTCGTCCTGGGGTGCCGCGGTGTTCGCCGACACCTCGGGCGACGGCGATGAGGGTGATGATGGTGATGACGTGCTCGGGGCGGCGGCGACGCTGAACTCCACTGCCCCCTCGATCGGGTGGCCGTCCACCGACGTCACGCGGAACCGCACCTGCCAGGGTGTCGTGCTCGATGCGTCGGGCACGGCGAGCGCCGAGGAGTCGGCAAGCAGGGTGTCGGTCGATCGGCCCTGGGAGACCGGCAGGCGGCCGAGCTGGCGACTCCCCACGCTCAGCACCACCGCGGCGAGGTCCGGTGAGACGTCCTCGCTGAAGACTAGTTCGACGGTGCCCGGGGCTCGGGCGACCCGATCACCTGCTGCCGGGGTGGAGCCGACGAGGTCGGTGTGCGCCGAGGCCGGACTCGCCGTGGCAGGGATTGCGACGAGCAGGGCGGGCAGCGTCAGCAGCGCCGGGGCGATGATGATCGGGACGCGGTGGGTACGGGCGATGAGCGGGGACATCCGGTTCCTGCCTCTCGGGTCTACTATCGAGCAGCGTAGTTGGCGTGTGTAGACGAAGGAGGGCGCATGGGTTTCGGACATGGGCACGGGCACGACGGGGGAGGCCCTGCTGGCCACGCCGGCGGCCGCCACCGGTGGCGGCTGGCGGTCTCCTTCGCCCTCGTCGCCGGGTTCTTCGTCGTGGAGCTGGTTGCCGGGCTGCTGTCCGGCTCGCTGGCGCTGCTCTCGGACGCCGGCCACATGGCGGCCGACGTGGTCGCACTGGGTGCGGCGCTGCTCGCCACGAAGATCGCGACGAGGAAGGACACGACGGGTCGTCGCACCTACGGGTCGTACCGGGCCGAGATCTTCGCCTCCGGCCTCGCGGTCCTGCTGATGCTGGGTGTCTCGGTCTACGTGGTGACCGAGGCCTTTACCCGCATCGGTGAGGAGGTCGAGATCGCCACGGGCCCCGTGCTGGTGGTGGGCGTCCTGGGACTCCTGGTCAACGTGGCGGCCCTGATGCTGCTGCGTGCCGGCTCGGCCGAGTCCCTGAACGTGCGCGGCGCCTACCTCGAGGTCGTCGCTGACACCGTGGGCAGCCTCGGCGTCATCGCCTCCGCCATCCTGATCGCGACCACGGGAGCGACCTACTGGGACACCCTCGTCGCCCTGGCCATCGGCCTCTTCGTGGCCGTACGAGCAGTGTTCCTCGGCCGACAGGTCCTTGCAGTGCTCGGCCAGCACGTCCCCGAGGGCATGGACATGTCCGACGTCACCACCGAGCTGGAAGCGGTAGGCGGTGTGGCGGGGGTCCACGACCTCCACGTCTGGGCGCTCACGTCAGGGATGCACGTCGCCACCGCCCACCTCGTCGTCGTCCCCGGAGCGGACTCCCAGGACGTCCTGGTCCGGGCCCAGCAGGTGCTCCGCGAGCAGCACCGCATCGAGCATGCGACGCTCCAGGTCGAGGACGAGCCGTCCCAGGCCTGCCACGAGGTCACCTGGTAGGCACCGTGAGACCGACCCCATTGGGCCGGTGACTCGGAGAGCGGGGTGATCGCCGGTTCTCGCAAGCGGATGAGCTGCACCTTTCGGGTGCGAGGATCGACCATGGTGTCGACCGGGCTGCGGCGTGCGTGCTGATGTCGTCCCAAGGCCCTGCAAGGCGATATGGGCTGTGGGTGCCCCCCGGCCCAGGGGCGAGAAGCCGCAGACCGCTGTTCGCAGGTCACAGACGACAACCAAGACCGGCGAAGTTGACCTAGTGAAGAACAGGCCGCTTGTCGGGGCGGTTGGGGTCAGATCCTGCTGCCCTAAGTGGTGGCATGGCCCAGCGAGCCGTCTCTCGGCCGGCCCGGAGTGATCTGGTTGCCATTCACGGCGCGAATGCCGCAATGGTGGCGGTGGTGGCGGCTTCGGCTATTCCTCGACGCCAGCGGCTACGTGCCCGAGGTCAGCGGCCAACTCGACGTTGTCACGACGGCTGCGCCCAGCTCGGAATGACGCAGCACCCACTGGTCGAACTCCTCTCGGGTTCGGTGCCACTGTGGCCGAACGCCGAAACCGGCGGTCGTGGTCGCCCAGATCCAGTTCGAACTGGTCTCAATGCTGCCCACTGGGTTCGTCACTGCATTGGTTTTAACCAAGAAGTGGCCAGGACGGACCTGCAGTCCGCGACGGCATCGCCCGACATGGGTGCGACGGTTCCGGAGGGCTGCGAAGCCGGTGGCTGGCCTCACACAGCCGCCGTCAGCACTGATCGGGCGACGACGCAGAGGGGCGGCCTGCTCACAGCCCGAAGGCGCCGCCCTCGACCAGGATGACCACGCCGAGGCCGATGAGCACGAGGGGGAACAGGACCTGCTCCCAGCGCTCGAGCACTTCGGCGATCGGCTTCCGGGTGGCGACGAACTTTGCCGCCACCACCAGGACAACGACCAGGGCCAAGAACACGACGCAGTAGGCCACGAGGGCACCCGTGCCGACGGAGAGGAACACCGGGACATAGACCCCGATGTTGTCTCCGCCGTTGGCAAACGTCACTGCTGCCACGACCCAGGCGCTGATCACCCGCCCCTCCATCGCTTCGTCCTCGTCGTCCCCGTTGCGCCAGACCTGCCAGGCGGCGTGCAGGCCCAGTAACAGCGGAATCAGACCGAAGTACGGAATGGCGTCGACGGGAAGGAACAACCCGGCCCCGAGTGTCACCGCGAGGGAGGCGAGGAGGATGCCGCTGAACCCCAGGTACTGGCCGAGGACGATCTTGGCCGTCGTGCCCCGCTGTCCGGCTCCGCGAGCAAAGAACAGAGACAGAACGATGATGTCGTCGATATTGGTGACCAGGAAGAGGCCAATTGCTTGAAGCGCGGAGGGGACCATGGCGGTTGCGTTCCTTCTGAGTACGGTCGTGGCGATGGGATCGCGGGCAGCCCAACCTGTCGCGGCCCCGTGACGACGGGCACTGTGCGCGGTGTCTCTGCGCGCCCCAAGAGCACCGGGCAGGAGCCCTCGCATCAGTGTTGGCTGGATGGGCGGCCGGTTAATTCTCTTCTCTGGCCACCGTGCGTTCGGGGCGGAATTGCAGCATGGCGATCACGAGGAAACCGGTGACCAAGAAGGTGTCGGCGAGGTTGAAAGTAGGCCACCAACCGGTGTGCAGGTAGTCGGTGACGACGCCGTCGCGGGCACGGTCGATGACGTTGGCGACGGCGCCGCCGAGGACGGCCCCCCGGCGATCCGCTCGATCCACCCGGCACGTGGGGCTCGATGCCACACATACGCCGCCAGGGCGATGGAGATCACGGTGGTGATCGCCACGATGACGCCCACCGGGAGCTCGTTGCCCATGCTGAACGCTACGCCCGAGTTGTACCCCAGCCGCAGCTGGAGCAGTCCGAGGTCGACGGTGGAGTCGGCGAGCCGCGCCTCGGAGACGGCTTTGGCGACGAGGTCGATCGACGCCGCTGTGAGGGCCACCAGCACCACCGCCGTTCGACCCATCCGAGGTCGCCGGACGGCTGACCTGGTACCGCCGGTCACCTGACCGAGACTTCCATCGTCGGCGAAAGCAGGGCCGGCTGCGGAGCCGGCGCGGGCGGCAGCGGACGTGCGCGCCCGGCGCGGACCGCGTTGCCGATCACGAGGATCTCGGCGACCTCGTGGACGAGGACCACCGCGGCCAGGCCAAGCAGACCGAAAGCGGCGAGCGGGATGAGGACGGCGATCAGGCCCAGGGAGAGGCCGACGTTCTGCAGCATGATCGATCGGGCGCGGCGGGCGTGGCTCAGGCTGTGGGGCAGGTGGCGCAGGTCCTCACCCATGAGCGCAACGTCGGCGGTCTCGATGGCCACGTCGCTGCCCATCGCACCCATGGCGATCCCGACGTCAGCGGTGGCTAGGGCGGGGGCGTCGTTGACGCCATCGCCGACCATGGCGGTGGGTCGTTGCTCGCGAAGCCGGCGGATGATGGCCGACTTGTCCTCGGGACGGAGGTCGGCATGCACCTCAGTGATGCCGGCTTGGGCGGCCAGGGCGGTCGCGGTGCGCACGTTGTCGCCGGTGAGCATCGCGACCTGGTAGCCGTCGGCGCGCAGGCGGGCCACGACCTCGGCTGCTTCGGGCCGCAGATCGTCGCGGACCGCGAGGGCGCCGATCACAACTCCGCCGAACTCCACGAGTACGGCGGTGGCGCCCGCCTCCTGCATGCGCCGCACCGGGTCGGCGAGCTCACCGGCCGGGATCCAACCTGGGCGCCCCAGGCGCGCGGGTCGACCGCCGACGGTTCCGGTGAGCCCGGCGCCCGTGACGGACTCGACGCCCTCGGCGTCACGGTGCTGCGAAACGGCGGCGAGGATGGCGCGGGCCAGGGGATGCTCGCTCCGGGACTCGAGGGCGGCGGCCACGTCGAGGATCTGCTCGCGGGTGTGGCCGGGTGCGGCGGTGACGTTGACGACGGTCGGCTCGTTGCGGGTCAATGTGCCTGTCTTGTCCAAAGCGACGCTCCGGATCCGCCCAAGTGCCTCAAGGGCGGCGCCGCCCTTGACCAGGGCGCCGATGCGGCTCGCGGCGCCGACTGCGGCGACCACGGTGACCGGCACGGAGATCGCTAGTGCACAGGGGGAGGCAGCGACCAGGACGACCAGGGCACGCTCGATCCAGGTGGCGGGGTCGCCGAGCAGGCTGCCGACGACGGCGATAACGGCGGCAAGGACCATGATCCCGGGGACCAGGGGTTTGGCGATCCGGTCGGCCAAGCGCTGTGCGTCGCCCTTGCGAGACTGTTCTGCCTCGACGATGTTGACGATGCGGGCCAGGGAGTTGTCGTCGGCGGTGGTGGTGACCTCGACCTCAAGGACACCGGTGCCGTTGATGCAGCCGGCGTAGACGGCGTCGCCCGGACTGGCTTCGACCGGGACGGATTCGCCGGTGAGGGCCGAAACATCAAGGGCGGTGCGGCCGACCCGGATGATGCCGTCGGTCGCGAGCCGTTCACCGGGCCGGACCAGGAGCAGGTCACCGATAACGAGATCGGCGGGCGCGATGGTGACCTGCTTGCCGTCGCGAAGAATCGTGGCCTCCACCGGGACGAGATTCAGAAGGGCGCGCAGGCCGCGACGGGTGCGGGCCACGGCGTACTCCTCCAGCCCCTCGCTGATGGAGTAGAGGAAGGCCAGCATCGCCGCCTCGGTGACCTGACCGAGGACGACAGCGCCTACGGCGGCGATCGTCATCAGGGTGCCGACGCCGATCCTGCCCTTACCCAGCCGTCTCAACGTGCTGGGTACGAAGGTCCAGGCGCCGAGTGCCAGGGCGACAGCGTTGAGCGAGGTCACCATGCTTGGGGAGGCGTCACTCAGATCAGCCGCGTAACCGGCGACCAGGAAGAGCCCGGCCAGAGCGGCGAATTGCAGTTCGCTGACCTCCCATAGCCGTTCCGGCTCGAGCTTCCCCGCTCCGTTGTCGTCGCTGCGTGGTTCGTCGGGGCCGCAGCCGCAGGCGTCGGTCACAGTCCGGGGCCCTTCGTGGTGGTGGTCGGAGTGCCTGGCTCAGATTCGGCAGTGGTGCCGGAGGGGCCGAAACGGGGGCAGAGTTCGACCCTCTCGCCAGTCAACGCGAGCAGTTGCTCGGCAGCGCCGAGCAGGTCCACCAGCTGAGGGTGGGCAATGGAGTAGAAGACCTGGCGTCCCTCCGGTCGGCCGACGATCAGCCCGCAGTCACGCAAGCAAGCGAGGTGACCGGACACAGTGCCCTGTGCCAGTCCGAGGGCCTCGGTGAGATCCACCACGCGACGCTCGCCGCCGCCTGCGAGCTGGCGGATGATGGAGAGTCGATTGCGGTCCCCGAGGCCGTGGAACAGTGCCGCTCCCCGCAGTAGAGCTGGGTCGGATATCGCCGTTGTCATTGGCATAGCCCGATGATAGCGATGAGAAGTTGGGTCGTCTACCCCGGGTGATTGCGGCCGGAAGGTTAGACATCTGGGGTGACGGCGGTGCACGTCGTGAGAGGCAGGACGGAGACTTGAGGCAAGGCCTCGTCCGAGGTGGACCTCGACGGCGCCTAGGAGTACGCCGCCGGCGCCGCCGCGCTGCGTACCCAGGCCACGCCCTATGCTCTGTGCATCCAAAGCGTGGTGGTGGTCGCTGTGCTGTTGCTGGGGATTCCGGCCTGCCTGTTCAAGACGGGACACCGGGACGGGTTGACCTCGCGTGTCTGCCTGTACCCCTCGGCGGCACCGCCGAGCCCGGCCGGGTTGGGAGGGGGAGTTCCCCGCGCATCGAGTAGTCGTCGGATTTAGCGTGCAGCCCGACTTCCTGGTGGCCTCGGCGAGCGACCGACGCGCTGGACTCCGCTGCTGGGGCCGATTAGCTGCATTGTCTTCGGTGTGTGTGGATGGACTGCGATGTCTTGCGGCGTTACGGCCTCGCCGGGCGCACGCTGCAACGACATGAAGATCCCCACGCTGGAGGGCCGCCTGGCGTCTTCACCATCGAAGCTGCCGTTCGGGAGTCGTCGGCGTGCACTGAAGGCAAGTTACCTCGTTGTGAGTCCCCCGGCCGTGTGTGGGCCGGCTTTCGGCGCCACCGCGTGCGATCCTGCGCACCGACCCTGCCAGGCCTAGTCGTCGTCGCGTTGGTGGCGCGCCTCACGGGCATCGCGCCTGCGCCCCCGCGCCACGAGGTAGACCAGGGCGAGGGTGGCGACGACCGTGATCAACGCGATCACCAGGGTCGCGGCCTCCGACCCGCCACCGCCGCCCTCAGACACCGGCGTAGGAGTGCAGGCCCGGGATCCACATGTTGACCCCGAAGAAGTTGAACACGAAGGCCGCGTAGCCCGCGAGGGCGAACCAGGAGGCTCGCGAGCCCCGCCATCCGGTGGTGGCGTCGGCGTGCAGGTAGGCGGCGTAACAGACCCAGGTGATGAACGCCCAGGTCTCCTTGGGGTCCCAGCCCCAGTACCGACCCCAGGAGTTCTCGGCCCAGATGGCGCCGGCGATGACGGCGAAGGTCCAGATCGGGAAGGCGAAGACGTGGGCACCCCGCGCGACGCGCGAGAGGGTGTCCGCTGTGGGTAGCTGGGCGGCGTACCGACCCCGGGTGCGGCCCGCCTGGGCCGCTCGGGCGTCGTGGCGCTGTCGGACCATGAACAGGATGGTCGTCAGGGCCCCGACGGTGAAGACGCCGCCGGAGATGATCGCGGCTGCGACGTGCACCACGAGCCAGTAGGAGTCCAGCACCGGCACGAGGTCGCCGGCGGGGGTGTAGAGGACCGTGACGGCCAGGCCGAGCGTGAGGACGATCGCGCCGACGATCCAGGCGCCGAGGTCGCGCACCGGCTGGCGGCGGAGCAGGGCCAGGTAGGTCGCCCCGGCCGTCATCGTGATGACGATCGCGAACTCATACATGTTGCCCCAGGGAGCCCGCTCGGCTGCGAGGCCGCGCGTGACGACGCCGGCCAGGTTCAGCAGGAGGCCCAGGACCGCGAGGGACGACCCGACCGCACCGACGCGGGCTCCTGGTGTGCCCGCGGTCGATGAGGAGGGCGCCACTCGAGTCGGTGGTGGCGCTGCGGGTGCCCCGGCACCGACGGCGACCGGGACGTCGGCAGTGACCTCCACCCCCCGGTTGACCCGCGCGGCGGTCTCGGCGGCGTACGCCAGCATTGCCAGCACGTAGACGGCGATGGCGGAGTAGATGAGGTTGTCGGAGAGCAGGTCCCACGTCATCGGTTCGGCTCCTGGGTGTGTGTCTGGGTGCTGGGGCTCGGGGGAGGTGTGTCAGGGCCGCGGAGCGCCAAGGACACCGCCTCGAGGTCGCCCGCGGGCAGCTGGCGTCGGGTCAGGGACCGCATGGCCACCTCCACGGCGACGAACCCTTCGGCGGGGGCCGTGTCGGTGACACGGACCCAGAGCCGCCGGCGCCGGATGACCAGCGAGGTGGTGAGGCCGCCCAGCAGCAGCAACGCGGCGACCAGGCTGATCTCCTTGCCCGGGTCGTAGGCGACCTGGAAGTTGGCGAACCGCGAGACGCCGTCGAAGGTCAGGCTGCCCTGATCGTCGGGCAGGCGCATGGTCTCGCCCACGGCGAGCGGCTGCCGCAACGGGCTGCCGTCCTCGCCGAGCACGGGTTCCAGGTTCGTCGTGTCCAGGGTGTAGACCGACTGCGTGGTGCCGTCGGACATGCCGAGGTCACCGGTGAACGCGGTCATCACCAGCTGGGGGTCGACCGGGCCGGGAAAGGCCGAGACCGGGCCGCGCCCGTCGGTTGCCGCGGTGGGCAGGAACAGGCCCTGGAAGCCCAGCCCGACCGGCTGGGCGTCAGGGGCCTTGACGACGCCGTCGGAGGTGAAGTTGGAGTCAGAGGGAAGGAAGATGACAGGCCCGGAGAAGGTCACGGCGCCGGTGCCGTCACGGACGGTGACCTCGGGGGCGTAGCCGTGACCGGTGAGGAAGAACTTGGTCTCGTTGATGTCCAGGGGCGAGTTCGGCTTCACCTGGACCACGCCGGAGCCCTCCTCGGACTCGTAGGAGACGCGGGCGTCGAAGCTGCGGGGCTCGCCCAGCTTGGCTGGATCGGTCTCGAACTCCGCCTCGAAGCTGTCGAGGGTGAAGCTGAGCGGCTCCAGGCCCTCCACGTCGGTCCACACCGAGGGGAAGAACTCGTCGTACTCGGCGCTCACGTTGGTGAACGAGCTGCCCTCGGCGACGGCCACGCGGCCCTCGAAGCCGTACAGGCGCCCGCCGGCGATGCCGACGAGCAGCACCAGCAGCGACAGGTGGAAGGCCAGGTTGCCGGTCTCGCGCAGGTACCCCTTCTCCGCGCGCACCTCATCACCCACGACCCGGACCCGGAACCGTCGGCGGCGCAGGGCCGCCGCCGCGGTCTCCAGCGCCTGGTCGGCCGGCTCGGCGGTGGTGAGCGAGGCGTACTCCGGCTCCCTGCTCAAGTGTCGCGGGGCCGGGGGCGGTGCCGCGCGGCTCTCGCGCCACAAGCGCGCACAACGGGGCAGCACGCACCCGGTCATCGAGACCAGCAGCAGCAGGTAGATCGCGGCGAACCACGGCGAGCCGTAGACGTCGAACAGCGACAGACGGTCCATCCACGGCGCAAGCTCAGGGTGCTGCACGAAGTACCGCACGACGGCCTGCGGATCCGAGGCGACGTTGCGCTGGGGGAGGACCGAGCCGGGCACGGCCGCGACCGCGAGCAGCGACAACAAGATGACGGCCGTACGCATCGACGTGAGCCGCCGCCAGGCCCACCGCCCCCAACCCCAACGGGGTCGATAGTCCCGAGGCTCCGCCAGACCCGGGGGAGCCTGGCCTCTCTCCGGCGCGGTGGAGGTCGTCATGTGCTCATTCCGTCTCGAGGCGTTGGGGGCTACTCCCCATGGTAGTAGAAGGTTGGGTGCCGTAGGTCGGCAGGTCATCCCGATGGTGGTTAGAATGTTGGTATGACCGACGAGAGCTGCGGGCTGCTGTGCCTGGACCTACCGGAGGCGGAGCGGGTCCGCTCTCTGGTCCCGTCCGCCGAGGTGGCCGGGGTCTCAGCGGCGCGCTTGCGCGCGCTGGCAGACCCGACCCGGTTGCGGGTGGCCATGGCGCTGGCCGCCTCCGGCGGTGAGCTGTGCGTCTGTGACCTTGCCTGGGTGGTGGGGGCGTCCTCCGGGCTCGTCTCCCACCACCTGCGGCTGTTGCGGTCCAGCGGCCTGGCGGCCTCGCGGCGTGACGGCAAGATGGTCATGTACGCCCTCACCGAACCGGGAGAGGCGCTGTTGCGCTCCGTCACGGGCTGCACTGTCGGGTCGCAGGTGACGTCATGAGCGACGCCTGCTGCGGTGGTGACACACCCGAGGACGTGGGTCCGCGGGAGTCCATCGACCCGGTCCGGCTGCGCGACGTCCGCGAGCTCAGGATCGCCGGCGCTGCCGGCGTGCTGGTGCTCCTCGGGTTCCTTCTTCCTGTGCTCGGTGGTCCTCCGGCGACCGGCTCTGGGGTCGCAGCGCACCTCGCTGCGGCCGCGTTGGGTGGCGTGACGTTCGTGCCAGGTGCGGTGCGCGGTCTGCGGCGGCGCCGGGTCGGCGTCGCCACCTTGATGACCATCGCGCTCATCGGTGCGCTGGTGCTCGGCCAGGTCGCCGAGGCGGCCATGCTGGCGTTCCTGTTCTCCATCAGCGAGGCCCTCGAGCACTACTCGGTGACCCGCACCAGGCGTGGACTGCGCTCCCTCCTGGCGCTGGTGCCGACGGAGGTCTCCGTCGAGCGCGGCGGCCTCACGGGACGCATCCCAGCCTCCGCGCTTGAGGTCGGGGATCTGATGGTGGTCATGGCCGGCGACCGGGTGGCCAGCGACGGCATGGTCCGCAGCGGCCGGTCCTCGCTGGACGTCTCGGCTATCACCGGTGAGTCGATGCCAGCAGAGGTCGGACCGGGCGACGTCGTGCACGCCGGCTCGGTGAACGCCAACGGCGTACTCCGGGTCGAGGCCACCGCACGGGTCGAGGACAACTCGCTGGCCAAGGTGGTGGCCGTCGTCGAGGACGCTCAACGGCTCAAGGGTGACCGGCAGCGGATCGCGGACCGCATCGCGCGTCCGCTGGTGCCGGCGATCATGGTGGTGGCCGCCCTGATCGCGGGGATCGGTTCGCTCCTCGGGGACCCAACGCTGTGGGTGGAACGCGCGCTCGTGGTGCTGGTCGCCGCGGCGCCGTGCGCCTTGGCTCTCTCGGTGCCTGTCACCGTGGTCGCCGCCGTGGGCGCTGCGAGCCGGTTCGGCGTGCTGGTCAAGGGCGGCGCGGCGATCGAAGCGCTCGGCGCCGTCCGTACTGTCGCGCTGGACAAGACCGGGACGCTGACCGCCAACCGGCCCCGGGTGGTTGCTGTCGTAGCGGCCCAGGGCTGGACCGAGGACGAGGTCCTCGCAACGGCGGCGGCCCTGGAACGACACAGCGAGCACCCGCTGGCCGCGGCCGTGCTCACCGCCGCGGCAGAGGGAGCCGTCGCTCAACGGGACGCGACCGACATCGAGGCGGTGCCGGGCCACGGACTCCGAGGCGTGCTCGACGGCCGTCCGGCACGCCTCGGCAAGCCGACCTGGGTCCTGCCTGCGGCCCTGGCGGCCGAGGTGGACCAGCTGCAGGGATCAGGTGCGACCGTCGCAGTGGTCGAGGTCGACGGCGAGGTGGTCGGGGTGATCGCGGTGCGTGACGAGCTGCGCCGGGAGGCGGCCGAGGTGGTCGCCGATCTTCGCGCGCGCGGCATCGACGTGGTGATGCTGACTGGGGACCACGAGCGAACCGCGCGGGCCATCGCCGCGGAGCTTGGCATCACTCGAGTCCATGCCAACCTGGTCCCGACCGACAAGTCGGACCTGGTGGCTCGGTTTCGCAGTGAGTCGGGCCGACCGGTGGCCATGGTGGGTGACGGCGTGAACGACGCCCCGGCACTCGCCGTGGCCGACGTGGGCATCGCGATGGGCGCGATGGGAGCAGACGTCGCCATCGAGGCCGCAGATGTCGCCCTGATGGGCTCGGACCTGCGGCACCTCCCTCAGGCCATCGGCCACGCACGTCGAGCCAGGGGCATCATGCTGCAGAACATCGCGCTGTCACTGCTGATCGTGGTTGGCCTGGTCCCGCTGGCCGCGCTCGGCGTCCTTGGTCTGGCCGCCGTCGTGCTGATCCACGAGGTGGCCGAGGTGTTCGTCATCGCCAACGCCGTCCGGGCCGGGCGCCTCGCCGCCCTTGACGGCGTCGAGGCGCCGCGCGCGGCCGATCCCGGCCGGGACCTCGGCACGTTCCAGGTGGCGGAGGACGGCTGCGCATGCTGCGCGCCATCGGCCGACGCATCGCTCGACGCATCGGTCCTGGGAATCGGTGGGTCGGCGCGGGGCGCCTGAGGGGTCCTCCCCACGCGCGCGGTCCTTGCTCAGGCCGGGGGGTCCTCGTGGGTCCGCTCGGTGTCCTCCTCGGCGGGTTCGGTGCCCTCCGCGTCGTCCAGCGCAGCGTCGGGGCCCGGCGAGCGTTCGACGCGGGTGACCAGCAGTGCGCCGAGCACGACGAGACCGATGACGGCGGCCGGGATCAGAAAGCTCCACCCGAACCCACCAACGCTGCCGCCGCCGGTGCCCGGGGCGGCGCTTGCCGAGGCTGGCGTCGAAACAAGAATCAAAAAGGCCCCGATGAACGGTGCGCCCAGCAGCACCGCCCGCCCTGAAGAGCGACACCTGCGGTCCGTGCAGCGAAGGTGAAGCCCTAGACGGTTCATACTATAAACAGTAGTGGATGCTTGCTTGTACGATACCCGGCGCACTGCCAGTAGCGCCTACCTCAACCGGTTGGCGGGCAGTGGTCTCCAGGGAGTTTTCGGTCAGGTGTCGGCCGGTGTCATGTTTGGTCCCGCCCGGGGGCTAACCACCGGCGTGGTCGAATCCCGGCACGTGGGAACGGCTGCGCAAGGAGATTCTCCTCCGAGTCGAGGTGATGGCCTGGCTTCTCGCTGCGCAGATGATCGGTGGCCGGGTCGTCAGGGGGAGGGTGCCGTGTCGGTAGGCCGGGGCCTGCGGGAGGCCAGCTGGGTCAGGCCTCGTTCCTCACCACCAACCCCCAGGTGAGGCCGTCGTCGGTGGACTCATAGACGCCAGTTGCGGTTGCGGCGTGCCACCGGTCCGGCGACGCGTCGAGCGCTTCCGCAGGCCCGTCGACACGTCCTGCCTGGCGCCAGGTGGTGGTGTCAGTGCTGATCAGGACGGTCCCGTCGGGTCCCACCCCGACCAGCGGGCCACCGGGTTCCCAGTCGATCGCGGTCAGGACGGGTGCGCCCGGGACCGGTCGTGGGTCTGCGCCGTCGGTGGAGACGACGAGCTCGCCTCGGTCGGTGGTGGCGTAGACGGTGTCCGGGTCAGTCTGGTCGGCGGCGAGGTCGTAGATCGGTTGCTTGCTGATCGTGTCCCAGGTCTTCTCGTCGTCACTGGTCAGAAGGGAGCCGGACTGGGAGTCGTAGGCGTAGATGCGGCCGCCTACCGGCTCGATGGCGTGAAAGTCGGCCTCACCCTGCAACGACACTGGGGCCCAGGTGTTGGCGCCGTCGGTGGACTCGATGAGTCCGAGGCTTGCGGGGAGGTCTTCCTCCCGCAGGTCGGGGTGTCCGCTGCCGAGGAAGTGTCCGGGACCGACAATGGCGAACCCCATGGTGTCCTGCCACCGGTCTGCGACCCGTTCGGGTTGCCCGCCGTCGCTGACCTGGAACACCCCGAGGTGAGAGGCGATGTAGAGAGCACCGTTGCCGGGGTCGACTCCGACGCCGTGGACGTGGCCCAGCTCCGCCCGCGCGCCCTCCTCAGGAAGTCCTGCGGGTTCGGACGGGTCGGGGGCGGCGCACCCGGAGAGGGCAAGCGCCGCGCCGAGGGCCGTTGCGGCGAGTGCGAGAGGGACGGCTCGGTGCATGGTGACTCCGGTGTGGGTGAGCGAATGTTCGGATCGGTCGGAGCAGCGCAGGACGTCGTGCCCGTGCCGCCCCGACCGGGAGGTCGGGGGAGTCCCTTAGGCCGGCACGAGCGTCTGGTGGCGGCGGGTGAGCCGGTTGACGACGGGGTAGGCGGTAAGGAGTCCGAGGACGATGCCGACCTGCATGAGGAACCAGAAGTTGCCCTCGGTGGCGGGCGGCATGAACGAGTTGAAGTGCAGCAGCAGCATCCAGCCGCCCATGCCGATGTCGAAGGCGAGGACGGTGAGCACTGCTGCGGTGGCAGCCGTTCCGACGGGCAGCGTCCGACCGGGTCGGGTTGCGGCCCGCTCGTAGGCGAAAAGGAATGCCATGGCGAGGACGCCGATGACGATGATCATGACCCACAGGTCGATCCCGGCGATCGTGAGACCGGAGGCGAGGACCAGGGGCACGCCGAGGAGGTGAGCGATGGCCGAGGCTCCACCACCCGGCAGCCCCGCCACGGCGATCGGCTGGTCATGACCCTGCCTGGTCGTCACCGCCGCGTCGTTCTTCATGGCCCGGGCGGGGGCACGACCGTGGCGGGCGTACAGGGGAAGTGCGAAGGGCCCCAGGTAGAGCGCTGAGGCGATCCACACCACCTCCTCGGCGACGGTGGTATGGCGGCGGTGCCGGGCGTAGATGTCGACAGCGATGGCAGCGGCGCTGATGAGCGCCAGGGCGATGTAGAGCCAGGAGATCGGGGTGAGCCAGTCAGGCACCCGGTTGGTCATGTCCATGAGTGATGTGGTCCTTCGATGGTTGCGCGCGGCGTCGGCGCCCGGTGCGGGGCAGACGGGTGGGTAGTGGGCCCGGGTGGGCCCGGGGCGCACGCCCGGACAGGTAGTTCGGACGCGGCGGGCTGCTCAGGGGGACTCTGAGCGGCCTGTCACACCCGCCACACACACAACGTGGTCGACGACAACGGGACGTGACCCCGCCACCGTCCGCGCACGAACGAGGTCATCGATGGAACGGTCGCTCGCTCGAGCAATCGGAGGAACGGGGTGTGCCTGCGGGTCAACAGCAGGATCAGCATGGTCAAGGGTGCCGCGATCGCGATGACGAAGCACACCATCGTGGTCATCTCCGAGGCACACGCTGCATCGCACATGCCTGCCATCCCTGATGTAGGGGCCTGGTCGGCATCGGCCGCTGCCATGGCCGACGACGTGGTCGACGACGTGGTCGACGACGTGGCCGACATCGAGCTCATGGCGGCTGTGGACGTGCCCGAGCCGCTGGAGACGACGTAGCTCGCGCACATTAGGCTCAGCCCGAGCGCGATGGTGCTGAGCAACCCGTACCGCCACCACTGCGCTGGAGTCGGCAGAGCGGGAGCGGGCACGCCCCGAGGATAGGTCAGGGCCCCAGGCCCCGGGGACCACTACGAGTGGCCCGACCGGGGAGGGCTTCGGCCTCTGCGCGTCGCGTGCCGCAACCGCAAGACTCGAACCAGTCGCCCGGGGATTCGGCGTCTACGGGTCGTCCGTCGGGTTCTGTTCCGCGGGCCGCTCTCACACCGCCCTGGTCGGGCTGTTCCTACCGATTGCCACCGCTGCGGCGGTGGTGCGGTCGCTACCTGGCGCCGTGGTTGTTCGAGTACGGGCCACGGCCACCGCACGACCCACGAGAGGAGTTGTGAGGACGTTGTGTGTTGCCACGCGCAGACCGAACCGGACCCTGCCCGCACTTCTCGCTGTGGCGGTCGGGGCGGTCGTGCTGGGCATCGTCGGGATGCATGCCTCTACACCCACGGCGTCACCAGCGGTACGAACCACGCCACCACGGCCGTCTTTTCGGTGATGAGCGCCGCGCAGCCGTCCACGACTGGGCTCGCCGTCGGCGAGGCCCATGAGGGAGAGCACCACGGCCTCAGCAGCATGGCGATGCTCTGCACCGTGATGCTGGCGGCAGCCGCTGGAGCAGCCCTGCTCCTGGTTGGAGCGCACCGCGCACCGCGGATCTGGAGTCACGTGTCGACCATCGACCGCGCCACCGTGTGCCCGGGCAGCACCGTCGCCTGTCGAGGAACCGGCCTGCCACCGGCCTGGGAGTTCTCCGTCATCAGGTGCTGAGGGGGCATCGCGCTGCCCTGACCTCGGGCGCGCGACACGACGCCACCCGACCAACGCAACTCAGTCCACAGGAGAACCCCTTCGTACGTATCAATCGCACCACCCGCGCCATGAGCGCGATCGCCCTCGGACTCACCCTCGCCTTGGCCGCCGCTGCCTGCGGCGATAGCGATGACACCAGCAGTTCCGGTGCCGAGACCTCCACCACTGAGCACAACGACACCGACGTCGCCTTTGCCTCCGACATGCTCCAGCACCACACCCAGGCACTCGACGTGGTCGACCTCACCCAGGGCCGCGACCTCGACCTCGAGGTTCAGCAGCTGGCCGACGACATCAGGGCCGCTCAGGCCCCCGAGATCGAGACCTTCACCGGCTGGCTCACCGACTGGGACGAAGCCGTCCCTGCGACCAGCACGAGCGGGTCGATGCGCGACCGGGACATGCCCCGGATGGGCGGGTCGATGCGCGGCCGCGACGGGATGCGCCGCGACGCGATGCGCGGCGACGCGATGCGCGGCGACGCGATGCGGGGCGACGGGATGCGGGGCGACGCGATGCGCGGCGACGCGATGCGGGGCGACGCGATGCGCGGCGACGCGATGCGATGCGGGGGATGATGTCCGGCGCTGACATGCCGGGGATGATGTCCGGCACCGAGATGACCGCCCTGGCTCAGGCGCCTGATGCTGAGTTCGAGGAGTGGCTGGAGATGATGATCGAGCACCATACCGGTGCAATCGACATGTCCGAGACCGAGACCGAGCAGGGTCAGTACAAGCCTGCGATCGACCTCGCTAACGAAAGCGCAGAGTCGCAGACCGCCGAGGTCGAGACGATGGAGAACCTTCTCGCCCCTTGATTCGGCAGTAGGCACACGGTTGGGTGGACCGCCGCGCACGCCGAGGGCGGTCCATGCCTCGGAGTGGACTTCTTCGGGTCAGGTCGCTGGAAGCGGCGGATCGTGGTCCTGCCCGGGTCGTTGAGGACAGCAAGCAGGCGCTCCCGACCCGTTGCCCACCCCGGGGTCCGGTCTCGGGTTCACTGCCGGTGCAGTAGGCCCTGGGCGGCGTCACCGCGACACGTCAGCGGGGGAGGGCCCCGAGTCCTCTCCCGCGACGTGCTGACTCCTACCCGGGGGCTGACCCCAGGTGCTGGGCTGTGCCGCCCTGGAGGGCAGTCCTGGTCGGTCGCGGGGACAGAGCCCATGATTCCCGTCACTCCATCCGGACACGTGGTCGGGCGCGCCGGTCACGGCGTGGGGGAGGCTCGCCCTGGCATCAACGTCACCCCGGCCGGTCCTCCTGTGGGTTCAGCCGGTCGGCGACGCTGGTCGGCGGGTGGCCCGAGCATCACCGGCACCGGCCAGCGCCAGGACGCCGTGACGGGCGCGTGGAACGACCTCGCGCCCGTCACCGTCCATGCCCGAAGGGAAGGCCGCTGAGACCCCGAGGTGGCCAACCTGCCTGCCTGGAACCCAGACTCAACGCATGGCTGCAGAACGCGATGAAGACTTGAAGGCCCGCGAGGCCGAGGTGACGAGGCTTGAAGCCGCATTAGCAGAGCGCGCCGCGTCCGCCGAGGACCTGATTGATGCCGCCGTCGAACGAGACGCGGACGCCGACCAGCGTGACGAGGTCGCCATCGAGCGCGACCGGCAGGCCAGCCTCGCCGCATTCACCACCCAGGACGGCCCCTACCTCCACGACCTGGAGGCCCGGCGCGACGCCGCCCTCAACCGCATGCACTCCAAGGACGACCGCACCTCCTCCGCCGAGGACCGCGACGCTCTCAGGGCAGAGCACGACTCCGGCGACGATGCCGACGACACGAGGAGACCGCACCACTGACCTGCGCCACCGTTTCGCCGGAGCTGCACTGGATGGTCTAGTTGTTGCCGCCACCGCAACGCAGCGCAAGGGACGCCCGGATGTCCCTCGCGAACGGGCCCGGGCGCCTGAACCACGGGTCGGGGTCCGCGCGAGACGCGTCGGACCGCGTGTAGACCCGGCGGGCCGCTGCGACCGGGTAGACGAGGTAACCGCCCCCCGGTGTGGCTCTGGCCCGGCAGACCATGGCGACGTCGGTCGGACTCACCCGAACCACGGCAGGGGTGAGCCCGTCGCATGAATCCGCAGCACGAAGGGCGCCTGCCACGACGTCGATGGCCGCCGCAGCGGTACCGGAGGCGGTGAAGACGCGAGAGGTAGCCAGGACCGTGAGGGTGATCAGCTCGGCTCCGCGATCGAGCGAGGCACCTCGGTCCAGGTCGCGCCGTTCAGGAACGGCGCGTGATCGGCCAGCTCGGTGCCCACCTGAAAGGTCGAGACGATCTCGGCCAGCGCCACGCCTCGCTTTGGCGGTCAGGGGTAGCGACCCGCAGGCACAGACCGCCGCCGGGTCGAGCCAGTCGAGGACCGCTCGTTGCCCAGAGGGGCTGAAGCCGGCGTCGTGTCCAGGGGCGCGGGACGGGCTAAGAGCGGTGTTTGACGGCCGCTCAGCCACGTCCGGTCGCGACGCGGGCCTCCGGGACCACGACGACCGGGCAGCGGGCGTGCTCGAGGACGGCGGTCGTGGTCGAGGTCATCATCAGGCGGTGCCAGGCGCTGTGGTGGTGTCGGCCGACGACGACGAGGGCCCACGGACGGGCGCGGTCACCGGAGTTCTGGGTGACTAGTCCTTGTTCGACCTGGGCGGTGTACGCAACGTCAGGGTGCTTCTCGGCTGCTCCGGTCAGGCTCGCGAGCACCGCGTCCCTGGACTGGGTGCTCTCCTGGGCGTCCAGCGACCAGGAGTCCCCGGCCCAGGCCGAGGCAGGGTCGCGGACGCAATGCACGACGGTGAGGGGCAGGTCGCGCAGCGAGGCCTGGGCGAAGGCGTGCTCGATGACCGGTGTGGACTCAGGGGTGTCGTCGACGCCGACGAGGACCCCTGTGCCGTCGGCGTCGGAGAGGCGGGGGTCGGCCGGTGGTCGCACTACGACCACGGGGCACTGGGCGCGTCGGGTGACGGCGGCGGCGACCGAGCCGAGCAGGACGCTGCCGACCGGTCCCCAGCCATGGGACCCGAGCACCATCAGGTAGGCGGACTCCGAGAGCTCGACGAGGCCCTCACGGGTCTCTCGCTCGATCACGTGACCGTCCACCCGCAGATCAGGGTGCTGGAGACGGGCCAGGCCGACGACCGCGGCGAGGTCGGCCACCGCCCCCTCGCGCAGCACGTCCAGCACCGGGCCTCCCGCTCCTGAGCTCGCGATCCAGGCAGCGGACTGCACCTCGGCGACGTTGAGCAGGCGCACGACATCGACGGGACGCCGCTCGAGCACGGCCTGCTCGAGGCCCCAGGCGAGGGCCTCGGCGGAGCGTCCGCTGCTGTCGTAGGCAATGACGACGGAGCCGGCGGGGACGATGGGGGTCATCGTTTGACAGTGCCCCGCGCTGTCGCCCGGTCGGTACGGCCCTCGTCCCCGGACCGGGGGGACCTGCGGCCTGCCTCATCGGCTGCGGGCACCGCTCAGGTCGGTACTCCAACCGCTGCGGTCGACTTCGTTCCACGCCGGCTCCAGGCGGGCTCTGAGGTGATGTCAGAACTCTCGGTGTCTGAGGGACCGCCCGAGAGGACCCGCGCCGGCAGGGCTTCGGCCTCTGTGCGCCAGAGGCAGGTTTCCAGAGACTCGATGCCAACGGCCGTGAGCCCGGGCGTGGGCGGCCACTGTTTAAACCTATACCCCTAGGGGGTACCTTCGAACTATGTTCAGTCACCCGATCCACCGCGATGCGCACACACCAGTGACTACGAAGGACCCGGTGTGTGGCATGGACGTCGACCCCGCCACCAGCGGGCACACCGCCATGCACGACGGAGAGACGTTCTTCTTCTGCTCTGCGGGGTGCGCCGCGAAGTTCGAGGCTGACCCAAACCGCTACACCGCGCACGACCACTCCCCAGGAACCTCCGGGAGCGGCGGGCCGGTGCCGGTGGGGGAGGTTGCGGAGTACACGTGCCCGATGCACCCTGAGATCCGGCAGGACGGTCCCGGGTCGTGCCCCATCTGTGGGATGGCCCTGGAACCGGTCCTGGTGACTGCTGAGACGGGTCCGAACGCGGAGCTGGTCGACATGACCCGACGGTTCTGGGTCGCTGTCGCGCTGTCGATCCCGGTCGTCATCCTCAGCATGGGCCGCGACCTGGTCCCGGCCCTGCGCGACCTGATCGACGCCCAGGTCTCGGTGTGGGCGCAGCTGGTCCTGGCCACGCCGGTGGTGCTCTGGGCGGGGGCGCCGTTCTTCGTCCGGGGCTGGGCCTCGGTCCGCACCCGGAACCTGAACATGTTCACCCTCATCGCGATGGGCACCGGCGTCGCCTGGCTCTTCAGCATCGTCGCGACCCTCGCACCGGGGTTGTTCCCGGAGGCGTTCCGGATGGACGGGGTGGTCGCGGTCTACTTCGAGGCTGCTGCGGTGATCACCACCCTGGTCCTGCTGGGCCAGGTCCTCGAGCTCCGCGCCCGCGAGCAGACCTCGGGTGCGATCAAGGCACTGCTCGACCTCAGCCCGAAGACCGCCCGACGCCTCGGGGTGGACGGCACCGAGGAGGAGGTCGCCCTCGACGAGGTCCAGATCGGGGACCGGCTGCGGGTCCGCCCGGGCGAGAAGGTCCCCGTGGACGGTGCCGTTACCGAGGGCCGCTCGGCCGTGGATGAGTCCCTGGTGACGGGGGAGTCGATGCCGGTCACCAAGACCACCGGCGACCCGGTCATCGGGGGGACCATCAACCAGAGCGGGGCCCTGGTGATGGTCGCCGAGAAGGTCGGCCGCGACACCATGCTGGCCCGGATCGTGGCGATGGTCGCCGACGCTCAACGTTCCCGCGCCCCGATCCAGCGGATGGCCGACCGGGTCGCCGCGGTGTTCGTGCCCGCCGTGATCGTGATCGCGCTGGTCGCCTTCGCGGTGTGGGCGCTGGTGGGCCCCGACCCGCGACTGGCGCACGCGCTCGTCGTCGCGGTCGCGGTCCTGATCATCGCCTGCCCCTGTGCCCTGGGGCTGGCGACGCCGGTCTCGATCATGGTCGGTGTCGGACGTGGCGCGCAGATGGGTGTGCTGATCAAGAACGCCGAGTCGTTGGAGCGGATGGAGAAGGTCGACACCCTCGTGGTCGACAAGACCGGCACCCTGACCGAGGGCAAGCCCTCGGTCACCCACATCGGTCACGCCGACAACAGCCACCCGGGCGGCACAAGGTTCTCGGACGATGACCTCCTGCGGCTCTCTGCCGCCGTCGAACGCGTCTCGGAGCACCCGCTGGCCCAGGCCATCGTCAACGCAGCCCTCGACCGGGGCATCACCATCGGTGAGGCCACCGACTTCGACGCACCCGCTGGACGCGGAGTAGTCGGAACCGTGGAGGGACACACGGTGGCCTTGGGCAGCGCCGACTTCATGACCGCCCGCAACCTCGACCCGACGGGTCTCCTGGTGGAGGCGGACCGGCTCCGTGGCGATGGGGCGACGGTCGTCTTCGTCGGCATCGACTCCGTCGTGGCGGGCATCGTGGCGATCGCCGACCCCGTCAAGGCGACCAGCGCCGAAGCCGTCAGGGCACTGGGCGCGGAGGGCATCGAGGTCGTGATGCTCACCGGTGACAACCGGGTCACCGCCGAGGCTGTCGCCCGGTCCCTGGGCATCGACCGGGTCGAGGCCGAGGTCATGCCCGACCACAAGGCCGACGTCGTCCAGCGCCTGCGCAGCGAAGGCCGCGTGGTGGCGATGGCGGGCGACGGTGTGAACGACGCCCCCGCGCTTGCCGCGGCCGACGTCGGGCTCGCGATGGGCACCGGCACCGATGTGGCGATCGAGTCCGCCGGGGTGACGCTGCTCAACGGCGACCTGGGTGGCATCGTCCGAGCCCGCCAGCTCTCGGCGGCGACGATGTCGAACATCCGCCAGAACCTGGTCTTCGCGTTCGCCTACAATGTGGCGGGGATCCCGATCGCCGCCGGAGTCCTTTACCCCGTGTTTGGGGTCCTGCTGTCGCCGATGATCGCCGCGGCCGCGATGGCCCTGTCTTCGGTGAGCGTGATCACCAACGCGTTGCGCCTTCGGACCCACCGCCTCGGCTGAGCGCACCGAACACCTAGCACCAGCGAACGTACGATCAGGAGAGTGAGCACCGTGCGACCGACCACCAGCAGGAGCAGGGCCGTGCCCGGCCTGCTTGCTGCGGTGGTCGTGTCCCTCGTGCTCGGCATCCTCGGGATGCACGCCCTGTCCACCCACGGCGTCATGAGCGACATGGACCACGCTGCGATGAGCGGCGACACCGGTGGTGCCACCTCCGAGCCAGCCGATGGGGCCCCGGCCGGCAGGAACCTCACCGCAGTCACCGACCCGGCTGCTGCCGGGTCTGGTGAAGATGGCGGACACGACATGGGCGGCATGGTCATGCTCTGCGCCGCCATGCTCGCCGCTACCGCCGCAGCACTCCTGCTCCTCACCCTCGGCACACGGCGCACCCCACGGTTCTGGGCGCTCCTCCCCACCGCCACCACGAGCACGACGAGGTGGGTCACCTCCCGCCTGGGGACCGGCCCGCCACCGGTCTGGGAGTTCTCCGTCATCAGGTGCTGATCGGCAGCCCCGCCGCCCCCGCAATGCGGGTGCGCGGCGCGCAGTCGACCGACCACACCCACCTTCAGGAGAACCCTCATGCCTAGCAACCGCACGACCCGCGCCATCAGCGCGACCGCACTCGGCCTCACCCTCGCCCTGACCGCCGCCGCCTGCGGCAACGACGCCGACGGTGGTGACACGAGTGCTCAGGTGTCCACCACCGAGCACAACGACGCCGACGTCGCGTTCGCCTCCGAGATGCTCCAGCACCACGCCCAGGCCCTCACGATGGTCGACCTCACCCAGGGCCGTGACCTGGACCCCGAGGTTCAGCAGCTGGCGGACGACATCAGGGCCGCCCAGGCCCCCGAGATCGAGACCTTCACGGGCTGGCTCACCGACTGGGACGAGACGGTCCCCGACACCGGTGATGCGATGGAAGGCATGGACGCGGCCGAGATGGACATGCCCGGCATGATGAGCGCCGCCGACATGACCGCACTCGAAGACGCCCCCGACGGCGACTTCCAGACGATGTGGCTAGAGATGATGATCGAGCACCACAGCGGCGCGATCGACATGGCTGAAGCCGAGACCGAGCAGGGCCAGTACAAGCCCGCCATCGACCTCGCTGAGGAGATCGCAGAGTCGCAGGCCGGCGAGATCCAGACCATGGAGGACCTACTCGCCTCCTGACCCGGCACCACCGGTGAGGCGGACCGCCGCTGCCCTCGCGGCGGTCCGCCCTCGCATGTCCGCCTCGTCGAGGCGGTGTGCGAACCATCCCGACGTGCCGATCGCCGGTGCACGAGTCAACACAAGATGGCCGTGAGGCTCAGTCGCGTGTGACATGCGTCATGGTCGCCGCCTTCAGGACCGTCCTGTGCGTCGCCGGGTGTTTGTGCAAGCAGGCCTTATCTCCTACCCTCCATAGGACTTGCCGTCTGGTGGGTTGCACCTCTGGCGTCGTCTAGACCCGCCGCGCCGGGTGGTGCCCGATCTCAGTCCATGACGGCGGGTACGGAGAAACCACCACTGGCGCCCTGCCCTGCAACACGGGCGCCTCGGGGTGAAGCCGCGAATAGCGGCCGGGCACCTCCAGGCCCGAACCCGACAGCTAACTTCGTAGGCGTCCGGAGGATCCATGTCTTCTGCACCCATGTCCACCATCACCGCCGATCGACAGCCGGGCAGCCGCCACCGAGGCTCCCGCGGAGCGGCCGGCACCATCTCAGCGACCGGCACGGACGCAGGCAAGCACCGTGCCGAGGCCCAGCGGCGCGGTGGCCGGCGTGCGCTGGCCACCGCCACTCTCGCCGCCGGCCTAGTGGCCGTGCCTGCCCTAACTAACCCGGCAAGCGCGCACCCTTCGTACACCGTGCAGTCCGGCGACACGCTCAGCTCGATCGCGCAGGAGGTCGGCAGCACATGGCGCGATCTCTACAGCGCCAATCGCGACGTCATCTCCAGCCCCACTTCGATCTACCCCGGTCAGAGCCTAAAGACCGGCGGTGGCGGGTCCGCCGGCCAGGTAGCTCCCACCTCAACCGGTGGCGGAGGCGGGTGGACCGACCAGGCGGCCGGATCCTTCGAGCAGCAGCTACTGAACGAGGCCAGCCAGCTGGAGGGTATCCCGTACGTCTACGGCGGCTCCACGCCGTCGGGTTTTGACTGCTCGGGTTTTACCAGTTTTGCCTTCGCGCAGGCCGGCAAGACAATCCCGCGCACCTCCTCGGAGCAGGCGGCCGCTGCGACCCCGATCTCGGGCGACGACCTGCGCCCCGGCGACCTGATCTTCTACTCGCCGGGCGGCTCGGTCTCGCATGTGGCGATCTACGCCGGCGACGGCATGGTGTGGGAAGCCGCGAGCACGGGCACCTCGGTCCGGTACGCGCCCGTCTGGGATGTCGCCCGCTCCTACGGCCGGTTCTGATTCGCGCGCCAGGGTGACTCAGGAGGTCCGAGAACCATCAGGCTGAACCGGGCTGCTCCCCGGGCAATCCTGCAATACCGTCTGCTGCCTCCGGCCCAAAAATGGGCTGGGGGCAGCGATGTGTGCGACCAGGTTATCGTCAACAACGGTTGAAAATTGACCCCTCAGAGGAACCAGTTGGGGCGGCAAGGTCATCTAGCAGAGTTCAGACGCAAGGTTCTCGATCTGCTCGAGCAGGGGCGCAGCGTCGCCTCGGTCGTGCACAATCTCGACTTGTCGGATCAGACGATCTACAACTGGCGCCGGCAAGACCGAATCGACCGGGGCCAGATGCCCGGACTGAACACCGCCGAGAAAGCTGACCTGGCGGAGGCGAACAACCGCATCACTGAACTCGAGACCGAGTCGAGGTCAGCCGTGGCGCGATCAGGGGTGCAAGGGGGTCATCAGCCCAAAAGCGTACGCGGCGATTGAGGTGATCACCGCGGAGAGCATCCAGGTGCAGGTCGCGTGCAAGGTCCTTGGTGTCGCGGAATCGGGGTACTGCGAGCACAAGAATGGGCACCGTCGGAGCTGGCGGTGCGCCACGCGATGCTCACCGACCTAATCACTCAGATCCATGTCGAGTCCCACGGCCTCTACGGAGGTCGGCGGGTTCACGTCAAGCTCACCCTGGGCCGCGGCGTCCTCGTGGGCCACAACCAGGTCCAGCTGCTGAAGCGACGCGCCGGCCTGGCAGGGCCTCACGGGGGTGGAAGCGGAAACGGAGCCGCACCGATGACATCGCCACCGACCTAGTGGAGCGTAACTTCGACCGCACCGGCCCGAACTACCTGTGGGTCACCTACACCACCGAGTTCCCCACCAGAGTGGGCAAGGTCTAATGCTGCGCAATCCTCGACACCTACTCACGTCGCGTCGTGGGCTGGTCTCTCGGCTCCGCCCAGATCGGCGCACTGGTGACTAATGCGTTGAGGATGGCCATCGAGACCCGGCTCGGCAGGTTCGCTGAGCCGGGCACGATCATAGAGTCAGACCACGGCGTGCAGGGCGGATCCCTGGCCTTCACGCAACGTGCCCGTGACTCCGGTCTGCTGGCGTCGATGGGCAGCATCGGTGACTGCCACGACAGCTCGATGGTCGAGGCGTTCTGGTCGCGGATGCGGGTCGAGCTACTCAATCGCAAGCAGTGGAACACCTCCCTGGAGCTGACTAAAGCAATGTTCGAATACCTCGAGATCTGGCAAAACCGCAAGCGCCGGCACGGCCTGCCCGGGTGGCTCACGCCGGTAGCATTCGAACGTAACCGCATCATCACCGTGGCGTGAGGGTCTAAGCAATGGCAACTGCGCCGAACCCGGGAAGCACCAGTTGCGTTCCTGCGCACAGGTGACGGACACAATGATCCCACGGGCGGGTGGCGAGGCGTCCGCAACCATCCCTCACGACCCTTGGGGGCCAGCGAGTTTCGGGGGTGGGGCGGCGAAGGTCGTGTCGATGTGCTCGTCGAGCCCGCCGGCACGTCGCTTGCCACGACCTCCGGTGCCCGAGAGCACGAGGCAGAAGACGGCAGCGTCGACCAGCACGATCGTGGTCCCGCTGGGCACGTTGAGGTGGTAGCTGAGGTTCATCCCGACGAAGCCACCGGACGCGCCCAGGACTGAGGACATCCAGAGCATCCGCCCGAAGGAGTCGGTAAGCATGCGGGCCGCGACCGCCGGGATGACCAGGGTGGCCGCGACCAAGGTCACACCGATGATGGTCAGGGTGGACAGGATGGCCAGGGACAGCACGAGCATCAGCAGCGCGTCGGTGCGCGCAACTCGGACGCCGGAGACGTCGGCGACCTCGGGGTCGAAGGTCGAGAACAGCAGCGCGCGGTACCGTCCTAGAACCACGACCAGGGTCAGGACGGTGACGCCGGCCATCACCCACAGGTCGGCTTCATCCACACCAATGATGCTGCCGAACAGTGCTGCGTCGAAGCTCGGGCCCTTGTTGCCGTACAGGGTCAGCAGCGCGATCCCTAACGCGAACGAGGCGGTCGTGATGACTCCGATGGCGGCATCCGAGCCGATCCGTCGCGATCGCGAGACGCGGCTGATGGCCAGCGCCGAGGCCAGTCCCCACACACCGGCCCCGAGGAAGTAGTTGAGACTGATGACGCTGCTGGCGGCGAATCCTCCGAACACCGCGTGGGAGAGTCCGTGGCCGATGTAGCTCATCCCGCGCAGGGTGATGAACACGCCCAGCAGGCCACACAGCAGTCCCGCCATCGTGGCGGCCAGGACGCCCTTGACGAAGAACTCGTAGGCGAACGGTTCGAGGATCGTGTCCCATACGGCATGCATGCCGAGTTCACGCCGTCCTGCTGTCGCGGTAGCCCTCGACGACGATCGGCATCCCGGCATGTTGGAGGACTTCCATGTCCGCGCCGAAGGTGGCCTCGAGCACGTCGGGCCTGATGACCTCGGCCGGGGTGCCCTCCGCGATCACCCGGGTACGCAAGGCGACGAGGTGGGGAAGGTGGGCGGCTATGCCGTTGAGGTCGTGGGTGGTCAGCACGATGGAGAGCCCATCGTCGTTGAGCTCCCCCAGCAGGTGCAGGACCTCGTGCCGGGTTTTGACGTCGACGCCCGACGTGGGTTCGTCGAGCAGGATCAGCTCCGGGCGCCGTAGCAGCGCTCGTGCGAGGAACATGCGCTGCTGCTGCCCGCCGGACAGCTCGCGGATGTGGCGACCGGCGAGGTCGGCGATCCCGAGCCGGTCGAGCGTGTCGTGGACCTCGCGTCGTTCCGAGCCTGACGCCCAGGGCCACCGCAGGCCCTGCGGGCGGCTCATCAGTACGCACTCAGCGACGGTGACCGGGAAGTTCCAGTTGACCGTCTCCAGCTGCGGCACGTAGGCCATCGTGAGATCACGCCTGGTGCTGACCTGGCCCCGCTGGGGCTGGACCTTGCCGAGCAGGAGCCTCAGCAGGCTGGTCTTGCCGGATCCGGAGGGCCCCACCACGCCGGTGAAGGTGCCGGCCGCCACGCTCAGGGTCACCCCGTCCAGGACAGGCCTGCGGTCGTAGCCGAAGCCGACGCCCTGCAGCCCGATCAAGGGCTGGGCCGGAACCCGGGGGGCGGTCACTGGGGGTACTCAGCGCTGTCGGGTGCCACGTCGTCGACGTCGAGGGCATCGAGGGTCGGCGCGTGGCCGCCCAGTCCGGTGATCATCGTGACGTAGTCGTAGCGCATCAGACCCAGCCAGGAGTGCTCGGTATCACCCGGTTCGCCGGGGAGGTCGTCGTCGCGCAGCGTGTCCTCGTATCGCACACCGGTCTCATCAGCGATCTGCTCCAACGCCTTCGACGGGAAGACCTCCGACCCGAAGATGGTCGGGACGTCCTCGGCACGGATCTGGTCGATCAGGTCCGCTACCTCCTGCGGGGCAGGGTCCTCAAAGTTCTCGGGCTGGATGGCGCCGATGACCGTCCAGTCGTAGGTGTCTGCGAAGTAGGCGTAGGCGTCGTGGTACGTCAACAAGGCGCGAGGGCCCGGGATGCTCTCCTGGTCCTTGCGCAGGGCCTCGCCCAGCGCGGTGGCCTTCGCCTCGAACGCGTCGAAGTTCGACTCGTAGTAGTCAACGTTGTCGGGGTCCCGCTCGACGAAGGTGTCCCGGATGACCTCGGCGTACTTGAGCGCCCACGTGGGATCCGTCCACAGGTGGGGGTTCGGCTTGCCGTCCTCTTCTGGGAAAGAGAAGTCGTAGATGTAGTCCGACTCGGGCAGCACCGCAGTGCCGATCTCGATGAGCTCCGAGCCATCCTTCGCGGTCTGCTCAGCCAGGCCCTTCATGGGCTCCTCCAGCTGGAGCCCGTTGATGAAGACGACGTCTGCCTCAGACAGCACGACGCTCGCCGACGGTGGAGGCTCGAAGGTGTGACTGTTGGTCCCCTCCGGCACCAGGCCCGTGATGGAGACCTTGTCGCCACCGATGTTGGCCGCGATCGAGGTGATCGGCGCTACCGTCGTCACGACCGCCAATACGTTGCCGCCCGAGCTGCTGCGCGAGTCGGTCCCTCCGCAGGCAGCAAGACCGAAGGCGGTTAAGACCAGCGCGACTGGACCAGTTGCTCGGCTCGAACGCATCCTGCGACACTACTGCACTTGCGAAATGTTCGCAGTTGCATCACATGGGCAACTGGACGTGGAGGCTGTCCGAAAGGCTGCCTTTGAGCCGCGAATCCGGCCGGCCAGGGCGACGATGAGTCCCTCGACCCGGTCGGGCAGGTTGCCGTAGATGCCCCAGGCGGCGCCCAGGACGAGCGACCCGGAGACCACGGCGATCACGATGAAAGACACCATAACGATGCCCCCTCGTCCCCGGAAAACGTGAGGCAGCGTCCGAAGGGTCCCCGGTCACGAAGGCGTCGAGGACGTCGCGCCCACGGCAGTCGGGCAGTCACGAAAATCTCCTGTCGGTCGGCCCCGGTTACCGCCGGGGAACTCCGCGCCTGATGGATCTTCTCGAAATCAGAAGTCGGGGTGACGGACCTGGGAGAGCTCGGCGAGCTGGAGCAGGCAGTGCTGGCGTAGGGGTTCGGGGAAACCTTGGGCGAGGCGGTAGAAGACCATGCGTCCGTCCTTGCGTCGGGTGACGAGCCCGGCCGTTCTGAGCATTCGCAGCCCGTAGCCGACGGCGTCCTCGGAAGCGTGGAGCGCGAGGGCCAGGTCTCCGACACAGAGCTCCTCGGCTGCGTCGAGTGCGAACAGCAGGCGCATGCGGGTGGGGTCGGCGATGAGGGTGAGCACGCTGGTGACTCGTCCAGCGTCGGCCGGCGCCGGTACCCGGTCCCGGGCGCGGCTGACCGCCGTCGGGTCGACGGGATGTGCGTGATCTGCCATGGTCATCTCCAGAAAAGCCCGCACGACGGCACGGGTGTCGGGTATGTAGCGTAGGGCCTGGCCGGTGCTCAGCCAACGTCGAGAGCGAAGGAGAGGTCGTCGATGGCTTCACTGATGTTGCTCCTGGTCGCCGCGATCGGCACCGTTTTGGCCCTCCGGGTGCTGGTTCGCTGGACGGCGGTGTCGGCGATTCCTTTCGAGGTGGAGCCGTGGCTCTCGGGTCATCGGCCGACCGAGCATGCTCTGTCGCGCTATCACGCGCGCTGGTACAGCGCCAGCGTGGTCTTTCTCGCTTTCGACGTCGAGATGCTGTTCATGTATCCCTGGGCGATCGTCGTGGGACATCTCGGGGCTGGTGCCGTGGTGGAGATGTTCGGATTCTTGCTGATGCTGTTGTTAGCCGTCGCGTGGGCCCGGCGCGAGGGAGCGTTCCGGTGGGCCTGATCGAGGTGTTGACCAGGGCCGCAGCCGCGCGCGCTCACGTCCTCGTCGCGGAAGTTCCGGGTGCCTTTGAGGAGCGGGTCGCGCTCGAGCGTGCACTCGAGCGCATGGGCTGGTGCATCGCGGAGTCCGCCGCGGACGCTGACGTCCTGGCGGTGGTCGGTGCGCCCGACGAGGCCTTGACCGCCGTGGCCGACCACGTGTGGGCGCAGATGTCGGAGCCACGGGTGCGGGTCCATTTACATGCCGACTCCGAGGCGGCGGCTCTCCTCAACGAGGCCCGCGAGCGGCTCCGCCTTGGGGCGCGGCGCCTCACCGGCCCTGACGTTCGCCGTGGCTTCACCCCTTCCGCGGACGCCATGGCGCCGGAGCACGACGACCAGGACGGTGCCGCCGAGCACGGCGATCACCACGATCACGACGGCGGTCACGACCACTCCGCGATGATGCCGGACGGGATCCCGCTGGCCGAGGGGGCCGAGGATCGCGACGGCCTGGAGATGGATGAGCTCCACCTGCCGCTGGGACCGGTGCTCGCGCACTGGCCCGCCGGTATCGTCCTCCGGGTCACCTTGCATGGTGACGTGGTGGTCGGTGCCGAGGTCGAGCAGCTCGCAACGTCGCGCGCCGGCCAGCCGGACGACCCGGTCGTGCGGGCGGCGCGGCTGCTCGACGCTGCGGGTTCGGTGCTCGCACTCGCCGGCCTGCCGGCAGAGTCCGCGCGAGTACGACGACTGCGCGACCGCTGCCTCGACGGTGAGCTGCACGACGGTCACGAGGTCGCGCAGCTCGGCGATCGCCTAGGTCGACGGCGGGTCTTGCGTTGGATCCTCAGTGGACTCATCGCCGAAGGAAGTCACGGCGGGTCCGAGGAACTGCACGACCGACTGACGGCGCTTTTCGAGCAGGCGCGGGCCGAGCTGGACGGCGATGCGGTACGACCCGTGGCACCGGTCGTCCGGGCGCTTCCTGCGCTCGTGCGGGGGATGGAGCTGGCCGAGGTCAGATTATGGGTGGCCGCTCTTGGACCGGATCTGGCGCCTGGCCTGGCCGATCATGTGATGCCGGAGGCGGCCCATGGCTGACTCCTTGTCCTTGGTCTACGTGGTGCCGGTGCTGGTGGGTCTCGCGGTGGTGTCACTGTCAGTGGCCGGGCTCTCCTCCGCTCTCGAGGCCCGCGACCGAGGCTTGTCCGTTGGGTCGGGTCTCACGGTGCCGTTGCGCGAGACGGCCCGGCTGATGCGTCAACGCCCACGCCGTACGGTCTCGGCCGACAGGTTGCTGTGGCGCTCCGCGTCCTCGGCGGTCATCCCGCTGGCGGTCCTGATCGTGGCGTTCGTGCCGCTGGGCGCGCATGCGCTAGTTGACCACCCCCTGGGGCTGGTGTGGATCAACGCTCTCGACGTGGTGGCTTGGGCGGTGATGTGGCTGCTCGGCTGGGGGGCGAACTCGGTGACCGGCCTGGTGGGCGGCTACCGCTTCCTGGCCCTCGCCCTGGGCTATGAGCTCCCACTGATGTTCGCGCTGACCGCCCCGGCGATCGCCGCCGGAAGCCTGGACCTGGCCGAGATCTCGGCAGCCCAGGACGGGTTGTGGTTTGTGGTGTGGGCACCGGTTGCCTTCGCGGCGTATTGCTGGGGAGTGCTGGGCTTCTCGGTCCGGCCTCCCATGGACCCCGGCGCCGGCATCGACGTCAACGGTGGGATCCTCGCCGAGCTGGCCGGGGTGGACCGGCTGCTGGTGCTCGCGGGCCGCTACGCCCTGCTGGTAGCCGGCTCGGCGGCGGCGGTGCCGCTGTTCCTCGGCGGCGGAGCCGGCCCGCTGCTCCCCGGCTGGGGGTGGGTGCTGATCAAGACCATCCTCGTGAGCGGGTTGCTCGTGCTGGCAGGTCGCCGGCTGCCGACACTGCGCCCCGACAAGCTCCTCGAGATCGGCTGGGTGGTCGTGCTGCCGCTCGTGGTCGCCCAGGACCTGGTCGTCTCCGTCATCGCTGTTGCCACCACCCAACCCGGCTGAGTCCGTTCGAGTCCGTACAGAGAGGAGATCCGATGAACACCGTCCTCGTCGACGTGGGGTTCTGGTTGTGCGCCGTTGTGTCCGTGGTGGCGGGTGCGCTGGTGTTCTACGTCGACTCCATGGCCCGGGCGACCTATGCGTTGGCGGTCTCCTTCGTCGCGGTCGGGGTGACGCTGCTGCTGATGGGGCAGGCCTACATGGGCGTGATCGTGATCTTGATGATGGTCATGGAGATGGCCGTGATGGTGGTCTACATGGTGATGTTCATGGGGATGAACCCCGCCCTGATGCCGATGAGCATGGTCCACTCGCACCGCTCGTCGATCACCGCCGGCGTGGGGACCTTCCTGCTCCTGGGCGCCGGCGCGGTGCTCGCGCCTTGGCCCACCCGCCGTGGCGCACCCACTAGCGACGTCACGGCCGCGTTGGGGGAGGCGATTATGGAGTCCCACATGATCGTGATGATCGCGATGGGCCCCGTCATGGTCGCCACGATCGTCGCCGGTGTCGTCCTCTCCTCCCACCGCACCCGCTACGACCGTCTCGGCGACGACCTGGACCGCCGACCCGCCGACGACCCGCAGCCGGGGGGTGTGGGCCGGTGACGGTGGAGACAGTGCTGCTGGTCGCCTCGGCGCTGGTCGCTGTCGGGGTGTACGGCGTGCTGTCCCAGCAGGTGGTCGTGATGGTCGTGATGGGCTTGGAGCTGATGATCAACGGCGTCATCCTGGCCGCCGGCGGGCTGTGGTGGTTCCTGGCACCCGATCCGTCCGGGCAGGTGCTGCTGCTGGTGGTGATCGCGGCGATGACCGTGGAGATGGCGATGGGCTTTGCCGTCGCCACGCTGCTGCACCGCCAGGCCGGGCACGACATGACCGACATGGCCGCGGAGTTGCACGGCTGATGAGCGACCTGACGCTTGTCGCCCTCGTGGTGCTACCGGCCGTGGTGGGTGTGCTGCTCCTGCTGATCGGATCGGGTGCGGACCGATCGGCTGCGCCGGTCGGCGTCGGCACCGCGGCTCTGCTGGCGGCGGCGTCGTTCGCGGTCTCCTTCCCCGCGATCTCGCGACCCTCGGTGGCGACGCCGTTCATGGCGGGCGCGGATCTGGGTCTGGGCGTGGATGGCCTGGCTGCGCTGGTGCTGCCGGCGGTGGCGGTGGTGTCGGCGCTCGTGCTGCTGGCGGCCAGCGGTACCCCCGCGCTGCGAACGGCGCGGTTCTACGGGCTGATGCTGCTCTTCGTGGCCGCCGCATTGATGACGGTGCTGGCCACCACCCTGCCTACGCTGTTGATGTCGTGGGAGGTGATGGGCGCGACGTCGTTCGCTCTCGTCGGGTACCACTGGCGCGACCAGGAGACGATCAGCTCGGGCACGACGGCGTTCCTGACCACTCGGACCGCAGACGTCGGCCTGTACGTGGCAGCGGGTGCCGCGTTGGCCGGGGGAGCCGGTCTCGGACTCGCTGCCCTTCCGAACGCCTCCGGTGGTTGGCGTGACGTCATCGCGGCCGGGCTGGTGGTGGCCGGGCTCGGGAAGGCTGCCCAGCTGCCGTTCTCGTTCTGGCTCTCGCGCGCCATGCTCGGCCCCAGCCCGGTCAGTGCGCTCTTGCACTCGGCCGCGATGGTCGCGATGGGTGGCTACCTGCTGCTGCGGGTGGCCCCCACCCTGGGGGCGACCGGTTGGGCCGACGACGCTGCGGCCTGGGCGGGGGCTGCGACTGCGGTGCTGCTGGGCATGGTTGCGCTCGCGCAGCGTGACCTCAAGCAGCTCCTGGCCGCGTCCACGGCAGCTCAGCTCGGCTTCGTCGTGCTGGCCGCCGGGGTGGGGGCGACCGCGGGCGGCGCCACCCATCTGGTGGCTCACGCGGCGGTCAAGGCGGGGCTGTTCCTTGCTGCCGGGATTTGGCTGGAGGCGCTGGGCACCAAACGACTGTCCTCTCTGACCGGGGCGGCCAGGCTCTGGCCCGTGGTCGGTGCGTGCGCTGCGGCTGCTCTGCTCTCGCTGGCGGGGCTGCCCCCGCTGGCGCTGTGGGCGACGAAGGACGCCGTGCTGGCAGCTGCCGCTGAGCAGTCGCCAACCTTGTACGTGGCCGGGCTGGTCGGTGCGGCGCTCTCGGCGGCCTACGCGACCAAGGCCCTGGTCGTGCTGACCCGCGGCCTCCCCGACGACGCGGAGTCGCGGTATGACGATGAACGCGACGGCACCCGAGCCGTGCCGGGGCCCGCGTGGGTCCCGCTCCTCCCGCTGGCGGCAGAGGCCCTCCTTTTGGGCGTGCTCGCGCTCCCGCCGGTGTTCACAGACGTGCGGGAACTGGCGGGTGGCGCCTCGCAGGAGCCCAGCACGCTCGAGCTGGTGACGTCCGCGATGCTCGCCGTCGTGGTCATCGTCGCGACGGTGGCGGTGATGCGTGGTGTCCAGGGCCGACGGTTCGCCTGGCCCCGCGTGCTCAGGGACTGGCTGTTACTCGAACCGCTGGCGCACCGCAGCGTGGTCCGGCCGGTGGAGGTGCTGGCGCACCGGCTGGCGCACCTTGATGACGCAGTGCTGGACCGTGGCGTGGAGGCGACCGCGGGCGGCACGGTGCGACTGGCCCGAACCGTAGCGCTCCTCGACGACCGTCTTATCGACGGTGCAGTGGCGGGGATCGTCTCCGGGGTGAGACGCGTGGGCGGCCTGGCCCGGAGACCGCAGACCGGGCAGCTGCACCAGTACTACCTCCAAGCGCTTGCCGTTTTGGCCCTTGTCCTCGTCGTCCTCGTTCTCGTGAGGTGAATGTGCTTTCCGTCCTGGTCTTCCTCCCACTCGTCGCCGCTGCCGTGCTGCTGGTCCCACGGATCAGCGCCGCCGGCGCACGCGGCGTGTTCGTTGTCGTCACCGCAGCCGAGCTGGCGCTCGCTGGCCTGGTGTGGGCGAGGTACCAGACCCCGGCGGCGGGGGAGTTGGCGGCCGAGGAGCAGACCCGGTGGATCCCGGGCGTGGGGTCGAGCTACCACGTTGGCGTCGACGGCCTGTCGTTGCCGCTGGTGCTGATGACCACGCTCGTGTTCCTGGCCTGCGCGGTCCACGCGGTCCGCGAGCAGAGGCGACCTCGGTTGCAGGCTGCCCTGTTCCTGTTCCTCGAGGCTGTCTGCTTGGGCCTGTTCGTCTCCGCGGACCTGATCCTGTTCTTCGTCTTCTTCGACCTCTCGATCGTGGGCATGTACTTCTCGATCAGCGGGTGGGGCCACGAGAACGCCGCCCGGTCTGCGGTGAAGTTTTTCCTCTACACCTTCCTCGGCTCGCTGGCCCTGCTGGTAGGCTTCGTCGGCCTGTACGTCGCCTCTGACCCGCATACGTTCGACATGGTCGAGCTCACCGCCCACCCGCCCCTCCAGGGGCACGGTGTCGCGGGCGGACTGGTGCTGGCGGCGGTGCTGCTCGGTCTCGCGGTGAAGACGCCGACCTTCCCGTTCCACACTTGGCTTCCCCCCGCGCACAGCGACGCGCCGGCGATCGGGTCCGCGGTCCTGGCGGGCGTGATGCTGAAGATGGGCACCTACGGCTTCGTCCGGATCGCGATGCCGATGCTGCCGGACGCGTGGCGCGCTTGGGCCTGGGTCGTGATCGCGGTCGGCATCGTCTCGGTGCTGTGGGGAGCGCTGGTGGGCTTCGCGCAGACCGACCTGAAACGCATGATCGCCTACACCTCGGTCAACCACATGGGCTACGTCGTGCTGGCCGTCGGTGCCGCCGGGGTACTGGCCGACGGCGCGGACCAGGCACGTCAAGTGGCGGTGACCGGTGCGGTGACCCAGATGGTCAGTCACGGGCTGCTCACCGCGGCCTTGTTCCTGCTCGCGGGCAGCATGTTCGAACGGACCGAGACCTACGACTTGGACGGCTACGGAGGGTTGGCCGGAACCGCCCCGCGCTACGCCACGCTCTTCACCGTTGCGGCGTTCGGGTCGCTGGGGCTCCCTGCGCTGTCCGGGTTCATTGCCGAGTTCCAGATCTTCGCCGGCAGCATCGCCACCGTGCCCGTCACCGCGGTGGCCGTGCTCGGTATCCTCATCACTGCAGCCCTGTTCCTGCGGGCCCTGCAGCGGGTGTTCACCGGCCCGACTGCGGGCCTGTCGGTGGGGTTCACCGACGTCACCCCACGGGAGTGGGTGCCTGTCGCGCTGCTCCTGGCTGTGTCGGTGTTCATCGGGGTGCTGCCGCGGACCCTGCTCGACGTCATCGAGCCCGGTGCCGCCGTGCTCGCAGACCTCGTGGGGCGGTGAGTCGGCGCGATGGGGGCTGACCTGGTGGCGGTGCTGCCCGAGGCGTTGTTGTTCCTGGGAGGGATGGTCACGCTCGTCGGCGGGTCGTTCACCCCTCGGGCCCGGCAGCGGCGGATGGGCATCGTGGCGGCTGCCGCCACCGTGGCTGGTCTCGTGGCGAGCCTCGTAGCGTGGGAAGGTGATACCCGGGCTGTCTTCTCCGGCACCTTCACCGTCGACACCTCGACCGGGGCGACCCGGGTCATCGTGACCGTCTCGCTGCTGCTGATCCTGTTGATCGCTTCGGGGGAGGTGCGCGACCATCCGCGGGAGAGCGAGACCTACAGCCTGCTGCTCTTCGGCGGTGCCGGCGCCCTTTTGCTCGCCGGCAGCACCGACCTCGCCGTGCTGGTCGTGGCGTTCCTGCTCTCGAGCATCCCGCTCTACGGGCTCGTCGGGATCATCGCCCGGCCGGAGTCGCCGGAGGCGGCGTTGAAGACGTACCTCTGCGGAGCGCTCTTCGGCATCCTGCTGATGCTGGGCGCCGTCCTGCTCTACGGACTCGCAGGCCGGGCCGGATACTCGTCGTTGGCCGCCGAGCTAACCGACGCCCCGAGCGCGGCCGTCGCGGCCGGCGGGGTCTTGGTGTTGATGGGGCTGCTCTTCAAGGCCGGCGGCGTCCCCGGCCACTTCTGGGTCCCTGACGCCACCCAGGGCGCATCGGTGAGCGCCGCTGCCTTCCTCACCACCATTCCCAAGATCGGGGCGATCGTCGCGATCACCCGCCTCGTAGCGGTGCTGCCGGGGGATCTGCGGTGGGCCACGGTCCTGGGGGTCCTCGCGGTGGCCAGCATGACCATCGGCAACCTCGCGGCGCTCGCCCAGGACGACGTACGCCGGCTCCTGGGCTGGTCCACCGTCAGCCAGGTCGGCTACCTCCTCGCCGCCGCGGCCGTGACCCGGATCAGCGACCAGGGCCAGCCCGCACTGCTGTTCTTCCTGGCCGGCTACGCCCTAACCAACCTGGCCGCCTTCGCGGTCGCCGCCGCAGCGCCCGACCGCCGCTCGCTTGAGGACTGGGCGGGCTTCGCCTCCACACGCCCCGGCCTCAGTGCCGCCCTCGTGGTCGCGCTGCTCGGCCTGGTCGGAACACCTCCGACCGCGGTCTTCATCGGCAAGCTCACCACCATGGGGGCGACCTGGGGCGCCGGCCTCGCCTGGCTCGCGGTCGCGATCGCCCTCAACAGCGTGGTCAGCCTCTTCTACTACCTGCGTTGGCTCCGGGCAGCCCTACGTCCCGCCGCACAGCTCGAAGAGGGCAGCAGCACTGGCGGGCGAGGCGCTCCCACGGCTGCGCTCGTCGCGGCGTTCGCCACCGTCGCGATGGGGCTGACGGCCGGGCCGGTCTGGCTTATCCTCGCCTGAACCGAGCGCCCGGTGGATCTGCGGGCCGATGCCCTGGAAGGTCAGGTCCGGTAGTTCAGCGCGATCATCATCCCGGCCTCACCGTGGTACATGTTGTGGCAGTGCGTCATCCGGGACCCGGGGTTGTCGGCCTGCAGGTCCACCGACACCGTTCACACCGGCTTGACGAGCAGGGTGTCCTTCTGCGGCCCGTTGGGTAGGGCGAAGGTGTGGCGGTGGACGTGCATCGGATGGGTCATCTGCGTCATGTTCATCAGTTGCAGGCGCACCCGGTCACCCTCGTCGATCACGATGGGGTCGTTCTTGCCGTAAGGGGCGCCGTTGGTGGCCCACCGGTAGGGCGCCATCTGGCCGCTCAGGTGAACCATCTCGGAGGTGTCCGGGCCCCGAGAGGGCAGTCGGGTCGCTTCGGCCGGTCCGAGATCGGTGGCCTTGAGGATGGCGCCGTCAAGCTCCGCCGGTGAGCGGTTGGCCCGGGTGCATTGCCGGAGACCGTCCCATGGCGCACGTTGTCACCGGTGTCACAGCAAGCACACCCTCCGCGGCGCCGCTACCCAGGCGGGCGTCGTCTCGGGCGCTGATGGGTCCCGCGCGGTCGAGTCGGTCACGACATCGGGTCGAAGCCGTCGATGGCGCGCCGACCCACGGCGGTCAGCGAGAGCCAGTACTCCTGGGGGCTCTCGGTCGGCTCGTCGTAGCGACGGAACCGGGCGATGCCGACGTCAACGGCCACCAGCCCGGCCTCTTGCAAAACGGACGCGTGCGGACTGGTCCCGTGCCACGGCGCAGACGACTTCCAGAAGTGCGGACCGCCTCTTCGCTTCCACAGGTCGAGCAGCGCCAGGCCCACAGCCTTGGTTCCCGCGGCGCGACCAGGCTCTTCCTCTTGGGAGACAACCCAGAGGAGATCAAGCTGCACCTGGTTGAGCTCCATGAGTCGACACTACGAGCCCGAGTCGACAGCGCAACCCGCACAGCAACGCCGCAGACGACAGGCCAGGAGTGCGCGCCCCCTTGGCCCCGCGCGAGGCCGACGAGAACACGCTTCGCAGAGGACTGGCGACACCCCAGACTGGTGGCGGACGGGACTACCGTCTAGATGTGGGCAAGAAGAAGCCAAACAGACACCAGTCGGGAGACCCGTCTAAGCAGACTTCTCCCTCGCCGTTGGCGCGGAGTCCGATCACAGGGCCAAGCGGTTTCAACTACTCGCACTTCCCGCCCGAGGCATCCGACCGGCGCAGCCAGGCGGAGTACCTCATCGACAAGATCCTGCATGGCACCCCCGATGGTCGGGTCGACCCGGCCATCTCAGAGAACCTGCGCCACCACCTAGCCGAGAACGCCGGCGATCCCGAACGCGCGTTACTGAACCACCTCAACGAGCAGATGGCGGCCGCCGGGATGCCGGTGGACGCCGCGTTCCCCGAAGACCTCGAAGTGGACCACCGCGATGAACCACAGGACTCGTAGGTGCACGACTCCCGGCCGGGCAGCCCAGGTGCAGGCTTCCCAAGTCCGGCGCGGACCAGCGGGATGAGCGCAGAGGACGAGCGGAGGTGGCCCTCAGCGGCTGCGGCCGATCGGACCGGCCGAGATTCGAACCGTGACCCGTTTACTCCCCGAAAACGAGAGCAGAAGCCGTCGATCGAGGTCACGCACAAACAAGAAGAATGAGCCTGTCGGTGGTCGGCTCGGCGTGTTAGCGCAGGTCAGCGCATACGTGATCAAGAACAAGCACACGCTCGAGCAAGGTGCAGTGCTTGCGCCGGATGTCCAGAGGTCGCAGGTTCAAATCCTGCCCCCGCTACGAAGAAAGGCCCTCTGATCAGCGGAAACGCTGGCCAGGGGGCCTTTCAGGTTTTTGACCAATGGTCACAAGCGGGCGGAACCGGGCTCTATGTGGGGCGCTTCGGGCGTGTCCGAGGCGCGAACACGCAACCGCCGTCGCGTGTTCGCCGCGAGGGCACTCGGAGTCGGCGGAGTCGGCGGGTGCGAATCACGTCTTCGGCGTCACGGCCGGAACCGTTCGAGGTAGTCGGTGAGGTCAGGCGCGACCTTGGCCTTGTGGATGTAGTGGCTCCAGGGTGATGCCCTCGCTGGTGTGGCCCACGGGCATTCTCAACGCAGGAGTCCTGGCCGCCCACCAACGAGGGCAAGAGCGCCAAGTTCGGCTACGGCGGGGTGTCCGGTTCGATCCGCAGGGAGACGCCCAAGAAGATTCAGGCCTGAAAGAAGCGGGCCGCAAAGAAGTTGTAGTCATCGGCCGTCGTGAGCGCCAAGACGAGTTCGGACCAGGGGATCGTGACGACTCAGCCGTTCGGGTTCTGGGGGCGTGGGTTGGCCCTTGCCATGTTCGTGGCCGAGTATGGGATTCCGATCTTCGAGGTCGCCACGGTGCTGGGCGAAGACAGCATCGACGTACTCACGGCCTTCCTCGGCGCGGGGGGCCTGATGGAGAAGTGCGGTCGGGCATGGTGAGGAAGAGGGCCAGCGCGCGCACAGTGCATTCCATCTCGGAGCGGTTCGGGGGACACCATGAGCGAACGTCGTGATCGCGACTGGCAGGTTGCCAAGGCCGATTTCGTTTTCGTGCTGCTGGCGAATGGGCTGATGGCGCCGTTCTACGCGATGGTCGTGGTGGTCGGCTGGCTGTGCACACGCGGAGTCTGGGACCTTGAGGCCAGCATCATCATCTCGACCGTGGTGCTGTTCTGGGTCTTCGAGTCGATCCTGTTCTGGGCCGCTGTGTGGTCGATCGGCGAGCGGCAGAAGCCGCGGGCGGTGACCGGCCGCTACGCGCTCGGCGCGCGGCTCGTGGCGTCCCCGCTCGCCGCCTGGATGGCAGGCGGGTTCACCGGGCGGGCCGCGCTGTTTGGGCTGGTCGTCGGTGTCGTCTTTGCCGGTGTCGACTATGTGCGCCCCAGGCACGGGTTGGGAGACGAGGAGTCCGACCGGGTCCAGGACCGTGAGGTGCTGCGCCGAGCCATCCGCGACGAGTCGCTGTAGTCGGTGGTGCGCAACGCCTCGGGACGCCCTCGGTGGGGGCCGGGTCGAGCGTGGCGCCGTGCGGGCGGGGCGCGACTTCGTACGTCTGACTACGACGCCGGTGAAAGGCCATCGAGAAGCTGGCTCCCGACGGCAAAAAGCTCCAGCGCTTGAAAAGAAGCACCCGCCAATGCGACGAGATCACCATCCTGAACCCCGCGCGGTGGTAGGCGGCGTCCTCGTAGTCTTGCGCTGTTTCGCTCGTACAGGGGCAAGACACACCACCGCTGACGCCGCGATCGATGCGGTCTTGTCGGCGCCAGTTGTAGATCCTCTGGTCGCTGAGGTCGAGAGCGTGCGCGACTCTCGCGACGCTCTTGCCGGCTTTGAGCAAGTCGAGGACCTTGCGTCTGGAGGAGATGCAGCCAGAGGCGGTTCCCGAAGATCTCCGGGAACCGCCTCTGCTGTTGTCGGACGCATCGGTGTCCGACTACACGACCTCGGAGCGGCGAAGCAGGAGCAGCCCGACCACGAGCGGGAGCGCGATCCAGATCCCCGTGGTCGAGGCCAGCATCGCCCACTCCCTCGCCGTGTCCACGTCGTTCTCGAACAGGGCGACCTGCGTGTCGTTCCAGTCGATCCACGACTGCAGGTCGGCGAACCACGGGCGCACCTGGGCGAGGAGGGCGAGGATGCCCGGCATGACCAGGGAGACGACGAAGTAGCCCACGATCGCTGCCGCCGAGCTGCGCAGCACGACACCGAGCGTGAAGCCGATGGCCATGCCGACCAGGTTCCCCAGGAGGATCTGCGCCGCGGCCCCCAGGGAGACGTCCCAGACCGTGTCGAGGCCCGTGATGGTGGACCCGAGCAGGTTGCCTCCGGCGCCGACGGCGAGGGCGACTGCCATCGAGACGATCCCGACCACGATGGTCGCGACCGCCTTGGCCCCGATGACGCGGCCCCGGCTCGGCACGAGCGTGAACGTCGTGAGCCCGCTGCGCTGGCTCCACTCACCGGTGACGCCCAGGATCGCGACCACGGGCAGGATGACCGACATCGGGAAGCCGATCGCCGCGGCGAAGCTCCCGTAGGTGATCTCGCGGTCCGGGGCGAAGACGAGGACCGCCCCGGTCGCGACGACCGCCAGGACGCCGATGCTGACGAGCATCCAGAAGCCCGACCGGGTGTCGAACATCTTGCGGAGCTCGATCGTGACGAGCCGGGTGGTCGGGATGGGACGGATGGCCCGTCGGGCCGGCGCAGCTCCTGCGCGGCCGGTGGCGTCCGCGGAGTCTGTGGGGGCGGCCGTGGCGGTCATGCTGCCGCTCCTTCGCGCTGGGTGTCGGCGGTGAGCGACAGGAACATGTCCTCGAGCCCGGCGCCCTCGGCGGACCGGAGCTCGGTGAGGGCGATGCCCGCCGCCAGGGCCACGGACCCGACCCGTGCAGGGTCAACGTCGGTACGCACCGAGCCGTCCCCGGCGAGCGTGCAGGGGATCCCGGCCTGCTCGAGGGCGTGCGCGAGGTCGCGCGCCGACGTCGACCGGACGATCGTCCCCGCCGCGGCCAGCAGCTCCTCCTTGCTGCCGGACGCGACGATCGCGCCGTTCCCGATGACGACCAGGTCGTCGGCGACGACCTCGATCTCGTGCAGCAGGTGCGAGGACAGCAGGACGGTTCCGCCCTCGGCGGCGAAGCCCGTCAGCAGGTCGCGCATCCACCGGATGCCGGCCGGGTCGAGCCCGTTGGCCGGCTCGTCGAGGACCAGCACCCGCGGTTCCCCGAGCAGCGCGGTGCCGATGCCCAGTCGCTGACGCATGCCGAGGGAGTAGTGGCGCACGCGGCGCCGGGCCTCGTCCGGCGTCAGGCTGACCCGCTCGAGCATCTCGTCGACGCGGCGGCGGGGCAGCCCCATGGTGTCGGCGGCGATCGTGAGGATCTCGCGTCCGGTGCGACCGGCGTGCTGGGCGGAGGCGTCCAGGAGCACGCCCACCTCGAGGCCAGGGTTGGGGAGGTCGGCGAACCGTTCTCCGTTGATGGTCGCGGTGCCGGACGTCGGGACGGTCAGGCCGACCACCGCGCGCAACGTGGTGGACTTGCCGGCGCCGTTCGGGCCGAGGAAGCCGGTGACGCGACCGGGCAGGGCGGTGAAGGAGATGTCGTCGACGGCGGTGAGGCCGGCGTACCTCCGGGTCAGTGACTCGACAGTGATCATGGGACGAGACTCGTCGCGTCGCGGGTGCGCGCGCATCGGCGCCGGGGCCGGACCCTCCTCCGCCGTGAGGAGGAGCGGGACCTCGTCCTTCCGGCCGGTCCCCGAGACCCCCGCCGTCCCTAGGCTGTTCGGGTGGTCACCAACGCCCTGCGCTCGCTGTGGGCCGAGCCCCGCGCAGCCGACGTCCCCGGACGGCTGCCGCGCGACGCGGTGCTGCTCGGAGCGGTGGTCCTGACGGCGCTGCTCGAGGGAGTCCTCCGCGACGACGTCGCCTGGCGGCCGGTCGCGACGGCCGTGACGGTCGGGCTCGCGCCGGTGCTGCTGTGGCGGCGTACCCGGCCGTTGGCCTGCGTCGTGGTGGCCTTCGGCACCACGACGGTGCTGGGGCTGGCGAGCCTGCTGGGCGGGGTCCCGAGCGTGGGCCTGGACACGATGGTCTACCTCCTGGTGCTCGTCCACGCGCTGGTCCGCTGGGGCTCGGGGCGCGAGATCGTGATCGGGCTGGCGGTGGTGCTGGTCGCCGCGGCCACCAGCACGGTCGCCGACGACACGGGGGCGGCCGAGGTCCTCGGGGGGTTCGCGCTCCTGGTCGCGGTGGCGGCGGGCGGAGCGGCGTTCCGCTACCGCGCCGAGAGCTGGCGACGGGCGGCGGACCAGATCCGCAGCCAGGAGCGGGTCGGCCTCGCGCGCGAGCTGCACGACATGGTGGCCCACCACGTCTCGGCGATCGCGGTGCAGGCGCAGGCCGGCCGGGCGACCGCGGGGCAGCGACCCGAGGCGGCGCTCGAGGCGCTGTCGGTCATCGAGGGGGAGGCGTCGCGGACGCTGACGGAGATGCGGGCGATGGTCCGGGTGCTGCGCGACGCCGAGCCCGCGGAGTACGCCCCCCAGCCAGGCGTCGCCGACGTGGTGTCCCTCGCCCGTCGTGGCCCGGTCCCGGTCGTCGACGTCGAGCTGCCCGACGACCTGCCCGTGCTTCCCCTGCAGGTCGACGCGGCGGTCTACCGGCTGGCGCAGGAGGCGCTGACCAACGCCCTGCGGCACGCCCGCGGCGCCACGCGCGTGGAGATCCGGGTCGTCGAGGGCGGAGGAAGGCTGCGGCTGCGGGTGACCGACGACGGACAGGTCGACCCGGCACGCCCGGCGAGCCCCGGTTTCGGCCTGCTGGGGATGACCGAGCGCGTGCAGCTGCTCGGCGGCACGCTCCGTGCCGGGCCGGTGCCCGAGGGCGGGTGGGCGGTCGACGCCGAGCTGCCGACCGAGGTGCGCCGATGACGGTGCGCGTGCTCGTGGCCGACGACCAGGACCTGGTGCGTACCGGCCTGTCCATGATCCTCGACGCCCAGCCCGGGATCGAGGTCGTCGGTCAGGCCGCCGACGGCCACGCCGCGGTCGAGCTGGCCCGTCGGCTCGGACCCGACGTGTGCCTGGTCGACATCCGGATGCCCGGGCTCGACGGCATCGAGGTGACCGAGCTCCTCGCCGGCCGGGACGTCCCGGACCCGATGGCGGTGGTGGTGATCACGACCTTCGACCTCGACGAGTACGTCCACGGCGCGCTCCGGGCCGGCGCCCGAGGCTTCCTGCTGAAGGACGCCGGGCCCAAGCTGCTCGTCCAGGCCGTGCACGCGGCCGCCGTCGGCGATGCGCTCATCGCACCGAACATCACCCGGCGGCTGCTGTCCACCTTGGCCGCCAGGCAGCCGTCGAGACGACCTGCCCCACCGTACGAGCCGCTCACGGCCCGTGAGGAGGAGGTGCTGGCGCTGGTGGCCCGCGGCCGTACGAACGCCGAGATCGCCGCCGACCTCTTCATCGGCCTGACGACCGCCAAGACCCACGTCGCGAGCCTGCTGACCAAGATCGGCGCCCGCAACAGGGTCGAGATCGCGATGTGGGCCTACGACACCGGTCGGGTGGGGGACTGACCCGACACCCTTGACACCCGAATCGCAGTTCGTGAATACTGTGTCGCACGAGGGGAGTACCCCACCTCGGCGCATCGTCAGTCCGGTCGGCCCTGTCCGACCCGGTGCGGCGGCCGACCCGGACGACCGGGTGGGCGGGGGAGACCTCCGACGGACCCGCTCGACGCGGGCACGCTGGAGGAGACCGTGATGGATGTTCCACTCTGGGCCTGGGCCGCCGTCCTGGCCGTCATCGTGGTGATGCTGGGCATCGACCTGTTCGCGCACCGCACCGCGCACGTCGTCGGCGTGAAGGAGGCCGCCACGTGGTCCGCGGTCTGGGTCAGCCTCGGGCTCGCCTTCGGTGGCGTGGTCTGGTGGGCCTACGGCGCGCAGGCCGGCGGCGAGTACTACGCGGGCTACCTGATCGAGAAGTCGTTGGCGGTCGACAACGTCTTCGTGTTCGCGCTGATCTTCACCTACTTCGCCGTGCCGCGGGAGTACCAGCACCGGGTGCTCTTCTACGGAGTCCTGGGAGCGCTGGTGTTCCGGGCGATCTTCATCGCCGGCGGTGCGGTGCTGATCGAGAACTTCGCCTGGATCCTGTACGTGTTCGGCGCCTTCCTCGTCTACACGGGCTGGAAGATGTTCACCCACCGCAACGAGGAGATGGACCTGGCCGAGAACCCGGTGCTGCGGTGGGCCAGGAGGCGGATCCCCTCCACCGACGAGTACCACGGTCAGAAGTTCTGGGTGAAGAGGGCCGGCACGTGGGTCGCCACGCCCCTGTTCTTCGTCCTGGTCATGGTCGAGACCACCGACATCATCTTCGCCGTCGACTCCATCCCGGCGATCTTCGCCGTCACCCAGGAGCCGTTCCTGGTCTTCACCAGCAACGCCTTCGCGATCCTCGGGCTCCGGGCCATGTACTTCCTGCTGGCCGACCTCATCGACCGCTTCGTCTACCTGAAGGCCGGCCTCTCCGCGATCCTGGTCTTCGTCGGCGTGAAGATGCTGCTCCTCGACGTCTACAAGGTGCCGATCTGGCTCTCGCTCAGCGTGATCACCGCCTGCCTCACCGTCGCGGTCGTGGCCAGCCTGCGGGCGACGCGCGACCAGGCGGCGCCGCCGGTCGTCGATCCCGGCACGTCCTCCGACGACGACACCACGAGGACGGCGCGATGACCCGCCCCGCTGCCCGGCCCCCGACCGCGCTCCGGGCTCGCGACGTGGCCGAGCTGACCGTGGCGTCGGGCTATCCCTGCCTCTCGGTGCTGATGCCCACGCAACCCGGGCCCCGGATGACTCCCGCGGACGTCCACCAGCTCCGGTCCCTGGCTGCCCAGGTGGAGCAGGAGCTGACCGAGCAGGGCGTGACCACCAGGGCGCCGTTGCTGCGCACCCTCGCCGAGCAGGTCTCCCGGGTCGCCGTGGGACCGACCGACCACGGCCTCGCGACCTACGTCAGCCAGTCGGTCGCTCGGAGCTTCCGGCTGCCGCAGTCCGTGCCGGCTCGCACCCTGGTGGAGCGGACCTTCGCCACCCGCCCGCTGATCTCGGCCCTGCACCGGATGCCCCCGCACGTCGTGCTCGTGCTCCACCCCACCTGTGCCCACCTCTACGCCGGTGTCGACGGAGGTCTGCGACCGGTCGGACAGCTCGATCCGTTCGGGGGCAAGGGCCCGCTACGCCTGCCGCCCGCCGGGTCCCCGGGCGCTGCCGACGTGCGCGAGGAGGTGGCGGAGTCCTACCTGCGAGGGGTCGACCGGCTCCTCCGGGACTACCGCTCGGCACATCCGAGCCCGCTGGTCCTGGCGGGCCCGCCGCACCTCCTCGACCGCTTCTGCCTGCTCAGCCGCAACCTCGAGCGGCTCGCGGGCCGGGTGGACGCCGACGAGCACGACACCGCACTGGATCTCGCGCTGGCCGGCTCCGCGGTGATCCAGGACTACCTGCGCACCCGCCGCGCGGATGCCCTGGACCGGTTGCGCGAGGCGATGACGGGCCGGCCCGAGGACGTCGTGACCGGCATCGACGCGTGCTGGCAGACCCTGCCCGTGCGCAGGCCCGAGATGCTCCTGGTCGAGGAGGGCTTCATCAGCCCGGGCAGCGCGCGTCCCCCGTCCGCGGGCGCGAGCGGACCCCAGGGCCGGCGGGCGGACCCGTACGCCGACCACCACGTGCACGACCTGGTCGACGACCTGATGGAGCAGGTGATCCTGCACGGTGGTCAGCTGGCCCTCCTGCAGGACGGCGACCTCGACGAGCACGGACGCGTCGCGCTGGTCAGCCGACGTCGGCGCTGACCGGCCGGCCGGCTCCCCTCCGCACCAGGTCCAGGAACGCCCCCAGGGTGACGGCCGACTCCAGGTCGTGGCGGAAGCGCGCGTCCTGGGCCACCGCGTACCGGTTCCGGCGACCGACCTTCTCCTTGCGCAGGTACCCCTCGTCGACCAGCTCGCGCACGATCTGCTGCACGGCCCGCTCGGTGATGCCGACCGCGTCGGCGACGTCGCGCATCCGTGCGTCCGGGTCCCGCGCCAACGAGACCAGGACGTGGCCGTGGTTCGACAGGAACGTCCACTCGCGGCTCACGAGAAGCACGATACGTGAGTTCGAGTTCGCTGGACGGGAGCTCCGCAGACGACGGCGTCGGTCACCGCGCGACGGGAGCCAGGGAGTCGGCGAGGAAGGTGGTCACCCGCTCCTCCCACGCGGCGGGCGCTTCCTGGAGCCCTCCGGTGTGCCCCGCGCCGGGGACGGTCCACGTCCGGACCAGGTCGTCGCCCGGGCCGGAGAGGTAGTCGGCGGCGTGCCGCTCGTCCGGCACCTCCCCGGCCGTGATGAGCAGGAAGCCGGTGGGATCGGGTCGCGCGGTGGCGGTCGCGACGGATCGTCGCAGCGAGGTCGGCTCGGGAGCACCCGACAGCCCCCCGGCGAGCCAGTAGGTGACCCGGTCGACGCGCTGCTGCACCTCACCACGAGCCCCGTACACGTCGAGGTAGCCCTTGTCGGCCGCGACCCGGTGCGTGGCGCCCTCGGCCACCACCGCGGCCACCCGCGCGTCGACCCCGGCGGCCCCGATGGCCTCCTCCCCGCCCATGGACAGGCCGACGAGCCCGATGCGCCCGGCCGACACGCCGGGCTGCCGGCTCAGGAAGTCCACCGCACCGGACGCGTCCGACTCCCCGTACCAGCCGAAGTCCATGGCACGGCCCGCGCTCTCGCCGTGGCCGCGCGCGTCGAAGAGCAGGACCCCGAGGCCGTGCTCGGCGAGCACCGCCGCATGCTCCAGCACCTCGGACCGGGTCGACCCGGCCCCGTGCATGAGGACGACGGCGGCACCGTTGCGGGTCGGGACGTACCACCCGGCCAGGTCCGTGCCGTCGCTGCTGGGGAAGGTCACGTCCCGGTAGCCGAGCCCGAGGTCGGCGGGGGTCCGCTCGCCCAGCGCCGGTCGGGGTGCGTACGACGCGGCCACCGCCTGGCCGAGCGTCCAGAGCACCAGGGCGGCCGTGACCAGCACCAGGGCCACGACCGGCGCCCACCACCGTCGCCGGGTTGCGGACAGGACGCGGATCGTCGCCCACGCCGAGGCGCCGAGCCCGGCACCCATCAGCACCGCACCCGCGACGGCCGGGGGGCCGAGACCCTCCACGGCGTAGTGACGCGGCCCGAGTCCCACCCCGACGGCGAGCGCCACGAGCCCGGCGGGAAGCACGACCAGCCACACCAGCGGTGAGGCGGCGTCCCTCACGGGTCCTCCCTGCTGACCGACCGGACCGGTACGGCGATGAGGGCGGCGCCCAGGAGGACCAGGAGGACGGCCAGGACGAACAGCACCGTGACCGCGGTCCGCAGCACCGGGATCTCGGCGCCTGCCGAGACGTCCGCAGCGACCCCGTCGGAGCCGTCGGCGGCCATGACCACCGCGGTCCAGTCGCCCTCCTCGAGGCTCCAGGTCAGCTCCGGCTCGGTGCCGGAGGCCTCGGCCGCCCAGAAGCTCTGCTCGGTCGGCGGCGTGGCGGGGGCCCCGCCGGGCGTCGCGCGGTAGACGGGGTCTCCGCCGCGGACCTCGAGGAGCGTGTCGTGCCTGACGCCCGCGAGATAGGACCGCACCTCGGCCGCCGGCGCGATGCCGACGAAGGCCTCGGTGCCCTCGACGGCCTCGACGCTCAGCCGCAGGTCACCGACCACCGCGTCGGGCAGCATCTCGAGGGTCCCGTCGGTGTGCAGGTGGGCGTCCTCGGAGGTGATCGCGAAACCGTCGGTGGCGAGCCGGTGCCGGGGGCCCATCACGAACCCGTCGGCGTCCCGGGCCACCTGGTCCACGGCGACGAGGCCCACGCCGCCGCTGGCGAGCCCGGCGGCACCGACCACCAGCAGGGACCCGAGCACCACCGAGACCACCCGCCTGCCCGTCCATCCGGTGCCGGCGTCCCCCACGGGCCCGGGGTGACCGTCCGAGGGAGCCGAGGTGGTCACGACCGCACGCCCCCGTCGCCGACGGGTCGGGCGGTGCGTGGGCCAGCGGGGTCAGGGGAGCGGCGTTCCGCCGGGGCCGGGACCGCGCGCAGCCACAGGACCAGCGGCACGAGGGTCGCCGAGGCGAGGACGACGAACAGCGAGACGCCGGCCAGGGTCGCCACGTCGGAGGTGGGGTCCGCGCGGTGGCCGAACCACTGGTCGACGGCGACGCCGACCGCCTCGATCACCCAGAAGACCAGCCCGGCGCCGGCGAGGTGGACCCCGGACGGCCGGCGCTGCCACAGCAGCACGGCCACGACCGCGAGGGCCGGCAGCCAGACCGCCAGGTCCTGGACGTGGATCGGGTTGGTGGTCAGGCCGGTCCCCTCCAGGAAGCCGGGCGGGTCCTCGCCCAGGTCGGGCAGGACGACCCTCAGCCAGGCCGCCGCGTTGAGCGCGACGACGGTCAGAATGAAGGCGGCGATCCCGCGCGCGGGCAGCGCGGTGCCCGGCGCCAGGGGTGGCCTGGGGTCGAGCAGGGCGCTGACCAAGGACCACAGCGACGACCCGAGCAGGGCGACGTAGACCAGGAAGAGCTGGTTGAACGGGGTGGCGTAGACCAGCAGGGTGGCGTTGTAGGTGAGGTAGCCGAGCGCACCGAGGAGAGCGGCTCCTCCCCGGACAGAGCCCCTGGAGGCGCCGACCAGGCCGGCCACGAGCACCGGGAGCGCGAGCACGAGCATCGTCAGCGCCGTGCCCCGCGCGGAGCCGTCCAGGACCGGCGTCCCGTTCAGGATCCCGTCCACGAGGAACGTGGGCACGGCGGCGAGCACCACGAGCGCGGCGACGGCTGTGACGAGGCGCCGGGTCCGACGGCTCACGCCACCGGGGCCCGGCCGGACGTGGTCAACCGGGGTCATCGGCGTCACCCGTTCGTCCTGCTCGCCGCGCGCGGACGAGGTGGTCCTGGGTCGCGCGGTCGTGCGCGGGGGCCGCGGCGGCCGGCCGCGCCGGCGTCCACGCCACGACGAGGGCGCCGGTCACGAGGTAGACCACCTGCAGGACGTGGAACCCCCGGATCGACGCGATCTCCCCGACGATCCAGAACAGCATGACGGTCCCGGCGACGATGCTGGCGAGCTGCCAGCCGTCGGTGCGCTTGACCAGGGCGGCCGCGGCGACCAGCGAGCTCCCTCCGACGACGGCCATCAGGATCACGCCCGGGAAGTAGCTGCTGGCGAAGTCGGTGTCCCGGACCCAGGACGCCTGTTCGGGGATCCAGCCGGTCATCAGGGCGAGTCCTCCGCCCACCGCGGTGACGCCGTTGAACAGCAGCAGCCCGAGCAGGATCGTCCTCGTACGGGTCATGGCGTCTCAGCCTCCGTCGTGGATGGGGGCGGGGGAGCTGTCCTGGCCGGCGTCACCCTCGTGGCGACCACGCTAGGCAGCGCCCGAGACCCCACGGAGTGCTGAAGGTCCCCGTGGCTGACCTCCAAGGTCCTCGGGTCGACGTCCCGGTGACCTCCGGCCCTGCGCCGGCTCCGCCACGGACGACATGGTGGGCACCGACGGCTCGGGACGGGTCGTGGTGCGTCGTCGGCGAGGGGAGACGCTCGGAGTGCGGGATCGCCTAGGGTGCGGTCGGTTCCGGAGGGGCGTCGGACGCCGGGCCGTTCGTTCCTCGACGGAGGGCGGAGGCCTCTGAGGACGGCGTCAGGGAAGTCTTACGTTCCCCCCATGACCAGCGTGCCCGTCGGCGAGGCGGCGGACCTCCCACCGGCGAGGCGCGGGACGGGACCGGTGCTCCGGTCGCTCGTCCTGGTCGCCGTGCTGTCCCTGGGCGCCTCGTGCGCCAACCCGGACCTGGGGACGGCGGCCGGCGAGCTCGACGCCGAGCTCGCCGACCTGCCCGGCGTCACCTCCGTCCGACTCGACTACGGCGAGCCGCTCCCTCTGGACTCGGGCAAGATCGCCCTGCGCGTCGAGATGAGCGGCACCGCGACCGCGGACGAGGTGGTCGCGGTGGCCGAGACCGCGTACGACGCCTTCAGCACCACCCACCGTGGCGAGGAGGCGAACCTCGCGGTCCGGACGGGGCGGACGACGGTGTCGCTCCGCTCCTTCGAGCCCGAGGCCTCGACGACCGCGGTCGGTGACGCCGTCCGTACGGGGCTCGCGGCCGCGTCCGGCCCGGAGTCGGTCGCCGTCGACCTGACGACCGACGGCGTCGCGGGAGGTGATCACGTCGCCGGGACCTACCTCGTCTCGCTCCCCGGGGGGTCGACGTACGCCGACGTGCCGGCCCTCCTCGCCTCGCTCGCCGCGCGCCATCCCGACGACTCCCTCGTCGGCTGGGGTGGCGTGGCGTCCGACGGTGCCTCGCTGAGCTACGACAGCGGCTTCCCTCCGGCGCTCCTCGTCGACCGCTGGGAGCGGCTCCAGGAGGCGGGGCTCCCGCTCGCCGTCCGCGCCTACTCGGACGGGCCGCTCATCGCCGAGGGGCGGCTGACCGACCGGCCCGACGTCGACGACCCCGCCGACCGCCGCGTCCTCGACGAGATCACCCACCCCCAGCTGCTCGCCCTCGGCGACGGCGCCTGGGTGTACACCGTCCGCGGGTCGGGTGGCGCCTCCCTGGCCGAGATCGACCGTCTGACCTGCGTCGCGACCGCCGAGGGCCCGTACGACGAGGTGCTCGAGGCCTGGTTCACCGCCACCTCCGGACCCTGCGTCGAGCAGTGACCCCGCCGGTGGTGCCCGGTGTCCGGACGGGTCGGTGCGAGCGCAGGTCAGCGACGTGGCAGGGCCGGGTCGTCGTAGCGCTCGGCCAGGAGCGGTGACTCGCTGACCGCCGACCGCTCGTGGAAGGAGGCGGTGACCCGGCGGAGCGCGTCGCGCACGTGCAGCTCGATCCGGCCGGCGTCGTCGAGCACCTCGACGCGCCGCGAGCGTCACCTCGACGCGCCGCGAGCGTCACCTCGACGCGCCGCGAGCGTCGGCGAATTCATGGGGTGGTCGCAACACCTGGCTTGTGGTCGGTCAGCAGGTTAGCGAAGACCTCTGCCGGTGTGAGGAACTTGAGTCGCTTACGAGGGCGGTTGTTGAGCTCCTTGGCCACCAGGGCCAGGTCATCGTGGGTGTGGACCGAGAGATCGGTGCCTTTGGGCAGGTACTCACGGATCAGGCCGTTGGTGTTCTCGTTGCTCGGGCGCTGCTGAGGGCTGTAGGGATCAGCGAAGTAGACATCGATCCCGCTCGCTGCAGCGAAGTCGGCATGGCGGGCCATCTCGACACCACGGTCCCAGGTCAGGGTCTTGGCGAACCAGGCCGGCAGCTTGCCCATCTCCTGGGCCAGCGCGGCCGCGACCTTGTCCGCAGCCCACCCCTCGGGCAGGTGGACCAGAGTCAGGTACCCCGAGTGCCGCTCGACCACGGTGGCCACCGCAGAGTTCGAAGCCGTCGAGCCCTTGATCAGGTCGCCCTCGTGGTGCCCGGGCACCAACCTGCCCTTGACCTCCTCGGGCCGCTGATGGATCGAGACCGCCCCGACGATCCGCTCGTGCTTGTTGATGCGCTGCCCACGCGCACGGCGATGGGTCCTGCCGCTGCGTAGGTGCGACTTCAGCTCCCGGGTCAGCTCCCCGCGGGGATAGACGTACAAGGACTGGTAGATCGTCTCGGGGCTGATCCGCATGGACTCATCGTGGGGGAAACGCACCTGCAACCGCCCACTGATCTGCTCAGGTGAGAGCCGATGTTTGAGCATGTACCGCACCCAGGCAGCCAGCCGCGGGTCCGAGGCGATCTTGGAGGCCTTCGGTCGCCGCTGACGCTCCCAGGCCCGGGTATGGGCCGGGTGGGGCAGGTAGTGACCGGTCTTGTCATGGACGTTGCGGCGCAGCTCACGGCTGATCGTCGAGGGCGAGCGCCCCAGCCGCCGGCCAATCGCGCGCACCGAGATCCCGCCATCGTGGAGCCGGGCGATCTCACACCGCTCGTCCTGGCTGAGGTAACGCGGGCCGTACTCGGCTGCTGCTGGTCTGGGCACACCACCGAGCCTGGCCAGCATCCGCTGCACGGTCCGCACCGACACACCCGAACACTGTGCGATCACCTTCTGCTGCACACCACGACGCAACAAACAATGGATCAGATCAACCTGCTCGACAGCCATCGGCGGAGTAGGCACGTTCTTCCCCTAGTCATCAGGGGTGTTGCGACATTCCTCTGAACCCGCCGTCACCTCGGCTGTCCGCGAGCGTCACCTCGGCGGGGCGGGGGAGTCGCCGAGGACTCTCGGCTCCTTCCCGTGCGACACGCGGCGCGTCCGGGGTCCCCCTGCCCCGGCGTGGTCTACCTTCCTCTAAGTCGAGTGATCCGACTAAGATTGTCGGATCCGTCCACTTAACCGCATCGGAGCACCGGATGAACCTGTCGCCCTCCACCTCGCGTCGGCGTCCCCGCCACGTCGCCACCCTCGCTACCACGGTGGTCCTCGTGCTCGGTCTGGCAGCCTGCGGTGGCGACTCCGACGCCTCCTCGTCGGGCTCCGAGGACGGGGGCGAGGTCCGTCTCGGGTACTTCCCGAACCTCACCCACGGCACCCCGCTGGTCGGGCTGTCCGAGGGCTTCTACGAGGACGCCCTCGCCGAGGACGGTGCGACGCTGGTGGCCCAGGACTTCAACTCCGGCACGGACACCATCGAGGCGCTGCTCGGCGGTGGCCTCGACGCGACCTACATCGGCCCCTCGCCGACGGTCACCGCCTTCGCCCAGTCCGGTGGCGAGGGGGTGCGGGTGATCGCCGGGGCGACCTCGGGCGGCGCGGCCCTGGTGGTCCAGTCCGAGATCGAGACCATCGAGGACCTGCGCGGCGAGATCGTGGCGACGCCGTCGGTCGGCAACACCCAGGACATCGCGGCCCGCGCCTACTTCCAGGAGGAGGGCTTCGAGACCGACACCGACGGCGGCGGTGACATCTCGATCCTGGGCCAGGACAACAGCGTGACCGTGCAGGCGTTCCAGCAGGGTGACATCGCCGGGGCCTGGGTCCCCGAGCCGTACGTCGCGATCCTCACCGACGCCGGTGGCAAGGTGCTCCTCGACGAGGCCGAGCTGTGGCCCGAGGGCCAGTTCGTCACCACCCAGCTGATCGTGCGCACCGAGTTCCTCGAGGAGGAGCCCGACCTCGTGGCCGACCTGCTGAACGCGCACGTGGAGTCGACGAGCTTCATCAACGACAACCCCGACGAGGCCAAGACCATCATCGGGGAGCAGCTCCTCGAGCTCACCCAGTCCGAGCTGCCCGCCGAGACGTTGACCTCGGCGTTCGACTCGCTCACCTTCACCAACGACCCGCTGGCCAGCACGCTCGTCGAGAGTGCGGCCGACGCCGAGTCGGTCGAGGTGATCGAGCCCATCGAGGCCGACCTCGCCGACCTGTACGACCTCGACCCGCTCAACGAGATCCTGGCCGAGGCCGGCGAGGAGGAGGTGACGGGGCCGTGACCAGCACCAGGTTCCTCCGCCCGTTGACGCGGTCGTCGACCCCCCGCGAACCGGTGCGGTCCGGCGGGCCGGCCGTCACCATCACCGGCGTGTCCAAGGAGTTCGGGGCCGGTGACCAGCACACGGTCGCGCTCCACGACGTCGACATGACGGTGCACGAGGGGGAGTTCCTCTGCCTCGTGGGCGCCAGCGGGTGCGGCAAGAGCACCCTGCTGAACCTGGTCGCGGGCCTCGACGTGCCGAGCGCCGGGAGCGTGGACGTCGGCGGCCGCAAGGTCGCCTTCATGTTCCAGGAGTCCGCGCTCTTCCCGTGGCTCACGCTGCACCAGAACGTCGACCTCGCCCTCAAGCTCCAGGGCATGCCGCGCGCGGAGCGCGGACCCCGGGTCGACGAGCTGCTGGCGATGGTGCGGCTGGGGGGACGCGGCAACCGTCGCCCGCACGAGCTGTCCGGGGGCATGCGCCAGCGCGGCGCCCTGGCCCGGGTGCTCGCCCAGGACGCCGACGTCGTCCTGATGGACGAGCCCTTCGCCGCCCTCGACGCGATGACGCGCGACAACATGCACGACGAGCTCGAGCGGATCTGGACCGAGGTGGGGCTCACCGTCGTGTTCGTGACCCACAACGTCCGGGAGGCCGTCCGCCTCGGCGACCGCACCATCCTGATGGAGTCCGGCCCCGGGCGGGTCAAGCGGGAGTACAACATCAACCTGCCGCGCCCGCGGCACCACGAGGACGTCGCCGTCGCCGAGATGTCCGGCCGGTTGACCGAAGAGCTGAAGGCAGAGGTGGCCCGTCATGTCCGCTGACGTGCTGGAGCGTGCGGAGCCGAGCACGCCGCCCACCTTCGAGGCCCCCAGGCCGCGGGGCCTCGGCGCGAAGACCTGGGCGGCCACGTGGCCCAAGCTGCTCGCGGTCGGCATCGCCGTCGGCGTCTGGCAGGTCGTCGCGCTGTCGGGCTGGAAGCCCGACTACCTGCTGCCCGGGCCCGGGCAGACCTTTTCCCGGCTGTGGGAGGCCGCCGTCGACCCGGACGGCCGGTTGTGGAGCTCGCTGGGCACGACCTTGCGGCGCGGCCTCTTCGGGTTCTTCATCGCGCTGCTGCTCGGCAGCCTGCTCGGGATCGCGGTGTCCAGGTGGCGGGTGCTGCGTGCCGGGATCGGGTCGCTGATCACCGGCCTGCAGACCATGCCGTCGGTGGCGTGGTTCCCGCTCGCGCTGCTGCTGTTCGGGCTGACCGAGAACGCGATCACCTTCGTGATCGTCCTGGGCGCGGCGCCGTCGATCGCCAACGGCATCATCAGCGGCATCGACGAGGTGCCGCCGAACCTCCTGCGGGCCGGCCACATGCTGGGCGCGCGCGGCGTCGACCGCTACCGCTACGTGGTCCTGCCGGCCGCGCTGCCGTCCTACGTCTCCGGGCTCAAGCAGGGCTGGGCGTTCTCCTGGCGGAGCCTGCTGGCCGGCGAGCTCCTGGTCAGCGTCCCCGGCGTCGTCGCGCTCGGCAGCGACATGAGCAACGCCCGGAACCTGGGCCAGGCCGACCTGGTGATCGCCCTGATGATCGTGATCCTGCTGATCGGCATGGTGGTCGACGTCGTCTTCTCCTCGCTCACCAACCGGATCCGCCGCCGCCGGGGCCTGACCGGGCTCGACAGCGTCCCGTCCTGACCGACCCGGATGGAGAGCGACGGGGCGGGCCGTGGGGGTGACGAGGTGGCGGGGCCGTACGGCCTCGTGTGCTTCGTGACCCTCACGGCCCTGGTGCTGGCCGAGCAGTCCGCGCAGCTGCCCGGCGCCGTGGTGGCGTGCGCGTCGGGGTGGTTCGTCGTGCGGCCGGGCACGCGCGTCGAGCGGTGACCCCGGCGGACCTCAGCCCCCGGCGGGGAACCAGAACACGCCACGCTCCTCGACCCACACCATCGCGACGTCCTCGAGGTGCACCCGCCACGTGCCGCCGTCCAGGACCTGGCGCAGCTCGCCGAGCAGACGGCCCCACTCGGCCAGGGCGGCCCCGGCGGTCTCCTCCGGGCGCTCCAGGTCGACCGGCACGCGCACCGACCCCTCGAGGGCGGTGCCCTCGCTGGGGTCGTCCCAGAACGAGAAGGGCTCGCCGCCCATCAGCGGGTCGGCGAAGCGGTCGAGGTCGTGCCGGGCCAGCACCGCGGCGACCCGCTGCTGCTCGTCGGGGGCCAGGCGCGTGTCACGCTCGAGGGAGTAGTACAGGCTGACGCTCATCGCGGCCTCCGGGGTTCGGGGACGGGTGCGTCCGTGGGCGGCAGCGTACGGGCCACGGGCAGCCGCACCTCGAACTCCGCTCCCGTCCCGTCGGGCGGGACGCGGTGGCGCACCGTGCCGCCGTTGGCCCGGGCGAGCTCGCGCACCAGGTACAGGCCGAACCCGGTGCCGGCCACCTGGGCCGCCACCCCCGTCTGGGCCCGGGAGAACCGGTCGAACATCTGGGGGAGGAACGCCGCAGGCACGCCCTCGCCGTGGTCCCGCAGCCGCACCACGACCTCGCCGGCGTCCTCCCGGACCCCGACCACGTAGGGCGCGCGACCGTAGCGTGCCGCGTTGACCAGCAGGTTGTCCATGATCCGTGCGGCGTGCACGGGGTCCACCCACGCCCGGGCCGGCGTCTCGCAGGTCAGCGTCAGGGTGAGCCGGGCGTGCTCGCGGGCCTCCTCGAGCACCGCGACGAGGTCCACGGCCTCCGGTCGGGTCGTCAGGCTGGAGGCCCCGATGCTGACCAGCGCCAGGACGTCGGCCAGCAGCCCCTGGGAGCGCGTCCCGGTCCGCGAGGCACGGCGGACGAGCGACCGACGCTCGTCCGTGTCCAGGTCGTCCCACTCCTGGTCGAGGATCTCGAGGTAGCCGTTCGTCGCCGTCACGGGCTGGGCCAGGTCGTGCCCGAGCATCCCGATCAGGTCGGTGAGCAACCGGTTCGTCGTGGCCAGGTCGTCGGCCAGGCGCTGGACCTCCGTCTCGTCCTGCATCACGCCGCGCAGCAGGACCACCGCGCCGTCGGGGCCCAGCACCCGGGACGTGCGGCTGTGCACGTGCCGCACCGAGCCGTCGGGCGTCAGCACGCGGTAGTCGGTCTCGTACTCCTCCCCGTGCTCGGCCCGCACCCGGAGGGCCCGGACCCGGTCCCGGTCCTCGGGGTGGACGGCGGCGACGTACTCGTCCATGGTCGGGCTCGGGTCGGCCGGGTCGAGGCCCAGCATCGCGAGGACCTCGGGCGACAGGCGCAGGGTGCCCGTCACCGGGTCGATGGTGTAGCCGCCGACGCCGGCCAGGGACTGCGCCGCGGCGAGGTCCTGGCGGGCCTCCACCTGCTCGGTGATGTCGGCGACCAGGACGAAGAACCCGGCGACGCCCTCGTCCGTCAGGTGCGGGATGTACTCGGCCTGCGTGTGCCTGGTCTCGCCGGCCGCGGTGACCAGGACGCGGTCGAAGCGCTGGTGCTGCCCGGCCAGCGCGCCGTCGATGTGGGGCTTGTTCGCGCAGTACAGGGCCGCTCCGAGCAGGTCCCTGATGTGCATGCCGTGCACCTGGGCGGGGGTGAGGCCGAACCACCGCAGGTAGGCCGCGTTGCAGACCACGTTGCGCAGGTCGCGGTCCCAGTAGGCGACGAGCGCCGGCAGGTGGTCGACGAGCAGGCGCCACCGCTCGACCTGCTGGGGCAGGGGCTCCGCGCCGCTGGTCACCGGCGGTGGTTGAAGGTCGGGGGGTGATCGACGAGGGGGCTCACCCGACGATCGTCGTGCCGGTCCGGCCGCCTGGCCAGGGCCGTCGGTCCTAGGACCCGAGCCCGGGGACAGGCCCGGGGACGGGCTCGAGGACGGGCTCGAGGACGGATCCGGCTCAGACGGCAGGGCAGCCATCGGCGTACCAGCTCCCGAGCCTCGCGAAGCCCTCCTCGAGCCCCACGGCTGGGGTCCAGCCGAGGAGCGCGCGGGTGCGGCGCTGGTCGAACCAGTGCGCCGTGGAGAGCTGCTCGACCAGGAACCGGGTCAGCGGCGGCTGGTCCCGGCGGCCGGTCGCGGCCCACAGGGCGTCGACGACCGTGCCCGCGCCCAGCCCGAGCGGGACGGGCAGCCGGCGTCGCGGCGGGGGCACGCCGGCGGCCCGGCACACCCGTTCCAGGACCTCGCCGACCGGGCGGGGCTCACCGCCGCTGACCACCAGCGGCTCACCGTGCGCCCCGGGCCCGCAGGCGTCGACCGCGGCCACGAGCGCGTCGGCGGCGTCGCTGACGTAGGTGGTGTCGATCAGCGCGGTAGCCGGGCCGAGCAGGGGGAGCCGGCCGGACCGGGCGCGGTCGACGAGGCGGGCGACCAGCTGGGTGTCGCCGGGTCCCCACACCAGGTGCGGGCGGACGGCGAGGGCGGCGAGGTCGGGGGAGTCCGCGGCCAGCACCAGCTGCTCGGCGGCCGCCTTGGTCGCCGCGTAGTGCCCCCGCGCGCGGTCCGGGTCCGCCGGGTCCGCCGGCGCCCCGACCAGCGGTCGGCCGGCGTGGGCGACCGAGGGCGAGGAGACGTGCACGAAGCGGCCGGCTCCGGCCCGGCGGGCGGCCGCGAGCACGGTACGGGTGCCCGCGACGTTGGCGCGCTCGTACTCCACCAGGGGGCCGACCACGTCGACCTTGGCCGCCAGGTGCAGCACGACCTCCTGGCCCCGCGCGGCCTTCTCGACCGCCACGGCGTCGGCGACGTCGCCGAGGACCTCGCGGCAGCCGGTGCCGGACGGTCGTCGCTGCAGCACGGTGACGTCGTCGCCCCGGGCGGCCAGGGCGGTCGCCGTGGTCCGGCCGAGGAGCCCGGAGGCGCCGGTGACCAGGACCCTCACGCCGGGCTCACCCGCGCCCGGCGAGGACGGCGGCGGCCTGGCGGGCCAGCTCGGTCCGGTCGACCTTGGAGGCGTGCCGGATGTCCAGCGGCAGCCGGTCCGCGTGCAGCACCGCGGCGACCGGGACGCCGGCTGCGCCGCGCACGGCCTCGGCGAGGTCGTGGTCGGCGAGCCGCAGGCCCAGCGAGCCCCCGCGGCGGCGCGGCGCCGGCGCGGTGGGCCCGTCCGTCGCGGGCACGACCACGGCGGCGAGCACCTGCGCGCCCTCCGGACCGACGCCGACCAGGCCGGCGGCGTGCACCGCGGGCAGGGCCTCCAGGCGCTGCTCGGGGCCGACCGGCGTGACCAGCCCGTCCGCGGTGCTGATCAGGTGGGCCGAGCGGCCCTCCACCCACAATCGGCCCTCGTCGTCGAGGTGCCCGACGTCGCCGGTGCGGTGCCAGCCGGGGTGCCGGGCCGAGGCGCGCTGGGTCATCCACAGGGCGTCGTACCGGTCCTTGACGTGCGCGGCGCGCACGCAGATCTCGCCGGTGACCTCGGCGTCGGTGACCGGTCCGGAACCGTCCGGCTCGAGGTCGGTGCCGGTGAGCGGGACGATGCCGACGGTGACCCCGACCAGGGGTCGGCCGACGCAGACGCCCTCCCCGGCGCCGGCGGCGGTGATCTCCTCCAGCGAGACGTCGGTGACCGGCAGGGCCTCGGTCATGCCGTACGGCGTGTGCAGGCTCGCCGCCGGCAGGACCTGCCCGACCGCCCGGAGCAGCGCGGACGGCACGGGCGCACCGGCCGACATCAGCAGCCGGACCCGGCCCAGCGTCTCCTGCTGGGCAGGGCTCACCTGGTCGCGGGTGGCCACGACGCGGCGCAGGGCGGCCGGCGAGGCGAACACCACGGTGGCCCCCACCGCCGCCGCGGCGTCGGCCAGCAGCGGCGCGGTCAGGGTGTCCGGGGCGGTCACGTCGATGTCCGGCAGCGAGGACGCCAGACCCAGGGCGGGACCGAGCAGCGAGAACGGCGCGAACGCGGCCACGAACGCATCCTCGGGGCGGAGGTCGTAGGTCGCCCGGACCAGGGCGACCTGGGCGGCGGCCTGACGGTGCCGGTAGGCGACGCCCTTGGCCGGTCCGGTCGCGCCCGAGGTGAAGAGGACCGCGCAGCCGGCGTCGAGGTCGGGCTCGGGCGGCAGCACGGTGCCCCGCCCGATCCGGGCCAGCTCGTCGAGGTCGTGCTCGGCGCCGAGCAGGCGGCGTACGGCCGGGGGCCCGGCGTCCACGGCGATCCGGGAGCCCGGCAGCCCCATCGCCGCAGCGGCGGCCAGGCCGGCGCGACCGCCCACGACGTGGTCCAGCGAGGCGCCGCGCAGGGCGCGACGCATGCCGGTGAAGCCGAGCCCCTTGTCGGCGACCACGACGACGGCGCCGGCGCGCCAGGCGGCGTAGACGACCGAGGTGAGGTCGGCCGACGGCTCGACCAGGACGCCGATCCGGTCCCCGGGGCGGACCCCGGTGGCGGCCATCCCGGCGGCGAGCTCGGAGACCCGGTGCGAGAGCGCGGCCCAGCTGACGACGGTGCCGTGCGCCGCGATTGCGGGTGAGCGGTCCTCGGCACGGTGCTCCAGGACCGACCAGAGCCGGTCCGGGGGGCCGTCGGAGGGGCCGTCCGAGGGGGCCACCGCGGCCGCGGGGTCGGGTCCGGGGTCCTCGGGGGCCGTGTCGAGGTCGGTCAGCCACGCCGCGACGAGGTCGGCGTACCGGGGTGCGTCCTCGGTGACCAGGTGCGAGGCGCCCTCGAAGCGGTGCACCTGGGCCTGGGGGAGCCGGTCCTGCAGGTCGGCCAGGTAGCGCTCGCCGAAGACGGGGTCGCGGGGTCCCCAGAAGAGCAGCGCGGGGACGTCGAGGGTGCGCACGCCCTCGGCGAGGGCGTCGACGAACGGGAAGGAGGGGTGGCCCTCGGCGAACGGGATGTCGGCGACGAAGTCCCCGACGGCGGTGCGGCGCGCGGCACCGGTGTACGGCAGCGCGAGCGCGTCGCGGACCTCGCGGGGCAGGGCCGGCCGCGACAGGTTCGAGGTGGCGCGCACGAAGATCGGGGTGGCCACGCAGCCGAAGGGCCGGAAGCCGGGCAGGTGGGCGAGCCGGATCAGCGGCGGTCCGTGGTCGCCGGGCGGCTGCGCCACGGCGGTGTTGCCGGTGACGACGCCGCGCAGCTGCTCGCGGTGGGCCTGCGCCCAGCCGAGCGAGATCGCGCCGCCCCAGTCGTGGCCGAGGGTGACGACCGGGCCGTCGATGCCGAGGGCGTCGGTGAGCGTGCCGAGGTCGGCGACGCGCTGCTCGACGGTCCGGGGCTGCTCGGTGCGTGCGGAGTACCCCATCCCGAGCTGGTCGGGGGCGACCACGCGCCACCCGGGCGGGGCCGCGGCGAGCATCCCGCGCCACAGGTAGGACCAGGTGGGGTTGCCGTGCACGCACAGCACCGTGCCGTGCACCGGCTCGACCCCGTTGTCGAGGTAGTGCCAGGTGCGGGGGACGCCGCCGGTGTCCTCGACGGTGACGGTGCGCGACCAGGACGGGTCGAGGCCGGGGAGGTCGTGGGGCACGGGGGAGCTCGAGGCGTCCGGGGCGTCCGGGGCGTCCGGGGCGGCCGAGGTGCTCGTCGTCACCACTGGATCTCCAGGCAGCACGCGTTGAGGCCGGAACCGATGCCCATCAGCAGGACCCGGTCGCCGCTCGCGAGGTCGGCGCTGTGGGTGGCCAGGGTGAACGGGACCGAGGCCGGGCCGATGTTGCCGTGCTCGGGGAAGGTGCGGGGCACCTTGTCGGGGTCGATCCCGAGCCGTTCGCAGATCGCCTCGGTGTGGACCTGGGAGACCTGGTGCAGGACGTAGCGGTCCATCCCGGCGTCCCAGCCGAACTCGGGGGCGGCCTCGGCCCACAGGCCGGAGGAGAGCTCGAGGCCGGCGTCGAGCAGGCCCTTGAGGTCGGTGATCATCGTGTCGTTGTCGCCCACGCAGAGCTCGTGGTGCTGGGTGGCGGCGCGGCTGACCGCGGCCACCACCCGGTGGCCCTCGGGGTGCTCGTCGGACCGTCCGAGCACCATGCCGGCGGCGCCGGAGCCCAGGGTGAGGGCGGCGAACTGCGCCATCACGTCCTTCGACGTCACGCCGTCCTCGGAGAGCCGGGCGATGGTCGACTCCTGGACCGGCAGCGAGTCCTCGGCGTCGACGACCAGCGCGTGCCGGATCAGCCCGGCGTCGATCATCGCGCCGGCGATCTCGATGCCGTTGACGAAGCCGAGGCAGGCGTTGGTGACGTCGAAGCTCTGGGCCGAGGGCGGGAGACCGAGGGCGTCGTGGATGACGACGGCCGTCGACGGCTCGAGCCAGCGGCGGCTGAGGGAGGTGTTGACCAGCAGGTCGACGTCGCCGGCCGCGATCCCGGCGGCGTCGAGGGCGGCCTGCCCGGCCGCGACGGCGCCGTCGACGAACGTCTGGTCCGCCGACCACCGGCGCCGCTCGCGGATGCCGACCAGGCCCTCGAGGAGGCCGGGGCGCATCCGGGTCCGGCGGTAGACCTCGGTCAGCCGCCCGTCGAGCTCGGCGGAGGTGACGACCTCGGGCGCCTCGACCCGCTCGACGGCCAGGACGGCGGTCCGGGAGAAACGGTGGGTGGAGTTCAGGGTCACGGGGCTCCTGCCGGGACGGGGTGCGGCGACCGCTCGTCACGGCGCTGCGGCGGGGTCGCTCGGATCTGCCCAGGGGAGCACCGGGTGACCTCACCTAACCACGGTCCGCCTGAGAGGGCGCCGGTGCCTACGATGGCGCGATGGCCACCACCCGCGACCGCGACCCCGAGGGGCGGCCCCGCCAGGCCCGCCCGCGTGACGCGCTCGGGCGTCCCCTTCCCTACGGCCAGGTCGGCGTCGAGCCGGTCTCCGAGGAGCCGCTCCCGCCGTACGAGACCGTGGCCTACGCCCGCGAGCTGCTCGACGAGGGCCGGCCCTTCTCGGCGCACGAGGTGCTCGAGGCGCGGTGGAAGGACGGCCCTGAGGAGGAGCGCCCGCTGTGGCAGGGACTGGCCCAGCTCTGCGTCGGGATCACGCACCTGGCCCGCGGCAACACCGCCGGCGGCCTGCGGCTGCTCGACCGCGGGTCCGCCGCGGTCGAGGGGTACGCCGGGACCGGCGGGCCGACGTACGGCCTCGACCTCGAGGCGGTGCTGGCCTGCGCGCGCGAGCACGCCGACGGCGCCGACGGCACGGGCTCAGGCTGACGGCAGCCGGGCGCGCAGCCAGGTCTGCGTGCCGGGCCGCAGGTACTTCAGCTTGGGTGCCGCGGCGAGCGGCGCGACGACCAGCGAGGCGTCGTCGGGCAGCGACCACTTCAGCTCGTGGAAGACCCGGGAGAGGGTGTCGTCGCTGTCTACGAAGCCCAGCCCGGGGGCCGCGGGCCGCACCTCGCGCCACGGGCCGGGCTCGTCGGTCGGCAGGTCGACGCTGCTCCACGCGATGTAGACGGTCACCGGGGCAGTCTCGCGCGCTGGTCGGTCCGGGCCACCCCCGCGGCCGGTCCAGGATGGGGGCCATGAGCATCAGCGAGCAGGACCTGGCCCACCTGGAGCGCTGCGTGGCGCTGGCCGCGCAGGCCGTCGACCAGGGCGACGAGCCCTTCGGCTCGATCCTCGTCTCGGCCCGGGGGGAGGTGCTCCTCGAGGACCACAACCACGTCGGCGAGGGTGACGGCACCCGCCACCCCGAGCTCGAGATCGCGCAGTGGGCCGGGGCGCACACCGAGCCCGCCGAACGCGCGTCGATGACCGTCTACACCTCCGGCGAGCACTGCGCGATGTGCGCGGCCGCGCATGCCTGGGCCGGGCTCGGCCGGATCGTCTTCGCCAGCTCGACCGCCCAGCTGACGGGCTGGCTGGCCGAGCTCGGGGTCGCGCCGTCCCCGGTCGCGCCGCTGCCGATCAGCGAGGTGGCGCCGGGGCTGGTGGCCGAGGGGCCCGTACCAGGGCTCGACGAGCAGGTGCGCGCGCTCCACGCGCGCTTCCACGCCCCCCGCGGCTGACCGCCGAGATGACGGTTCCGGACAGCCGAGATGACGCTCGCGGCGCGTCGAGGTGACGGTTCCGGACACCGGCCGGACGCTCAGGGGCGGTAGAAGTGCTGGTAGTCCGGCGCCGAGAAGTCGCCGCCCCACTCCCAGCCGACCTCGGCGAAGGCCCGGACCACCACGTCGTCGGCGTGCACCACGCCGGCCGGGGGCTGGGCGTCCGCGGTGCGGTCCAGGTCGGCGAACCGGGCGCCCGCGGGCGGCAGCACGCCGCCGGCCGTCAGGTAGGGGTTCTCGACCGGGTTGACGTCGATCGCGCGACCGAAGGCGTGCGCCGAGAGGGTGTCGGAGCCGGCCACCTCGCGGCAGTTGTAGCCCGAGGAGTTGTCGGCGGCCATCGACCGGTCGTCGTCCCCGCCGAAGGCGTCGACCAACCGCATCCGTCGCAGGGGCCAGCGGGCGTCGTAGAGCCGCTCGAAGACCTGCACGACGTCGCGGGCCAGGGAGGCCCGCACCACCATCCGGCCGGTGCGGGGCTGCCCGTCGAAGCCGACGTGGGGCACGCTCAGCACGCGCAACCGGTCCAGCGGCAGCGGGCAGGTGGCGGGGTCGTGGCTGGAGCCGGTCATCCGGCGGCCGAGCGCCTCACCGATCGGCGCGACCCGGGCGCGGTACGCCGGCAGCCGCACCGGGGTCGCCGTCGCCGTCGGGGCCAGCCCGGTGCCGCGGCGGAGGTCGCGCCACCACACCTGCGCCTCGTCGCGCTCCCGACCGGCCAGCGGCCGGGGGACACCGCCCTCGAGCGGGATCCGGGCCGGTGACCACCGGTCCCCGACGACGACGCCGTCGCGCAGCTCCAGGGTCAGCACCCCGGTCTCGGACTTGCGGCCGTGGTACCAGGTGAAGTTGCCCAGGCCGTACCCCACGTAGGTGTCGTCGAGCATCCCGGAGCCGAGCAGCACGTGCGCGTGCGAACCGACCACGACGTCGGCACCCGCGCGCGCGAGGCGCTCGGCCAGGCCACGCTGGGCCGCCGTGGGCGTCTGCCGCTCCTCCTCGCCCCAGTGCAGGTAGACCGCCACGACATCGTCCGTACGGGCCGCGCGCCGCACGGCGTCGAGCAGCAGGCCGGCGTCGCCCGAGCGGGCGGCGGCGATCCCGGGGCCGCCCTCGCCGGCGGCCCAGACCGGGTCCCGGCTCTCGCGGGGCGAGGCGTCCGCGGCGAGGACGGCGACGCCGGTCCCGCGCACGTCCACGCGGTACGGCGCGTGCGCCTGCGCAGCGCCGGCGCCGATGCCCACGACGGCCGGCCGCGCGCGCTCGTCGGCGACCGCCAACGACTCCTGCAGCCCCGTCCGACCGTGGTCGGCGCCGTGGTTGTTGGCCAGCGAGACCACGTCGACCCCCGACCGGGCCAGCACGCCGAGCGCCGCGGGGTCGCTGCGGAACCAGTAGCGCTGGTCCGGGTCCTCGAGCTCCTTGTCGGTCGGGGTGTCCCGCGAGGCCAGTGCGCTCTCCAGGTTGACCATCGCCACGTCGGCGGCACCCAGCACGCGCGAGACGGGGCCCAGGTCGGAGCCGGGCTGCTGCACGAGGTCGCCCAGGGCCTGCTCGAAGTGCACGTCACCGGCGAAGGCCAGGGTGAGCGTGGCGCCGGGCGCCTCGGCGGCGCCGACGCCGGCACCCCCACCGGCCCGCGGTCCGTCGTCGGCCTCGGGGCCCGCCTGCGTCCGGGTGCCGTCGACGGAGCACGCCGCCGTGAGCACCAGGGACGCCAGGAGCGCGCCCAGGAACCCGGTCCGTCGCGGTGTGCAGCATGTCGTGGCCATGGGGCCTCCCTGGCGACCAGGATGCGGGGCCGGGACAAACGGCCCCGCCCGGGTGGGCGGTCCCGCGGTCCCGGGGGGAGAAAGAGGTGTGGGTGCGGACGACCCCTGCCAGAGCGTCCGCACCCACGATCGGGGGCCCTCAGTCCGTGGTCGGACCTCGGGGAGGCTGGCGCTCCTGGCGGCCGAGCTCGCCACCGACGCGACCGCCGAAGGGGCGGCCGTGGTCGGCGTGCTCGGCACGCGAGAACACCAGCAGGTGGTCGCCCACCTCGAGGCGTGCGCCGGCACGCAGCACCACGCGGTCGTCGAGCTGGGCGCCGTGCACGCGGGCACGGCCGGCGAGCGTGGTGACGACGTACTCGTCGTCCTCGCTGTGCCGGATGACGACCTGGCGGTCGGCCAGGCCGGGCAGGACCACGTCGCAGGACGGGTCCGAGCCCACGACGGTGGTCTCCTGCAGCCAGAAGATCGGCTGCCGCTCACCGGCCACCACGTCGGCCTTGAACAGCACCAGGCGCGGGCTGCCGCCGGTGCCGTGCGTGCCGCCGGTGCCGACCCTCGGGTTGCGCTGGAAGGTCGGCGCGATCGGCCACACCGGGAGCGGGGGGACCAGGTCGTTGCGGGGCAGGACCGGCTCGGCGGCGCGGGCCCGCGAGCGGGCCGAGGTCAGCGCACCGCGCAGGCTGCCGACCCGGATCCGGCGGGAGCCGGTCGCACGCCTCTGCCACCACGGCGCCTTGACGGCGCCGAGGGAGACCAGGTGCTGGCCGCCGGAGACCACACGGACCACCATCCCGTAGCGCGCCAGGGTCTCGGCCACGGTGCGGATCGCGGGGGCGTCGGCGCGACCGGCGAAGGCGCCGGGGTCGTCGACCTCGAGCTCGAGGCGGTTGCCGCTGCCCCGGAGACGGCCGTGGACGGCGCTGCCGTCCTCCCGGCCGATCTCGAAGCGCAGGTCCGCGCCGACGACGAGGGTCATGGTGCTCAGGCCCGCCCGGTGCTCTGGCCGGGCGCGACCGGGTCACCGGCGTCGCTGGTGGTGATGGTCAGCGTGCCGTCGATCTTCCAGGTGGCGCGGGGGGCGTTGGACCCGGTGTCGCGGGGCACCTCGACGGTCATGTTCTCGAAGCGGTAGTGGATCGCGGCCTCGCGGCCGGTCAGGAAGGTCCACATGCGGGCACCGAGGTCGGTCCAGTCGACGACCTCGTCGTGTCCCCCGTCCAGGGACTGGCTGCTGACTGACATGGTGGGCTCCTCAGGAGGATGAACCTCGACATCTTGTCGAGGCGGTTAGGATTAAACCATGGACGACGTGTCAAGGCCTGTGCAAGGCCTCCCCAGGGGTGTGATCTCCGACCCTCCCGCTGAGGCGGACCTGAGCATCGGAGACCTCGCCACCGCGACCGGGGTGGGCGCGGCCACCCTGCGCGCCTGGGAGCGACGCCACGGCTTCCCGGTCCCGCACCGGCTGCCCAGCGGGCACCGTCGTTACGATCAGGCGCAGGTCGACGCGGTGCTCGACGTGGTGCGCCGGCAGCACGAGGGGGTGCGCCTGGAGGCGGCGATCGCCGCCACCCTGGTCCACGCCCACGGCAGGGACGGGCACCGTCGCGTGGTGCCGGGGGAGCGCTCGGTCTTCGCCGCGCTCCGTCGCCGCCACCCGCAGCTCACCCCGCAGCGGCTCGGCAAGCCGATGCTGCTCGCGCTCTCCTGGGCGATCGAGGACGAGTTCTGCTCACGGGCCCTGGCCCCGCACCTGTTCGGCTCGTTCCAGCACGACTCGTACTTCCGCGCCGCACGACGGCGCTGGGACGACCTCGCCCTCGGGGCGCGCACCGCGGCCGTCTTCGCCGACTTCGACGGGGGGAGGACGTGGTGTCCCTGCGCGGGCCGGTCCGGGTGCATCTCGACGCCGGCGCCCCGCTGCTGCGCGAGTGGGCCGTGGTCTGCGACGACGACGACCTGCCGGCCGTGCTCACCGCGTGGGAGCTGCCCGGCCAGCAGCACGTGAAGGAGGCGGACCGGCTCTTCGACGCGGTGTGGACCGTGGACCGCCGTGCGGCCCGCGACGCCGCGCGCGCCTGCACCCGGGCGGCGTACGACGCCGGCGCCCCCTGGGCCCCGGACCTGCTCGACGAGCTGGCCCCGGAGCCACGGGCGGTCCAGGTCGACGCGGCCACCCAGACGGCGCTGTTCAACCGGGTACTGGCCTACGTCGACCGCCAGGTCCGCCGCTGAGCCCGCGCCGCCCGTCCACGGCCGTCCCATGCTCACGGGTGTGGTGCGGACCGTCCGGGGCGACTTGCGTGGGTGTGTGACCCACGACTCCTTCGGCAGCCAGGTCGACCGCGACCGCCAGGCCACCTTCCGCCCGCTCTCGGAGGACGCCGCGGCGCCGCCGCCCGAGCCGGTGGTGGTGCGCGTCAACGGCGTCGACGTCCCGGCCGACGCGCGACGGCCGCTCGTCGAGGCCCTGACCGACGAGGGTCACGACGGCGACTTCCCCTCGGTCTGCTACCACCCCGCGCTGGGGTCGATCCAGACCTGCGACACCTGCCTGGTCGAGGTGGACGGCGAGGTCGTCCGTGCGTGCGCGACACCCGTCCGGGACGGCCTGGACGTCACCACGACCGGGCCCTCGGCGCCGGCGCGGGAGCAGGCTGCGCAGCGCCTGGTCCGCAAGCACGTCCTCTACTGCACGGTCTGCGACCACAACGACGGCGCCTGCCCCCTCAAGGCAGGGGTCGAGGCGAGCGGTCTGACCCACGAGACGATCGGCTACCGCCCCAAGCCGTACGAGGTCGACGACAGCCACCCGTTCTACCGCTACGACCCGGACCAGTGCATCCTGTGCGGCCGGTGCGTGGAGGCGTGCCAGGACGTGCAGGTCACCGAGACCCTCTCCATCGACTGGGGCTCCGAGGACCCCCGCGTGCTGTGGGACGGCGGCGCCCCGGCGGGGGAGTCGTCCTGCGTGTCCTGCGGCCACTGCGTGTCGGTGTGCCCCTGCAACGCCCTGATCGAGAAGACCATGCTGGGCCGGCACGGCCTGATGACCGACTGGCCGACGGAGACCCGTGAGCTGGCGATCGACCTGGTCAAGGACGTGGAGCCGACCACCGGCTACCTCCCGCTCTACGACATCTCCAAGGCCGAGGCGGCGGCGCGGATGGCGGTCACCGACAAGGCGAAGACGGTGTGCACCTACTGCGGCGTCGGCTGCTCCTTCGACGTCGAGACCCGCGGGCGCGAGATCCTGCGCGTGCAGCCGCAGCTCGAGGGCCCGGCCAACTCCATCTCGACCTGCGTCAAGGGCAAGTTCGGGTGGGACTACGTCAACGCCGAGGACCGCCTCACCGTCCCGCTGGTGCGCGACGGCGACCGGTTCCGTGAGACCACCTGGGACGAGGCCCTGGACGTCGTCGCGCGCCGCCTCGGCGAGATCGTGGCCGAGCACGGCCCGGACGCCACCGGCGTGATCGGATCCTCCAAGGCCACCAACGAGGAGGGCTACCTCACCCAGAAGCTCGCGCGCCAGGTCCTGGGCACCAACAACACCGACAACTGCTCCCGCTACTGCCAGTCCCCGGCGACCGTCGGGCTGTGGCGCACGGTCGGGTACGGCGGCGACGCCGGGTCGATCAGCGACATGGAGCGCGCCGAGCTGGTCCTGATGGTCGGGACCAACACGGCGGCCTCCCACCCGGTGATCGCCTCGCGCCTGCGCAGGGCGCAGAAGTTGAACGGCCAGCAGCACGTGGTGGTGGACCTGCGTCGCCACGAGATGGCGCAACGGGCCGAGGTGTACCTCAAGCCGGCTCCCGGGACGGACCTGGTCTGGCTGTCCGCGGTGGCCAAGCACGTGGTCGACCAGGGCTGGCAGGACGAGGCCTTCCTGCGTGAGCGGGTCAACGGCTACGACGACTACGTCGCCTCGCTTGCCCCCTTCACCCTGGAGCACGCCGAGCAGCGCACCGGGATCTCGGCCGAGGACCTGCGCGCCCTGGCGCACCGGGTCGCCCACGCCGGGTCGGTCGTGGCCCTGTGGGCGATGGGGGTCACCCAGCACCACATGGGCTCGGACACCTCGACCGCGATCTCCAACCTGCTGCTCCTGACCGGCAACTACGGACGGCCGGGCACCGGCGCCTACCCCCTGCGCGGGCACAACAACGTCCAGGGCTGCAGCGACTTCGGCGTCATCAACACCTTCTTCCCCGGCTACCAGCCCGTCGACGACGACGAGGTGCGGCAGAAGTTCGAGCGGGCCTGGGGGCGTGAGCTCCCGGCCGAGCCGGGCCTGGACAACCACGGGATGGTCGACGCGGCGTACGACGGCTCCCTGAAGGGGCTGATCGTGATCGGCGAGGAGCTGTCGCTGGTGGACGCGAACGCCCACTACGTGCAGGAGGCCCTCGAGCGGCTGCCCTTCCTCGTGGTCTCCGAGCTGTTCTTCTCCCGCACCTGCGAGTTCGCCGACGTGGTCCTGCCCGCCGCGGCGTCGCTGGAGAAGGACGGCACCTTCGCCAGCACCGAGCGCCGGATCCAGCGCCTCTACGAGGTGATGCCGCCGATCGGCGAGGCCAAGCCGGACTGGAAGATCCTCCAGCTCCTCGCCGACCGGATGGGCTACCAGTGGGGCTTCACCCACCCCGGCGAGATCATGGCCGAGGTGGCCGGCCTGACCCCGCTGTTCGCCGGGGTGAGCTACGACCGCCTCGAGGGCTACGCCTCGCTGCAGTGGCCGGTGGCCGCCGACGGCACCGACACGCCGCTGCTCTACACCGACCGCTTCCACTTCGACGACGGACGGGCGCGGCTGCACCCGCTGGAGTTCCGCGAGCCCACCGACCAGGTCGACGAGGAGTACCCGCTGCACGTCAACAACGGGCGGACCCTCGAGCACTTCCACGAGGGCAACCTCACGCTGCGCTCGGCGGGCCTGGTGCAGCTGGTGCCCGACACCTACGCCGAGATGACGTGGCGCACCGCGGAGGAGCACGGGGGCCTGGCCACCGGCGACTGGGTCCGGCTGATCTCGCGGCGGGGCGAGCTGACGGTGCGCGTGCTGCTCTCGGACGAGGTGCACGACGGTGAGCTGTGGGTGCCGATGCAGGCTGCCGAGATCAACCTGCTGACCTCGAGCGTGGTCGATCCCGACAGCCACACGCCGGCCTACAAGGAGATCGCCGTGCGGCTGGAGCGCGCCGACGGCCCCGACGAGGTGCGCGGCGGCACCCGACGAGCGGCCGACCGGGCCCGCAAGGGCGACCGGGACACGAAGGGCGACCCGCAGGGCCCGCCGCTGCCGGCACACCACCACCGGTACGGGCACCCGACGCCGCAGCTCGGCGTGAAGGTCGCGCTGAAGTGGGAGCGCGCGGACTACCAGCCCCCGACCCGGCCCGAGCCCGACGGGGCCCGCGCGTGAGGGCCCCGGACGCACGACCCGCCCTGTACACCCGTCCTGCCCGGTGCACCCGTCCCGCCCGCCCGGAGGAGACCCGCTGATGGCCCGACCCCTGAGCTACGCCCCGCCCGTGCGCCCCGACCGCGCGCCCCAGGACGACGTCGACGAGCTGGTACGCGCGCTGCACGACAGCGGGCTGCTGCGGGCGATGGCGGGCGGCGCGCGGGCGTACCCGCAGCTGTTGACCAAGGCGCTGCAGGCCGTCGACGCGCGCACCGTGCGCTCGGTCCTGGAGCTGGCCGGAGGGCTGCGCGACCTGGACCCCGACGAGTCGGCCAAGGTCGCCGACGGCGTGCGCCGCGCCCGCCGGGACGCCGCGGAGGCGGCCGCGGGGAAGCCCGAGGGCCCGCTACGGCTGCTGCGTCGCCTGCGCGACCCCGACACGCGTCGGGGCCTGGCGGCCGCGCTGGCCGCGCTGGCCGCGATCGGTGGCTCGCTGCCGCGCGACTGACCTCGCCTTCTCTACCTCGCGACCTACCGCGGCGCCGGGACGACGCGGTCGGCCTCGAGCCGGTCGAAGAGCGCCAGGAAGCAGTCGAGCGTGGAGCGGTAACCGGTGAACCCCGCCGCGCGGCTGCGGGCCTGGTCGGTCAGGCACTCCATGTCGCGGCCGAGGTCGGCGTCGGTGTGCCACCAGGAGGCGACCCGGTCGAGGTCGGCCTCGCGCAGGCCCTCGCGCTCGGCCACCTCGCGCCACCGCGGGGCGGCGCCGGCCATCTGCTCCTCGAGCGGGCGGGGGCTCCCCGCGTACCCCTCGGGCTGCACGCCGAGGCGCGCGGCGAGCAGCGGCCACAGCCAGCGCCACCGGAAGACGTCGCCGTTGGCGGTGTTGAAGGCGGTGTCGGCGGCGGCCGGCTCGGTCGCGGCCCAGACCATCTGCTCGGCCAGCAGCCCGGCGTCGGTCATGTCGGTGAGCCCGTCCCACTGGGTCTGCGAGCCCGGGAAGACGAAGGGGCTGTCGGTCTCGCGGCACAGGGTGGCGTACGCGGCCAGCGTCTGGCCCATGTTCATCGCGTTGCCGAGCGCGGCGCCGATCACGGTGTGGGCGCGGTGGACGCTCCAGGTGAAGCCGTCGCGGGCGGCGGCCTCGAGCAGGCGGTCCTCCTGCTCGTAGTAGAAGTTCGGGTACGGCAGCCGCTCCTCGTCCTCGTGGAACGGGGTGTCCGGCGTCTCGCCCTTGCCGTAGGCCTCGAACGGGCCGAGGTAGTGCTTCAGGCCGGTCATCAGCGCGACGTGCTGGACGCTGCCGCCCGGGGACAGCGCGGCGAGCAGGTCGCGGACCATGCCGCCGTTGACGCGGATGTTCTCCTCCTCGGTGTCCTGGCGGGCCCAGGCGGTGAGGAAGACGTGGGTGGGCCGGACGTCGGCGAGCACGTCGCGCAACGCCTCGGCGTCGGTCAGGTCGGCCTGCAGGGCGGTGACGCCGGGGCGGTCGGCCGGGGCGCGGCGGGACAGGCCGAGCACGGCCCAGCCCTGCTCCACGAGCTGGTCGGCCAGGGCGCTGCCGGCGATGCCGGTGACGCCCACGACCAGGGCGGTGGGGGTGGGGGTGCGGGTGTCGGAGCGGGAGTCGGTCACCGGTCCACGGTAGGTCCCGGGCCGGCCCCGTCCGTCCACCCCCGGTGCGCCGAGTCGGTCGCGCGCCAGGATCGCGCTACGCTGGGCCCGTCGGCACCCACCCCGTCCCCGGACGGACCAGGCGGTGCCCGACCGGTGCTCGTCCCGGGAGGGGCGATCCCGGCTCCTGTCGCCCATGCCCGAGCGGGTCCCGGCCCGCTCGTCCGGACACGGCCGCCCGCCGTGCGCCCGGTCGGTCCGGGCGTGCGTCGGAGGAGCTGTCCACGCGGTCGTGCCTGAGCGCCGACCGTGGGCCCGATGTCGCGGGCCCAGCGTCGTCTAGGAGGATTCCGTGGCCCGAGGCCAACGCTCGAACGGCTCGCGCCGACCCCAGCGCAACGGGCGCGTGCGGCACCTGGACAACGACGGGATCATCCCCGTCCTCGCCCGGGCGGTGCGGGAGGTCGAGACGGCCGTGCAACGCGGCTCCGCGCTGGTCGGGGTGCGTCCGCGGTTCCAGGCCATCGCGCTGCTGGTGCGCGACGAGCGGTTCCGGGTCAAGGCCGACACCTCGGCCACCGAGGCGTACCGCTCCGAGCAGCTCAAGCGGCTCGACGGGGTGGCCACGATCCTGGCCCAGACCGCGGCCCGGCAGCCGTCGCTCTTCACGCTGCTCGACGAGGACGCCGAGATCACCTCGGAGACCAAGGCGCTGCGCCGCGAGATGCTCCAGGCCGGCGGCGTCGAGCTGCCCGAGCCGGAGGCGGTGCCCGAGACCGAGGTCGCCGGTACCCAGCCCGACCGGGGCGTCGTGCCGGTCTCGGTCTCGGCCCGTCAGCTGGCCAACCCGTTCCTCAAGCCCGACTTCTCGGTCGTCCGACGCTCGCAGAGCAGCACCCACCGGCTGAGCGGCTGGGAGCTGCTCGGCCCCCTCTTCCGCTCCTTCGAGAACGCCGAGGCCGGCGCCTCGGCCTGCATGCCGCTGCCCGAGGACGTGTCCCGCGCCGTGGTCGGCAGCGACCGCCGCGGCCAGGAGCTGATGCTCCACCAGGCCCAGGTCGTCGCGGCCGCGGGCCAGGGCCACCGCACCTTCCTGCTGGCCGACGAGCCGGGGCTGGGCAAGACCGCGCAGGCGCTGCTGGCCGCGCAGGCGGCCAAGGCCTTCCCGCTGCTGGTCGTCGTGCCGAACGTGGTCAAGACGAACTGGGCCGCCGAGGCCGCGCGGTGGGTGCCGCGGCACGCGGCGACCGTGGTGCACGGCGACGGCCGCGAGGTCGACGGCTTCGCCGACATCGTGGTGGTCAACTACGAGGTCCTCGACCGCCACGCCGGCTGGATGGCCGACCACGGGTTCCGCGGCATGGTCGTCGACGAGGCCCACTTCATCAAGAACCGCTCGTCGCAGCGCTCGCAGCACGTGCTGCGGCTCTCGCAGCGGATCCGCGCCCGCGTGGGCAACCCGTTGCTGATGGCGCTCACCGGCACCCCGCTGATCAACGACATCGAGGACTTCCGCGCGATCTGGCAGTTCCTCGGCTGGATCGACGACAAGGCCCCGCTGCCCGCGCTGATGGACTCCCTGGAGGAGATCGGGCTGACCCCCGCCGACCTGGGCTTCTACCCGGCGGCGCGGCAGCGGGTCGTCGACATGGGCATCGTGCGTCGCCGCAAGGTCGACGTCGCAGCCGACATCCCCGCCCGCCGTGTCGCCGACCTCACCGTCGAGCTGGACGACGAGGCCGGCCGCTCGATCAAGAAGGCCGAGAAGGAGCTCGCGCGCCGGCTGGTCGAGCGCTACGACACGGCGCTGGCCACGCGGACCTCCGGCAGCACCGTGGTCGGCATCGACCACGAGCTCGTCCGCCGGGTCGCGACGTGGGAGCGCGAGGACTCCACCTCGAAGACCGGCGAGAACGTCTTCGGGATGATGCGCCGGATCGGCCAGGCCAAGGCCGGGCTGGCTGCGGACTACGCCGCCCAGCTGGCCCGCAGCACCGGGAAGGTCGTCTTCTTCGCCAAGCACGTCGACGTCATGGACGACGCCGAGGAGCTCTTCGCCAGCCGCGGGATCGGCTACACCTCCATCCGCGGCGACCAGTCCCGCGCGGCGCGGGAGAAGGCGATCACCTCCTTCACCAGCGACCCCGAGGTCGAGGTCGTGGTCTGCTCGCTGACCGCCGCGGGGGTCGGCCTCAACCTGCAGGTCGCCTCGAACCTGGTGCTGGCCGAGCTGTCCTGGACCGACGCCGAGCAGACCCAGGCGATCGACCGGGTGCACCGGATCGGTCAGACCATGCCGGTCACTGCCTGGCGCGTGATCGCCGCGCAGACCATCGACGCGCGGATCGCCGAGCTGATCGACAGCAAGGCCGGCCTGGCCGCCCGCGCGCTGGACGGGGCCGGCGAGGACGCCTCCTCGACCGCCGACGTCCAGCTCGAGGCCCTGGTCTCGCTGCTCACCGACGCCCTCCGCAAGCGCCGCCGATGACGCGCCCGACCGGCCGAGATGACGCTCGCGGACAGCCGAGATGACGCTCGCGGCGCGTCGAGATGACGCTCGCGGCGCGACCGAGACGACCGGCATGGGGGCCCGGACGGCCGCCGCGCTGGTCTTCGGCACGTCGGCGGCGGTGCTGGTGGTCGAGCTGGTCGCGCTGCGGCTGCTCGCGCCGTACCTCGGGCTGACGCTCGAGACCAACACGCTGGTGATCGGCGTGGCGCTGACCGCGATCGCGCTGGGCTCCTGGCTGGGCGGGCGTGCAGCCGACGCCACGGACCCGCGCCGGCTGCTCGGCCCGGCGATCGGGATCTCGGGCGCGGTCGTCGCGCTGACCCCGGCCACCGTCCGCTCCGCGGCCGAGGTCGCGCCGAGCGGGTTCGTGCTCGTGGCGCTCGGCGCCATCCTGGTGCCCGGAGCCCTGCTGTCGGCGGTGACGCCGATCGTCACGAAGCTCCGGTTGACCACCCTCGAGGAGACCGGCACGGTCGTCGGCCGGCTGTCCGGGATCGGTACGGCCGGGGCGATCGTCGGCACCGTGCTGACCGGCTTCGTGCTGATCTCGCGGGTCCCGGTCGGCGTGATCATGGTCGGCCTCGGCGTGGTGCTGCTGGCCACCGCGCTCCTGGTCGACCTGCGGGTGCGCGGCTGGTCCGGCTGGAGCCGGGGTGCCCGGGTCGGCGCCGGCGCGGCCGTCCTGGCCGGCGGCCTCGGGGTGCTGGTGGCTCCCGGCGGCTGCGACGTGGAGACCACCTACCACTGCGCCCGGGTCGTCGAGGACCCCGACGACCCCGACGGCCGGACACTGGTGCTCGACGGCCTGCGCCACTCCTACGTCGACCTCGGCGACCCGACCCGCCTGGACTTCGAGTACGTCCGGGCGCTCGCCGCCGTCGCCGACGCCTCCTTCCCGCCCGGCGAGCCGATCGCCGCCCAGCACCTCGGCGCCGGCGGGGCCACGCTGCCGCGCTACCTCGCCGCCGACCGGCCCGGCACCCGCAGCGTGGTCTCCGAGATCGACGGCGGGGTCGTCCAGGTCGACCTCGACCGGCTCGGCCTCGAGACCGGCCCGGACCTCGAGGTCCGGGTCGAGGACGCCCGCCTCGGCCTGGCCGACGTCGCCGACGACAGCCGCGACCTGGTCGTCGGTGACGCCTTCGGCGGCGTGAGCGTGCCCTGGCACCTCGCCACCGTCGAGATGATGGACGAGGTCGACCGGGTGCTCGAAGACGACGGCGTCTACGCCGCCAACGTCATCGACCACGCACCGCTGTCCTTCGCCCGCGCCGAGGTGGCCACGCTGGCCGCGGCGTTCGACCACGTCGCGCTGCTCGGCCCGAGCGACGTGCTCGACGCCTCCGGCGGCGGCAACATGGTCGTGGTCGCCTCCGACGCCCCGCTGCCGCTGGAGGAGGTCGCCCGCGGGCTCGACGAGCGGGAGACGCAGTGGGACGTGCTGAGCGGTGACGCGCTCGCGTCGTGGGTCGGCGACGCCGAGGTCCTCACCGACGACTTCGCGCCGGTCGACCAGCTGCTCACGCCGTACGGCGCCTGACACGCCCCGGTGGTCTCCGGCAGAGTGGTGGCGTGCCTGCCAGAGCCGCCGACGCGGCGGACGCCCCCGCCCACCGGCTGACCCGCGCCGGGGCGCGACGGCTGGCCGTGCGCGCCCAGCTGCTGACCGCGGACCGGCCCACCGACCTCCTGGACGTGGTCCGGCACCTCACGGTGGTCCAGCTCGACCCGACCGCGGCGGTCGCCCCCAGCGCCGACGTCGTGCTGTGGAGCAGGCTGGGTGGGTCGTACGCCCCGGCCGACCTGCGCGACGCCCTCGACGCCGGCAGCCTGGTCGAGCTGCACATGATGGCCCGTCCGGCCGAGGACGTCGCGCTGCTGCGCGCGGAGATGGCGGCCTGGCCGGGGGAGGACACCCCGACGTCCAGCTGGCCCAGCGAGCTGCGGGACTGGGTCGCGGCCAACGGCGGCTGCCGCCAGGAGATCCTCGCCCTGCTGCGCGCCGAGGGTCCGTTGCCCGTGCCGGAGCTGCCGGACACGTGCGTGAGGCCCTGGCGTTCGAGCGGGTGGAACCACGGCCGCGACCGGGTCCGGCTGCTCGAGCTCATGGTCGCCCGGGGCGAGGTCGCCGTCGTCGGTCGGGAGGGCCGCGACAAGGTCTACGACCTGGCCGAGCGCGTCTACCCCGACGACCCGGTGGTCCCGCTGGCCGAGGCGGAGGCCGAGCGTGACCGGCGCCGCCTGGCCGCCCTCGGCATCGCCCGACCGGGCCGGCTGGTCGTCCCGGGGGAGCCGGGGTCGGTGGGCGAGGCGGGGGAGCCGGCGGTGGTGGAGGGCGTCCGCGGGCGGTGGCGGGTCGACCCCGCCCTGCTCACCGACGTCGACGACGAGGTCCCGGGCCGGACGGCGCTGCTGTCGCCGCTGGACCGGCTGGTCGTCGACCGCAAGCGGGCCGCCGAGCTCTTCGCCTTCGACTTCGCCCTCGAGATGTACAAGCCGGTGGCCGCCCGGCGGTGGGGCTACTGGGCGCTGCCGGTCCTGCACCACGAGGAGCTCGTCGGCAAGGTCGACGCGAGCGCGGAGGCGTCCGAGGGCGTGCTGCGGGTCGACGCCGTGCACGAGGACGCTCCCTGGTCCCCGGCGGTCCGGGAGGCGGTAGACCGCGAGCTGGACGCGTTGGCGACCTGGCTGGGGCTGGAGGTCCTCCGGCTCGACCGCCGCTGAGTGGACGCCGTGGGGGCGGGGATCAGCAGACGGAGTCCTCGGGCTTCGGGTTCCCGAGACCGAAGACCGGGCGCAGCTTGAGACCGAGGTAGGTCCCGAGGAGCGCCATCGCGCCCCAGAGCCACCCGTGCAGGCTGAAGGAGGCGATCCCGGCGAAGTACGCCCCGATGTTGCAGCCGTAGGCGATCCGGGCGCCGTACCCCATCGCGATGCCGCCGAGGACCGCGCCGAGCGCGAGCTTGCCCGGGATCCGCCGGTGCAGGGTCCAGGCGCCGGCGGCAGCGGAGGCGACCAGGGCTCCGAGCATGATCCCGATGTCCATCACCGAGGTGGTGTCACCGAGCACACCGGCCTCGTACGACCCCGCGCGATCGGCCCAGTAGGACCACGAGGTGACGTCGACGCCGACGAGGTCGAGCAGCTTGGAGCCCCACAGCGCGAAGGCCGAGGTGATGCCCCAGGCCGAGCCGGACAGCCACAGGGTGAGGCCGTTCAGGCCGGCCAGCAGCAGCGCGCCGACCCACAGCGGCCAGGAACCGCGCACGGCGCGGGCGGCCCCGCGGGCCGAGGCCGGGCGGCCGGTCGGCGGCACGCGACGCCCGCGGCCCACGACGTAGGTGACCGCCACGACGGCGCCGATCGCGGCCAGCGTGATCAGCCACCCGCCGAGGTAGCCCGCGCCGGTGTCGGCCAGCGAGACCGGGCCGAAGGCGGGCAGGCCGAGCCAGAAGTCGAAGGTCCAGGCACCGAGCACCGACCCGACGACGAACCCGCCGAGGGTCAGCACGATGGCCGACTGCCCGCTGCCGACCGCGAAGAGCGTCCCGGAGGCGCAGGCACCGCCGACCTGCATGCCGATGCCGAAGAGGAAGGCGCCGATCACGACGCCGAAGCCGATCGGGGCCAGGGAGGCGGTGGGGGTGGTGCCGGCGCCGAAGGACGCGCCGGTGGCCAGGATCGGGGCGAAGAGCGTGGCCGCCACGGCGATCATCAGCATGTGCGCGCGCAGGCCGGCGCCCTGGCGCACCGCGACCAGCTGCCGCCAGGCGGAGGTGAAGCCGAAGCGGCTGTGGAACAGCACGAAGCCGAAGGCCGTGCCGACCGCGAAGAGGGTGGCTGTCATGCCCCCGGAGCGGGACCAGATGATGCCGCCCAGCACGAGGGTGCCGAGCAGGCCGGCGATCACCACCCCGGCCTGGGGGGGAGGTGCCGGCTCGGCACGCGCCGGTCGGGTGTCGGGACGGGCCGTCGCCTGGTCGGCGGAGAACTGTTCGGTAGCCACGAGGGGTCCAACCCGGCAGGGCCGGTGGGTGTTCCGTGGCGCGGGCCACGTCGTGGCGCTCGGCGGTGCGGCCGTCAGTCGTCGGCCGCGCTCCGCAGGACCCGCGCGGGGTTGCCGACCGCGACCACGCCGGCGGGCAGGTCACGGGTGACGACCGAGCCCGCACCGACCACGGTGTCCGCGCCGATCGTGACGCCGGGGCACACGATCACGCCGCCGCCCAGCCACACGTTGTCGCCGATCGTGATCGGCTCGGCCGCCTCCCACTTCGCGCGGCGCAGGTCGGCGTCGATCGGGTGGGTGGGGGTGAGCAGCTGGACGTTGGGGCCGATCTGCACGTCGTCGCCGATCGTGATCGGGGCGACGTCGAGCGCGACCAGGCCGAAGTTGGCGAAGCAGCGGTCGCCGACGTGGAGGTTCGTGCCGTAGTCGACCTGCAGCGGCGGACGCAGCTCGGTCCCCTCGCCCAGCGAGCCCAGCAGGTCCTCCAGCAGCCCGCGACGCAGGGCCTCCTGGCGGGCGCTGGTGGCGTTGAACGCGGCCACCAGGTCCAGGGCACGGCGGCCGGCCTCGGCGATCTCGGGGTCGTCGGCGAGGTACAGCTCGCCGGCGCGCATCCGCTCGGTCATGGTCCGGTCGTCGCCCTCGTCGGGGCGGGGGTGCTGGTCACCCGCGCAGCCTAGGGCCGCGCGGGCGGCCACCGGGTCACGGCTCGACGGTGCCGTGCCGCGCGTCGTAGGTGTCCCCGGTCAGCTTGACCTTGGCGAAGGACAGCAGCGAGGCGACCTTGCCGCCGGGGGTGTCCCAGTACTCCGCCTTCTCGACGTCGACGCGGATCAGCACGGCGTTTGGGTCCTCGGGCCCGCCGGGCAGCCAGGCCTCGGCGAAGGTGTTCCACAGCTCGCGCAGCTTGGCGGTGTCGTCGACGACGTACGCCTTCCCGGTCAGGGACACCCAGGTGTCGCGGGAGGAGAAGGTGAGCGCGACCGACGCGTCGTGGCCGAGCGCCCGGGTGTGGGCGGTGTCGCGCGCGGTGATGAACCACATCTCGGCGTCGGGCTCGACCTCCTGGCGCGCCATCGGGATGCTGCGCGGGCCCTCGGTGCCGAAGGTGGTGAACATCGCGATCGGCATGTCCTCCATCAGCTCGACGAGGTGCGCCCGCTCGCGGTCCTGGTCGCCGGCGGTGGTGGTCTGCTCGGAGGAGGTCATGACCCCAGCCTGCGCCCACCCCGGGGAGGCTGGCCACCCTCTGCCGGGGTGGTCGGCCGCGGCCTGGCAGGGTCGTCGCCGTGACCGAGCACCACGAGGCGTACTTCCGGCGGACGGGCCGGACCACCTACCTCGCCACCGAGCACACCAGCGGGGCGTGGTCGACGACCGAGCAGCACGTCAGCCCGCTCTGCGGCCTGCTGGTGCACGTCCTCGAGCGCGACCTGCCCCGACCGGACCTCGCGCTGGCGCGGGTCAGCATCGACATCCTCGGCGTCGTGCCGGTGGACGAGGTGGAGGTCGGCGCCCGGGTGGTGCGCCCCGGGCGCACGATCGAGCTCGCCGAGGTCGAGGCGTCGTACGCCGGGCGCGCCGTGCTGCGCGCCCGTACCTGGCGCCTGGCGCCCTCGGACACCGCCGACGTCGCCGCGCACGACGTGACCCCCATGCCGCCGCCCGCGCGCTCCGAGCCGTGGGAGATGGGTTCGCTGTGGCCCGGCGGCTACATCGGCTCGCTCGAGGTGCGTCGTGCCGCCGGGGCGGCGCCCGGTCGGGGGCGGGCGTGGGTGAGCTCCCCGGTGGCGCTGGTGGCGGACGAGGAGGTCTCTGAGCAGGCGGCCTGGACGCGGTTGCTCGACACCGCCAACGGCGTCGCGGTCCGCGCCGCTCCGGGTGACTGGGCCTACCCCAACGTCGACCTCACCTACCACCTGCACCGCACGCCGCGAGGGCCGTGGGTCGGTCTCGACACGTCCGTCACCTGGGGCGCCGAGGGCGTCGGCCTCACCTCGACGGTGCTGCACGACGAGCACGGCCCGGTCGGCACGGCCGCCCAGGTGCTGACGCTGCGGCGGGCCGCCGCGCGCTGACCGGTCACGGTCGGTCGGGGCGGACGCGTCGGCGGCCCGGTGGTCGTCTCGGTGGTCGAGGAGCGAGCGCAGCGAGCGTCTCGAGACCAGGGCCGGTGGTCGACGTGTGATCTGCACGCATCGGGTGAGTGCAGATCACACGTCGACGGGGCTGGGGTGGGCGTGCCTCTCAGGCGGTACGGGTGCTGCTGCGTGGTGGGTCAGAAGGGTGGGGGCGTTGCGGGGTGGAGGCTCGGCGGCGCCGTCCGGTTGTCGTCCGGCACCGGGCTGGCGCCGCCTCCTCGACCACCGTGGTCACCGGGTCTCGAGACGCTCGCTGCGCTCGCTCCTCGACCACCGGGCCGGGAGACGCCCCTACGCGTCGCGCCCGGCGCCGCGGGCCGGGACCACCGTCAGGAAGCCCGGCTCGGCGAAGCCGGCGTCGGCGTAGGCCGCGCGCACCCGGGCCTCGACCGCCGCCACCAGGGCGGTGTCGACCAGGGCGACGACCGAGCCGCCGAACCCGCCGCCGGTCATCCGGGCGCCGAGGGCGCCGGCGGCCGTGGCGGTCTCCACGGCCAGGTCGACCTCGGGCACCGAGTTCTCGAAGTCGTCGCGCATCGAGGCGTGCGAGGCGGTCAGCACCGGGCCCACGTCCCGCAGCCGCCCGGTCCTGACGAGGTCGACGACCTCCAGGACCCGGGCGTTCTCGGTGATCACGTGGCGCGCCCGGCGTACGGCCTCCGGGTCGTCGGCGAGGTCGTCGAGCCGTGCCAGCGCGCCGTCCACGTCGAGGTCGTCGGTCAGCTCGCGCAGCGTCCCGACCCCGAGCCGGGTCGCGGCCCGCTCGCAGGCGTCGCGGCGGGAGCCGTACGCCCCGTCGGTCAGCGCGTGCGCCGCGCGGGTGTCGATGACCAATAGCTCCAGCCCGGCGGCGGCGAGGTCGCAGGGCACGGGGAGGGCCGTCTCGGCGCGGGCGTCGATGAAGGTCAGATGGTCGGCCACGGAGGCCAGCGACGCGGTCTGGTCGAGCAGCCCGGTGGGGGCGCCCACGTAGTCGTTCTCGGCGCGCTGCACGATCCGCGCCAGCTCGGGCACCGGCACCTCGAGGTCGGCCAGGCCGGTCAGGGCGAGCGCGACCGCGCACTCCAGGGAGTGCGAGGACGACAGGCCGGCGCCGAGCGGGACGTCGCTGGTGATCTCGAGGTCCGCACCCGGCACGGACACCCCGGCCTCGGCCAGGGCCCACGCGACGCCGGCGACGTACGCGCCCCAGCCGTCCACCTCGCCGCGGACGCCCGGCAGCCGCACCTCGAGCGGCTCCGTGGCGCCGGCCGACCGCGCCCGCAGCAGGCCGTCGTCGCGGCGGCGGGCGAGGACCGTCGTACGCCGGGGCAGCGCGCAGGGCAGCGCGAAGCCGCCGTTGTAGTCGGTGTGGTCGCCGATCAGGTTGACCCGCCCCGGCGCCGACCAGGTGCCGGCGTCGGTCACGCGTCCTCCGCCGGGAGCCGGCCCGACCGGACGACGTCCAGCAGGTCGGCGACGGATCCCGAGACGTGGGTGGGGCGGTAGGGGAACAGCTCGACCTCGTCGGGGGCGGTCGAGCCGCTGGTGACCAGGATCGTGCGCAGTCCCGCCTCGAGGCCGGCCTTGACGTCGGTGTCCATCCGGTCGCCGACCATGACGGTGGTCTCGGAGTGCGCCTCGAGCCGGTTCAGCGCCGAGCGCATCATCAGCGGGTTCGGCTTGCCGACGAAGTACGGCTCGCGCCCGGTCGCGGCCTGGATCAGCGCCGCCACCGAGCCCGTGGCCGGCAGCAGGCCCTGCTGGGAGGGGCCGCTGACGTCGGGGTTGGTGGCGATGAAGCGGGCCCCGGCCGACACCAGCCGGATCGCGCGGGTGATCGCCTCGAAGGAGTAGGTGCGGGTCTCGCCGAGGACCACGTAGTCGGGGTCACGGTCGGTCATCACGTACCCGATGTCGTGCAGCGCGGTCGTCAGACCGGCCTCGCCGACGACGTAGGCGGTGCCGGACGGACGCTGCTCGGCGAGGAACTGCGCGGTGGCCAGCGCCGAGGTCCAGATCGCCTTCTCCGGCACGTCGATGCCGCTGCCGAGCAGCCGTGCCCGCAGGTCGCGCGGCGTGTAGATCGAGTTGTTCGTGAGCACCAGGTAGTCGTGGTCGGACTCCTTGAGCGCGGTCACGAACTCGGCCGCGCCCCGGATCGCGTGCTCCTCGTGGACCAGCACGCCGTCCATGTCGGTCAGCCAGGTCTCGATCGGGCGTCCGGCGGGGGGCTGGGTCGCCGTCGACCCCGTGTCGTTGCTCATGGGGCCGATCCTGCCGCACCCGGCGCCACCTGTGCGCGGGCGCGGGTGCGGGCCACCGCGACCAGCTCGCGCACAGGGCCAGCCGGGGGACGGGCGGGGCCGGTCCACACGGCACGGAAAGTGCGGCGCAGGTCCAGGCCCTCGACGGCCACCTCGACCAGCTGGCCGGCGTCCAGCTCGCGGCGGGCGACCCTCCGGCTGAGGAAGGCCGGCGCGCCGCCGGCCGCCACGGCCTCCCGCACCGCCGCCGCCGTCGTCAGCTCCACCTGCCCGGCCGCGGGGGCCAGTCCGTGGGCGGCCAGCGCGGCCTCCACGACCTCACGGGTGCCGGAGCCTGCCTCGCGACCGGTGGTGCGCAGGCCGGCCACGTCCTCCGGCGAGAGCGGGGTACGCCGGCGCGCCAGCGCCGAGCCGGCCACGGTGACCAGCACCAGCTCGTCGGCGGCGACGGGCACCGAGGGCAGCCCCGACGGCGCGGACAGGCCCTCGACGAAGCCGAGGTGCGCCTCGCCGGAACGCACCGCCTCGACGACGTGGGTGCTGTTGGTCGCGGTCAGGCTGACCACGGTCGGGCGACGTGCCTCGGCCTCCTGGCGCTGGCGCAGCTGCACGAGCCAGCGGGGGAGCAGGCTTTCCGCGATCGTCATGCTCGACCAGACGGCGAGGTCGCGGTCCCGGTCCGAGCGCAGCCCCCCGATGGCGTGGTCGATCTCCTCGGCGAGGTCGAGCAGGCGCCCGGCCCACTCGACCACGACCCGTCCCTCGTCGGTCGGCTCCGAGCCCCGGCTGCCGCGCCGCAGCAGGCGCAGGCCGGTCTGTGTCTCGACCCCGCGCAGCCGCTCTGAGGCCGACTGCTGGCTCACCCCCGAGGCCCGTGCGGCGGCGCCGATGCTGCCGAGACGGGCGGCGTCGACCAGCAGCCGCAGCGCGGCCAGGTCCGGGACGCGGGACAGGTCGGTGGTCACCGGACCCAGCGTACGGCTCGCACAGGGCTCTCCTGTGCCTTCGCCGACGGGGTCGTGCGTGGGCGGTGGCGTCGGTCCGGACCGGGTGCTCCATGCTCGTCCCATGCCCGAGGCCCCGCAGCGCGTCGCACCCCGGCTGCTCGGGCCGAACTGGTTCACCCCGGTGATGGGCACCGGGATCCTGGCCACCGCCGCGTCCACACTGCCCCTGCGCCCGTCCTGGCTGTCCCCGGTCGCCACCGGCCTGTGGGTGCTCGCGGCCGCGGTGCTCCTGGCGGTCGTCACGGTCACGGTCCGGCAGCACCTCAAGTGGCCCGGCGTGCTGCCCCACTTCCTGGCCGACGACGTCCTGGTGCACTCCTACGGGGCGGTGCCGATGGCGCTGCTGACGGTGGGCGGTGGCGCGGTGGCGGTCGGCGCGCCCCTGGTCGGGACCGCGGTCGCAGTGACGGTGGGGGCGGTGCTGATGTCGGTCGGCACGGTGGTCGGCGTGGTCACCGCGATCGGCGTGCCCCGCCTGGTCCGGTCCCGCGACGGCTACGAGGTCGAGGACGCCGACGCGACCTGGCTGCTGCCGGTCGTGCCGCCCCTGGTCAGCGCGGCCGTCGTGCCGATGCTCTCGCCGTACCTCCCCGCCGGGTGGCCACGCCTCCTCCTGCTCGGCGTGTGCGTCGTGCTGCTGCTGGTGGGCGTGGTGGCCGCGTCGGCGATGCTGGTCCCGGTCGCGCTGCGGCTGCGCCGGCTCGGTCGCGCCCCCGCGGAGGACCTGCCCCCGGCCTGGGTCCTGATCGGCCTGCTCGGTCAGGCGGTGACCGCGGTCCACACGATCGGCGACGGGGCGGTGACCGAGCTGGGCGACGGCTGGGCATGGCTCGGGCCGGCCTTCGGCCTCCCGGTGATCGGCGTCGCGCTGCTCGTCCTGCTGGCCCTGGCCTTCTGGACCGTCCGCGCCCGGCTGCGCCCCGAGGGCCTGCCCTTCGCGATGACCTGGTGGTCCTTCGTCTTCCCGACCGGCACGGTCGTCACGGGGTTGTCGGCGTTGTCCGTCTCGACCGGGTTGCTGCTCACCGCCGAGCTGGCCTCCGGCCTGTACGCCGCCCTGGTCGTCGTCTGGCTGCTCGTCGCCGTCCTGACGGTGCGCGGGCTGCTCGACCGGTCCGTGCTGCCCCGCGTCGAGCCGACGTCGAGCTGACGACGAGCTGACGGCGACCTGACCCGGGGCCGCCGCCGGCCCGGGGACAGGTAGGTCCTGGGACCAGCCACAGCCTGACCCTGTGCACCCCTCGGGGCCGGGGCACTACCGGGGGCGGACGGACCGTCGCAGGCTGGGCGCATGGCCCTCCCCGTCGCGACCTCCGTCGCCACCGACGGAGGTCCCGGCCGGGCCGCGGTCGTCCTCGGCCCGAACTGGTTCGCCCCGGTGATGGGCACCGGCATCGTGGCCGTGGCCGCGGCGACCCTGCCCCACCGGTCCGCGGCGCTGCTGGCTGCCGCCGGCGTCGTCTGGGCGCTGGCGGCGCTGCTGCTGGTGCTGGTCACGATCGCCACGGCGGTGCACCACCGGCAGCAGGGGACCGGTCCGGGCCGCTACCTGGCCGACCGTTCGCTGGTCGACTTCCACGGCGCGGTGGCGATGGCCCCGCTCACAGTCGGTGCCGGAGCCCTGCTCGTGGGTCGTCCCCTGATCGGCACCCCGGCCGCCGTCACGGTCGCGGCGGCGCTCTGGGTGGTGGGGACGCTCCTCGGCCTCGCCACCGTGCTGCTGCTGCCGCGGCAGGGCCTGCGCGAGGGCCGCTACCGCCTCGCGGACGCCGGCGGGGCCTGGCTGATGCCGGTCGTACCGCCCATGGTCAGCGCCGCCACCGGGCCGCTGCTGCTGCCGCACCTCCCCGCCGGTGCGCCGCGGGTGACCATGCTGCTGGTCTGCCTGGCCCTCTTCGTCCTCGCCCTGGTGCCCAGCGTGGTGGTCGTGGGGGCCGTGTGCCGCAACCTCCTCCGGCACGGTCCCGGACCGGCGGCCGCGCTCCCGACGCTGTTCCTCGTGCTCGGGCCGCTCGGCCAGTCGGTCACCGCGGCCCACACGATCGGCGACGGCGCCGGGCGGGCCGGAGCCGGGGACGGCCCCGCCGTCGGGCTCGCGTACGGGCTCCCGACGTGGTGCCTGGCGCTGGCGTGGCTCGGGGTCGCCACCGCACTCCTGGTCCGCGCGGCGACGCGGACCGGGGTGCCCTTCTCGATGACGTGGTGGTCCTTCACCTTCCCGGTCGGGACGGTCGTCACCGGGACGTCGGCGCTGGCCGTCGCCACGGGCTCCGCCGAGCTCGCCGGCGTCGCGGTGGCGCTGTACGTCGTGCTGGTCGCGGCGTGGCTGCTGGTCGCGGGCCGCACCGTGGCCGGCCTGCGCGACGGCTCCCTCCTGCGGCCGGCGGGTCGGCCGGTGGGCGGGCCTACCGGCGCGCCAGCTCCGCGATCACGGTGAAGGGCTGGTCGTCGTCGCGCGGCGTGCCGCCGCACGCGTAGGCCGGGTCCGCCGCACCGCAGCGGGACCGGGACGACCCGTTGGTCAGCGAGACGGTGACGGCGTCGACACGGGACGACACCGGCACCGCGACCGCCCCCACGCCCTCGGCGTCGAGGCGGACCCGGCGCAGCACGGTCTCCCCGTCCCGCTCGACGACCACCCAGGCCACGGGGCGCGTCACCGCGCGCGGGCCGTCGACGACGACGCGGAGCGCCCACCGACCCGGCACCAGCCGCGCGTCTCGGTCGCCGGCCCGCAGGACCACGGCCGCGGAGGACAGGTGGTCCACCTCGACCTCGGTGCGCGCCGGGGCGGCACGGGTCACGCGGGTCGTCGCGGACGCGCGGGGCGCCGGCCACGCGGCGCCCTCGTCGTACTCCTGCTCGCGGGCGAGGTTGGCCGCGGCGAAGCGGCCGAGGGCCAGCGGGAGGTGCACGCCCCGCTCGCGCAGGGTGCGGCGCAGGGCCTGCACCGAGGACGCGTCGCCGGCGTCGACCGCGGCACGCTCCCAGACGTCGCGGACGACGTCGACGCCGAACCGGTCCGACAGGTGCTCCCAGAAGACCCAGGCGCCGTAGTGGGCGTAGCCGCTGGGGTCGAACAGGTCCAGCGGGACGCCGGGCCGGCGGAGCGGGCCGTACGGCAGGTAGCGGCGGTTGTCGTCGGCGCCGTCGGCGAACCGCTCCTCCATCCAGGTGGCGGTCGACTCGTGGAACCAGCCGTCGTCCTCGGCGTCGTAGGCCAGCTGCACGGCGTGGAAGAGCTCGTGGGCGGCGGTGACGTCGAGGCTGCCGCGGGGGCCGCACCGAAGTCGTCGCGCGCGAAGTCGTCGTCGAGCACGCAGTACGACGTCGCGGTGCCGGTGCGCCGCGCGCCCGGCAGGTCCTCGGGGGCGCAGTAGCCGAAGAGCCCGCGGGCGCCGACGTCGGCGAGGTAGACGTCGAGGCGGGCGTCGCCGCCGCGGCGGCCGTCGGGCAGCGGCGCGCGGTAGCCGAGCTCGTCGACCTGCAGTGCGAGGACGTCGTCGACGACCCCGAGCGTGGTCAGCGCCCAGGCCCGGTCCGGCGGGGCGTCGGGCCCGGTGCGCACCCAGTGCAGGCAGACCCGCTCGGTGCAGCGGCGGGTGGCCGGTGAGTCGTACCCGTCGCCGCGGGCGTCGGCGCCGCCCTCGGTCGGGCGGGCCAGCAGGGTGCGGGCCTCCGCGGCGGCGCCGGGGTCGGCACCGAGCCGGGGCAGGGCGCGGTGCAGGTCGCGCAGGGCGGACCCGGGGTCGCCGCCCAGGCCGGCGAGGGCGCTGCGGGCGTCGTCGAGCGCGCGCTGGGCCCGGGGGGCGGGCTCGGTGGAACCGGTCGTGCGCAGGCCGCGGTCGGCAGCGGTCGACGGCGTGGTGGTCGCCACGAGGGAGACGAGGAGGAGGGCCGGCAGCAGCCTGGGCAGCAGCGTGCGGGCACGACGGACGGAGGGACGGTGCGGGGGAAGGCGCATGACACCCGGGGAAGTCGGGGACGGGGAAGCCCTGAGGCTGCCGTACGGGCCCCGGTGAGCGGTGGAGGCGCGCGGCCTCAGCTCGTGCCGGAGATCTTCTCGATCAGCGCCGTGGTCGAGATGGCGGGGGTGCGGGGCAGGTAGACGACCTCGCAGGCGTCGCCGAGCTCGTCGAAGCGCCCGGCCCAGTCGTCACCCATCACGAGCACGTCGGCGGCGTACTGCGCGATGTACTCCCTCTTGAGCTCCAGGCTCTCCTCGACGAAGACCTCGTCGACCGGCTTGAGCGCGGCCACGATGGCCAGCCGCTCGGCCTGGCTGAAGACCGGCTCGCGGCCCTTCTTGCGCAGGTTGAGCGCGTCGGCGGACACCCCGACGACGAGGCGGTCGCCCAGCGCCGCGGCCCGTTCGATGACCCGCAGGTGCCCGACGTGGAAGACGTCGAAGGTGCCGAAGGTGATCACGGTCCGGGGGTGGTCGTCGGCGTGGGAGGTGGTCTCGGGCATGGCCGGAATCCTGTCAGACGAGGTTCCTGCCGTGGTGCTGCCACGGGTGCGTGGCGCGGCCTGGGTGGCCTCGGCAAGGATGAGGACCATGAGCCTGTCCACGACCGAGCCCGCCGCGGCGTCCGACCGACCGCCCGGCGGACGGCCGGACGGCCCGGGCGGGCCGGGCGGGCCGGGCGTCAGCCTGACCGACGTGGAGCGTGCGGCCGCCCTGCGCAGGATGCGCCTGGTGGCGCTGTCGCTGCTGGTGCTGGCCGCGATCGTCTTCGTGCTGACCCGTGACCGGGACGGGTTCCTGGGCTTCGTGAACGCCGGCGCGGAGGCGTCCATGGTCGGCGCGATCGCCGACTGGTTCGCGGTCACCGCGCTCTTCCGGCACCCGTTGGGCCTGCCGATCCCGCACACGGCGCTGATCCCACGTCGCAAGGACGACCTCGGCCGCGGGCTGCAGGACTTCGTGGGGGAGAACTTCCTCCAGGAGGACGTCATCCGCGAGCGGCTGGCCAGCGCCGAGGTGGGCCGCCGGGTCGGCACGTGGCTGGCCGACCCGGCCCACGCGCGCACCGTGGTCGACGAGGCCTCCGAGGTCGCCGCGATCGCGCTCAGCAAGGTGCGCGACGAGCACATCACCAGCCTGGTCAACGACGCGCTCGTCCCGCGCTTCCGGGAGGAGCCGATCTCCCCGCTGCTGGGCGGCCTGCTCGGCGAGGTCCTCTCGGACCGGGTGCACGTCGGGCTGGTCGACCTGGCCCTGGGCGAGCTGCACGACTGGCTGGCGGAGAACCCCGAGACGGTCTCGGAGGTGCTGGGGGAGCGGGCACCCTGGTGGGCGCCGACCAGCGTCAACGAGCGGGTGATCGGACGGATCCACGTCGAGATGGTCAAGTGGGTCGCCGACATCCGCGACGACCCGTACCACCGGGCGCGCTACGCCCTCGACCAGATGCTGGCCCGTCTCGCCGACGACCTGTCGCACCCCGGCACCGACACCGCGGTGCGCGCGGAGGCGCTGAAGGACCGGCTGCTGGACCACCCCGCGGTGATCTCGACCGCGATCTCGCTGTGGGACGCGCTGCGGCGTGCGCTCACCGGGTCGCTGGCCGACCCCGACGGGGCCGTGCGCCGTCGGCTGCTGACCGAGGTCGAGCGGTTCGCCGCACGGCTCGACGCCGAGCCGGCGCTGCGCGAGCGCGTCGACACCCTCGTCGCGGACGCCGTCGTCTTCGGCGTCAAGCGCTACGGCGCCGAGGCCACCAGCATCATCACGCAGACCATCGAGCGCTGGGACGGCGACGAGGCCGCCCGCCGGATCGAGCTGCACGTGGGCCGCGACCTGCAGTTCATCCGGATCAACGGCACGATCGTCGGGGGCCTGGTGGGCGTCGTCATCCACGCGCTGGGCATCCTGGTCCCATGACCGGGACCAGCGCTGCCGACCCGTACGACGTCCCGATCCGCGACGAGGTGATCCGGCTCGGGCAGTTCCTGAAGCTGGCCAACCTCGTCGACTCCGGCGCGGAGGCCAAGCCGGTCGTCGTCGAGGGGCGGGTCAGCGTCAACGGCGAGGTCGACACCCGGCGCGGGCGCCAGCTGAAGGTCGGCGACGTCGTCGCGCTGCACCACGAGCCCGGGGGAGCCGTCGCGGCGGCGGCGCGGGTGGCCGACGCGGCGACCTTCGACGACGGCCTGCCCTGGTAGGTCCGGCCCCGCGGGGTCGGGGCCGGCCGGGCGTCGATGAGAGAGACCTCATCGCCGGCTCACGGTCGGCTCATCGGGGAGCGCGACTCTTCTCCCGTCGCCGGAAGCAGTCCGGCCCACCACTCCCGGAGGACCTCGTGATCAGCACCGCCCGCCGCCTCACCGCCACGGCCGCCACCGCCTCGCTGCTGGCCCTGCCCGCCGTCGCCCTGAGCGCCAGCCCGGCCGCCGCCGTGCAGAACCAGAAGTCGTGCGCCGGCGCCAACGTGAAGCTCGAGGCCGAGCGCGACGACGGCCGCCACGAGGTGCAGGTGGACATCGACAACGGTCAGCGCGGCGAGCGCTGGCGCGTGAAGCTGTTCCAGAACGGCGACCGCTTCGTCAACGTCGTGCGCACCGTGGGTGGGGACGACCGGGACATCGACCTCGACCGCGACCGCCGCAACACCGCGGGCGCCGACACCTACAAGCTGCGTGCGAAGAACCTGCGCACCGGCGGCGCGTGCACCCTCCGGGTCACCCTGCGCTGATCCGTCCCGGGGTTCCCCGGGCAGCAGACGACCCGCCACCCCACGTGGGGTGGCGGGTCGTCGTGCGCAGGGTGGGTGCTGCGGTCGGGCGGGGTTCGTGGTCCGTCAGGAGACGGCGACGAGGTCGACCACGAAGATCAGCGTCTCGCCGGGCTTGATCACGCCACCGGCACCACGGTCGCCGTACCCGAGGTGCGGCGGGATGACGAGCTGACGGCGACCGCCGACCTTCATGCCCTGCACGCCCTGGTCCCAGCCGGCGATGACCTGGCCGGAGCCGAGCTTGAAACGCAGCGGGTCGCCACGGTTCCACGAGGCGTCGAACTCCTCGCCGGTGGAGTGGGCCACGCCCACGTAGTGCACGGTCGCGGTCTGGCCGGCCACGGCCTCGGCGCCGTCACCCTCGCTCAGGTCCGTGACCTGCAGGTCGGCGGGTGGGTCGAAGTCGGGGAAGTCGATCTCGGGCTTGCTCATGGCTCCACCCTAGAGGCCGGGAGGGGTGGTCGCGCGGGTGCCCGGCCGGTCGCCGGGCGTCCCGTGTGCGCCGCCGTCGGGCCGCCGGGGGCCCTCAGGACTGGCGCACGTAGCTGTCGAGCTGGTCGCGCTCGAACTCCAGCTGCCCGATCTTGTGCTTGACCACGTCGCCGATCGAGACGATGCCGACCAGCCGACCCTCGTCGACGACCGGCACGTGCCGCATCCGGCGCTCGGTCATCGTCAGCATCACCTCGTCGAGGGGGGTGCTGGGGGTGCAGGTCTCGACGGTCGCGGTCATGATCGCGCCGACCGTGTTGTCGACGACGGTCCCGTCGGCGTGCAGGCGGCGCACGACGTCGCGCTCGCTCACGATCCCGTCGACGCGGCTGCCGTCGCTGCTGACCACCAGGGCACCGACGTTGTGCTCGGCGAGCAGCCTCAGCAGGTCCCGCACGCCCGCCTCCGGGGCGACGGTGACCACGGTGGTGTCGGGCTTGGCCTGGAGCAGGTCGGCGATCCGCATGGTGTGACCGTACTCACGCCGGGTCCCCCTGGCCAGGGTCGTCCGGCAGGGTCAGGCGTCGGGGTCGGAGCGCCGTCGGTCCCGCAGGTCCGAGACGGACCCGGCGCCGCGCGAGGGCCAGTCCGCGTCGCCGGCGTGGTCGTCGGACAAGGAGCCGAGGAACGACAGGGCGGCGTCGTGCAGGTGGCCGTTGCTGGCCACGGCGTTGCCGCCGAACGGACCGTCGGTCCCGTCGAGGGAGCTGAAGCGGCCACCGGCCTCGCGGACGATGACGTCGAGGGCGGCCATGTCGTAGACCTCGAGCTCGGGCTCGGCCGCGAGGTCGACCGCGCCCTCGGCGAGCAGGACGTAGGACCAGAAGTCGCCGTAGGCGCGGGTGCGCCAGACCCGGCGCATCAGCGAGACCATGTCGTCGAGGCGGCCGCGCTCGTCCCAGCCGCTCAGCGAGGAGTAGGACAGCGACGCGTCCTCGAGGCGGCGGACGTCGGAGACCTGGCAGCGGGTGGCCTTGAGCAGCGAGCGGCCGGTCCAGGCGCCGTTGCCGGAGGAGGCCCACCAGCGCTTCTGCAGCTGCGGCGCCGAGACGACGCCGAGCACGACCTCGTCCTCCACCACGAGCGAGATCAGGGTGGCCCACACCGGCACCCCGCGCACGAAGTTCTTGGTCCCGTCGATCGGGTCCACGATCCAGCGCCGGGCGCCGCTGCCGGTGCTGCCCTGCTCCTCGCCGGTCACGGCGTCGCGCGAGCGGACCCGCGACAGGGTGCGGCGGATGCCCTCCTCGACGGCCTGGTCGGCGTCGGTGACCGGGGTCAGGTCGGGCTTGCTCATGACGTGCAGGTCCAGGGCCTTGAAGCGCCCCGTGGTCAGGGAGTCCGCGTCGTCGGCGAGCACGTGGGCGAGCCGGAGGTCGTCGGTGTAGTCGGTGGCCACGGGGGCAGGCTAGCCGTCGGTCCGTCGGAGGTCAGTACGCCGGCACGCTGCGGGCCGCCAGCAGCCGTCGGAAGGACGACACGCGCTCTGCGTCGACGTCGCCCCGCTCGACCGCGTCGTCCAGCCCGCACTCGGGGGTGTCCTCGCCGTGGGTGCACCCGCGCGGGCAGGACCCGGTCTCCGCCGCGAGGTCCGGGAAGGCCCCGATCAGGGTCTCCGGCTTCACGTGGGCCAGGCCGAAGCTCCGGATCCCGGGCGTGTCGACGATCCACCCACCGCCGGCGCCGTCACCGTCTTCACCGTTCTGCGCGGGCAGGCCGAGCATCACCGCCGAGGTCGACGTGTGCCGGCCGCGGCCGGTGACCACGTTGACGCCGCCGGTCTCCCGGTCGGCGTCCGGCACCAGCGCGTTGACCAGGGTCGACTTGCCGACGCCGCTGTGGCCCAGCAGCACGCTGGTCCGTCCCGCGAGGTGGCGCCGCAGCTCGCCGAGGTCGCCGTCACGCCGGGTGACCACCCACGGCACGTGCAACGCCCGGTAGGTCGACATGAACTCCTCCGGGCCCGCCAGGTCGGCCTTGGTCAGGCACAGCAGCGGCGTCATCCCGGAGTCGTACGCCGCCACCAGCGCGCGGTCCACCAGCCCCTGGCGGGGCTCGGGATCGGCCAGGGCGGTGACCACGACCAGCTGGTCGGCGTTGGAGACGATCACCCGCTCGACCGGGTCGTCGTCGTCGGCGGTGCGCCGCAGCACGGTGCTGCGCTCGTTGACCTCCACGACGCGGGCCAGGGCGCCCTCGTCGCCGGAGACGTCGCCGACCACGCGGACGCGGTCGCCGACGACCACGCCCTTGCGGCCCAGCGGACGCGCCTTGACGGCGTAGACGGGCACGCCGTCGACCAGCAGCGAGTACCGGCCGCGGTCGACGGTCACCACGACGCCGTCGGCCGCGTCGTCGTACGACGGTCGCTCCTTGGTGCGCGGCCGGGTGCGGCGGCGCGGACGCTCGTAGTGCTCCTGGTCCTGGTCGGTGTAGCGACCCCGGCGACCGGTCACAGCAGGCTGGACCAGAAGTCGGCGAAGTCGGGGAAGGTCTTGCTGGTGGTCGCGACGTCCTCGACCAGCACGCCGTCGACGGCCGCGCCGACGATCACCCCCGCGTGCGCCATCCGGTGGTCGGCGTAGGTGTGCCAGGTGCCGCCGTGCAGCGCCGACGGGCGCAGGGACAACCCGTCGGGCCGCTCCTCGACCTCGGCCCCGAGCGCGCCGAGCTCGGTAGCCAGCGCGGTGATCCGATCGGTCTCGTGGGCCCGGATGTGGGCGATGCCGCGCAGGTGCGAGGGCGAGGTGGCCACCGCGCAGAGGGCCGCCACGGCCGGGGCCAGCTCGCCGACGTCGTGCAGGTCGAGATCGACGCCCTGCAGCCCGGAGTGCGCGCCGGCGACCGGCTCGGGACCGGTCACCCGCAGCCCCTCGTCGACCCGGTCCACGGTGCAGCCCATCGCCGCCAGGATGTCGCGCAGCGCGTCGCCGGCCTGGTTCGTGGCGGTGGGCCAGCCCCGGACCACCACCGAGCCGCCCGAGACCGCGGCCAGCGCCAGGAACGGGGCGGCGTTGGAGAGGTCGGGCTCGATGTCGTGGTCGACCGCGGCGACCGGGCCGGGGGAGACCCGCCACCGGTCGGCGTCGCCGTCGTCGACGTCCACGCCGTGCTCGCGCAGCATGGCCACCGTCATCTCGACGTGGGGCAGCGACGGCACCGGCTTCCCCTCGTGGACCAGGTCGACGCCACGGTCGTAGCGCGCGCCGGCCAGCAGTAGCGCGGAGACGAACTGCGAGGACCCGGACGCGTCGAGGACGACCCGTCCGCCGGGCACCGTGCCGGTCCCGCGCACGGCGAACGGCAGCCCGCCGCGGCCGCCGTCGTCGACCTCGACGCCGAGCGTGCGCAGGGCGGTGAGGACCTGGCCGACCGGCCGGTTGCGCATGTGGGGGTCGCCGTCGAAGGCCACCGTCCCGGTCGAGAGCCCGGCCACGGGCGGCACGAACCGCATCACGGTGCCGGCCAGCCCGCAGTCGACGTCGGTGTCACCGGCGAAGGCGGCCGGGGTGACCACCCAGTCCTCGCCGGTCGTGTCGACTTGCGACCCGAGGCCGGTCAGGGCCGTGGCCATCAGCAGCGTGTCGCGCGAGCGCAGGGCACGCCGTACGACCGACGGGCCCTCGGCGACCGAGGCCAGCAGCAGGGCCCTGTTCGTCAGCGACTTGCTCCCGGGCAGGGAGACGACGGCGTCGACGCGACCACGGGCCCGGGGGGCCGGCCAGGGGTCGGCCGGGTGGTCCGGGCGCGCGGAGTCCATCGAGGTGCTCAGGTGAGGTTGGCCTTGGCCAGCTTGGCCTCGAGCTTGGCGGTGCTCGCCAGGTGCCCGGCCTCGCGGCGCGCGTCGCTGGCGACCCGCTTGGCGCGCCAGGAGACGCCGGGACGGCCCTCGGTGTCGTTGGCGGCGATGATCAGGCCGCCGAGGACGGCGACGTTCTTGACGAAGTGCTGGCGCTGCTCCTTGGCCTTCTCGCCCGAGAAGTCCCAGAACCGGTGGCCGGCGAGCGTGGTGGGCACCAGCGAGCCCGCGAGCACGAGCGCGCAGGCGCGCGGCGCCCGGTTGGTCGCCAGGCCGAGGGCGGCGGCGATCTGCACGCCCGCGTTGATCCGGACCAGGGTGGCGGCGTCCTCGGGGATCGGCGCGGTGGGCGCGGCCTTCTTGCCCAGCTCCACCATCTGGTCGGCGACCGGCTTGGCGCGCTCGGCGGCCGCCGTGGTGTTGCGCAGGGCGTCGGCGGCACCGACGAGGAACATGGAGGCGATCATCGGACGGGCAAGGGTGCGGCTCAAGGACATGGTCCCTTCCTACCGGATCGCGGTGGCGGGTGCCTCGCCCGGGCGGATGGTGGGCGGACGGTGGGCGCCGTGCCGGCTCTCGCCGGGGCGCGCACCGACCTCGGCGGGCGCCGCTAGGGTCGTGGCCATGTGTGGTCGCTACGCCTCCAGCCGTCGGCCCGAGGACCTGCTCGAGGAGTTCGAGGTCGTCGACGACCGGGTCCCGGCAGCGCTGGAGCCCGACTACAACGTCGCGCCCACCAAGGACGTCTACGCCGTGCTGGAGCGCGCTCGCAAGGACGCCGAGGACCCGGGCCCGCCGCAGCGCCAGCTGCGGGTGCTGCGGTGGGGCCTGGTGCCCTCCTGGGCCAAGGACCCGGCCATCGGCAGCCGGATGATCAACGCCCGCCGCGAGACGGTCGCCGAGAAGCCCGCCTTCCGACGCGCCCTCGCGGCGCGGCGCTGCCTGCTCCCCGCCGACGGCTACTACGAGTGGTACCCCACCTCGCAGCTGACGACGGCCGGCAAACCCCGCAAGCAGCCCTTCTACATCCACCCGCGCGACGGCGGCGTCCTCGCGATGGCCGGGCTGTACGAGATCTGGCGCGACCCCGACCGGGCCGAGGACGACCCGGACCGGTTCCGCTGGACCTGCACCGTGATCACCACCGCGGCCCAGGACGACCTCGGCCACCTGCACGACCGGATGCCGATGATGGTCGCCCGCGACCAGTGGGCCGACTGGCTGGACCCGGGGGCGCCGCGCGAGAGCGTCCTGGACCTGCTCGAGCCCGCGGCACCGGGCCGCCTGGAGGCGTACCCCGTCTCGGCGGCGGTCGGCAACGTGCGCAACAACGGGGCGACGCTCACCGAGCCGCTGCCGCTCGAGGAGGTCGTGACGTGAGCAGCGAGCTGCTGGTCGAGACCGCCCACGGCGAGGGGCGGCTGGTCACCGACCGCGCCGTGCGCCCCTGGGCCACGCTGCTGCTCAACCACGGCGCCGGGGCCGGGATCGAGAGCCGTGACCTGGCCGCCCTGGCCCGGCACCTGCCCAAGCAGGGCGTCACCGTGGTGCGCTTCGAGCAGCCCTGGCGACGTGCGGGGCGCCGGGTCGCCACCGCGCCGCCGACCCTCGACGCGGCCCTGATGACCGCCTACGACCGGTTGCGGGTGCGTACCCCGCTCGTGGTCGGCGGCCGCTCCGCCGGCGCCCGCAGCGCTGCCCGGCTGGCGCGGCGGATGGGCGCCACCGGCTGCCTGGCGCTGTCCTTCCCCCTCCACCCGCCCGGCCGCCCGGAGAAGTCCCGGGTCGAGGAGCTGCGCGGGATCGGCCTGCCGACGCTGGTGGTGCAGGGCGAGCGCGACGACATGGGCCGCCCCGAGGAGCTGCCCGACCTGCCCGGCCTGGACGTCGTCGTAGTGCCCGACGCCGACCACGGACTGGCGGTGCACAAGCGCGGCCCGATCACCGACGAGGAGGTCACCGGCCTGCTCGTCGGCGCCACGCTCGAGTGGCTGGTCCGCGAGATCCCGACCGGCCCGCGCTGAGGACCCCACCCGTCGGGTGCGCGGGACACCCGGCCGGGTGGTGGCCGGGAACAAAGAGCGGGGTGCGGCCTGTTCTCCCCCCGTGATCGCGATGCTGCTGCCGCCCGACGGGCGAACCGAGCCGAGGCTAGGCTGGGGAGCGATGACTGACACCGCCCCCACCTCGTTGATCGAGCCCGACGAGCCCTCCACCGTCGACCCGGCCGACATCGACGTCGCCACCGAGTCCGAGGACGACCGCGCGGCGCGCTTCGAGCGCGACGCGCTGCCGTTCCTCGACCAGCTCTACGGCGCCGCGATGCGGATGACCCGCAACCCCGCCGACGCCGAGGACCTCGTCCAGGAGACGTTCGCCAAGGCCTACTCGGCCTTTCACCAGTTCCGCCCCGGCACGAACCTCAAGGCGTGGCTGTACCGGATCCTCACGAACACCTTCATCAACACCTACCGCAAGAAGCAGCGCGAGCCCCAGAAGTCGATGGCCGAGGACATCGAGGACTGGCAGCTGGCCCGTGCGGAGAACCACAGCTCGGTCGGGCTCAAGTCCGCCGAGACCGAGGCCCTCGAGCACCTCCCCGACTCCGAGGTCAAGGACGCCCTGCAGCGCCTGCCCGAGGAGTTCCGGCTGGCGGTCTACCTCGCCGACGTCGAGGGGTTCGCCTACAAGGAGATCGCGGAGATCATGGACACCCCGATCGGGACGGTGATGTCGCGGCTGCACCGCGGCCGCCGCCAGCTGCGCGACATGCTGTCCGACTACGCCCGCGGAGGTGGCAAGCGATGACCGAGCACACCCACGCCGACACCGGCGTCCCGCCGGGGGACGAGGACTGCGCCGAGTACCTCGAGCGGATCGTCTACTTCCTGGACAACGAGCTCGACGCGGCCGACTGCGCCGCCGTACGGGTCCACCTCGACACCTGCAACCCCTGCCTGGAGCGCTACGACCTGCAGCGCACCGTCAAGGCCGTCGTCGCCCGGTCCTGCGCGGAGCCGGCTCCCGAGGCGCTGCGCGAGCGCGTGCGCGTGTCGATCCGCCAGGTGCAGGTGCGCCTCAGCGAGGGCTGAGCCACTCGGCCCCGTCGCGGGCCCGGACGCAGACGAGCCCCCTGCCGTGAGGCGGGGGGCTCGTGTGCGCGGCGAGCGCTCAGGTGTTGGGGCGCTTGCCGTGGTTTGCTGCCTTCTTGCGGCGTGAACGACGCTTGCGGCCGGTCTTGCCCATGGTGTCCTCCTCGGATCGCGAACGGTTGATCCTCCCAGACGTCGCTGCGCACCGCTAATCGGGTGGCCCGGGCAGTCCGACCGGGGCCACCGGTCAGCCCAGCCGGTCCAGGAACCGCTCGGCGTCGACGATCACCCGGGTGACCTCGCCGGCGCCGACCACGGCGCCCGGCCGGTCCCCGGAGAGGTGCCGGGCGCCGACGGTGAGACGGTGCAGCCGGCCGTCGACGTGGGCCACCGAGGCGGTGACCTCGAGGTGCCGGCCGACCGGGCTGGGCGCGAGGTGCTCGAGGACCACCCGGGTGCCGACGCTGGTGCCGCCGGGCGGCAGGACGGGCTCGATCGCCGCGCAGGTCGCCGCCTCGCACCACGCCAGCAGCCGCGGTGTGGCCAGCACGGGCAGGCTGCCCGAGCCCAGGGCGGCGGCGGTGTCGTCCTCGGTGACGGTGAAGCGCAGCACCGCGGTCAGGCTCGCGCGGTCGGGCGGGGACGGATCGGTCACGGGAGCTCCTGGGCGTAGGCGATCAGGGGCACGCCGGGCAGGGGCGCCCAGTCGCGGTCGGGTCGGCGGGTGAAGCCGAGCCGTTCGTAGAGCCGGTGCGCGGCGTGCATGGAGGGCAGGCTGGACAGCACCACCGCGGCGGCTCCCTCGGCCCGGAACCGCTCGATCACCGCGAGGGCGAGCACCTCCCCGACGCCGCGGCGCTGGGCCGGGGGATCGACGGCCAGCATCCGGAACTCGCCCTCGCCGTCCCCGGCCAGCTCGCGCCAGACCGAGCCGGGCGGGCAGACGGTGACGTTGCCGACCAGCTCCCCGGCCTCGTCGACGGCCACCCACACCTCCGCCTCCCGGTCGCGGCGGGCGGCGTCGGCGAGGCGGAGCGCGTACGGGTCGTCGGGGGAGAGGAACGGCGCGTAGGCCGCGACCGTCATCGCCCCGACACGGGCGTGCTCGTCCTCGCGCACGCGCCGGACACGCACCCTCAGATCCCGAAGGTGGCGCGCGGGTAGGCCGCCTCGACGTCGGTGATCACGTTGACCAGGTACGGCACGCCCGAGGCGAAGGCCCGGTCGAGGGCCGGCCCGATCTGGCGGGGGTCGGTCACGGTCTCCCCGGCCCCGCCGAGGGCCTTCACGACACCGTCGTAGGCCGTGCGCGGCGCCAGGTCGGCGATCACGTCGTAGCCGTAGAGCATCTGCATCGGGCCCTTCTCCAGGCCCCAGGCGGAGTTGTTGCCCATCACCATCACCACGGGCAGGTTGTGCCTGACCAGCGTGTCGACGTCCATCAGCGAGAAGCCGGCCGCGCCGTCGCCGAGCAGCAGCACGACCTGGGCCGAGGGTCGGGCCAGCCGTGCGGCGATGGCGGCGCCGAGGCCCGCGCCGAGGCAGCCGTACGGGCCCGGGTCCAGCCAGCCGCCGGGGCGCTTCGGCTCGACGTACTTGCCGGCGAACGAGACGAAGTCGCCGCCGTCGCCGATCACGACCGAGTCCTCGGCCAGCCGCGGGACCAGCTCGCCGTAGATGCGGGCCGGGTGGATGGGGTCGGCCTCGGCGGACAGCAGGGCTGCGTCGCGCTCGACGGCCGCCGCGACGGTGCCCTGCAGCTCCTCGACCCAGGTGCTCCAGTCGGGACGGTTGCCGCGCTCGAGCGCGGCCAGCAGCCCGTCGAGCACGGTGGTCAGGTCGCCGGAGACGGAGTCGGCGAGGTCGGCGTGGGTGGAGACCTGGGCCGGGGAGTCGGCGACGTGGACGACCCGGGCGGGCGTGGTGTCGTCCTTGCCCCCGAACACGCCGTAGCCGAGCCGGAAGTCCAGCGGGGTGCCGACCACCACGACGAGGTCGGCGCCCCCGAGGGCGGCGCTGCGGGCCTTGGTCACCAGCAGCCGGTGGCCGCCGGGCACGACGCCGCGGCCCATCCCGTTGGTGATCGCCGGCAGGCCGGCCTGCTCGACCAGCCGCAGGGCCGCGACCTCGGCGCCGTCGGCCCAGACGTCGGTGCCGAGCACCACGACGGGCCGTCGCGCCTCGGCGAGGAGCCGGGCGATGCGGACCACCGCCTCGCCGTCGGGCTCGATCGGCGCCGGCCGGGCACCGGTGGGACGCGGTCCCTCGGCGGTGTCGAAGAACTGGTCCATGGGCACGTCGACGAAGACCGGGCCGCGGTGGGAGGACCCGGCCGCCCCGAAGGCGTCCTCCATCCCGCCGAGCACCTCGCCGGCGGTGTGCAGGGTGCGGGCCTGCTTGGAGATCGACGCGAGGATCGGCGGCTGGTCCAGCTCCTGCAGGCTCCCGCTGCCCCAGCGGTTGGCCGGGGCGCGGCCGCCGACGACGACCATCGGGGACCCGGCGAACTGGGCCTGCGCGATCGCGCTGACGCCGTTGGTCACCCCGGGCCCGGCCGTCAGCACAGCGAGGCCCGGGGTGCGGGTGAGCTTGCCGGTGGCCTCGGCCGCGAAGGCGGCCGTCTGCTCGTGACGGACGTCGAGCAGACGCATCGGCGGGTCGGCGGTGACGGCGCCGTCGTACATCGGGAACACGTGCGCCCCGGAGAGGGTGAAGAGGGTCTCGACCCCGTGGGCGCGGGCCGCGGCCACCGCGAGCTGCCCCGCGTGGCCGCGCAGGGTGCCCTCCGGGCCGGCTGCGTCAGGGGCGTCGGAGGGGCTGGTCGGGCCGGACGTCGTCGTCATGCCCCGCAGGCTACCCAGCCGGCGCCGGAGGTCTCAGGCGATCGACGTCTCAGGCCATGGAGGTCTCAGGCGCCGGTGGTCAGTGCCGGGACGGCGAGGGTGTGCGGGTTGGTGCGGCGCAGGGCGTCGACGAGGAGGAGCAGCAGGTCAGAGCGGACCGCCGGCGGCTCCGGGGCCAGGACGAGCTGCAGGTGCAGCGCCCGCAGGAAGGCCTGCAGGTTGCCCGCGGCGAGGTACGGGTCCTCGACCGCCGCCCCGTCGCGCGTGCCGGTGACCGCGACCTCGGCCGCGTCGGTCAGGCGTGCCACCCAGCCCTCGAGGTGGTCGACGACGACGAGGTCGCGCCGGAGCGCGGCCAGCACGGCCGAGGCGAGCCGGTCGGGCTCCCCGGCCACGAGCAGGTCGTCGGGGGAGGTGCTGGGACGCACGACGCGGTCGGCGAGTACCTCGAGGACGACCTCGAGCTCCTCGCGACCCAGGTGCGGGGACCCGGCGAGGACGCCGAGGGCGTCGGCGCCGTGGGCCACCGCGTGCGCCCAGCCGTGCCCCGCGACCCGTCCCCGGGTGTCCTGCTCGGCCAGGAACCAGGTGGTCAGGCGGTCGCCCCACTCCAGGACCTTCCCGCCGGGGACGCGCCGGACCTCGGTGTCGCGCTGCAGGCACTCCGCGAGGGCGAGGGCGGAGAAGCTGCGCCGGAAGACCGAGTCGGTGCCCTGCTCGCCGATGCCGGAGCGCAGTCCGGTGGCGAGGCCGTCGCCGAGCCCGACGAGCAGGTCGTCGTAGACGCCACGCTCGATCCAGGTGGCCAGCACCGGCAGCGCCAGGTCGTCGCGCAGCACCGGGTCGGGGTCGCCCAGGGCCCGGACGAGGTCGGCGGTGACGCCGGCCAGCGGGCGGTCGAGCGGGACGGGGAAGTCGGCGTCGACGATCTGGGCGAGCTGCGCCGGTGTCATGCCGTCAGTGTGCCAAGGGCGCCGGGTCGGCGGGCCCGGACGCGGAGGCCGGGGACGCACCTCACGCAGCCTGGCGAGGGGATCCTCCTAGGCTGCCCCCGTGCCGACCCTTCTCGAGCTGGTCCGCAGCCACACCGACCTCGACGAGGACGACGTGTCCTGGCTGCAGCTGCTGCAGGCCGACTGGCAGATCGTGGCCGACCTGTCCTTCGCCGACCTGGTGCTCTGGCTGCCCGACCGCGACGGCCACGGCTTCTGGGCCGGCGCCCAGATGCGGCCGACCACCGGGCCGACCGCGTACGTCGACGACGTGGTCGGCACCTTCGTCGCGGCCGGTCGGCGGCCGCTGCTGGAGGAGGCGTACGCCAGCGGGCGGCTGGTCCGCGAAGGGGACCCCGAGTGGCGCGACGAGGTGCCCGTGCGGGTCGAGTCGATCCCGGTGGTGCGGGCCGGTCGGGTGATCGCGGTGATCACCCGGAACACCAACCTGCACGGCGTACGCACCCCGAGCCGCCTGGAGCTGACCTACCTGCAGACCGCGGACGACCTGAGCCAGATGATCGCCGCCGGTCACTTCCCGGTGCCCGGCGCACGCAGTGACCACGCGGACTCCCCGCGCGTCGGCGACGGGTTCCTGCGCGTCGACGCGTTCGGGCTGGTGACCTACGCGAGCCCGAACGCGTTGTCGCTCTACCGGCGCCTGGGGCTGTCGGGGGACCTGACCGGGCTCGACCTCGCCGACCTCACCCGTCGGCTCGTGCCGCCCCGGCGCCGACCCGACGAGGAGACGCTGAGCGCGGTGCTGGCCGGGCGGGCGCACCGCGACACCGAGCTGGCCGCCGAGGAGGTCGCCCTGATCGTGCGGGCGGTGCCGCTGCGCCCCGCCGGTGAGCGGATCGGGGCGCTGATCCTGGTCCGCGACGTGACCGAGCTGCGTCGGCGGGACCGCGAGCTGGTCACCAAGGACGCGACCATCCGCGAGATCCACCACCGGGTGAAGAACAACCTGCAGACCGTCGCCGCGCTGCTGCGCCTGCAGGCGCGCCGGATGGACTCACCGGGCGGCCGGGCCGCGCTCCAGGAGGCCGTGCGTCGGGTGGGCACCATCGCGGTCGTGCACGAGATGCTCAGCCAGGCCGTCGAGGAGGACGTCGACTTCGACGAGGTCGCCGACCGCCTGGTGGGCATGGTCGTGGAGGTCAGCACGGCGGCGGTCCCGGTGCAGGTGCGTCGCGAGGGGTCGTTCGGCCGGCTGCCGTCGGAGACCGCCACCACCCTGGCGATGGTGCTGACCGAGGTGCTGCAGAACGCGGTGGAGCACGGTTACGGCGACGCCGCCGCCGGGACGACGGGCCACGTGGAGATGCGGGTGCGCCGCGGAGCGGGCCGCCTGACGATCGGGGTCGCCGACGACGGTCACGGGCTGCCGGACGGCTTCGACCCCGAGACCTCGACCGGCCTGGGCCTGTCGATCGTGCGGACCCTGGTGGAGTCCGAGCTGGGCGGCCGCCTCCACCTCGGTGACCGCCCGCAGGGCAGTGGTGCGGTCGCCGACATCGACGTCCCCCTCACCTGAGGCGAGGGGGACGACGAGACATACGGCTGGGGGTCCTGCCCGGGGGGCGGGGGTCCGGCTCAGGCGGTGCGGATGCGGGCCCGGGCGTTGCGGCGCTTCAGCGCACGACGCTCGTCCTCGCTCAGACCGCCCCAGACCCCGTGGTCCTGGCCGGCCTCGAGGGCCCAGGCCAGGCACTGCTCGCGGACCTCGCAGCGGCGGCACACCTGCTTGGCCTCCTCGATCTGGAGGATCGCGGGACCGGTGTTGCCGATCGGGAAGAACAGCTCAGGGTCCTCGTCGAGGCACGCAGAACGATGGCGCCAATCCATGGCAGGGTTTCTCTCTCTCCTCACACGCGTGCAGACAGGGGTGCTCAGGCCTGCGGGCGCGCGTGACCGTCCACGATATGAAGGTGTTCACGAGCGCGCCCTCAAGACTCCCAATAGAACGGGCCGGGCACAAGCACCCAGAAGGTTCGGTGGGTCACAACGCGCAGGTTCGGGACGTCCGACCCAGGCTCGCGAGCGACGTGGGGAGCGTACCGATCTAGTCTCGACCCGTGGCCTCCCGACCGACCCCCGACCCCTCCGAGGACCCGACCGAGGACCCGGCCGGCGTCGCGGCCCGCCACGACCCGACACCACCACCCCTGGTGGTCGCCGCGTCCCTGGTCGCGCTGCAGGGCCTGGCGCTGGTCGCGCTCGGGGTGCTCCAGCTGGCCAGCCTGACCCGCGAGAGCTTCACCCTCGGCGTCGGTGTCGGCGTGTTCTTCCTGGCCTTCGCCGTCCTCCTGCTCGCCGCGGCGCGGGCGCTCCTGCGCGCGGAGACCTGGGGACGGGGGCCGGTGCTGCTCGCCCAGCTGATCCAGCTCGGGCTCGCCTGGACCAACCGCCAGGAGCTGCCGCTGCTGCTGACCGCCGCCCTGGTCGTCACGGCCGTCGTGGCGGTGCTCGGGGTCGTGCACCCCTCCTCGGTGGCTCGGCTGGCCCGCGAGCCGTGAGCCCGGCGCCGGGTCGGGCCGGACCGGTCTCCGGGGGGAGGTCCAGCGCGGCCCGCAGGTCGGCCAGCGTCCGCGCCAACACCCGCGAGACCTGCATCTGGGTCAACCCCGTCTCGGCCGCCACCTGGGACTGGGTCATCCCGGCGTAGAAGCGCAGCAGCAGGATCCTCTTCTCCCGTGGCGGGAGGCGCTCCAGCAGGGGGCGCACGGACTCCCGCAGCACCACGGCGGCCAGCGCCCCGTCCTCGCAACCGACCAGGTCGCTCCGCACGGTCGGCCCGTCCGGCGCGCCGGCCACGGCGTCGAGCGAGGTGGCGGTGTAGGCCTCGGCCGACTCCTGGCACTCCACGACCTCCGCCACGGTGCAACCGAGCGCGGAGGCGAGCTCGGCGGTGGTGGGGGAGCGGCCGAGCTCCTGGACGAGCGCGGCGGACGCGGTGCCGACCCGGACCCGCAGCTCCTGCAGGCGGCGGGGCACCCGCACCACCCCACCCCTGTCGCGGAACCAGCGCCGGACCTCGCCCTGGATCGTGGGCGCCGCGAAGGAGGTGAACTGGAGCCCCCGCGCGGGGTCGAAGCGGTCGATGGCGAGCAGCAGCGCGACCATCCCGACCTGCACGAGGTCCTCGTGGGGCTCCCCGCGCCCGCGGAAGCGGCGCACGCAGTGCTCGACCAGCGGCCGGTGGAGCAGGGCCAGGGCCTCGCGGGCGGCGGCCCGGCCGGGGCCGCCGGCGGCCACCACCGCCATCAGCTCCTCGCTGCGGGCCCGCAGCGCGGCGTGGTCGACGGGCTCGGGCACGGCGCTCCCTCGGCTCGGGTACGGGGCGGGCAGGACGCTAGTCGGGCCCGCCCGGGCCCGGGGCGTGCCGGGAGCGCCCTGTGGGCGACCGCGCCGGACGGTGGCCTGTGCCCGCTAGGCGGACGTGGTGGCGCGGAACCAGTCCCGGTAGGAGGCGATGGCCTCGCCGGCCTCGCCCAGCGCCACCGCGAGGTCCGCCAGGAGCGGCTCGCACCCGACCGCCTCACCCGTGTCGCCGCGCTCCTCCAGCCGGCGGGCCAGGTCGACCACCACGGGCAGCCCGAGGTTGGCCGCACCTCCCCGCAGCTCGTGCGCGGCGGCGCTCAACCGGGCGTGGTCCCGGTCGGCGACGGCGCTGACGAGAGCCGCGACGACCTCGGTACGACGGCGCAGGAAGTTCCCGATGGCACGGTCCAGGAAGTCGTGGGGCGGACCGAGCTCGAGCAGGTCGGCGAGCCGGTCCTGGTCGAGGTGCGGGCCGTCGGGTGCGGCAGCTGCCGCGGCTGGCGTGGGTTCGGGGGTGGCCATCGGGTCCTCCGGGTGCTCGGTCGTCGCGCCCGGGGCGTCGGTGGCGGGGGCGTCGGTGGCGGGGGCGTCGGGGGCGGCGGTGGCGGGCCGGTGCACCCAGCGCGCCAGGGCGGCGGCCAGGGCGGCCGCGGACACGGGCTTGGTGAGGTAGTCGTCCATCCCCGCGGCCAGGCACTTCTCACGCTCCCCGGTCACGGCGGCGGCGGTCATCGCGATGATCGGCAACCGCCGCCCGTCCCCGGTGGTGGCCCGCTCCCGGCGCAGCACGCGCGTGGTGGCGTACCCGTCCAGGCGCGGCATCTGGACGTCCATCAGCACGGCGTCCCAGGCGCCGGTGGCCACGGCGGCGAGGGCCTGCTCGCCGTCCTCGGCGGTCTCCACGACGTAGCCCTGGGCCTCCAGGAAGCCGCGGGCCACCATCTGGTTGATCGGGTTGTCCTCGACCACCAGCACCCGGCCCTGCCCGGTGGGGGCCGGTGCCGGCCTCACGTCCCGCGGGGCGTCGTCGGAGCCGGCGAGCACCGAGAGCAGCGCGTCGCGCAGGGTCGAGGACGGCACCGGCTTGGTCAGGCTCGTGGTGATGCCGGCGCCGGCGAGGTCCTCGGGCGTCGGCGTCAGCGAGGACGTCAGCAGCAGCAGCGGCAGGTCAGCCGGGTAACCACCGGCCCGTACGGCGGCCGCCAGGTCGAGGCCGTCGCTGCCCGGCATGTTCAGGTCGAGCAGCACCACGTCGTAGGGCTCGCCGGCCGCGCGCGCTCCCTCGAGCGCGGCCATCGCCGCCACTGCTCCCGCGGCCTCGGTCGCCACCACGCCCCACCAGCCCAGCTGCTCGACCAGGATCATCCGGTTGCGCGGGGTGTCGTCGACGACGAGGACCCGGGTGCCGCCGAGGACCGCCCGGGCCCGGACCGACGTGGCGTCCTCGGTGCTGCCGGTGGCGGGCCCCAGGTGGGCGGTGAACCAGAACGTGCTGCCGGCGCCGGGGACGCTGTCGACGCCGATCTCGCCGCCGAAGGCCGCCACGATCTCGGCGCAGATGGCCAGGCCCAGGCCCGTCCCGCCGAAGGTGCGGGTGGTCGAGGTGTCGGCCTGGCTGAAGGGGGCGAAGACGGCCCGCTGCTGGTCCGGGGTGATGCCGACACCGGTGTCGCCCACCTCGACACGCAGCAGGGTGCCGTCGGCGGCGGGGCTCGCGGTGGCGCGGATGGTCACCGAGCCCTCGGCGGTGAACTTGACCGCGTTCGAGCCCAGGTTGAGCAGGACCTGCTTCAACCGCGTCGGGTCCCCGGACAGCACCTCGGGGACGTCGGGAGCGCAGGAGACCTCGAGGTCGATGCCGCGGGAGCGGGCGCTCTCGGCGAGCACCCCGCCCACCTCGGCGAGGACCTCGCGCACCTCGAGGTCGACCCGCTCGAGGCCGAGGTGGCCGGCCTCGATCTTGGAGAAGTCGAGGATGTCGTTGATCAGGTCGAGCAGCGACCGGCTGGAGACCGCGACCCCCGAGACCAGGTGCTGCTGGCGGTCGGAGAGCGCCGTGGCCCCGAGCAGCTCGTTGAGGCCGACGATGCCGTTGAGCGGGGTGCGGATCTCGTGGCTCATCGTGGCCAGGAAGTCCGACTTGTGCTGCGAGGCGCTGACCGCCCGGTCCCGGGCGTCGGCCAGCAGCCCGCGGGCCCGCTCGCGCTCGGCGACCCGGGCGATCAGCAGCGCTGCCTGCGCGGCCATCTCCTCGATCAGCTCGTGGCGGTGGAGCGGGGGCAACGAGGTGAGGGTCAGCACCGCCACCACCTCCTCGTCGAGACGCACCGGGAAGGCGATCGTCAACCGGTCCACCTCGTCCCAGACGGGCGCGCCGAGCTCCAGGCACCGCGACGCCGTCGCCAGCTCGCGCGTGGCGACGTCGGTCGCACCGGCGTCGGTGGCGGGGTGCTCCTCCGGGAGGTGGGGCACCAGGCCCGTGCCGCCGGGGCAGGGCAGGAAGGCGCGGGCCCGGTCCCAGTCGTCGTGCAGCACGACGAGGTCGCGGGCCAGCAGCAGCACCTCGTCCAGGGTGCCGGCCTCGTTGGCGGCGGTGGCGACCGCCTGCATCAGCGAGTTCTGGGTCACCAGGTCCTGCAGGCGGTCCTCGGCGGCGCGCGAGCGGGTGACGTCCTGGTAGGTCCCGGAGACCTCGACCAGCACCCCCGCCGCGTCCCGGGTGCCCTCGGCGCGCAGCCGCACCCACATCCAGCCGTGCCGGCCCAGCTGGCGCAGCTCGACGTCGATCTCGTCCGCAGCACCGGACAGCAGGTCGCCCAGGTTGTCCTCGAGGCGGGCGTGGTCCTCGGGGTGGGTCATCCCCAGCAGCCGCGTGCGGTCGACGGCGAGGAGGGCGGCGAGGTGGTCGCCGTAGAGCTCGACGAGGCCGGCCGAGGACGAGGTGTCCCCGGTGGCGGGGTGCCAGGTGAAGCTGCCGCTGCGGGCGATCCGCTCGGCCCGGACGAGCCCGGCCTGGCTGGCGCGCAACGCCTCGAGCAGCTCCCGGTCGTGGTGGTTGTCGGTCATCCGCAGCACGACGGAGGTGACCCGGTCGCCTTCCCGGAGCGCCGTCTGTCGTAGGCGCACCCAGCGCGGGGAGCCGTCGCCGCGCACCAGGAGCGTGTCGACCTCCCCGTCGATGACGATCCCGCGGGCGGCCCGGGCCAGGTGGGAGGACGAGTGCAGCCTGCCGTCCTCGTCGAGGAAGTCGCCGATGTCACGGCCGACCAGGTCCTCGGCGCCGAGCAGGGCGGCGGCGCTGGTGTTGGCGTAGCGGATGCGCCCGTCGAGCCCGAGATCGAGCACGGCGTCCGTGAACGCCGCGAGGATGCGGCCACCGGGATCGTCGTCGTCCACCCGCACCTCCCTGTCCCGGCCGTCCGGTGGACGGTCCGCGCACGAGGATAGTGCGCCACGGGCGCCCGGGTGCGGCTTCGGCGCGGACCCGGAGGACGACGACGCCCTCCCGGCCACGACGGTGCGTGGCGGGAGGGCGGCGTACGACGGGGTGGCCCCGCGGAGGGCGTCAGGCCTTCTTGGTCTCCCAGAAGATCTCGGCGATCTCGTCGATCTTGGCCAGCAGCTGGTCGGCCACGTCGGCGTCGAGCGAGCCCTTGGCGCCGGTGGCGCCGGCGAGCTTGGTGGCCTCGTTGGTCAGCTGGTGCAGCTGGGGGTACTTCTCGAAGTGCGGGGGCTTGAAGTAGTCGGTCCACAGCACCCACAGGTGGTGCTTGACCAGCTCGGCGCGCTGCTCCTTGATCAGGATGGCGCGGGTGCGGAAGTCGGGGTCGTCGTTGTCGGCGACCTTGGCGATGATGCCCTTGATCGACTCGGCCTCGATGCGGGCCTGGGCGGGGTCGTAGACGCCGCAGGGCAGGTCGCAGTGGGCCGAGACCTCGATGGTGGGGGCGAAGAGCTTCGCGAGCATGCGGGTCCTCTCAGGGGTACGTCAGGTGGTCCGTGCCCTGCGAGACTACTGCGCGTGGCAGGCGTCGGGGATGGGGCACGCGACTTCGAAACTAGGGGTGCGGGCGCCCCGGGTCACCACGCCCCTTGGGGTGTGGCCCGGGTCCGGGGCCGGTCGATGGCGCCGTCGCTCTCGCCGGGGGACCGGCTGCTCGTGCGGTACGGCGCCGCGCCCCGACCCGGCGACGTCGTGGTCGCGCGGTTCCCCGACGGCACGGTCGTGGTCAAGCGCGCCACGGACCGGCGTACGACCAGGGCCGGCGCCCCGGGCTGGTGGCTGCTCAGCGACGACCCGGACGCGGGGGTCGACTCCCGGCACCGCGGCCCGGTCGCCGCGCAGGACGTGCTCGGGGTGGTGCGGGCCCGGCTCTGGCCACGTCCGCGCCGCGTGTGACGCACGTCTCGGTCGGTACGGCGTCCACGCGCGGTGCTGAGCCCTGTGGCCCCGCGGCGCGCTGTGCCAGACTCACCGACCGTGACCGACACCCCCTCCTCGCACCCCTTCGCCGGCGACCCGGTCTTCGACCTCCACGTCGGCGGCAAGCTCGAGACGGTGTCCACGGTCCCGCTGACCGGGGCCGAGGAGCTCTCGATGGCCTACACCCCGGGTGTCGCCCTGGTGTGCGAGGCGATCGCGGCCGACCCGTCGATGACGCAGCACTACACCTGGGTCCCGAACACGGTGGCCATCGTCAGCGACGGCACCGCGGTGCTCGGCCTCGGTGACATCGGCCCCGCCGCCGCGATGCCGGTGATGGAGGGCAAGGCCGTGCTGTTCAAGCAGTTCGGCGGTGTCGACGGTGTCCCGATCTGCCTGGACACCACCGACGTGGAGGAGATCATCGCGACGGTGGAGCGGCTCGCGCCGAGCTTCGGGGGGATCAACCTCGAGGACATCTCGGCGCCGCGCTGCTTCGAGATCGAGGACCGGCTCAAGGCCAGCCTCGACATCCCGGTCTTCCACGACGACCAGCACGGCACCGCCGTGGTCGCGCTCGCGGCGCTGACCAACGCGCTCAGGCTGACCCACCGCACCTTCGCCACGACGCGCGTGGTCATCTCCGGGGCCGGGGCCGCCGGCGTGGCGGTCGCCAAGATCCTGATCGAGGCCGGCATCACCGACCTCGTGGTCACCGACCGCAAGGGCGTGCTCAGCTCGCAGCGCGGCGACCTGACGCCGGTGAAGAAGGCCCTCGCCGAGATGACCGCCGACCGCACCGGGCGTACCGGCACCCTCGCCGAGGCGCTCGTCGGGGCGGACGCCTACATCGGGGTCTCGGGCGGGACCGTGCCCGAGGAGGACGTCGCCGCGATGGCCTCGGACGCGATCATCTTCGGCCTGGCCAACCCCACGCCCGAGGTGCACCCCGAGGTCGCCCGCCGCCACGCCCGCGTGGTGGCCACCGGGCGCTCGGACTTCCCCAACCAGATCAACAACGTGCTGGCCTTCCCCGGGATCTTCCGCGGTGCCTTCGACGTCCGCGCCACCGCGATCACGGAGGGCATGAAGCTGGCCGCGGCGCAGGCGCTGGCCGAGCTGGTCGGCGACGACCTGTCCGAGGACCGGATCATCCCGTCGCCGTTCGACCCGCGGGTCGGCCCGGCCGTGGCGCAGGCGGTCGCCCAGGCCGCGCGCGACGAGGGCGTCGCGCGGCGCTGACCCTGGGTGCCCGCCAGCCGGGCCGGGGGTCCCGGAGGCGGCCCGAGCGGTAGTAGGTTCGCGGCCATGTTCGCCGTCTACGCCGAGTCCTTCTCCTCCGACGACCCGCTGTCCGGCCTGGTGCTGGGCGACCGGCCCGAGCCCGAGGTCCCCGACGGGTGGACCACGATCACCGTCAAGGCCGCCTCGCTCAACCACCACGACCTGTTCTCGTTGCGGGGGGTGGGCCTGAAGCAGGAGCAGCTGCCCATGATCCTGGGCACCGACGCGGCCGGCCTCGACGAGGACGGCAACGAGGTCGTCGTCCACGGCGTGGTGAGCGACCCGTCCTGGCGCGGCGACGAGACCTTCGACCCCCGCCGCTCGCTGCTCAGCGAGCGCCACCAGGGCGCGATGGCCGAGCGGGTGGCCGTGCCGCGCGCCAACGTCGTGCCGAAGCCGGCCTCCCTGTCGTTCGCCGAGGCCGCCTGCCTGCCCACCGCCTGGCTCACCGCCTACCGGATGCTCTTCACCCGCGGCGAGCTGCGCGCCGGGGAGACCGTGCTGGTGCAGGGTGCCGGCGGCGGGGTCGCGACCGCCGCGATCACCCTGGCCCGCGCTGCCGGCCTGCGCGTGCTCGCCACCAGCCGCGACGAGGGCAAGCGTGCCCGCGCGCTCGAGATCGGTGCCCACGAGGTCTTCGAGTCCGGCGCCCGGCTGCCGGGCAAGGTCGACGCCGTCATCGAGACCGTCGGCAAGGCGACCTGGTCGCACTCCATCCGCTCCCTGCGTCCGGGCGGACGCCTGATCACCTCCGGCACCACGTCGGGCCCGAAGCTCGACGACGCCGAGCTGACCCGGATCTTCTTCCTCCAGCTCAGCGTGATCGGCTCGACGATGGGGACCCGGGAGGAGCTGGCCGCGCTGGTGACCATGCTCGACGCCACCGGCACCCGCCCGCTGATCGACCGCGAGCTGCCGATGGACCAGGCCCGCGACGGCTTCGCCGCGATGCTCGAGGGCGACCTGTTCGGCAAGGTGGTCCTCACCCGGTGAGCACCCACCTGCTCACCGGCGCAGGGTCGGGCATCGGCCGCATCCTCGCCGAGCGGCTGCTGGCCCGCGGCGACCAGGTGCTGGCGGTCGCCCGGTCCGAGGAACGGGCCGCCGAGATGGCCGCCGACCTCCCCGGGATCACCACCCTGGTCGCCGACCTGGCCGACGCGGCGAGCACCGAGGCGTCGGGGGAGCGGCTGCCCGCGCGCCTCGACTCCGTCGTGCACGCCGCCGGGGTCGTCGAGCTCGGCGCCGTCGGCGACCTCCCGGCCACGGCGTGGACCGAGCAGCTCGCCGTCAACCTCGTCGCGCCCGCCGTGCTGACCCGGGTCGCGCTGCCGGCGCTGCGGGCCGCGCGCGGCACCGTCGTGCTGCTCAACTCCGGCGCCGGCCTGCGGGCCAACCCGCAGTGGGCGGCGTACGCCGCGTCCAAGCACGGCCTGCGCGCGCTCGCCGACAGCCTGCGCGCCGAGGAGCCGGACGTGCGCGTGACCTCGGTCTTCCCGGGCCGGACCGCCACCGCCATGCAGGAGACGGTGCACGCCCAGGAGGGCAAGGCGTACGACGCCTCGGACTGGATCCAGCCCGGGACCGTGGCCGACCTCGTGCTGCACGTGCTCGACCTGCCGCGCGACGCCGAGGTGCCCGAGGTGGTCGTCAAGCCGGTCTGAGCCCGGGCGGTGTAACGCTGCGGGTGCGAGGTGACAAGGACCGGTGTGAGCAGCGACGACGTGACCGGCATCGGCCGGGACCCCGACCTTCTCGAGGCGTTCTACCGCGAGCACGTCGAGGCGGTCCAGCGGTTCGTCGCGCGGCGGGTGACGGACCCGCACACCGCCGCGGACCTCACCACCCAGGTGTTCCTGGCCGTGATCGACGCGGCGGCCGGGTACGACCCGGCGCGCGGAGCGCCCAGGGCCTGGTTGTTCGGCATCGCCCGCCACGTGGTGGCCGGGGAGCACCGGCGGGCCCGGCGGCAGCGGGAGTCCGCCCAGCGCTGGGGGACCCGTCGCGACCTCGAGCCCGACGCCGAGGAACGTGCCACCGAGAGGCTCGACGCCGAGCGCGACGGCCGCCGGGTGCTCGAGCAGGTGTCTCGCCTGCCCGAGGGTCTGCGCGCCGTGGTCGAGCTGGTCCTCGTCGACGGGCTCGACCTCTCCGACGCCGCCGACGCCCTCGGGATCACCGTCGGCAACGCCCGCGTCCGGCTGCACCGAGGACGCCGGCGGCTCGCTGCCTCCCTGCTGCCCGCCCTGACCCGCCCGACCGAGGAGGTAACGACGTGACGACCGATCTGGACAGCTTCGAGGGCAGGCTGCTCGCCGACCTGCGAGCCGAGGTCGCGGAGCGCGCAGCAGCGGGTGCCGCGGTCCCTCGCCGCGACGGGCCGGGCCCCGGGCGCCGGCGCGTCGCCGCCGTCCTGGCGGCCGCTGCGGCCGTCGTGGCCACCGCCGTCGCGGTGCCCGCCCTCGTGGGACCGAGCCCGGCGTACGCCGTGGGGGAGGGTCCCGGCGGGACGATCGAGGTCGAGATCGACCGGCTCGAGGATGCTGCCGGGTTGGAGCAGGCCCTCGAGGAGGAGGGAGTGGCGGCCGACGTGCAGTACCTCGGCACGGACCTGCAGTGCCAGGACGACCGGTACCGGGACGCGCCGTCGGCGCCGGGCAGTCGGACGACCTTCGAGGTCGGCACGGGCGGCCTCCGGGTGGTGCTGGACCGCAGGGACGTGGTCGAGGGGCGGACCGTGGTCATCGCCGCCTCGACGACCTCCCCGGGAGGAGTGGACGAGAACGGCATCGAGGACCTGGGAGGCGCCTACGGCGAGGTCGGCATCGCGCGCGGCCCGGTCGCGCCGTGCGAGCCCGAGCCGAACGACTCCTCGCTATGAGTGTCCGCAACCGTCATCTCGGGGCGCCGCGAGCGTCATCTCGGCTGTCCGCGAGCGTCATCTCGACTAGCGGTCGGAGCGCCAGCTCAACGCGCCGACGAGCACCATCCGCAGCTGGGTGCGCGCCGACTCGACCAGCCGCTTCTCCTCCTCCGGGTCGTCGCTGGCGTGCAGCACGGCGACGGCGGTGGCCACCAGGGCGGTGACGAAGAGGTTCGACAGGATCCGCAGGTCCTCGGTGGTCCAGGCGTCGGTGCCCGGCAGGCGCTGCAGGTCGCTGGCCAGCTCGCGCTCGAACAGCTCGATGCTGCGGGCGATCGCCTCGCGCACCGCGGGCGGGCCGGCCTCGCGCTCGCGGGCGATGAAGGCGAAGTGCGCCTGCTGGGCGTGCACGTGCTCGACGAGGACGTCGATCGAGCTGTCGATGAGGTCGTCGTAGGCCGGGTCGTGCACGCGCACGTCGAGCAGCATCTCGCGCAGCGACACGAACGACTCGTCGACCAGGGCCAGGCCGAGGTCCTCGATCGACTCGAAGTGGCGGTAGAACCCGGTGGGCACGATGCCCACCTCCTTGGCCACCTGGCGCAGGGACAGCGCCACCAGGCTGCTGCCCTCGCACAGCCGCAGGGCGGCGTCGAGGATGGCGCGGCGGGTCTGCTCCTTGCGCTCGGCCCGTGACTCAGGACGCGCGACCGCTTCCTCGTCCGTCGCCACCATGGCCGTCATCCTACGTGCGTGCGCGGGGTCACGCGTGACGGCGGTTGACGCCCGGGGCCGGTCCGCCCATATTGGTGAGTGCACATTCGTACACTCAACTGGAGCAGACGATGAGCACCACCACCACCGCCCCCCTCGCCGACCTGGCCCAGCGCGTCCTGCGCTCGCGCACCATGGCCGCGCTGACCCAGCCGCACGGCGTCGACCGCTACCTCGAGCTGGTCAACCCGATGTGGGCAGCCCACGAGGTGCGCGCCCGCATCGTCGACGTGCACCGCGAGGTCGACGTGCCCGGCCACCCGCCGGTGGCGACGCTGACCCTGGAGCCGACCTCGACCTGGCGGGGCCACCGCGCCGGCCAGCACGTGCAGCTCGGCGTGGAGGTCGACGGCGCCCGGCGTACGACCCGGGTCTTCACCGTCTCCAGCCCCGACTCACGCCCCGGCGACCGCTTCACCGTGACGATGCGCGCCAACCCCGACGGCGTGGTGTCGCGCTACCTCGCCGGCCGCGCCGCGATCGGCACCACCGTGCACCTGTCGCAGGCGCAGGGCGAGTTCGTCCTGCCCGACCGCGTCCCCGAGCACGTCGTGATGATCTCCGGAGGCTCCGGGATCACCCCGGTGATGTCGATGCTGCGCTCCCTGCAGCGCCGCACCCACCGCGGCCGGGTCACCTTCATCCACTACGCGCAGAGCCCCGAGCACCAGATCTTCGCCTCCGAGCTCGCCGACGTCGCCGCCTCGGGCAACGGCATCGACCTGCACCTGCTGCACCCCGAGCTCGGCGACCCGGCGCTGTCACCGGCCTGGCTGGAGCGGCTGGTGCCCGGCTACCGCGACGTGCCGACCTGGGCCTGCGGCCCGGCGCCGCTGATCGAGGCCGTGCACGGGGCGTACGGCGACTCCGCGGCCCTGCACGTCGAGTACTTCAAGCCCCCGCGCACCGGCGGCGGCGAGGTCGGCGGCGAGGTCACCTTCGCCCGCTCCGGCAGGACCGCGCCGAACACCGGGGAGAGCCTGCTCGCGCAGGCCGAGGCGCTGGGCCTGCGTCCGGAGTCCGGCTGCCGGATGGGGATCTGCTTCTCCTGCGTGAGCCGCAAGGAGGAGGGCACCGTGCGTGACGTCGTCAGCGGCGCCGAGTCCTCCCTGCCCGACGAGGAGATCCGCGTCTGCGTCTCGGCCCCCGTCGGCGACTGCACCGTCGACCTCTGACCGACCGCCACCCCTCCCGCACCTCCCCGCACCCCACGTCCGAGAAGGGACGACCACCATGACCATGACCATGACGAACCCGCAGCCCACCGCCGAGGAGGCCGCCGGCACCGCACGGCTCACGGCCGAGCAGCTCGAGCGCTTCGGCGAGGAGATGGACGCGATCCGCCAACGGATCCTGGCCGACCTCGGCGAGGAGGACGCGGCCTACATCCGCAAGGTCGTCAAGGCCCAGCGTGGCTTCGAGATCGCCGGGCGCGCCCTGTTCTACCTGCCGCCGGCCTGGCCGCTGGCCGTGGCGTCGCTCAGCATCTCCAAGATCCTCGACAACATGGAGATCGGCCACAACGTCATGCATGGCCAGTACGACTGGATGGGCGACCCCGGGCTGAACTCGCGGATGTACGAGTGGGACAACGTCTGCCCCAGCGACCAGTGGAAGAACTCCCACAACTTCATCCACCACACCTACACCAACATCGTCGGCAAGGACCGCGACATCGGGTACGGCGTGCTCCGGATGGACGAGGACCAGCCGTGGCACCCGTACTACCTGGGCAACCCGGTCTACGCGCTGCTGCTGATGGTGTTCTTCGAGTGGGGCGTGGCGCTGCACGACCTCGAGGTCGAGAACATCGTCGCCGGCAGGCGGAGCCTGGGCGACAACAAGCCGCTCTACCCGGGCCTGCTGCGCAAGATGCGACGCCAGGCCGTCAAGGACTACCTGCTGTTCCCGGCGCTGACCGGGCCGCTGTTCCCGCTGACCTTCGCCGGCAACGCCGTGGCCAACCTGGTCCGCAACGTGTGGGCCTTCAACATCATCTTCTGCGGCCACTTCCCGGCCGGCGTCGCGACCTTCAGCGTCGAGGAGTGCGAGGACGAGACCCGGGGCCACTGGTACTACCGCCAGCTCCTGGGCTCGGCGAACATCACCGGCGGCAAGGTCTTCCACCTGCTCACCGGGAACCTCTCGCACCAGATCGAGCACCACCTCTTCCCCGACCTGCCGGCGCGCCGTTACCCGCAGATCGCCGAGGAGGTCCGTGAGATCTGCGAGCGCTACGACCTCGACTACAACGCCGGCCCGCTCGGCAAGCAGCTGTTCAGCGTGGCCCGCAAGATCTGCCGGATGGCGCTGCCGGACCGGAAGAAGGCCGACGACCCCCGGGACGAGGTCGTGGAGCCGGTGCAGGTCGTGACCGAGCCCACGGTGGCGGCCTGAGGCCACAGGCGGGAGACTGAGCCCATGCAGGACCACCTGAGCAAGGGCGAGATCGCCAAGGACGCCCTCCAGTCGGGCGCCGAGGCCACCGCCGGTGCCGTCGGCCACGTCGCCACGATCATCACCGGTGCGGTCAAGGACGTCGCGACCACCGTCGGCGGGCTCGCCACCGACCTGTTCGAGATCCGCGACGCGGCCCGGCGTGCCCGCCAGGAGCACGGCGAGGACTGAGACGCCGTCAGGACGTCATACGAGCCGCACCCCGGCCGTGGCGCGGCTCGTATGACGTCCCGGGCGGGCGCGAGGTCGGCGGGCGTCAGCCGAAGCGGAGCCGGAACCCCTCGAGGCGTACGGAGCCGAGCGGGCGGGCAGCGGCCAGCCAGGACAGCGGGCCGTCGGGGGGCAGGTCCCACCGGGCCCGCAGGGGGCGGACCCGGGCGCTGCCGGACACCGGCGTCACCCGCGGACCGCCGCTCTCCGGCAACGCCGGCTGGTCGGTGGTGAACCGCAGCGGCACCCGCGGGCCGCCGTGACCCCGGTCGGTGACCGACGTCGTCGCCGTCGGCACGTCCTCCACCGCCGCCGACCAGGCACCGCCGGAGGGGGAGCCGGCGGGCGAGCCGGGGGAGTCGAACGCCGCCAACCCCTTGGGGATCGCCCACAGCGCCCGGCCGCCGGCCCACGAGGCGGGGGAGTCGACCCAGATGTCGGTGACCTCGACCCGGACGGCCGCACCACGGCGTACCGGGCGGGCCACCAGCAGCTCGCGGTAGGTCAGCGGGCTCGGGTCGGTGTAGTCGACCCAGGCAGCGCCCCAGAGCCCGCGCGGGCGTGCGCCCCCCGCCCCGTGGCCGGTCCGGGGCAGCCAGAACAGGCTGACCCACATCGAGCCGTGGAGCCGCCACGGGGCGTCGGGGTAGGCGGGCCCGTCCGGCGGCACCCGGTCAGTCCTCGGGGTCGTCGAGGCGTGCGAGCCAGGTGGCGAACCGCTCCACCGCCGCCTCGTGCTCGGGGTGGGTGTCGGTGAACTCCTGCAGCCGCTCGCCCAGCCACGCCAGGGTGACCTCCTCGTCACCCCGGCGTCGCTGCAGCTCCTCGATGCCACGGTCGGTGAAGTACATCCGTGCTGGCTCCTCGACGTCGGGTCACTGGGTGTCGTCACGGCGGTCGCGGCCTCGCAGGCTCGGCCGCGCGCCTGCTCGACCGGCTCTCCTACCTGACCCGCGGCTCCGCCGCGGTCAGGAGAAAGCCCGCGCGAGCAGGTCCTTCTGCTCGTCCTGGTGCCGCTTGGCGGTGCCGACCGACGGCGACGACGAGGCCACCCGGGTGACCGGCTCCACCTCGGCGTCGACCTCGGGCCACACGTTGAGCTGGTAGTGCGGCCACGGGCCCATGTTCTGCGGCTCGTCCTGGACCCACCGCACCTTCTTCAGGTGCGGGTAGCGGGCGATCTCGTCCTTGATCGCGTCGACCGGGCGCGGGTAGAGCTGCTCGACCCGGGCGATGGCGAACCGCTCGCCGTCCTCGGCCTTGTCCCGCGCGACGTGCAGGTCCCAGGTGATCCGGCCCGAGCAGATCAGCAGGGTGTCCACCTTGTCCTGGTCGGCGTGGTCGTCGCCGATGAACGGGCGGAAGGTGCCCTCGGTGAACTCGTGCGGCTGCGAGGCCGCCTCCTTGCGCCGCAGCATGGACTTCGGCGTGAAGACGATCATGGGACGGTGCCGCTCCCCGAGGGAGTGGCGCCGCAGCAGGTGGAAGTACGACGCCGGGGTCGAGGGCTGCGCGACCACGAACGCGTCGTCGGCGGCCATCGTCAGGAACCGCTCGATCCGGGCCGAGGAGTGGTCGGGGCCCTGGCCCTCGTACCCGTGGGGGAGCAGCAGGACGACGCCCGACTGCTGGTTCCACTTGGTCTCGCCGGCGGTGATGAACTCGTCGATCACGGTCTGGGCGCCGTTGACGAAGTCGCCGAACTGCGCCTCCCAGAGCACCAGCGCCTCGGGGCGGGCCACGGAGTAGCCGTACTCGAAGCCGAGGGCGGCGTACTCGGAGAGCAGCGAGTCGTAGACGAAGAACTTCCCCTGGTCCTCGGTCAGCGCCGACAGCGGGGTCCACTCGTCGGCGTTGCGCCGGTCGATCATGGTGGCGAACCGGCTCACGAAGGTGCCGCGCCGCGAGTCCTGCCCGGACAGCCGCACCGGGCGCCCGTCCATCAGCAGGGACCCGAAGGCGAGGACCTCGCCGGAGCCCCAGTCGATCGGGCCGCTGGTGATCGCCTGCGCGCGACGCTGCAGCTGCGGCATCACCTTGGGGTGGACGGTGAACCCGGCCGGCGGGGCGACGTAGGCGTCCGCGACCCGCTTCAGCGCCTCCATCGAGATCGCCGTCCGCTTCTCGCCCGCGGGCTTGTCCGGGTAGTCCGGGACGGTAGTCCAGTCGCTCGGCTGGTTGCTGGCGTCGCGCACCTCGGTGAACACCCGCTCCAGCTGCTGCTGGTAGTCGCGCAGGACCTGCTCGGCCTCCTCGACGGTGATGTCGCCGCGCCCGATCAGGGACTCGGTGTAGAGCTTGCGCACCGAGCGCTTCTGCTCGATCAGGTCGTACATCAGCGGCTGGGTGTACGAGGGGTCGTCGCCCTCGTTGTGCCCGCGCCGGCGGTAGCAGACCAGGTCGATCACGACGTCCTTGTTGAACGCCTGGCGGTACTCGAAGGCCAGCTGGGCCACCCGGATGCAGGCCTCGGGGTCGTCGCCGTTGACGTGGAAGATCGGCGCCTGCACCATCCGGGCCACGTCGGTGCAGTACAGCGAGCTGCGCGACGAGCCGGGGGAGGTGGTGAAGCCGACCTGGTTGTTGACGACCAGGTGGATCGTCCCGCCCGTGCGGTAGCCGCGCAGCTGGGACAGGTTGAGCGTCTCCGCGACGACGCCCTGGCCGGCGAAGGCCGCGTCGCCGTGCACCAGCAGCGGCAGCACGGGGTAGTCCGCGCCGCGGTCCAGCACGTCCTGCTTGGCGCGCGCGATGCCCTCGAGCACGGGGTCGACGGCCTCGAGGTGCGAGGGGTTGGCCGCGACCGAGACCTTGACGTGGTCGCCCTTGTCGGACTCGAAGACGCCCTCGGCGCCGAGGTGGTACTTCACGTCGCCCGAGCCCTGCACCGTGCGGGGGTCGATGTTGCCCTCGAACTCGCGGAAGATCTGCGAGTACTTCTTGCCCACGATGTTGGCCAGCACGTTGAGCCGACCGCGGTGCGCCATCCCGATGGCCACCTCGTCGAGCCCGGCGCCGGCCGCAGCCTCACAGATCTCGTCGAGGACCGGCACGGTCGTCTCCGCGCCCTCGAGGCTGAACCGCTTCTGGCCCACGAACTTGGTCTGCAGGAAGGTCTCGAACGCCTCGGCCTGGTTCAGCTTCAGCATGATCCGCAGCTGCTCCTCGCGCGGGGTCTTGCTGTGCGGACGCTCGACGCGCTCCTGGATCCAGCGACGCTGCTCGGGGTCCATGATGTGCATGTACTCGATGCCGGTGGTGCGGCAGTACGAGTCGCGCAGGATCCCGAGCACGCTGCGCAGCTTCATGAACGGCCGCGCGCTGCCGCCGAAGGCGCCGGTGGCGAACTCGCGGTCGAGGTCCCACAGGGTGAGCCCGTGGGTCTCGATCTCGAGGTCGGGGTGCGTGCGCTGGCGGTACTCCAGGGGGTCGGTGTCGGCCATCATGTGCCCGCGCACCCGGTAGGCGTGGATCAGCTCGAGGATCCGGGCCTGCTTGGAGATCTCGTCGTCGTGCGACGTCGCGATGTCGTTGCTCCAGCGGATCGGCTCGTAGGGGATCCGCAGCGACCGGAAGATGTCGTCGTAGAACCCGTCCTCGCCCAGCATCAGCTGGTGCAGGCGACGCAGGAACTCCCCGGACTGGGCGCCCTGGATGACGCGGTGGTCGTAGGTCGAGGTCAGCGTCATGACCTTGCTGATGCCGTTGCGGGCGATCGCGTCGGCCGACGCGCCCTGCCACTCGGCGGGGTAGTCCATCGCGCCGACGCCGAAGATCGCGGCCTGGCCGGGCATCAGGCGGGGCACCGGGTGGTTCGTGCCCAGGCCGCCGACGTTGGTCAGGCTGACCGTGGTGCCCGAGTAGTCGTCCATCGTGAGCTTGTTGTCGCGCGCCTTGCGCACGATGTCCTCATAGGCGGTCCAGAAGCCCGCGAAGTCCTTCGTCTCGCCGTGCTTGATCGACGGCACGACCAGCTGGCGGGTGCCGTCGGGCTTCTGCTGGTCGACCGCGAGCCCCAGGTTCACGTGCGGCGGGGTCACCAGGTTCGGCTTCCCGTCGACCTCGGCGTACGAGCTGTTCATCGCGGGCATCTCGCCCAGCGCCCGCACGATGGCGTAGCCGATCAGGTGCGTGAAGGACACCTTGCCGCCGCGGGCGCGGGCCAGGTGGTTGTTGATGACGGTGCGGTTGTCCCACAGCAGCTTGACCGGGACCGTGCGCACCGAGGTGGCGGTCGGCACGGTCAGCGAGGCGTCCATGTTCTTGACCGTGGCGGCCGGGATCCCGCGCAGCACCGTGTAGGTCGGCTCGGCCGGCTTCTCCGCCGGCTCGTCCTTCTTCTCGGTCCTGGCCGCAGGCTTGGCCGCGGGCTTCTCGGCGGCCTTCTGCGCGGCCTTCTGGGCAGGCTTCTGGGCGGGCTTGGTCGGGGGGGTCGGCGCCGCGGCCGCCTTCTCGGCGGGCTTCTCGGCGGGCTTCTCGGTCGCCTTCGGAGCGGAGGCGGGCTCCTCGGCGGGCTTGTCAGCAGGCTTCGCCGCCGAGGCGCCGTTGCGCGCGCTGCCGTTCGTCGACGACGCGGCAGCGCCGGGTCCGTCGGAGAAGAACGAGCGCCACTCGTCGTCGAGGCTGGAGGGGTCCTTGTCGAACCGCTCCCTCATCTCCTCCACGAGCCACTCGTTGGCCCCGAAGTCGGAGGTGGACGGTTGGGGGGTTGAGCTGCCAGACGACTGCGGCACGACTTGCTTCGCCTCTTCCAGTGAGCGCGCGGTGTGATGATCGCGACCCAGGCTAGTCCCCCGGCCGGGCAAATGCGCGGGGGCGGCTGTGGCGTCGGGCACCCTGGACGTAGAAAGGCCCAGCGCCCCCTCCCCGAGGACCCTCATGACCCTGCGCCGCTCCCGACCTGGCCTGCCCGGCGGCGTGTCGGGACCCCGCCGACGTCTACTCCCCGTGGTATCGGCACGCGGGGTCGCGGTGCTGCTGGCCGGCGTCGTGGCCCTGGGCGGCTGCAGCGGGGACGAGCCGGCCGGCCCCGCGGACCGGGCGCCGTCCTCCGCCGCCGTCACCGACGCGCGCACCACCGTCTCGCTCGGCCGGGTCACCGGCGACCTCGCCCGGGCGCGTCGCGCCGCTGCCCGGGACGCGGTGGCCGCGCTCGTCGACCGCTGGTTCGCGGCGGCGTACCTCGGCGACGAGCCGCCGGAGGGCGCCGGTCGGGCGTTCCCGGGGTTCACCCCGGGCGTGGCCCGGCAGGCGCGCGCGGACCGGGCCCTCACCACGAACGCGGCGCTGGCCCCGCGGGTCGACGACGTGGTCGGGCGGCGAGGGGACGTGGTCGTGGACCTGCTGGCGACCGGGGGGCGCGCGCAGGCCGCGACCGCGCGGTTCGTGCTGGTCATGGACCTGACCGGCGAGGTCGACCGGGTCGACCGGGTCGAGCGGGTCTCGGGGCGGCTCTACCTGACGCCGGGCGGCCCCGGGTGGCAGGTCGTCGGCTACGACGTCGAGCGGGGGCGGCAGCGATGAGAGCGGCACGAGCGCGCGCGGCCGGACCCGGTCAGGTCGGGCGGCGGATGTGGCGGGTGGGGGTGCTCGGGGTGGTGCTGGCCGTCGCGGCCCTGGTCGTGCCCGCGTCCACCGTCGCCCCCACCGAGGCGGCGCTGGTCAAGGTCCGCTCGGCCGAGGGGATGGCGCTCGACGACGACGTCGTGTGGATCCTCGCGGTCGGCTCCGACGCGCGACCGGGGAGGACATGCTGCGCACCCGGGGCGACGCGCTGCAGCTGGTCGGCCTGCGCCCCTCCACCGGGGCGGCCACCGCGATCGGCATCCCGCGTGACTCCTACGTCGCGGTCCCGGGGCACGGCTCCGACCGCGTCAACGCCGCGCTGACCTACGGCGGACCCCGGTTGCTCGGGGAGACCGTGGGGGACCTGGTCGGGATCGAGCCCGACTACGTGATGGTCACCCGGTTCCCGTTCTTCGAGGACATGGTCGACGACATCGGGGGATCACGGTGACCAACCCGCGCCCGTTCGCCGACCCGTACCTCAAGGACGACGGGTTCGCGACGGGCCGGATCAGGTTGAGCGGCTACGACGCGATGGCGTTCTCGCGGATCCGCAAGGAGCTCTCCGGCGGCGACTTCGACCGCTCGGCCAACCAGCAACGGGTGCTGCGCGGGATCGCCGCACAGGTGCGGGCCCGCGCGGACGAGCCCGGGTTCGTCGAGCGCGGCGTGCTGAGCGTGATGGAGCACCTCGACACCGGCGGGCTCCCTCCCTCCGAGCTGTTCATGCTCGCCCGGGCGGTCGCCTCGGTCCGTCAGGACCGGATCACCACCTGCGTGGTCGGCGGCACCCTCGGCAACGCCGGGGCGGCCAGCGTCGTCTTCCCCGACGTGGCGCAGGCCCGGCGCTACGGCGACGACGCCCGCCAGGACGCCCGGCTCAGCGGCTGCTGAGCCGGAGGTCACACCCCGGCCCACCCCAGGGATGGTGTGCGAGCCCCTCGGCCGGCCCCACTGTCGAGAGATGAGCAACGACAAGTCAGCAGAGGCACGCCAGGGCCTGATCGGTGGCCTCACCGGCAAGGCCAAGGAGGTCGCCGGCGCCGTCACCGGCAAGGACGACCTCGTCGAGGAGGGTCAGCTCCAGCAGGCCGAGGCGCAGCGCCGCAAGCAGGCCGTGGCCGACGAGGCGGTAGCCGACGCGAAGCGCCACGAGGCCACGCAGGAGATGCGCGAGGCCAGCCGGGAGACCGCCGAGGAGCAGGGCGAGGCCCGGGCCAGGGCGGAGCGCGAGAAGGCCGTCGCCGAGCAGCAGTCCGCCCAGGAGAAGTCCGCGGCCGAGCGCGACGCCGCTGAGCGCGAGGAGCAGGACCGCGCGGCCGCCGAGCGGCGCGCCGAGCAGGTCGCCGAGACCCGCCTCCGCGAGGCCGAGGCCACCGAGGCGCAGGCCGGCACCACCGAGGACCAGGCCGCCCGCGAGCAGGCCCGGCTGGACCGCGAGGCCGCCGACGCCGAGAAGCAGGCCGCGCAGCTGCGCGGCCAGACCGAGAAGTGAGGACCACCATGCTGAAGAAGATCGTCGCCCTGCCCTACGAGATCGCCCGCCTGCCGCTGGCCGCCGTCGACCACCGCCTCGCGGCGCGCCTCGACGAGACCTCCGCCCCGCGCGTGGCCCTCGACCGCACCCTCGGCTCCGCCGACAAGGTCGCCGGCACCGTCCTGCGCAACCGTGGACTCGTCGAGCGCGGCGCCGAGCGCCTCGAGCGCGGCGAGAAGCTGGCCACCGCCGCCCGTCTCGAGGCGGAGGCCGAGGCCAAGCGCGAGCAGGCCCGTGAGAAGGCCGCCGCCGGTCGCCGCAAGGCCGCCGCCCAGCGCAAGGCCGCCCAGGACAAGGCCGCCTCGGGCCTCAAGGAGGCCGACGTCGCCGAGGCCAAGGGCAAGCAGCAGGCCCGCGAGGACGCGGAGAAGAAGGCGGCCGCCAAGAAGGCCGCTGCCGACAAGCGGGCCGCGAGCAAGGCGAAGGCCGCCGAGGACCAGCGCACGAAGGCCGCCGCCGAGGCCGAGGCCAAGAAGAAGGCCGCCCAGCGCGAGGCGAAGGCCGAGATCGACGACGCCACCGCCTCGAAGAAGGCGGCCGACGAGGCCCGCGCCGACGCCGAGCGCCTCAGCGACCTCTCCGAGGCCAAGAAGGACCAGCGCACCAGCGACTGACCCACGTCGCTCCCGCGAGCCGGACGGCCCGGGACGTCATGCGGTCCGAGGACACGTGTCCTCGGGACGGATGACGTCCCGGGCCTTCGTGCGTCGTGCTGGGTGGTACCCCCGGTAGGATTCGAACCTACGCTTCCGCCTCCGGAGGGCGGCGCTCTATCCCCTGAGCTACGGGGCTCCGTGGGGCGAGACGAACCCTACAGGCGCCCGCCGGGCGGGGTGAAACCGGTTCGGGGTCCGCGCACCGGCGCCGATAGGCTGCCCGGGTGAACCCCGAGCAGCTCTCCACCGCGATCGTCGCCGCCCTGACGACGCTCGTCGACGCAGGGACCCTCTCCCTGCCCGACGGCGTCCCGAGCACGGTGACGGTGGAGCGACCCCGTCAGAAGGGGCACGGCGACTACGCCACCAACGTCGCGCTGCAGCTGGGCAAGAAGGCCGGGACGTCCCCGCGCGAGCTCGCGGCGCTCCTGGCCGAGGAGCTCGGACGCGCCGAGGGCGTCGCCGAGGTCGAGGTCGCCGGCCCGGGCTTCCTCAACATCTCCGTCGAGGCCGGCGCCCAGGGCGCCGTGGCCGCCCAGGTCGTCGCGGCGGGCGCGGCGTACGGCTCCTCGCAGACGCTGGCCGGCGAGCGGATCGACGTGGAGTTCATCTCCGCGAACCCCACCGGCCCGCTCCACCTCGGCCACACCCGCTGGGCGGTCGTCGGCGACGCGATCTCGCGGGTGCTCGAGGCGGCCGGCGCCTCGGTGACCCGGGAGTTCTACATCAACGACCGCGGCAACCAGATGAACCTGTTCGGGGCCTCGGTCGAGGCCGCCGCCCTGGGCGTGCCGGTGCCCGAGAACGGCTACCACGGCGGGTACGTCGCCGACGTCGCGGCGCAGGTCGTCGCCGAGCAGCCGGGCCTGCTGGAGCTGGAGGGCCCCGAGCGCACCGCGGCGTTCCGCGAGGCCGGGTACGCCGTCCAGCTGCGCCAGCAGCAGGAGCAGCTCGACCGCTTCCAGACGCACTTCGACGTGTGGTTCTCCGAGCGCAGCCTGCACGAGTCCGACGACGTGGCCACCGGCCTGGAGAAGCTGCGGGCGCAGGGCCACCTGTTCGAAGACGGGGGAGCGCTGTGGATGCGCACCACCGACTTCGACGACGACAAGGACCGCGTCCTGATCAAGTCGGACGGCGACCTGACCTACTTCGCCAGCGACACCGCCTACTACGTCAACAAGCGCGAGCGCGGCTTCGACCGGTGCATCTACCTGCTGGGCGCCGACCACCACGGCTACGTCAACCGGCTCCGGGCGATGGCGGCCTGCGCCGGCGACGACCCCGACCGCAACATCGAGGTCCTGATCGGCCAGATGGTCAAGATCATGAAGGACGGCGAGGAGCTCAAGCTCTCCAAGCGGGCCGGGACCCTGGTGACGCTGGAGGAGCTGGTCGACCTGATCGGCGTCGACGCCCTGCGCTACACGCTGGCGCGCTACCCGGCCGACTCGCCGCTGACCCTCGACGCCGCCGAGATGACCAGGCAGTCCAGCGACAACCCGGTCTTCTACGTCCAGTACGCCCACGCGCGGGTCTCCTCGATCCTGCGCAACGGCGCCGACCTCGGGGTGCACCCGGCGCAGGAGGACTTCGACCCCTCGCTGCTCAGCCACGAGAAGGAGGGCGAGCTGCTGCGCGCGCTCGCCGAGCTCCCGCGCGTCGTCGCCAGCGCCGCGGAGCTCCGGGAGCCGCACCGGGTCGCCCGCTACCTGGAGGACCTCGCCGGGTCGTACCACCGCTTCTACGACAGCTGCCGGGTGCTGCCGATGGGTGACGAGGAGCCCGGCGACCTGCACCGCGCCCGGCTGGTGCTGGTGGCCGCCACCCGGACGGTCCTGGCCAACGGCCTCGCCCTGCTCGGCGTCTCCGCGCCGGAGCGGATGTGACCACCACCCACGAGGCCGGCTGGGCGCACGCCTCGGGCGCCCTGCGCGGCCCCTCCTGGCTGCGCCAGCCCACCGACCCCAACGAGCTCGTCCCGCAGCTGTGGTCCCGCACCGCCCACAAGCGCGGTGACGACCTCGTCGTCGGCGGGGTGGCCCTGGCCGACCTCGCCGCCGAGCACATGACGCCGGCCTACGTCCTCGACGAGGAGGACTTCCGGGCCCGCGCGGTCGGGTTCCGCGACGCCTTCGCCGGCTGGCAGGTCTACTACGCCGCCAAGGCGTTCGTGTGCACCGGCGTGGCCCGGTGGATCGCCGAGGACGGCCTCCACCTCGACGCCTGCTCGTCCGGCGAGCTCACCGTGGCCCTGCGCGGCGGTGTCGACCCGGCGCGGATCGAGTACCACGGCAACAACAAGACCGTGCCCGAGCTGCGCCGCGTCGTCAGCGCCGGCGTCGGCAAGGTGATCGTGGACTCGCTGACCGAGATCGACCGGCTCGCCGACGTCGCCCGCGACCTCGGCACGGTGCAGCCGGTGCTGGTGCGGGTCACCGCCGGGGTCGAGGCCCACACCCACGAGTACATCGCCACCGCGCACGAGGACCAGAAGTTCGGGCTCTCGATCACCTCCGGAGACGCCTTCGAGGCGGTGCGCCGGGTGCTGGCCGCTCCCGGCCTGGAGCTGCGGGGGCTGCACTCCCACATCGGCAGCCAGATCTTCGACGCCTCCGGGTTCGAGGTGGCCGCGCGCCGGGTGCTGGCGCTGCACGCGCGGATCGCCGCGGAGCTGGGCGTCGAGCTGCCCGAGATGAACCTCGGCGGCGGGTTCGGCATCGCCTACACGACCCAGGACGACCCCGCCGACCCGGCCGACCTGGCCGCGGCCATGCGGTCGATCGTCGAGCACGAGTGCCGGGCGCTGGGGGTGGCGGTGCCCCAGCTGTCGATCGAGCCCGGCCGGGCCATCGCCGGGCCGTCGGTGTGCACGCTCTACACCGTCGGCACCGTCAAGCCGGTCCGCCTCGACGGCGGCGCCGTGCGCACCTACGTCTCCGTCGACGGCGGGATGAGTGACAACATCCGCACCGCGCTGTACGACGCCGACTACTCCTGCACGATGGCCGACCGCCGCTCCGAGGCCGAGCCGGTGCTGGCCCGCGTCGTCGGCAAGCACTGCGAGGCCGGTGACGTCGTGGTCAAGGACGAGTTCCTGCCCGGCGACGTCCGTCCCGGCGACCTGCTCGCGGTGCCCGGCACCGGGGCGTACTGCCGCTCGATGGCCTCCAACTACAACCACGCGCTGCGTCCCCCGGTGATCGCGGTGCGGGACGGGGTCGCGCGGGTGCTCGTGCGGCGGGAGACTGAGGACGACCTGTTGGCGACCGACGTGGGTGATCAGGAGTGAGCGTGGAGACCGCAGGCGATCAGCGTCCGCTGCGGGTGGCGGTGCTGGGCTGCGGCTCGGTGGGCTCCCAGGTGGTACGGCTGCTGCAGGACCAGTCCGGCGACCTGGCCGCCCGCATCGGCGCGCCGCTCGAGCTGGCCGGGGTGGCCGTGCGCCGTCTCGACGCCGCGCGTGAGGTCGAGGTGCCCCCGGGTCTGCTGACCACCGACGCCAGCGGGCTGGTCGCCCGCGACGACGTCGACCTGGTCGTCGAGGTGATCGGCGGCATCGAGCCGGCGCGCTCGTTGATCCTCTCGGCCCTCGAGCACGGCTGCTCGGTCGTGACCGCCAACAAGGCGCTGCTGGCCGAGGACGGGCCCACGCTGTTCGAGGCCGCCGAGAAGGTCGGCCGCGACCTGTACTACGAGGCCGCCGTCGCCGGGGCGATCCCGATCCTGCGGCCGCTGCGCGAGTCGCTGGCCGGGGACCGCGTCACCCGGGTGATCGGCATCGTCAACGGCACGACCAACTTCATCCTGGACAAGATGGACACCGCCGGCAGCGGCTTCGCCGAGGCGCTCGAGGAGGCCCAGGAGCTCGGGTACGCCGAGGCCGACCCCACCGCCGACGTCGAGGGCTTCGACGCCGCCGCCAAGGCCGCGATCCTGGCCTCGCTGGCCTTCCACTCCCGGGTGACGGCCGCCGACGTGCACCGCGAGGGCATCACCGACGTCACCGCCGCCGACATGGCCTCGGCCCGCGCGATGGGCGCGGTGGTCAAGCTGCTGGCGATCGCCGAGCTGCGCCCGCCGAACGAGCCGGGGGCGAGGAGACCGTGGCCGTGCGGGTGCACCCCGCGATGATCCCGCGCAGCCACCCGCTGGCGTCGGTGCGCGAGGCGTACAACGCCGTCTTCGTCGAGTCCGAGGCCGCCGGCCAGCTGATGTTCTACGGCCCCGGCGCGGGCGGCGCCCCGACCGCGTCGGCGGTGCTGGGTGACCTGGTCACCGTGGCCCGCAACCAGCGCGCCTCGACCCGGGGCATGGTCGAGTCGGCCTACGCCGACCGGGCCGTGCTGCCGATGGGGGAGACCGTCACCCGCTACCACGTGGCGATCGACGTCGACGACCGCACCGGCGTGCTGGCCGCGGTGGCCGCCGCCTTCGCCGAGCACGACGTCTCCCTGCGCACGGTGCGTCAGGAGGGTCGCGGTGACGACGCCCAGCTCGTGGTCGTCTCGCACGAGGCCACCGACGCCGCGCTCGCAGCGACGGTCGCGCACCTGCAGGGCATGGAGATGGTGCGCGAGATCAGCTCGGTCATGCGCGTCGAGGGGGAGTCCGAGTGACCACCGACCAGACCGCCGACCAGACCACCGAGCGGCGCGCACCCGGGGCCGTGCGCCAGTGGCGCGGCGTCATCGAGGAGTACCGCGACCTGCTCGACCTGCCGGACCTGCCCGACGGGATCCCCGCGGTCACCCTGCGCGAGGGGGGCACGCCCCTGGTCACCTCGGAGTGGCTCTCGGGCCTGACCGGCGCCGACGTGTGGCTCAAGGTGGAGGGCGACAACCCCACCGGTTCCTTCAAGGACCGGGGGATGACCGCCGCGATCTCGGTCGCCCGCTCGGAGGGCGCCCGCGCCGTGGTCTGCGCCTCCACCGGCAACACCTCGGCCTCGATGGCCGCCTACGCCGCCAAGGCCGGTCTCCAGCCGCTGGTGCTCGTTCCCGAGGGCAAGATCGCCGCCGGCAAGATGGCGCAGGCGATCCTGCACGGGGCGCAGGTGATCATGGTCCGGGGCAACTTCGACGACTGCCTGACCATGGCGCGCCGGATGGCCGAGGACTACCCGGTCGCGCTGGTGAACTCGGTCAACCCGGTGCGCCTCCAGGGCCAGAAGACCGCCGCGTTCGAGATCGTCGACTTCCTCGGCGACGCCCCTGACCACCACGTGCTGCCGGTCGGCAACGCCGGCAACGTCTCGGCCTACTGGATGGGCTACACGCAGTACGCGGACCTCGGTCGCTCCACCCGCCGGCCGGTGATGCACGGTTTCCAGGCCGCCGGCGCCGCGCCGTTGGTGCACGGGTCGCCGGTGGCGGACCCGGAGACCAAGGCCACCGCGATCCGGATCGGCAACCCGGCCTCCTGGCACCTCGCGGTCGCGGCGCGCGAGGAGTCCGGTGGTCGTTTCGCCGCGGTCACCGACGACCAGATCCTCAGCGCCCAGCGCGAGCTCGCCCGGCGGGACGGCGTCTTCGTCGAACCGGCCTCCGCCGCGGGCGTCGCCGGCATCCTCCAGGACCTCGAGCAGGGCCGGGGCTACGACGGCACCGTCGTGGTCACGGTGACCGGCCACGGGCTCAAGGACACGGTGACCGCGCTCGAGGGGGTCGGCCCGCTGGTCGACACCGTGGTCGACGCAGACCCGGCCGCCGCGGCCGCCGCGGCCGGGCTCGACGGGCCCGACCCTCGCGACGGCGCCTGAGCGGGGCGGTGGCGTGACGACGTTCGTCGACGGACCGGTGCGCGTCAGCGTGCCGGCGACCTCGGCCAACCTGGGCCCCGGCTTCGACTCCCTGGGGCTGGCGCTGGCGCACCGCGACCGTCTGGAGGCCGTCGTCCTGGGGCCGGCCGGTCCCGGCGGGCCGTCGGTGGAGGTGGAGGTGCGCGGCGAGGGGGCGGCGACCCTGCCCCGGGGGCGCGACCACCTGGTGGTCCAGGCGATGGAGGCGGCGTTCGCCGCGCTCGGGGTCGGCGCCCCCGACCTCCGGCTGACCTGCCACAACGTCATCCCGCAGGCCCGCGGGATGGGGTCGTCCTCGGCCGCGATCGTCGGGGGCCTCGGCCTGGCCCGGGCGCTGGTGCCCGACGGCGCGGACCGCCTCGACGACGACGCCCTGCTGGCCATGGCCGCCCGGATCGAGGGCCACCCCGACAACGTGGCGCCCGCCCTGCTCGGCGGCTTCGTCGTCTCCGGGCACGACGACGGCGTCTGGTGGGCCGTGCCGGCGCCGGTCGACCCGCGCGTGCGCGCCGTGGTCCTGGTGCCGCCGGACCCGGTCCCCACCGAGCTCGCGCGGGGCTGCTGCCCACCACCGTGCCGCTGGCGGAGGCCGCGGCGGACGCCGGTCGTACCGCGCTGCTGGTCGCGGCGCTCGGGGGAGCGTCGAGCACCTCTGGCGCGGGACCCGCGACCACCTGCACCAGGAGCACCGCCGACCGGCGATGCCCGCCACGCTCGAGATGGTGGACCGGCTGCGCGCCCGGGGAGTGGCGGCGGCGGTGTCCGGAGCCGGGCCGACCGTGATCGCCCTGGTGACCGACGAGGCCGACAGCGCGTCCGTGCTCGCCGACGCCCCCGAGAGCTGGGGGTCCTGGGCGCTGGACGTCGACCCGCGCGGTCTGGTCGTCGAGGTCTGAGCCGCACCGCTGGTGCTAGGTTGACCATCTTCGCCGATCTCGGCGACGTGCCGGTGGGTCTTCGCCCCCGGCGCTGACCTCGTCCGTGCGCCGATCGTGCCGGGCAGCCCGCTGCCCGTCCCGGCCGCAGCGCGCCGGCGAGCGACCGACCTGGCACCGACCGCCCGGCAGGGCAAGGACCTCACGTGACCGAGACCGACACCAGCGCCACGACCACCGACGCCCCGGCCGCGCGCAAGCGCTCCGGCGGCCTGAGCACCATGCTGATCGCGGACCTGAGGTCCATGGCCGTCGGCCTCGGCGTCAGCGGAGCCGGGTCTCTGAAGAAGGCCCAGCTCGTCGAGGCCATCAAGGCCGCGCAGTCGCCCGGCCCCGCCCGCCCCGCGGCCGAGCAGCCCGAGGCGCGGCAGCCGGCCGCGGCGGAGGAGCCGCCGGCCGACCGAGCCGCCGCCGAGCAGCCGGTGACCTCCAAGCCCGAGGTCCGGCGCCGTACCCGAGGACAGGACCGGCGCGCCGAGCAGACGGCCGCCGAGCCGGAGCAGCCCGCCCAGCGTCCGGCCGAGCAGGCGAAGGAGCAGCCGCGCCAGGACGAGGCCCCGGCCCGGCGCGACCAGGACCGCGCCCAGCCGCGCGACCAGGGCGGCAAGCAGGACAAGGGCCAGCAGGACAAGGGCCAGCAGGACAAGGGCCAGCAGGACAAGGGCCAGCAGGACAAGGGCCAGCAGGACAAGAACCAGCAGGGACCGGGCAAGGCCCAGCAGAACAAGCAGGACCAGCCGAAGAAGCAGCAGGGCGGTCAGCAGGGCGGTCAGCAGGGCGGTCAGCAGGGCGGTCAGCAGGGCAAGCAGGACCAGAACCGTCCCGAGCAGGGCAAGGGCAACCAGCCCCGGCAGAACGGCAACCCGAACAACCAGCAGGGCAACCAGCAGGGCAACCCGAACAACCAGAACGGCAACCCGAACCGGGACCAGCAGGACGACCAGGACTGGGACGACGACGAGGGCGGGGCCGCAGCCGCAACCGCCGGCGCCGCGGCCGCGACCGCAGCCGTCCCGCCGCACAGACGACGACCGGCCAGCGCGGCGAGCCCGACACGACCGTCCTGGAGGACGACGTGCTGGTGCCCGCGGCCGGGATCCTCGACGTCCTCGACAACTACGCGTTCGTGCGGACCACCGGCTACCTGGCCGGCACCGAGGACGTCTACCTGTCGCTGTCGATGGTGCGCCGCCACGGCCTGCGTCGCGGTGACGCGGTCGTCGGCGAGGTGCGCCAGCCCCGGGAGGGCGAGCGCAAGGAGAAGTTCAACCCGATGGTGCGGGTGGAGAGCATCAACGGGCTCGACCTCGACGCCGCCAAGGTGCGTCCCGACTTCGCCGACCTCACCCCGGTGCACCCGTCCGAGAGGCTGCGCCTGGAGACGGGCCCGGGCAACACGGTGGGCCGCGTGCTCGACCTCGTCGCGCCCCTCGGCAAGGGCCAGCGCGGCCTCGTCGTCGCCCCGCCCCAGTCGGGCCGTACGACGCTGCTGCGTGCGGTGGCGGACTCGGTGACCCAGAACAACCCCGAGTGCCACCTCATGGTGGTGCTCGTCGACGAGCGGCCCGAGGAGGTCACGGACTTCCAGCGTGCGGTGAAGGGCGAGGTCATCGCCTCCACGTTCGACCGCCCGGCCACCGACCACGTGGCCCTGGCCGAGCTGGCCGTCGAGCGGGCCAAGCGCCTGGTCGAGCTGGGCCACGACGTGGTGATGCTGGTCGACGGCCTGACCCGGCTCGGGCGCGCGTACAACGCCGCCGGGCCCGGCAGCGGCCGGGTGCTGGCGGGCGGCGTCGACGCCGCGGCCCTCTTCCCGCCCAAGCGGTTCTTCGCGGCGGCCCGCAACGTCGAGGGCGGCGGCTCGCTGACGATCCTGGCCACGGCCTCGGTGGAGACCGGCTCGGCGACCGACGAGGTGCTCTTCGAGGAGCTGGGCGGCACGGCCAACCTCGAGCTGCACCTGCGGCGTGACCTGGCCGAGCGGCACCTCACGCCGTCCGTCGACCCGCTGCGCTCGCGCACCCGCCGCGAGGACGAGCTGATGGGGGAGCAGGAGCTCACGGTGCTCGGCACCCTGCGTGGCCTGCTCGCCCAGCAGGAGGCGCCCCGCGCCCTGGAGCTGCTGGTGGAGCGGGTGCGCGCGACCCAGACCAACATCGAGCTGCTCACCGCGGTGCAGCGCACCGGGTCCCTCGGGCGCCCGACCTCCCGCGCGGCGGTGGCCAAGTGACCACATCGACGCGCGAGACCCGTTACGATCGACCAGGCCCGACGGGCCTGAGAACCGGGGGTAGCTCAGTGGCACGCATCGTAGTGGCCGACGACGACGTCGACATCCGGGAGCTGGTCGAGTTCAAGCTCTCGACCATGGGTCACGAGATCGTCGCGGTCTCCGACGGCGGCGCCGCCGTGGAGGCCTGCCAGGCGCAGCGTCCGGACCTCGCGGTCTTCGACGTGATGATGCCCGGGGTGTCGGGTCTGGACGCGATCCGTCGCATCCGCGCCGACCCGGGTCTCGCCGACCTCCCGGTCATCCTCCTCACGGCCCGGGCCCAGGAGTCCGACGTCGAGTCCGGGTTCAGCTCCGGCGCCGACGACTACATCACCAAGCCGTTCAGCCCCCGTGAGCTCGCCGCCCGCGTCGAGGCGCTGCTCGCCAGCCGCGCCCAGGCCGGCTGAGCCGACCCCGGCGGGGGCCTCGCGCCCCCGGCGTCCGTACCAGGAATGGGCCGGACGAGCGCGCTGTTCTATCATCGTCGATCGGTCCGGTTCACGCCTCGCGCACCCCGCGCACGGCGACCCGGCGCCAAGGAGGAGAGAGACATGAAGAAGGACATCCACCCGCACTACACCGAGACCGTGGTCACCTGCACCTGCGGTTCCACGTTCACCACGCGCAGCACCTCGGAGTCGGGCACCCTGCGCTCCGACGTCTGCTCGCAGTGCCACCCGTTCTACACCGGCAAGCAGAAGATCCTCGACACCGGTGGCCGCGTCGCCCGGTTCGAGGCGCGCTACGCCAAGGCCGCCAAGAAGTAGCGACCTCCGAGCGCCGGTCCCCTGCAGCGAGCGGGGGGCCGGCGCTCGCCATTTCCCCCGTCCCGCAGCACCCGCAGATCCAGCGCCGGAGGTCCCGTGTTCGAGGCAGTCGAGGGCATGCTCGCCGAGCACGCCGACCTCGAGACCCGCCTGGGCGAGCCCGAGACCCACGCCGACGCGCGACTGGCCAAGCGGCTGAACCAGCGCTACGCCGCGCTGTCCCGGATCGTCGAGACGTGGCGTGAGTGGGAGGCCACCGGGGACGACCTCGAGGCCGCCCGCGAGCTGGCGGGGGAGGACGACTCCTTCGCCGCGGAGGCCGTGACCCTGGCCGCCACCCGCGAGGACCTCGCCGAGAGGCTTCGTCGGCTGCTGGTCCCGCGCGACCCCGCCGACGACAAGGACGCCCTGCTGGAGCTCAAGTCCGGCGAGGGCGGCGAGGAGTCGGCGCTGTTCGCCGGCGACCTGCTGCGGATGTACACCCGGTACGCCGAGCGGCACGGCTGGAAGGTCGAGGTCCTCGACGCCGCCGAGTCCGACCTCGGCGGGTTCAAGTCGGTCACCGTCGCGGTCAAGGCCACCGGCACGCCCGACCCGGGGGACGCGCCGTTCGCGCGGCTGAAGTTCGAGGCCGGCGTGCACCGCGTCCAGCGGGTGCCGGTCACGGAGTCCCAGGGCCGGGTGCACACCTCCGCCGCCGGCGTCCTGGTGCTCCCGGAGGCCGAGCCGGTCGACGTCGAGGTCTCCGACAACGACCTGCGCATCGACGTCTACCGCAGCTCCGGGCCGGGCGGGCAGAGCGTGAACACCACCGACTCGGCCGTGCGGATCACCCACGTGCCGACCGGGATCGTCGCGTCCTGCCAGAACGAGAAGAGCCAGCTGCAGAACCGCGAGCAGGCCATGCGGATCCTGCGGTCCCGCCTCCTGGCGGCCGCCCAGGAGGCCGCCGACGCCGAGGCCAGTGACGCCCGGCGCAGCCAGATCCGCACCGTCGACCGGTCCGAGCGGATCCGCACCTACAACTTCCCCGAGAACCGCGTCTCCGACCACCGCACCGGTTACAAGGCGCACAACCTCGACCAGCTGCTCGACGGCGACCTCGCCCCGCTGCTCGACTCCTGCGCCGAGGCCGACCTCGCCGCCCGCCTGGCCGCGCTGGAGGACTGAGCCGCGGTGTCCTCCCGACGCGACCTGCTGGCCGGCGCGACCCGCCGGCTCGACGACGCCGGCGTGGCCAGCGCCCGCACCGACGCCGAGCTGCTGCTGGCCCACGTCCTCGGACGGCCCCGGGGCGCCCTGGTGCTCGTCGACGACGTCGCCGCGGCCGACGTCGAGGCCTTCGAGGCGCTCCTGCTGCGACGCGCGGCGCGCGAGCCGCTGCAGCACCTCACCGGCAGCGCCTGGTTCCGCACGGTGGAGCTGGCCGTGGGTCCGGGTGTCTTCGTGCCCCGCCCCGAGACCGAGCTCCTGGCCGGCTGGGCCCTGGAGCGCCTCGCCGAGCTCGAGGACCCGGTCGTCGTCGACCTCGGCACCGGCAGCGGCGCCATCGCCGCGGCCCTGGCCGCCGAGGCGCCGCACGCCCGGGTGCACGCCGTCGAGCTCGACGAGCAGGCGTACGCGTGGGCCGAGCGCAACCTGTCCGGGACCGGCGTCGACCTGCGCCACGGCGACCTGGCCACCGCCTTCGACGACCTGGCCGGCCAGGTCGACGTCGTGGTCAGCAACCCGCCCTACGTCCCCCTGGAGGCGTGGGAGTCGGTGGCGCCCGAGGCCCGGGACCACGACCCCCACCTCGCCCTGTTCTCCGGCGACGACGGTCTCGACGCGGTACGGGTGCTGGCGGTCCGCGCCCAGGTCCTCCTGCGCCGCGGCGGGGTGCTCGGTGTCGAGCACGCCGACGTGCAGGGCGACGCCGTCCCGGCCGTGCTGGCCGGCGCGGGGGCCTGGACCGAGGTGGCCGACCACCACGACCTCGCCGGGCGTCCACGGTTCACCACGGCCCGCCTGGCACGATGAGGCTGGCCCAGCACCGACCGTGACGACGAGGAGCACCGCGTGACCCGCGACCCGCAGGCCGACCCGGCCCCCGACGACACGGCCCAGGACCCGTCGGACGGCCTCGACGACGACCTGGACGACGACCTGGACGACGACCTGGACGACGACCTGGACGACGGGTCGGCGGAGGACGTCACGGGCGAGCTCTGGCCGACGGCCACCGACGAGCAGCGCGAGGACGCGGTCGCCGCCGCGACGTCGGCCCTGCAGCGCGGGCGGCTCGTGATCATCCCCACCGACACCGTCTACGGGCTGGCCGCAGACGCCTTCGACGCCGACGCCGTCGCCGACCTGCTCGACGCCAAGGGCCGTGGGCGGGAGATGCCGCCGCCGGTGCTGATCAGCTCGGCGGCGACGGTCGACGCCCTCGTCGTGGCGCTGCCGGGCTACGCCCGCCCGCTGATCGACGCGTTCTGGCCCGGTCCGCTGACCCTGGTCGCCCGCCAGCAGCCCTCGCTGCAGTGGGACCTCGGCGAGGCCAAGGGCACGGTCGCGGTCCGGATGCCCGACCACCCGGTCGCCCTGGCCGTCCTCGAACGCACCGGCCCGCTCGCCGTCAGCTCGGCCAACCTGACCGGCAGCCCGGCCGCCACGGACGCCGAGCACGCCCTCGACATGCTCGGTGACGAGGTGGCCGTGGTCGTCGACGACGGACCGTCGCCCGGGGGAGAGGCCAGCACGATCGTCGACGTGACCGGCACCCAGGGTCGGGTGCTGCGGGTCGGCGCCCTGTCGCTGGAGCAGCTGAACGCGGTCCTCGAGCCGCTCGGGGCCTCCCTGGTCCTCGAGGGGAGCTGACCCGGGGCCGTGCGCGAGTACCTGCTGGTGTTCCTGGTCGCCGCCGCCGTCACCTACCTGCTGACGGTGGTGGCGCGGGAGATCGCGATCCGCACCGGTGCGGTGGCGCAGGTCCGGGACCGCGACGTGCACGCGGTGCCGGTGCCGTACCTGGGTGGCCTGGCCATGCTCGGCGGCCTGGTGGCGGCCTACCTCGTGGCCCGTCAGCTGCCGTTCCTGTCCCAGAGCAGCCCGTTCGTCTTCGAGGACGCCGGCGTGGTGATCGTCGCCGGGGCGCTGGTGTGCGCCGTGGGCGTCCTGGACGACATCTTCGACATCGATGCGCTGACCAAGCTCGGCGGGCAGATCCTCGCGGTGGCCCTGCTGATCGGCTCGGGTCTGCAGTTCCGCTTCTTCCCGCAGCCCGACGGCACCCTGTTCTCCCTCGACCCGGCCCAGGGGGCGCTGCTGACCGCCGTCGTGGTCGTCGCGACCGTCAACGCGGTCAACTTCGTCGACGGTCTCGACGGGCTGGCCGCCGGGGTGGTCGGGATCGGCGCGATCGCCTTCTTCGTCTTCAGCTACACCCTGGCCGACCGCGCGGACCTGTCGCTGGCCACTACCGGGGCACTGCTGTCGGCCGCCCTGGGCGGGGCCTGCGTCGGATTCCTCCCGCACAACTGGCACCCGGCCCGGCTCTTCATGGGCGACAGCGGCTCGATGCTGATCGGCCTGGTGCTGTCGTCCACCGCGCTGACCCTGACCACCCAGTTCAACGGCACCGCGCTGACCGGCACCGCCTCCACCAGCCTGCTGGCCACCTTCCTGCCGGTGCTGCTGCCGGTGCTGATCCTGGTCGTGCCGATGGCCGACCTGGTGCTCGCGGTCCTGCGACGCACCGCGAAGGGGCGCTCGCCCTTCGCCCCGGACAAGAAGCACCTGCACCACCGGCTGCTCGAGATCGGCCACTCCCAGCGGCGGGCGGTGCTGATCATGTGGCTGTGGGCCGCCCTGGTGGCCTTCGGCACGGTCCTGGCGAGCCTCTACGTCGGCTGGAAGATGTGGTCCTCGCTGGGCGTGATGGCGGTCCTGGTGCTCCTGCTGACCTTCGTGGTGCCCCAGCTGCACCGCCGCCACCTCGGTCTCGAGGGCGGGCCCGGGCCGGGGGAGACCCCGCTCCCACCGGCCGACGCGGAGACCCCGCAGACTTTGTGATAGTTTTCACGAGCCCTGCTGAACCGCGACAGGACGGCCGCCGATGATGACGACCGACAGACCCGCCCGGTCCGCAGACCGTCGAGCCGTACCTCCGTCCGGCGCCCGTCTGCTGGTCCGATCGGCCGCCTCGACGGCCGTGCTGGGCCTCCTCGGAGCTGCCGTCGCAGCGCTCGTCGACGGCGGTGCGGCCGCGTCCGGCGTGCTGGTCGGCGTGGGCCTCGTCCTGGTCGTCCTGGTCGGCGGCAGCCTGATGGTCGACGCGGTGGCCGGGGTCCTGCCGGTGGCGTCGCTGATGGTCGCGCTGCTGACCTTCACGCTCCAGGTCGTGCTGGTCCTCCTGCTTCTCGCCGCCCTCGACGGGTCCGGTCTCCTGGGGGACGTGCTCGACCGCGGATGGCTCGGCGGGGGCGTCATCGGGGCCACCATGCTGTGGCTCGCGGTTCAGGTCCGCCTGCACACCACGACGCGTCTCCCGGTCTACGACCTGGCGGACGCCGGGCCGGGTCGGCTCGACGAGGGGGGTCACTGATGACCTCCACCGGCTGCTATCGTCCGGAGCGCAATGAGCAAGCAGGACCCGCCGTCCCCGACCTCGGAACGCGGTCCGCAGGGCGACCCGTGGCACGCATTCGGCTACGTGGTGTCCGGCGTCGCGGTCTACGGGCTCGTGGGGTGGTGGGCCGACCAGTGGCTCGGGACCAGCTTCCTCGTCGCGATCGGCATCCTGTTCGGAGCCGTGCTGGGGATCTACCTGACCATCTCCCGCTTCGACGCCTTGCCCCGCTTCCCTCGCGACAGCGAGCATCGGGCTCAGCACGACCCGCAGCACGATCCGCAGTCCGACCAGCATCCCGACCCGACGTAGTAGGAGTCCACCGGTGAGTCTTGCCGCCGCGTCCGTCGTCCGAGCAGCGGAGGAGTTCGTCCCGCCCGGGCCGAGCACCTTCGACCTCCCGCCCGTGTTCAGCGTGGCCGGGATCGGCGTGACCAAGCCCATGCTCCAGCTCGTGCTCGCCGCGATCCTGGTGTTCGGATTCTTCTACCTCGCCATCCGGCAGCGGGCCATGGTCCCCGGCCGGCTGCAGTACATGGGTGAGGCCGGGTACTCGTTCGTGCGGAACTCGATCAGCCGCGACATCATCGGCCAGCACGACTTCGCGCGCTACACGCCGTACCTGTTCGCGCTGTTCTTCTTCCTCCTCCTCAACAACTGGTTCGGGTCGATCCCGTTCATCCAGTTCCCGACGTTCAGCCGCGCGAGCATGGCCTACGCCCTCGCCGGGCTGAGCTGGCTGATCTACAACCTGGCCGGCATGTCGCGGCACGGGTTCTTCGGCTACCTCAAGCTGCAGTGCGTCCCGGCGAACATCACCGGACCGATCCTCGTCCTGCTGATCCCGCTGGAGTTCTTCTCCAACATCATCGTGCGGCCGGTCACCCTGGCCCTGCGTCTGTTCGCCAACATGTTCGCCGGCCACCTGCTGGTGATCCTGTTCGCGATCGGTGGTGAGTACCTGCTCCTCGAGGGCTCCCTGCTGGTCAAGCCGGCCGGGATCCTGGCCTGGGTGCTGTTCATCCTGATCACCTTCCTGGAGCTGCTGGTGCAGTTCCTTCAGGCGTACGTCTTCGTGCTCCTGAACGCCATGTACATCTCCGGTGCCGTCGCAGACGAGCACTGAGAGCACAGAAAAAGAAACCGAAAGGAACAGAAGCCATGACCGGCTCCCTGAACATGATCGGCTACGGCCTGGCCGCCATCGGCCCCGGCATCGGCATCGGCCTGATCTTCGCCGCGTACATCAACGGCGTCGCCCGTCAGCCCGAGGCCCAGAGCCGCCTGCAGTCGATCGCGATCCTCGGGTTCGCCCTCGCCGAGGCGCTGGCCATCATCGGTATCGCCCTCGCCTTCGTCCTGAACTAGCTCTTCCACCCGGACGCAACTGAAGACAAGGACTGACCGATGTTGCTGATTCCCCAAGCCGCGGAGCCGATGCCGCTCGCGGTCGAGCCGGTGGAGGTCGTCCTCGCGCTCGTGGCCTTCGGCATCCTCTTCTTCGCCGTGAAGAAGTTCGTGGTGCCGAACTTCGAGCAGACCTTCGAGGCACGAACGAAGGCCATCGAGGGCGGTCTGGCCTCGGCCGAGACCAAGCAGGCCGAGGCCGACGCCAAGCTCGCCGAGCTCGAGAAGCGGCTCGCCGACGCCCGGCAGGAGGCCTCTCGCATCCGTGAGGAGGCCCGCGAGCAGGGCGCCCAGATCGTCGCCGAGATGCGCGAGCAGGGCCAGGCGGAGTCGACGCGCATCGTCGAGCACGGCAAGGCCCAGATCGAGGCCGAGCGTCAGCAGGCCGTCGCCCAGCTCCGCGCTGAGGTCGGCTCGCTGGCCACCGGGCTCGCGGGTCGTATCGTGGGCGAGAGCCTGGAGGACGACGACCGCGCCAACCGCGTGGTCGACCGCTTCCTGGCCGACCTGGAGACCGACACCACGACCGGGAGCGGGGTCAGCTGATGCAGTTCCGCGGTGCCTCCTCCGACAGTGCCGCCGTGCTCGGCGACCAGCTCGCCGAGCAGGTCCGGGGCGAGCCCGGTCGCGCGGCGACCATGGCCGGCGACCTGGTGACGGTGGCCGCGACCCTGCGTAGCGAGGGCTCGCTGCGGCGCTTCCTCACCGACGGCTCGCTGCCCACGGAGGCCAGGACCGGTCTGGCCTCGGAGGTGTTCGGCGGCTCCGTCGACGCCCAGAGCCTGGAGCTGGTCACGGCGGGCGCCGCACGCCGCTGGACCTCTGCCGGTGACCTGCCGGCCGCCTTCGAGCACCTCGCGGTGGTCGCAGCGGTCCGGTCCGCCGGCGACGAGTCCGAGCGGCTCGCCGACGAGCTCTTCGCGGTCCGCCAGGCCGTCAAGCAGCAGCACGAGCTGCGCGACGCGCTCTCGGACCCCGTCCGGGACGTCGCGGCCAAGGAGGGGCTGGTCCGGGACGTCCTGGGCTCGCGCTTCCTGGACGCCACGGTCCGTCTGGTCGTCCAGGCGGTGACCAGCACCTACCGCACGGTCACCGCTGCGCTCGAGGAGTACCAGAAGGTCGCCGCCCGGGTGCACGGCGAGCGTGTGGCCACCGTCCGGGTGGCCAAGGCGCTCACCGACGACGAGGCCCGGCGCCTCGAGCAGGCCCTGCAGCGCCAGTACGACCGGCCGGTCCACCTCAACCAGGTGGTCGACCCCGGCGTGATCGGCGGCGTGCGCGTGGAGATCGGGGACGACGTCATCGACGGCACCGTCTCCTCCCGCCTCGCCGACGCCCGCCGACGCCTGGCCGGCACCGCCGGCTGACGCCGGCCCACGACCCCACCGACTGACGAACGAAGAGAGAAGGCACCACCATGACGGAGCTCTCCATCCGGCCGGAGGAGATCCGCGACGCGCTGGCCAAGTACGTCGCCGACTACCAGCCCGACGCCTCGAGCCGTGAGGAGGTCGGCACGGTCGCCTCCGCCGGTGACGGCATCGCGCGTGTCTCCGGGCTGCCCTCGGCGATGGCCAACGAGCTGCTCGAGTTCGAGGACGGCACCCGCGGCCTGGCCCTGAACCTCGACACCCGCGAGATCGGCGTGGTCATCCTGGGTGACTTCTCCGCCATCGAGGAGGGGCAGACGGTGCGTCGCACCGGCGAGGTCCTCTCCGTGCCGGTGGGCGACTCCTACCTCGGCCGCGTGGTGGACCCGCTGGGCAACCCCATCGACGGTCAGGGCGAGGTCGAGTCCACCGAGCGCCGGCCGCTGGAGCTGCAGGCGCCCTCCGTGGTGGAGCGGAAGTCCGTGCACGAGCCGATGGCCACCGGGATCAAGGCGATCGACGCCCTGACCCCGATCGGTCGCGGCCAGCGCCAGCTCATCATCGGCGACCGCGCGACGGGCAAGAGCACCATCGCGATCGACACGATCATCAACCAGAAGCGCAACTGGGACTCGGGCGACCCCGACAAGCAGGTCCGCTGCATCTACGTGTCGATCGGTCAGAAGGGCTCGACCATCGCGGCCGTCCGCGGCGTCTTCGAGGAGGCCGGCGCGATGGAGTACACCACCATCGTCGCGGCCCCGGCCTCGGACTCCGCCGGGTTCAAGTACCTCGCGCCGTACACCGGCTCGGCCATCGGCCAGCACTGGATGTACGAGGGCAAGCACGTCCTGATCGTGTTCGACGACCTGACCCGCCAGGCCGAGGCCTACCGCGCCGTGTCGCTGCTGCTGCGTCGCCCGCCGGGCCGTGAGGCCTACCCCGGTGACGTGTTCTACCTGCACAGCCGGCTCCTCGAGCGGTGCGCGAAGCTCTCCGACGACCTCGGCGCCGGCTCGATGACCGGGCTGCCGATCATCGAGACCCAGGCCAACGACGTCTCGGCGTTCATCCCGACCAACGTCATCTCGATCACCGACGGCCAGATCTTCCTGCAGTCCGACCTGTTCGCGGCCAACCAGCGCCCGGCCATCGACGTGGGCGTCTCGGTCTCCCGGGTGGGCGGCGCGGCGATGACGAAGGCGATGAAGGCCGTCACCGGGTCGCTGAAGGTGGACCTGGCGCAGTTCCGCGCCATGGAGGCGTTCGCGATGTTCGCCTCCGACCTCGACGCGGCCTCGCGCCAGCAGCTCGACCGCGGACAGCGCCTGATGGCCCTGCTCAAGCAGTCGGCCTACTCGCCGTACCCGATCGACCACATGACCGTCTCGCTGTGGCTGGGCACGTCCGGGCGTCTTGACCGGGTCCCGGTCGGCGACGTGCTCCGCTTCGAGCAGGAGTTCATCGACTACCTCAGCCGCTCGCACGAGGGCATCCTCTCCGGCATCCGGGAGAGCCTGAAGTTCGAGGACGAGGACGGCCTGATCTCCGCCTACGACTCCTTCCTGGACCAGTTCGAGACCTCGGACGGCGGGTCGCTGAAGGCCGGCCGCGAGGATCACGAGGCCCTCGAGGACGAGGACGTCGAGCAGGAGCAGATCGTCAAGCAGAAGCGGGGCTGACCATGGCTGTGTCCCTGCGCGAGTACCGCGCGCGGATCAAGTCGACCGAGTCGATGAAGAAGATCACGCGCGCGATGGAGCTCATCGCCGCGTCCCGCATCATCAAGGCTCAGCAGCGCGCCCAGGCGGCGGCGCCGTACGCCCGGGAGCTCACCCGGGCGGTCTCGGCGGTCGCCACCTTCTCCAACGTCGACCACCCGCTGACCCACGAGCAGGAGGACCCCAAGCGGGCCGCCGTGCTCGTGATCACCAGCGACCGCGGCCTGGCCGGCGCCTACTCCTCGAGCGTCCTGAGGGAGGCCGAGCGCCTCGCCGAGAAGCTGCGGGGCGAGGGCAAGGAGGTCGACTGGTACCTCACCGGCCGCAAGGGCGAGGCGTACTTCAAGTTCCGCCAGCGTCCGGTGGTGCAGGCGTGGACGGGTTTCTCCGACCAGCCGACCTACGACGTGGCAGCCGAGATCGGCACCGCGCTGATCGACTCCTTCCTCAAGGAGCAGGGCGAGGAGGGCGACGTGGACGAGGTCCACGTGGTCTACACCCGGTTCCGCTCCATGCTGACCCAGGAGCCGACCGACATCCGGATGCTGCCGCTCGAGGTCGTCGAGGGCGAGGAGTCGCCCGGCGACGCCGAGGTGCTGCCGCTGTACGAGTTCGAGCCGTCGGCCGAGGCCGTGCTCGACGGGCTGCTGCCGCAGTACGTCCAGAGCAGGATCTTCTTCTGCCTGCTCCAGGCTGCCGCCTCCGAGCTCGCCGCCCGCCAGAAGGCGATGAAGTCGGCCACGGACAACGCCGACGAGCTGATCAAGAAGTACAAGCGCATCGCGAACCAGGCCCGTCAGGCCGGGATCACCCAAGAAATCAGCGAGATCGTCGGTGGCGTCAACGCGCTCGCCGACTCACAAGCCGGGAGTGATTGAGAATGACCGCCACCATCGATGAGACCACCGAGACCTCGCAGCAGGGTGCTGTCGGCCGGGTCGCCCGCGTCATCGGCCCCGTGGTCGACGTGGAGTTCCCCGTCGACCAGATGCCCGACATCTACAACCTGCTGGAGACCGAGCTGAGCCTGGCCGGCAACGAGCGGACCCTGTCCCTCGAGGTCTCCCTGCACATCGGCGACGGCATGGTCCGCGCCGTGTCGCTGCAGCCCACCGACGGCCTGGTCCGCGGCGCCCAGGTGCGTGACACCGGCGGCCCGATCACGGTCCCCGTCGGCGACGGCACCCTCGGCAAGGTGTTCAACACCCTCGGCGAGTGCCTGAACCTCGAGGAGGGCCAGCAGCTCGAGGTCACCGAGCGCTGGGGGATCCACCGCAAGGCCCCGGCCTTCGACCAGCTCGAGTCCAAGACCGAGATGTTCGAGACCGGCATCAAGGTCATCGACCTGCTCACGCCCTACGTCCTCGGCGGCAAGATCGGCCTGTTCGGCGGCGCCGGTGTGGGCAAGACCGTGCTCATCCAGGAGATGATCGCCCGCGTGGCGACCAACCACGGTGGTGTGTCGGTGTTCGCCGGGGTCGGCGAGCGCACCCGTGAGGGCAACGACCTCATGGTCGAGATGGAGGAGGCCGGGGTGCTCGGGCAGACCGCCCTGGTGTTCGGCCAGATGGACGAGCCGCCGGGCACGCGCCTGCGGGTCGCCCTGTCCGCGCTGACGATGGCGGAGTACTTCCGCGACGTGCAGCAGCAGGACGTGCTGCTCTTCATCGACAACATCTTCCGCTTCACCCAGGCGGGGTCCGAGGTGTCGACCCTGCTGGGGCGGATGCCCTCCGCGGTGGGCTACCAGCCCACCCTCGCCGACGAGATGGGCCTGCTGCAGGAGCGGATCACCTCGACGCGTGGCCACTCGATCACCTCGATGCAGGCGATCTACGTGCCCGCCGACGACTACACCGACCCGGCGCCGGCCACCACCTTCGCGCACCTCGACGCCACCACGGAGCTGTCCCGCGAGATCGCCTCGCTCGGCATCTACCCCGCGGTGGACCCGCTCACCTCGACGTCGCGGATCCTCGACCCGCAGTACATCGGTCAGGAGCACTACGACTGCGCGATCCGGATCAAGCAGATCCTGCAGCGCAACAAGGAGCTCCAGGACATCATCGCGATCCTCGGCGTCGACGAGCTGTCCGAGGAGGACAAGGTCATCGTGTCGCGGGCCCGCCGCATCCAGCGGTTCCTGTCGCAGAACACCTACGTCGCCAAGCAGTTCACCGGCATCGAGGGCTCGACCGTGCCCGTCAAGGACACCATCGAGGCCTTCAACAAGATCGCCGACGGCGAGTACGACCACGTCGCCGAGCAGGCCTTCTTCATGTGCGGCGGTCTCGACGACGTCGAGGCGAAGTGGGCCGAGATCCAGAAGAACCTCTGATGGCCGAGCACCTGCAGGTCGAGCTGGTCGCTGCGGACCGCACCGTGTGGTCGGGGCGGGCCGAGATGATCATCGCCCGCACGGTCGAGGGCGACGTGGGCGTGCTGCGCGGCCACGCGCCGATGCTGGCGCTGCTCACCGACGCGGTCGTGGAGATCACCGACGACGAGGGCAACGTCACCGTCGCCGTGGTCGACGGCGGGTTCCTCTCCGTGGCCGGTGACCGCGTCTCGGTGCTGTCCGAGCGCGCGGTGCTGTCCGAGGAGGTCAACGTCGACGAGGTCCGTGCCGAGCTCGACACCGCCCGGGACGTCGGCGACGTGGACGAGTCCGAGCGCCGCATCCGCCGGGCCGAGGCCCGGCTCCGTGCGGTCGAGCGCGCCTCCTGAAGCGGCGCGCGCACCACGCCTGACGGGCGGGACCCCCACCGGGGTCCCGCCCGTCCTGCGTCCCGGGTGAGGGCCGCGCAGGTCACCCCGCCCGCCCGGGCTAGGGTTCCTGGCGTGGGGCGCGAGGTCGTGCCCTGCCTCGATCGACGAGGAGGTCCGGCGGGTGCCCTGGTGGCAGTGGGTCATCGACGTCGCCGGACTGCTGCTGCTCGGCGTCCTCCTCTACGGGCTCGCCCTCGTGCTGCGTCGGCGCTGGCTCGCCCGGCGCGGAGGGACGTTCGAGGTCTCCCACCGGCTCCACCAGCAACGCCCCGACCGCGGCTGGGTGCTCGGCATGGGCCGCTACACCGAGGACTCGCTGGAGTGGTTCCGGGTGTTCTCCCTCTCGCCCCGGCCCCGGTCCAGCTGGCGGCGCGGGGAGCTCGTCTACGACGGCCGTCGTGAGCCGCAGGGCCCCGAGCGGCACACGCTCTACCCGGACCACCTGGTGATCTGCTGCCAGTCGCGCGGGGAGCACGTCGAGCTCGCGATGAGCCCGGCGTCGCTGACCGGGTTCCAGTCGTGGCTGGAGGCCCGGCGACCGGGCACCGACTGGTCACGGTGAGCGGCAGCTCGACGGGGGTACGCCCGGTGGTCGTCGTCTTCGTCGTCAACGGCGTGCTGATGGCCTCGCTGTTCTCGCGCGTCCCGGACGTCCGTCGCGGCCTGGACCTGGCCAACGGGCCCCTGGGCCTGCTGCTGCTGTGCGCCGCGGTCGGCTCGGTGCTGTCCCTGCCGACCGCCGGGCGACTGATCCAGGGCCTGGGCGTGGCGACGGTGCTGCGGGCCGGCGCGCTGACCGGCGTGCTCGGCCTGGTGGTGCTCGGCGTCGCGGTGGACCTCACCGGGTCGGTGCCCCTCGCGGCGGCGGGCCTGCTGGCCGTCGGCGTGGGCATCGGGCTGTGGGACGTGGCGATGAACGCCGAGGGCGCCGAGGTCGAGCGCGACCGGGCGCGGACCCTGATGCCCCGGCTGCACGCGGGGTTCAGCCTCGGCAGCGTCGCCGGGGCCCTGCTCGGGGCGGGCGTGCTGTGGGTCGACCTGCCCGTCCTGCCGCACCTCGGCGTCGTCGGCGCGCTCGCCCTGATCGCCTCGTGGCGGGCCACCGCGGTGTTCCACGAGGCCCCCGCAGCGCCCGCCGGCGCCGCCGGGGTGGTTCCGCCGGCCCTCGGCGCCTGGACCGAGCCGCGCACGCTCGTCATCGGCCTGATGGTGCTCTGCTTCGCCGTCGCCGAGGGCAGCGCCAACGACTGGTTGTCGCTGGCCCTGATCGACGGTCACGGGGCCGCCGACGCGGTGGGGGTCGCCGGCTTCGCGCTGTTCGTGGCCGCGATGACGGTCGGGCGGGTGCTGGGTCCGCCGGTCCTCGACCGCTGGGGGCGCCCGCGGGTGCTCGCTGCCGGGGCGGCGACCGCCGGCGTCGGCGTCCTGCTGGTCGTGCTGCCCGGCAGCACCGTCGTGGTCGTCGTCGGCATCGTGCTGTGGGGCCTGGGCGCGGCCCTCGGCTTCCCGGTCGGGATGAGCGCGGCCGCCGACGACCCGCGGCACGCCGCCGCCCGGCTGAGCGTGGTCTCCACGATCGGGTACGCGGCGTTCCTCGCCGGACCGCCGCTGCTGGGCTGGCTGGGCGACGCGGTGGGCACCCTCGAGGCGCTGCTGCTCGTCGCGGCGCTGATGGGTCCGGCGCTGCTCACCGTGCTGGCGGCCCGCCCGGAGCCGGTCGTACCGCCGGAGCGGGTCGGCCGGTAGTCAGCCGCGCTCGCCGCCGGGCACCCAGGCGACGTCGCCCTGGTGGCGGTTGGCGTGACGGGCCAGGATGAACAGCAGGTCCGAGAGCCGGTTCAGGTAGGTCAGGGAGAGCTTGTTCATCACCTCGCCGTGCTCGGCCCAGGCGGCCCAGCCCGCGCGCTCGGCACGCCGCACCACGGTGCGGGCCACGTGGAGGTGGGCGGCCGGGACCGTGCCCCCGTTCAGGACGAACGACCGCAGGGCCTCCAACGGCTCGTTGTAGTGGTCGCACCAGCCCTCGAGGCGGTCGACGTAGTCCTGCTCGATGCGCAGCGGCGGGTACTCGGGGTCGGGCACCACCGGGGTGCACAGGTCCGCGCCGACGTCGAAGAGGTCGTTCTGCACGCGCGTCAGCAGGGCGACGACGTCGTCCTCCAGCCCGCCGTGGGCCAGCGCGACGCCGATGGCGGCGTTGGCCTCGTCGACGTCGGCGTACGCGTGCAGCCGCAGGTCGTTCTTCGTCGTCAGGCTCATGTCGCCGAGCCGGGTCTCGCCCGCATCGCCGGTCCGGGTGTAGATGCGCGTGAGGTTGACCATGCCCGGAGCCTAGGACACGGCCCCGACCACCCTGCGTCGCGCTGTGTGAGGTCGGTCGCGATCCGGCCTCACCCCTGTGGTCGACCTGCCCGACCGGGCAGGCTGGTACCTGTTCACGAGGGCAGTGCCGCCCCCGCACCTTCCGCCGTCGGCCGTGCCGGCGTGACCCCCGAGGAGGCCCCGTGTCCGGGACCTGCGAGTACTGCACCCACGACTGGCACGGCCTGGCCTGCCGCCACGAGGCGGTCGTGCGCGACGGCTGGTGGCTGACCCGCGAGAGCTGCAGCTGCCCGGGCGCCGCTGCGGGGTGACCCCGCACCCGGCACAGTGGGGCCATGCGTGAGTCCCGTGCCTACCCGCTGCTCCTGGCCCTGCCGGGCGTCGTCCTGGCCGCCGCCGGCCTCTTCCACCCCACCGGGCTGAACTACGACACAGCCCAGCTGTGGTACCTGCTGCACCTGCCGGGCCTGCTGGTCTTCCCGCTGGTCGGCTGGGCGCTGGCCGACCTGGTGGCCGGTCGCCGCGACGTGGTGGCCTGGGTGGTGCGGGCGACGGCCTACGTCTACGCCACCTTCTACACCGCCCTCGACGTGGTCAGCGGGATCGGCGCGGGCTACGTCACGCGCCAGCTCGGCCCCGACGTGCCCCGTCCCGAGGCCGTGTCGCTGATGTTCCGGATCGGCACGCCCCTCGGCGAGGTCGGGTCCTGGGCGCTGCTGGCCTGCGTGGTCGTGCTGCTCGCGGACCGGGTGCGGGCCCTGGGGGTCGGCGGCCTGGTCGGGCTGGTGCTCCTGCCCGGGGCCTGGCTGGTGCACACCGAGCACATCTTCTCCCCGCTCGGCGTGCTCGGGATGCTGCTGCTGGGAGCCGGCAGTGCCGCCCTGGCGGTCGTGGCCCGCCGTACGGGTGTGATAGCCCACACGTCGGACAGGTGACTGGTCGGTAACCGGCGCCCTACCCTGCCAAGCATGACCCAGCCCGAGCCGGACCTGCAGATCGTCGCCCCGACGCGTCCGGAGAAGGACCGCCCGTGGGTCATGCGCACCTACGCCGGCCACTCCACGGCCGCGGCCTCCAACGCGCTCTACCGGACCAACCTGGCCAAGGGCCAGACCGGGCTGTCGGTCGCCTTCGACCTGCCGACGCAGACCGGCTACGACCCCGACTCCCCGCTGAGTCGCGGCGAGGTCGGCAAGGTCGGCGTGCCGGTGCCGCACCTGGGTGAGATGCGCCGGCTGTTCGAGGACATCCCGATCACGCAGATGAACACCTCGATGACGATCAACGCCACCGCGATGTGGCTGCTCGCGCTCTACCAGGTGGCGGCGGAGGAGCAGAACCCCGACCTCGACCCCACCGAGGTGGCCCACCAGCTGGCCGGCACGACCCAGAACGACATCATCAAGGAGTACCTCTCCCGCGGGACCTACGTCTTCGGCCCGCAGCACTCGCTGCGCCTGATCGCCGACGTCGTGGCCTACACCGTCCACGAGATCCCGAAGTGGAACCCGATCAACATCTGCAGCTACCACCTGCAGGAGGCCGGGGCGACGCCGACCCAGGAGCTGGCGTACTCGCTGAGCACCGCGATCGCGGTCCTGGACCAGGTCCGGGACTCGGGGCAGGTCTCCGAGGAGGACTTCGGCAGGGTCGTCGGCCGGATCTCCTTCTTCGTCAACGCCGGGGTGCGCTTCGTCGAGGAGATGTGCAAGATGCGCGCCTTCGTGCAGCTCTGGGACGAGATCACGAGCGAGCGGTACGGCGTGACCGACCCCAAGATGCGCCGGTTCCGCTACGGGGTCCAGGTCAACTCCCTGGGCCTGACCGAGGCGCAGCCCGAGAACAACGTGCAGCGGATCGTGCTGGAGATGCTCGGCGTGACGCTGTCCAAGGACGCCCGCGCGCGTGCGGTCCAGCTGCCGGCCTGGAACGAGGCGCTCGGCCTGCCGCGGCCGTGGGACCAGCAGTGGTCCCTGCGCCTGCAGCAGGTGCTGGCCTTCGAGTCCGACCTGCTCGAGTACGAGGACCTCTTCGAGGGCAGCAAGGTGGTCGAGGCCAAGGTCGCCGAGCTCGTCGCGAGCGCCCGGGCCGAGATGGAACGCGTCGAGGGGATGGGCGGCGCGATCGCCGCGGTCGAGTCCGGCTACATGAAGCAGGCGCTGGTCGCGGCGCACGCCACCCGCCGGGCGCGGATCGAGGGGGGCGAGGAGAAGATCGTCGGCGTCAACGTCTTCACCACCACCGAGCCCAACCCGCTCACCGCCGACCTCGACGGCGCGATCCAGGCCGCCGACCCGGCGGCCGAGCAGGCCGCGCTGGACAGCGTGTCGCGCTGGAAGGCCGACCGCGACGAGGACGCCGTGACCGCGGCCCTGGCCCGGCTCGCGGCGGACGCGCAGACCGACACCAACCTGATGCACGCGACCCTCGCCGCGGCGCGGGCCGGCGCGACGACGGGGGAGTGGGCCGGCACGCTGCGCGAGGTGTTCGGGGAGTTCCGGGCGCCGACCGGCGTGGGGGGCGCGGTGCACGTGACCCACACCGGCACCGCCCTGGCCGAGGTGCGCGAGCGGGTGCGCGAGACCGGTGCCGAGCTGGGCGGGCGGCTGCGGCTGCTCGTCGGCAAGCCGGGGCTGGACGGCCACTCGAACGGCGCGGAGCAGATCGCGGTGCGGGCACGTGACGCCGGCTTCGAGGTGGTCTACCAGGGGATCCGGCTGACCCCGGCCGAGATCGTGGCCGCGGCGGTGGCCGAGGACGTGCACTGCGTGGGTCTCTCGATCCTCTCCGGGTCCCACATGTCCCTGGTGCCCGACGTGATCGCCGGTCTGAACGCCGCCGGGCTCGACGACGTCCCGGTCGTGGTCGGCGGGATCATCCCCGACTCCGACGCCCGGGAGCTGCTCCGGTCCGGGGTCGCCGCGGTCTACACGCCCAAGGACTTCGGGATGACCGAGATCATGGGCGGGATCGTCGACGTCATCCGGGCCGCGCACGGACTCGACGCCGGCGTCACGGTCTGAGCGGGGCCCGGCGTGGCGAGATGCGCGCCGGCGCCGGCGTGAGCGACACCCCGGGTCGCGAGGACGAGCTGCGTGTCAGGACGTGCGACACCGACGAGACGCTCGCACCGGCCAGCGTCGTGTTCGACCGGTACCGGCACCACTACGGCGAGTCCGGCGGCGAGGCGCTCGCCCTCGGATGGCTCAGCGAGATGGTGCGGTCGAACCTGCTCACGGTCTACTCGGCATCGGTGACCTCGCAGGTCGGCACACTCCCGGTCGGCCTGGCGACGGCTCACGCGGTTCCTGCCTCGCTGGTCCTGGGACGGTCCTGGCAGCTGCGTGACCTCTACGTGCTCCCCGAGGCCCGTCGCCGCGGGGTCGCGGCTGCTCTGGTCGGGGCAGTCCGAGACGCCGCCGTCGCAAGCGGCGCGACACGGCTGTCACTGCTCACCGAACCCGGCAACCGGGCTGCACTCGACCTCTATGAGGGGCTCGGGTTCAGACCCGTCGAGGGACTGACGTCGCTCAGCCTGGACCTCGCTCCCCGAGCCACGACGTAGCTGGCCCGCGCGACCGCCCACCCTGGCGTGACCTACGCCAAGTTGAGGTAAGGCTTCCCTCACCTCCTGCTACGGTGGGGGCATGGGGAAGCAGAGCGCGGTGGCCTCGATCAAGGCCCCCAAGCCGCCGAAGGCGAAGTGCTGCGTGTCCAAGAAGCGCTGCGGCAGCTGCCCGATCCGGATGCTCAAGGAGGGCACGCTGCCCGAGGGCTACGGCGTGAAGAAGCGGGTCCTGGTGAAGGTCGACCCCGACGCCCCCGACATCGTGCGGCCGGGCAAGAAGTCGAAGAAGGACAAGGACCGCTCGAAGTCGGGGAAGAAGGCCGCCAAGCGCGCCGCACGCCTCGGACAGGCCGCCTGACTCCTCCGTCGTGAGCCAGACTGCTCCCGTGCGCGTGGTGGTGGTCGGGGCCGGGGTGGTGGGGCTGAGCTGCGCCGTCCGCCTGCTCGAGGCCGGCCACCGCGTCGACGTGCTGGCCCGCGACCTGCCGCGCGAGACGACCTCGGCCGTCGCGGCCGCCATCTGGTACCCCTACCGCGCCGAGCCCCGGGACCGGGTCGGTGCGTGGGGCAGCCGGACGTACGCCGTGCTCGCGGGCCTGGCCGCCGACGGCGTCCCGGGCGTGGTGGTCCGCAGCACCACCGAGGTGGTCGCCGACACCGACGCCGAGCCCTGGTGGGCCGCCACCGTCCCGTCGGTGCGCCGGGTGGCGTCCCCGCCGGGGTACGCCGCCGCGTGGCGGTTCGACGCCCCCGTGGTGGAGATGCCGGTCTACCTCGACTGGTTGGCGGACCGGGTCGAGGAGCTCGGCGGGACGGTCACCAGGCAGGTGCTCTCCGCGCTCCCGTCGGGCGGCGACGTGGTGGTGGACGCCTCGGGCCTGGGCGCACGGCTGCTCGGCGGTGACCGGTCGGTGCTGCCGGTGCGCGGTCAGGTCGTCCGGCTCGCGCAGTGGGGCCTGGAGGAGGCCTGGCTGGACGGGTCCGGCCCGACGTACCTCGTGCCGCGCGCGCACGACGTGGTCGTCGGTGGGACCGCCGACGAGGGCGACTGGAGCCGGACGCCGACGCCGGAGGTGGCCACCGCGATCCTGGCCCGCGCCGCCCGCCTCGTCCCGGAGGTGGCCTCCGCCCGGGTGCTGTCACACAAGGTCGGGCTGCGCCCGGTCCGCCCGTCGGTGCGCCTCGAGCGCGACGCGGTCGACCCCCGGGTCGTCCACTGCTACGGCCACGGCGGCTCCGGCGTCACCCTCAGCTGGGGGTGCGCCGAGGAGGTCGCGGCGCTGGTCGGCCCGCCCGGTTGAGCCGCGGGGTCACGCGCGGTCGGTGAGGCGGCGATCGCGGCGCCGGTCGAGGACCACCGCGACCGGCATGCCGACGACGAGCCCGGCAATCGTGCCGAGCAGCGGTCCCCACGCGGGCGCCACGGCCCGGCCCACCACGGCGCCGACGACCACGACGGCCAGCACGAGCCCGGCGAGCAGCAGCCGGTGGAAGACCTCGCCGAGGAACAGGCTGCTGAACGACGCACCGGGCGAAACGGGCGAAACGGGCGCCACGGGCGTCACCGGCGCCACCGGTGTGGCGTCGAGCGGCACGACCGACACGACCGCGGCGGGGGTGATCGACCCGTACACGTGGGGGAAGGTCTCCGTGCCGCCGGCCACCGCGGGCTCCTCGACGACCGGCGCGTCGAGCAGGTCGGTGTCGATGACCAGCAGCACCAACGGCTCGGTCACGTCGGCGTAGAAGCGGCGCCGTACGTCCTGCCACTGGTCGCCCCGGGCGGCGTGGACGAAACCCTCCTCGGCCAGGGTGCGGCCGCGGGTGGAGGTGGTGTAGCGCCCGGAGGCCTGTGCCGCCCGCCAGTCGGCGGCGGTGGCCACGTGGAAGATCCGCACGGGGAGGGGCTCAGAACAGCCGGGTGGTCGGGTCGTCCAGCCCGCGGAGCGCGTCGTAGTCCACGACACGGCAGGCGATGCCGCGGTCGGTGGCCAGCACCCGCGCCTGCGGCTTGATCTCCTGGGCGGCGAAGATCCCGCGCACCGGGGCCAGCAGGGGGTCGCGGTTCAGGAGCTCCAGGTAGCGGGTGAGCTGCTCGACGCCGTCGATGTCGCCGCGCCGCTTGATCTCGACGGCCACCGACGCGCCGCCGGCGTCGCGGCACATCAGGTCCACCGGGCCGATCGCGGTCGGGAACTCCCGGCGTACCAGGGACAGGCCCTCGTCGAGCGTGGCCGGGTGCTCGGCCAGCAGCGCCTGGAGGTGCTTCTCGACGCCGTCCTTGACCAGGCCGGGATCGACACCGAGGTCGTGGCTGGAGTCGTGGATGACCTCGGTCAGCAGGATCCGCAGCGTGTCGTCGGTCTTGGGGCTGCTCACCACCCACTCCAGGGTGCCGTCGTCGGTGGTCTGCTCACGCAGGGTGCACGGGGGCGACATCCAGTTCAGGGGCTTGTACGACCCCCCGTCGGCGTGGACGAGCACCGAGCCGTCGGCCTTGATCATCAGCACCCGGGTGGCCGGGGGGAGATGGGCGGTCAAACGTCCGGCGTAGTCCACCTGGCAGGTCGCGACGACGAGTCTCACGGGCGACGAATCTACGTCACATTCCGGTTACTGGTGTGATCGGTGGGGTCGAAGGCCTTGCGGCCCGCGGGACGGCGCGGGCAGGGTGTGTGCGCATGACGCCACCCATGCTGACGCCCATGGTCGAGGCCGCCACCGACGGGTGGTTGGCGCGCGTCGAGGACGCGGTCAGCAGCGCCTTCGACCCCGTCGCCACCGCCGTGAGCGGGGTGATCTTCTACTCCGTGCCCCTGGGCGGCGCCGAGTTCCCGCTGATCGTGGGCTGGCTGGTCATCGCCGCGACGATCTTCACGATCTACTTCCGGGGCATCCAGTTCCGCAAGCTGGGGGTGGCGCTCGACCTGGTCCGCGGCAAGTACTCCCGGCACAGCGACCCGGGCGAGATCACGCACTTCCAGGCGTTGTCCTCCGCGGTCTCGGGCACGGTCGGCCTGGGCAACATCGCGGGCGTCGGCGCCGCGGTGACCCTCGGCGGTCCCGGCGCCACGTTCTGGATGATCCTGGCGGGACTGCTCGGCATGTGCACCAAGTTCGTCGAGTGCACGCTGGGGGTGAAGTACCGCGAGGTCCACGAGGACGGCACCGTCTCCGGCGGCCCCTTCCGCTACCTCCCGGTGGCCTTCGAGCGGTTCGGCCCGGTGGTCTCCAAGTCGTTCACCGGCATCTTCGCGGTCGCCCTGCTGCTCTTCGGCGCCATCGGCGGCAACATGTTCCAGGCCAACCAGACCTTCGCCCAGGCCCAGGAGGTCACCGGCGGCGCGGACGGCCTCCTCGGCTCCTCCGGCTCGGCGCTGATCTTCGGCATCGTGATGGCGCTGCTCGTCGGCGCGGTCATCCTCGGCGGCGTCCAGTCCATCGGCAAGGTCACCTCCGGCCTGGTCCCGATGATGGCCTTCATCTACCTCGGGGCCTGCCTGCTGGTCATCATCGGCAACATCGACCACGTCGGGGACGCGTTCGCCACGATCATCACCGGGGCGTTCAACCCCGAGGGCGTCGCCGGCGGTGCCGTCGGCGTGCTGATCATCGGCTTCCAGCGCGCGGCGTTCTCCAACGAGGCCGGGGTCGGCTCGGCACCGATCGCGCACTCCGCGGTCAAGACCCGGCACCCGGTCAGCGAGGGCTTCGTGGCCCTCTTCGAGCCCTTCATCGACACCGTCGTCATCTGCACGATGACCGCGCTGACGATCGTCATCGCCGACACCGCCTACTACTCCGAGCAGCGCGGGATCGTCGCCGGCGGCGGCGACGTCCCCGACGGCGTCGTGGTGACCTCGGACGCCTTCGAGTCCTTCCTGCCGCAGTTCCCGGTGATCCTGGCCATCGCGGTGGCGCTCTTCGCCTTCTCCACGCTGATCACCTGGAGCTACTACACGCAGAAGGCGTGGACGGCGCTGGTCGGCCGCAGCCCTGCCAAGGAGCTCGGCTTCAAGATCGTCTTCTGCTGCTTCACCGTGATCGGCACCGTGATCTCCTTCGGCTCGGTGCTCACCTTCGCCGACTCGATGCTCTTCGTCTGCGCGATCTTCAACCTCCTGGGCTGCTACCTGCTGCTGCCGGTGGTCCGCCGCGAGATGCGCAGCTTCCTCGACGGTCTCAAGTCGGGCGAGATCTCCAAGGTCCCGAAGGACGAGCGCACCAACCCGGCCTCCACCCTGCCGATCGTCGGCGACGAGTGAGCCCGGCGTACCAGTGAACTAAGTCACGCGGGGGCCCGGTCACGACACCGGGCCCCCGTGGCACGATGCCCGGCATGACCAGCGCTCCCGTGACCGCGACCACCTCCGCCGACCCGGCCCAGGACCCCTCGGTCCCCGGGCGCACGTTCCGCACCGTGGGCGTGATCGGCCTGGGCACGATGGGCGCCGGGATCGTGGAGGTCTTCGCCCGGCACGGGTTCGACGTGATCGGTGTCGACGTCGACACCGAGGGCGTCGACCGCGGCCGCCAGCACCTGGAGAACTCGACCGGGCGCGCGGTCAGCCGCGGCAAGCTCGGTGAGGACGAGCAGGCCGAGCTGCTGGGCCGGGTCCGCTACGCCACCGACATCGCCGACCTGGCCGGGGCCGACCTGGTCGTCGAGGCCGTCGTGGAGTCGTTGGAGGTCAAGAAGGGCATCTTCCGCGCGCTGGAGCAGGTCGTCGCCCCGGGCGCGGTGCTGGCCACGAACACCTCGTCGCTGTCGGTCACCGAGATCTCGACCGCCAACGCCCACCCGGGCCGGGTGATCGGCATCCACTTCTTCAACCCCGCGCCGGTGCAGGGCCTGGTCGAGGTCGTCCGCACGGTCGTCACCGAGCCCGCCGTCCTCGAGGACGTGACCGGGCTGGTCCGGTCGCTGGGCAAGAACCCGGTCGTCTGCGGCGACAAGGCCGGATTCATCGCCAACACCCTGCTCTTCGGCTACCTCAACCACGCCGTGTCGATGTTCGAGCAGCGCTACGCCACCCGGGAGGACATCGACGCCGCCATGCGCTTCGGCTGCGGCTACCCGATGGGCCCCCTGGCGCTGGTCGACCTGATCGGGCTCGACACGACGTACGAGATCCTCGAGACGATGTACCGCCAGGGCCGCGACCGGCTCCACGCGCCCACCCCGATCCTCAAGCAGATGGTCACCGCCGGCATGCTCGGCCGCAAGAGCGGGCGCGGCTTCTACACCTACGAGGCCCCCGACAGCCCGAGGACGGTCCGCGACGACATGACCCCGGGCACCGACGACCAGCCCGAGCTGCGCCACCACGTCCGCACCGTCGGCGTGGTCGGCACCGGGACGATGGCCACCGGCATCGTCGAGGTCTTCGCCAAGGGTGGCTACGACGTCGTCTACGTCGGCCGCTCCGCCGCGAAGGTCGACGGGGTCCGCGCCGGCGTCGAGCGCTCCCTGGACAAGGCGGTCCAGCGCGGCAAGCTCGAGGAGGCGGCCAGGGACGAGGTCCTCGGCAGGCTGAGCGGCACGACCTCGCTGGACGACCTCGCCGGGGTCGACCTCGTCGTGGAGGCGATCGCCGAGGACCTCGCGGTCAAGACGACGCTGTTCGAGAACCTCGACGAGATCTGCAAGCCGGGCGCGATCCTGGCCACCACGACCTCCTCGCTGCCGATCATCGCCTGCGCCCGGGCCACCACGCGCCCGCAGGACGTCGTCGGCATGCACTTCTTCAACCCGGCCGCGGTGATGAAGCTGGTCGAGGTCGTCTCGACCGTGGCCACCTCGCCCGAGGTCACCGAGACCACGCAGGCGCTGGTCGGCAAGCTGGGCAAGGTGGCGGTCTCCTGCGGTGACCGCGCCGGGTTCATCGTCAACGCGCTGCTGTTCCCCTACCTCAACGACGCGGTCCGGATGCTCGAGGCGCACTACGCCTCGGCCGACGACATCGACACGGCCATGAAGCAGGGCTGTGCCCTGCCGATGGGGCCCTTCGAGCTGCTCGACGTCGTCGGCAACGACGTGTCGCTGGCGATCCAGCGCGAGCTCTACCTGGAGTTCCGCGAGCCCGGCTTCGCTCCGGCGCCGCTGCTGGAGCAGCTGGTCACCGCCGGCTACCTCGGGCGCAAGACCCAGCGGGGGTTCCGGGACTACTCGCGGCGCTGACCGCCCGGTCCGGGCGGGTCAGCGGCCCCAGCCGTACGGCGGCTGCGACCGCTGCGGGGTCCACGGCGTCAGCCAGTCGGTCGCGGGCCAGCCCTCGTGGGCGGCGACGAGCTCGTACATCGTCGCGCCGTCGAGGTTCTCCCGGACCAGGTCGGCGTGCCCGGCGTGCCGGGCCAGCTCCTCGAGCAGGTGCAGCCAGACCCAGCGCACCGACCAGACCACGTCGGTGGGGTTCCAGGGGTCCGGCGCCGGCGGGACAGCGGTGTCGAGGTCCAGGGCAGTCACCGCGTCGAGGACGGCGACGCACACGGTGTCGTACGCCCCGAGGGCCCCGGCGACCGTGTCGGCGGAGGTCCAGGACCAGGACGCGGCGTGCTCGGCGTGCTGCTGCTCGGGCGGGCGGTCGTCGTGCAGCGCGGCCGGCGCGGCCCGCGCCTGGTCGAGCCAGCCGCGCTGGATCGCGGTGACGTGCTTGACCAGCGCGCCCAGCGTGAGCGTGCTGCGGCCCGCGGCGGCGACGCCCATCGAGGCCTCGTCGAGGCCGGTGACCACGACCCGGAAGGCGTCCTGCTGCTGGAGCAGGTAGGCCCGGAGCCCGTCGCGCTCGTCGCGGACCGGGGGCGCCTGGGCGGCCATCAGCGGACCCCCGTCGTCCCGGGGTGGGACGCGGCGTGGAGGTCGCGCAGGAGACAGATCTCGGCGCCGTGGTGGACGACCTCCCGGTTGATGTGGAGGACCAGGGCCGCGAACGGCTCGTCGGCCCACGGTCCCTCGCTCGGGCCGCAGGGCGCCGCCAGCTGCTCGGCGTCGAGACGGGAGACATGGGTGGTCCAGCGGTCCAGCTCGGCGTCGAGCTGGGCGAGGGCGTCCGCGGCGGTGCCGGCGTACTCCCAGGACTCGTAGGAGGCCGGCGGGCCGCCGGCGTGCGCGGCGTTGCGGGCCGCGAGCACGCCCACGACGACGTGGGCCAGCCGCCACGCGATGGTGGTGACGGGGGCGGGGTCCGGTTCCGGGAAGGCGAAGTCGACGGTGTGGTCGCCGACGCCGCCCTGGACCGGGGCGAGCGAGGTCCCACGCGGCCGGACGCTCCAGGCGCCGGGCACCGGCTCCCAGAAGTACTCGTCGTCGGTCAGGCCCTCGAGGCGGGGGCGCAGCTGCTGGTCCCAGTGCGTGGTCAGCTGGTCCAGCAGCAGGCCGGGCGTCAGGCCCGGGGTGGGTGGGGTGCGGGCGTCGGTGGTGTCGGTGGTGTCGGTGGTGGTGGTCATGCCTCCACTGTCGCGGCAGATGCGGACAGGAACGGTCCGCATGATCGGGCAGGATGGGGTCATGGCCGACGAGGGGCATCGGACCACCGAGCGCGTGCTGCACCTGCTCGGTCTGCTGCAGCAGCGCGCGGTGTGGACCGGGCCCGACCTGGCCGAGCGGCTCGGGGTGACCACCCGCAGCGTCCGCCGCGACGTCGACCGGCTCCGTGCGCTGGGCTACCCCGTCAACGCCGCCCCCGGCCTCGGCGGCGGCTACCAGCTGGGTGCCGGACGGGCGCTGCCCCCGCTGCTGCTCGACGACGCCGAGGCGGTCGCCACCGCTGTCGCGCTGCGGCTCGGCGCGCGGGGGACCGTCGCCGGCGGGGGAGAGGCTGCGCTGCGGGCGCTGGCCAAGCTGGACCAGGTCCTGCCGGCACGGCTGCGGGAGGAGGTGCGGGCGCTGCAGTCGGCGATCTCCACCCTCGACGGCGGCGTCGAGGAGGTCGAGGCCGACCTGCTGCTCGTCCTGGCCCGGGCCACCCGTGACGAGGTCCGGGTCCGGGTCGGCTACACCGACCGGGACGGCGCGGTCACCCGTCGCCGCCTCGAGCCGTACGGGCTGGTGGCGACGGGGCGACGGTGGTACCTGATGGCGTGGGACCTGGACCGCGAGGACTGGCGCACGCTGCGGCTGGACCGGATGCGCGAGCCCGAGGCGACCACCTGGCGGTTCCGTCCCCGCGAGCACCCGGACCCCGCCGAGCACGTCCAGCACGCGATCACGGTGTCGGCCTACCGGGTCCGGGGCCGGGTCCGGGTGGCCGCGCCGGCGGCGGTGGTCCGGGCGCGGACGACGGCGGCGTCGGTGCGGGTCGAGGAGGTCGACGACGACACCTGCGTGCTGCACGCAGGGGCCGACGACGCGGACAACCTCGCGCGGCACCTCGCGCTGCTCGGGCTGGAGCTGAAGGTGCTCGATCCTCCGGAGCTCGTCGCGGCGGTCCGGCGGCTGGGGGAGCGGATGCTGCGGGCAGCCGGGTGACGCGCGGCCGGGTGATGAGGGGAGCGGTCGGTCGCGCGGAACGCTGGCGCCGGTCCGTACCATGGGGAAATGGGTGTGGATCTGATTCTTGTCCTGCTGCTGCTCGCCGGTGCCGTCGCCCTCGTGGTGCGCTCCTCCACCAAGGGCAAGGCCCGTGAGCTCGAGCGCAAGAAGACCGAGCTCGAGCCGGTCCGCAAGCTCGTCGACGAGGACGTGACCGCGCTCGGCACCGAGCTGCAGGACCTCGACCTGGACATGACCGGGCACGACCTCGACCCCGGCGCCAACGCCGACTACCAGCGGGCGCTCGACGCCTACGAGGCCGCCAAGAGCGCGGCCGAGCAGATCACCGAGGCCGACCAGGTCAAGCACGTCACCGAGATCCTCGAGGACGGCCGCTACGCCATGGCGTGCGTCCGGGCCCGGGTGGACGGGCGGCCGCTGCCCACGCGCCGCCAGCCCTGCTTCTTCGACCCGCGCCACGGCCCCTCGGACCGCGACGTCCTGTGGTCGCCGCCCGGTGGGGCGCCGCGCGACGTGCCGGCCTGCGCCCTCGACGCCGAGCGCGTCGAGGCCGGTGCCGAGCCCGACTCCCGCAAGGTGCTCGTGGGCACCGAGCGCCGCCCGTACTACGAGGCCGGCGGGGCGTTCCAGCCCTACGCCGCCGGGTACTTCGGGATGAACGCGATGAACATGATGTTCGTCGGGATGATGTTCGGCGGTGCCTTCGGCGGGTTCGACGGCGGCGGCGACTACGGCGGCGACGGTGGGGGCGACGGTGGGGGCGACTTCGGTGGCGACGGTGGAGGCGGCGGCGACGGTGGCGGGTTCGACTTCGGTGACTTCGGCTTCTAGGCGCAGGGCGTGCTGACCGGGCTCCTGACCGCCCTCGCCCTCGTCCTCGGGCTGTCCGGCCCGGGGGGTGGCGCGGACCGGCCGCTGCCCGACCCCGCTGCCGACGTCGACTACCAGCTCGGCGGGGCCCGGGCTGTCCCCGAGCGGGTCGGGACCGTCGTGCGCGACCGCACCGCGAAGCCGACCGACCGCTACGACGTCTGCTACGTCAACGCCTTCCAGACCCAGCCGGACGCCAAGCGCTTCTGGCGCCAGCACTGGCGCCTGGTGCTCAAGGACGACGGCGACCCGGTCGTGGACGGCGCCTGGGGCGAGTGGCTGCTCGACCTGAGGACGCCCGCCACGCGCCAGCGGCTGGCAGCGATCGTCGGCGACTGGATCGCGGAGTGCGGGGCCGACGGGTTCGACGCCGTCGAGCTGGACAACCTCGACTCGTTCTCCCGCAGCCACGGGCTGCTGGACCGGGGGGACGCGCTCGCGTACGCCCGGCTGCTCGTGGGGCGCGCCCACGGCGCCGGCCTGGCGGTGGCGCAGAAGAACCTCGCCGGCTTCGACGGCACCCGGATCGGTTTCGACCTCGTGGTGGCCGAGGAGTGCGGGCGCTACGACGAGTGCATGGCCTACACCGACGACTTCGGGGACGCGGTGCTGGCGGTCGAGTACCGCGCGAAGGACTTCCGCCGCACCTGCCGCGACGTCGGCGCCCGGGTGCCGGTGGTGCTGCGTGACCGCGACGTCACGCCGGGGGCGTACGCCGGTTCTGCTGAGGCGGCTCAGTCGTCGGACGACCGGCGGGCGCGGTAGGCCGCGACCGCGTTGCGGTTGCCGCAGGCGGTGGAGCAGAAGCGGCGCGACCGGTTGCGCGACAGGTCGAGCACCACGCCCTGACAGGTGTCGTCGGCGCAGACCCCGAGCCTGCTCATCTCCTCGGCCCGGACCACGTCGACCATCGCCATCGCCGTCTCCGCCAGGATCCGGGTGACCAGGGTGGTGTTGGAGTCCACGCAGTGCAGGTGCCAGTCGTAGCCCTCGTGGCGCACCAGCTGGGGCAGTGCCCTGGTCTCGGCCAGCATCGCGTTGACGAGCCCGACGGCCTCGTCGCGCTCGGCGACGAGCAGCTGGCGGAGCCGCGGCCGCAGCGCGCGCACCTCGGCCAGCTCGGCCTCGTCGGCGTCGTGCCTGCCGCTGTAGCCGAGGTCGTCGAAGAGGGCCGTCAGCTCGGCGACGGTCTCGAGGGTGTCCGGCTCGAGCGCGGTGTTGGCCAGCAGCACGGCGGCCTGGAGGGCGACCTCGGTGTCATGGGCGAAAACCATGTTGACAGGTTACCGCACTCAGTCGTAGCGTCATGTCCCATGACGACGATGACTCATGACGCACCGCAGGGGGTGCACGGCTCCCGGATGTCCGGCGGACTGGTGATCGCCCTGGTCTCGGCCCTGAGCTTCGGCCTCTCCGGTGCCGTGGGTCGCGGGCTGCTCGACGCCGGCTGGAGCTCCGGCGCGGTCACCCTGGTGCGGGTCGGGCTCGGCGCCGCGATCGTGCTGCCGATCGGGGTCCGGGCGCTGCACGGTCGGTGGCACCTGTTGCGGCGCAGTGCCGGCACCGTCGTGGCGTACGGCGTGCTCGGCGTCGCCGGGGCGCAGTTCTGCTACTTCTCGGCCATCCAGTACATGCAGGTCGGGCCGGCGCTGATGATCGAGTACACCGGCCCCGCCGCCGTCGTGGTCTGGATGTGGCTGCGCCACGGCCAGCGGCCCTCGCGGCTGACGTTCGCCGGTGCCGCCGTCGCGGGCGTCGGCCTCGTCCTGGTCCTCGACGTCGTCTCCGGCACCGACGTGAGCCTGGTCGGCGTGCTCTGGGCGCTCGGCGCGATGGTCGGCCTCGCGGCGTACTTCGTCATCTCCGGCTCCCACGACAACGGGTTGCCGCCGATGAGCCTGGCCGCGGGCGGCCTGGTCGTCGGCGGTGTGCTGCTCGGGGTGCTCGGGCTGGTCGGCCTGCTGCCGATGACCGGCACCACCGCCGACGCGGTCTACGACGGCCGCGCGGTGGACTGGTGGGTGCCGCTGGTCGTGCTCGGCGTCTTCAGCGCCGCGGTCGCCTACGTCACCGGCATCGAGGCCAGCCGCCGGCTCGGCTCGCGCCTGGCCTCGTTCGTCGGGCTCACCGAGGTGCTGGCCGCCGTCGCCTTCGCCTGGCTGCTGCTGGACGAGCTGCCGGGCCCGCTCCAGCTGGCCGGCGGCGTCCTGGTGCTGGCCGGCGTGGTCGTGGTCAAGCTCGGCGAGCAGGACGTCGCCGCGGTCGTCGACCGGCCGGAGCCGACGCCGGCCTAGGCGCCGGAAGCGTCACCTCGGGTGTCCGCGAGCGTCGGCGAATTCATGGGGTGGTCGCAACACCTGGCTTGTGGTCGGTCAGCAGGTTAGCGAAGACCTCTGCCGGTGTGAGGAACTTGAGTCGCTTACGAGGGCGGTTGTTGAGCTCCTTGGCCACCAGGGCCAGGTCATCGTGGGTGTGGACCGAGAGATCGGTGCCTTTGGGCAGGTACTCACGGATCAGGCCGTTGGTGTTCTCGTTGCTCGGGCGCTGCTGAGGGCTGTAGGGATCAGCGAAGTAGACATCGATCCCGCTCGCTGCAGCGAAGTCGGCATGGCGGGCCATCTCGACACCACGGTCCCAGGTCAGGGTCTTGGCGAACCAGGCCGGCAGCTTGCCCATCTCCTGGGCCAGCGCGGCCGCGACCTTGTCCGCAGCCCACCCCTCGGGCAGGTGGACCAGAGTCAGGTACCCCGAGTGCCGCTCGACCACGGTGGCCACCGCAGAGTTCGAAGCCGTCGAGCCCTTGATCAGGTCGCCCTCGTGGTGCCCGGGCACCAACCTGCCCTTGACCTCCTCGGGCCGCTGATGGATCGAGACCGCCCCGACGATCCGCTCGTGCTTGTTGATGCGCTGCCCACGCGCACGGCGATGGGTCCTGCCGCTGCGTAGGTGCGACTTCAGCTCCCGGGTCAGCTCCCCGCGGGGATAGACGTACAAGGACTGGTAGATCGTCTCGGGGCTGATCCGCATGGACTCATCGTGGGGGAAACGCACCTGCAACCGCCCACTGATCTGCTCAGGTGAGAGCCGATGTTTGAGCATGTACCGCACCCAGGCAGCCAGCCGCGGGTCCGAGGCGATCTTGGAGGCCTTCGGTCGCCGCTGACGCTCCCAGGCCCGGGTATGGGCCGGGTGGGGCAGGTAGTGACCGGTCTTGTCATGGACGTTGCGGCGCAGCTCACGGCTGATCGTCGAGGGCGAGCGCCCCAGCCGCCGGCCAATCGCGCGCACCGAGATCCCGCCATCGTGGAGCCGGGCGATCTCACACCGCTCGTCCTGGCTGAGGTAACGCGGGCCGTACTCGGCTGCTGCTGGTCTGGGCACACCACCGAGCCTGGCCAGCATCCGCTGCACGGTCCGCACCGACACACCCGAACACTGTGCGATCACCTTCTGCTGCACACCACGACGCAACAAACAATGGATCAGATCAACCTGCTCGACAGCCATCGGCGGAGTAGGCACGTTCTTCCCCTAGTCATCAGGGGTGTTGCGACATTCCTCTGAACCCGCCGTCATCTCGGCTGTCCGGAAGCGTCATCTCGGCTAGCGAGCGTCCTGGCGGCGCTGGACGACCTCGCGCAGGATGAGCATCACCGCGGCGGCCATCGGGATCGCCAGCAGCGCCCCGACCACCCCCAGCAGGGTCGCACCGACCAGGGCCGCGATCACCGCGACCGCGCCGGGGATGTCGACCGAGCGGGACATCACGCGGGGGTAGACCACGTAGTTCTCGAGCTGCTGGTAGATCAGGAAGAAGATGACGCACGCGACGCCGGTGCGGACGTCGGTGGCGAAGCCGATCGCGCTGACCACGACCGCGCCGAGGGTGGCGCCGATCATCGGGATGACGTCGAGCAGCGCCACCACGAACGCCAGCGCCACGGCGTACTCGGCCAGGCCGACCAGGAGCAGGAAGACCAGGGAGACCAGGCCGGCTGTCAGCGCGACCACGAACGCACCGCCGACGTAGCCGCCGATGTCGGCCACGACGCGGTCGCCGAGCCGGCTGAACCGTTCGCGGCGCGAGGCCGGCACCAGGCCGTAGAGCGACCGCTTCGTGCGGTGCAACGACGCCAGGAAGTACAGCGTCAGGACGAGCACGATGAAGACGTTGAACAGCGAGCTGAGCACCCGCATCCCGAACCCCAGGACGCCCCCGAAGACCGGGCCGACGAAGTCCCCGTCGGCGATGTAGCCCTGGACGTTGCCGATGATGTCGTACTCGTCGTCGAGGGCCTGGATGCGCGGGCTGCCCTGGAGCCGGTCGAGCCACCCCGGGGCGCTGGTGGTGATCGCCACGACCTGGTCGGCGATGACGGGCACGATCGCGAGCACGAACAGCGACAGCACGCCGATCACGCCGACCGTCACCACCAGCACGGAGGGTCCGCGGCGCACGCCGTGCCGCTCCAGCCACTCGACGATCGGGTTCAGACCGGCGGCGAGGAAGAGCGAGACGACGACCAGGACCAGCACGGACTGGATCGTGTAGAGCGCGAATCCCAGCAGCAGGGCGGTCAGCAGACCGAGGCCGCCGACCAGCCCGACGTAGAACGGCGAGTGCCGCTCGAAGGGGCGGCCCGGCTCGCCGAGGGTGCGCACGGCCAGCGCCTCGGCCCCGCTCACGTCCTCGGTCGGGGCCTCGGTCGGGTCCTGGGTCGGGTCCGGCGCCTCGTCGGCGCCTGCCGGGGGAGCGGGGGACCCGCCCGCGGCGTCCTGGCCGGGCGACGCGGACGGGTCCAGGGTCACGACTTCTTCGTGCTCCCGGCTGCGGGGGTCGCGGGAGCGGCCTGCTCGGCGGCCGGGGTCTCGTCGTCGTCGGAGAACCCGGAGATGACGTCGCGCAGCGAGGCCAGCTGGGCGGTGATCGCGTCGCGGCGCTTGCTGAGCCGGCTGACCTCCATCTTCAGCGTCTCGACCTGGCGCTCGAGGTCGGCGTCGCCGGCGGCGCGCACCGAGTCGGCCTGGCTGCGGGCCGCGGCCACGACCTGCTCGGCCTCGCGGCGCGCCCGGTGGAGCAGCGCCTCCGCGTCCTTCTGCGACGAGGCGCGGTGCTCGGTCGTCTGGCGGGTGGCCTGGGCGGCGCGCTGCTCGGCGGCGTTCGCGCGCTCCTCGGCCTCCTCGACCAGCCGGCGGGTCTCGGCCGTCGCGCTGTTGTGGTGGTCGGTGGCCTCGCGGGCCAGCCGCTCCTTCTCGACCGCCAGCGCGCGACGGGCCTCCTGGACCTCGCGGTCGGCGCCGGCACGGGCCTGCTCGGCCTCCCGGGTCGCCGCGGTCCGCAGCTCGCCGGCCTCCTGCTGGGCGGCCAGGCGGACCTGGTCGGCCTCCCGCTTGGCGGCGGCCACCAGGTCGGCGGCCTCGGCGCGGGCCAGGTTGCGCTCCTGCTCGGCGTCGGCGGTCATCCTCGACCGGGTCTCGTCGAGCTCCCCGATCTGCACGGTGCGCATGTCCTCGGCCTCGCGGGCGGCCTCGGCGCGGATGGCCTCACCGTTGCGGGCGGCCTGCTCGCGGATGTCGTGGGCGTCCTTGAGGGCCTGCTCGCGGATCTCGTCGGCCTCCTCCTCGGCCAGGCGGAGCAGGGCGCTGGCGCGGCCGCCGAGCCCGGAGTAGGACGGGGTGCGCTGCTCGGCGAGCTCCTCGCGCGCGGCGGCGAGGTCGGCCTGCAGGGTGCCGAGCTGCTGCTCGGCCCGCGCCAGGCCCGACGTGGCGGCAGCGTGCTCGGTGACCAGGCGACCGACCTGCAGGTCGACGGCGTCCTTGTCGTAGCCGCCACGCCGCACCGCCGGGAAGGTCGGTCGGGCGGGCGGGGCGGTCCGGCCCGCGGGCGCGGGCGCGGTGGGCCGCGACGTCGGGGCCGCGGTCGCCTGCTGGGCGCCCGTCGGGGTCTGGTCGGCGGTGGGCCGGGAGGCCCGGACCGCCGGGATCCGCTGCGTGGACTCGACGTCGGGCGCGTTGTCGGCGCGTCCGGGACCCTCCGGGGGGCCCTGGTCGACGTCGGGCTCCTGGTCGAAGATGGACAGTCCCTGGTCGCTCATCTGGCAGCACCTCTTGTCAGCGTCGTGGCGCGGACCGGCCCGCCCGCAGACCCCATGATGCGGGATCGGGCCCGACCGCGCAGCCAGTGAGGCCCACGACACGCCCGGAGGAAAAGTCGCACCCGCCGAGCGGCGTGCGTCCGGTGCCGCCCCGACCTGCGCGGACGTCCGCCCGCGCGGCTCCCCGGGCGGCGACCACCCGGTCCGCGTCGTCTTGCCAGGCGGACCGGGTGGTCGTCGTCGGTGCTGCGGAGGGGGGTCAGACCCCGCGGAAGCGGTTGATCGCGGTGAGGTGCTGCTCGCGCATCTCGGGGTCGCGCACGCCCAGACCCTCCTCAGGGGCCAGGCAGAGCACGCCGACCTTGCCCTGGTGCAGGTTGTGGTGCACGTCCAGCGCGGCCTGGCCCACGTCCTCGAGGGCGTAGGTGCGCGACAGCGTGGGGTGGATCATCCCCTTCGCGATCAGCCGGTTCGCCTCGAACGACTCGCGGTAGTTGGCGAAGTGGCTGGAGATGATCCGCTTGAGGTTCATCCACAGGTAGCGGTTGTCGTACTCGTGCATGTAGCCCGACGTGGAGGCGCAGGTGGTGATCGTGCCGCCCTTGCGCGTCACGTAGACGCTCGCGCCGAACGTCTCGCGGCCCGGGTGCTCGAAGACGATGTCGATGTCCTCGCCGCCGGTCAGCTCGCGGATCTTCGAGCCCAGGCGCTTCCACTCCCGCGGGTCCTGGGTGTGCGGGTCCTTCCAGAACCGGTAGTCCTCCTCGGAACGGTCGATGACCAGCTCGGCACCCATGCTGCGGCAGATGTCGGCCTTCTCCGGGCTGGACACGACACAGACCGGGGTGGCGCCGCCGTTGAGGGCGTACTGCGTGGCGAAGCCGCCGAGACCGCCGGAGGCGCCCCAGATCAGCACGTTGTCGCCCTGCTTCATGTCGCCGCCGTTGCGCGAGACCAGCTGGCGGTAGGCGGTGGAGTTGACCAGCCCGGGGGAGGCGGCCTCCTCCCAGGTCAGGTGGGCCGGCTTGGGCATCAGCTGGTTGGCCTTGACCAGGGCGACCTCGGCGAGGCCGCCGAAGTTGGTCTCGAAGCCCCAGATCCGCTGCTCGGGGTCGAGCATCGTGTCGCCGTGGCCGTCGGGCGACTCGAGCTCGACCGACAGGCAGTGCGCGACGACCTCGCGGCCGGGCTCCCACAGGTGCACGCCGGGGCCGACGGCCAGCACGACGCCGGACAGGTCGGAGCCGACCACGTGGTACGGCAGGTCGTGGCGCTTCGAGAGCGGCGACATCCGGCCGTACCGCTCGAGGAAGCCGAAGGTCGAGACCGGCTCGAAGATCGAGGTCCACACGGTGTTGTAGTTGATCGCGGAGGCCATCACGGCCACCAGCGCCTCGCCCGGGCCGAGCTCGGGCAGCGGGACGTCGTCGAGGTGCAGCGAGCGGCGGGGGTCCTTCTCCTTCGCCGTCAGCCCCTCGAACATGTCCACCTCGTCCTTGTGGACCGTCACGCCCCGGTAGGACTCGGGCATGGTCAGGCTGGCGAAGTCACCGGTGGTGGCGTCACCGGCGGCGATCGCGTCGAGGATGTTCTGCACGGCGTCTCCTTGGCAGGGGGCGGGTCGGGGTGGGGCGAAGATACCCATGAGTAACCTGCGGGCGGCACCCGATGTGCCCTACGTCTCACCGACCCGGACGGCCCGATCCTGGCCCGACCAGGTTGGCGCCTCGTCGGTCGTGCCCTCGTCGAGCCGGGTCCGAAGTCCCTAGGGTGGCCCGATGACCAGCACGACCCCGGACGTACCGGCGACGTCCTCACGGGCGGCCCGCTCCGCCCTCCTCGGTGCGGTGTTCCTGATGGCGACGTCCGCGATCGGGCCCGGCTTCATCACCCAGACGGCCACCTACACGGTCTCGCTCGGCGCCGCGTTCGCCTGCGCCATCGCGATCTCGCTGCTCGTCGACGTGGCGGTCCAGATGAACGTGTGGCGCGTGATCGGGGTCAGCGGCCGACGCGCGCAGGAGCTCGGCAACGACGTGCTGCCCGGCGTCGGGTGGGTGCTGGCCCTGCTCGTGGTCTCGGGCGGCTTCGTGTTCAACATCGGCAACGTCGCCGGCAGCGGCCTCGGCACCCAGGCGATGCTGGGGGTGGAGCCGCGCGTGGGCGGGGCCGTCTCGGCGGCGCTGGCCGTCGCGGTCTTCCTGTCCCACCGGGCCGGGGTCGCCCTGGACCGGGTCGTGGTGGTGCTGGGGCTGCTGATGATCGTGGCCACGGGGGCCGTGGCGGTGACCTCCGCACCACCGGTCGGCGACGTGCTGCGTCAGACCGTCGCCCCGGACACCTTCGACGTGGTGGCCGTGACGACGATCATCGGCGGCACCGTCGGCGGCTACATCACCTACGCCGGCGCCCACCGCATGCTGGCCTCGGGGCGCACCGGGCCCGAGCACGCGGGGGCCGTGGCGCGCAGCTCGGTGGTCAGCATCCTGGTCACGGGTGCGATGCGGGTGCTGCTCTTCCTGGCCATCCTCGGCGTGGTCGCGGGGGGTGCGGAGCTGTCGACCGACGACCCGGCCGGGTCGGCCTTCGAGGCGGCCGCGGGCGCGGCCGGGCTGCGGGTGTTCGGGCTCGTGCTGTGGGCGGCCGCGCTGACCTCGATCATCGGCGCGGCCTACACCTCGGTCTCGTTCCTGACCACCGATCGGACCTCGGAGCGGAGGCGCTCGCTGCTGACCGTGGTCTTCATCGTGCTCAGCGCCGGCGTCTTCGTGGTCGTCGAGCAGGCGCCGACCACCCTGCTCGTCTTCGCCGGCACCTTCAACGGCCTGATCCTGCCGCTCGGCTTCGGGGTCCTGCTGTACGTCGCCTGGCGGCGACGCGACCTGCTGCGCGGCTACCGCTACCCGCGCTGGCTGCTCCTCGCCGGCGTCCTGGCCTGGCTGCTGACCCTCTACCTGGGCTACCAGGCCCTGGTGTCGCTGGGGGACCTGTGAGCGCCCGGGTGGACCTGAACGCCGACGTGGGCGAGGGCTTCGGCCGCTGGACGCTCGGCGACGACGAGGCCGTGCTGAGCCTGGTCAGCAGCGCCAACGTCGCCTGCGGCTTCCACGCCGGCGACCCGGTCACCCTGCGTCGCTGCTGCGAGCTGGCGGCGGCGCGCGGGGTGGTGGTCGGGGCGCAGGTCGGCTACCGCGACCTGGCCGGCTTCGGGCGGCGCTTCCTCGACGTCGACCCGGCCGAGCTGACCGCCGAGGTCGTCTACCAGGTCGGCGCGCTCGAGGCCCTGGCCCGGGTGGCCGGCACCCGGGTGGCCTACGTCAAGCCGCACGGTGCGCTCTACAACGCCACGGTGCACCACGCGGCGCAGGCCCGGGCCGTGGTCGAGGCCGTCGCGGCGTACGACCGGTCCCTGCCGCTGCTGGGCCTGCCGGGCTCGCTGCTGCTCGCCGAGGCCGAGCGGGCCGGGCTGCGCACGGTGCGGGAGGCCTTCGGCGACCGCGGCTACACGCCCGAGGGGACGCTCGTGCCGCGCTCGCAGCCCGGGGCGGTGCTGGAGGACCCCGACGAGGTCGCCGCGCGCGTGCTGCGGATGGTCCGGGAGGGCGAGGTGGTCGCCGTCGACGGCTCCGTGGTCGCGGTGGAGGCGGAGTCGGTCTGCCTGCACGGCGACAGTCCCGGCGCCGTCGCCATGGCCCGGGCCGTGCGTGCCGCCCTCGCCGACGCCGGCGTCGCCGTGACGGCCTTCGCGTGAGGGTGTGGACGTGAGGGTGCGGGCCTACGGCGACCGCGCCGTCCTGGTCGAGCTCGCCACGACCCAGGAGGCCGTGGACTGGGCGGCCGGGCTCGAGACCCTGCTCGGCAGCGCCGCCGGGGCCGGAGGGGCCGAGCAGCTGGAGCAGGTCGTGCCGGCCGCGCGCAGCGTGCTCGTGGTGGCACGCGACGGCGTCCCGGTCGTCGAGGTGCGCCGCCTCCTCGACCGCGTCGAGCCCCGTCCCGCCGCCGCGAGCGACGAGGGCGACGTCCTGGAGGTGCCGACGGTCTACGACGGCGAGGACCTCGCCGACGTCGCGTCGCTGACCGGTCTCACCGAGGAGCAGGTCGTGGCCGCCCACACCGGTCAGACCTGGCGGGTCGCCTTCGCGGGCTTCGCCCCGGGCTTCGGCTACCTGCTCGGGGAGGACGACCGGCTCCACGTCCCGCGTCGCGACGAACCGCGGACCCGGGTGCCGGAGGGGTCGGTGGGCCTGGCCGGGGCGTACTCCGGGGTCTACCCGACGGCGTCGCCCGGCGGGTGGCAGCTGCTCGGCCGTACGGACCTGGTCCTCTGGGACGTCGACCGCGACCCGCCCGCCCTGCTGCGCCCCGGTGTGCGGGTGCGGTTCGTCGACGTCGGCGGTGCCGCGGGCGGTGGCGGCGCGTGAGCGGCCTGCGCGTGCGCGCGACCGGCCCGCTGGCCCTGGTCGAGGACCTCGGACGACGCGGCCTCGCCGGCGTGGGCGTCGGCCGCTCGGGCGCCGCGGACCGGGGCGCGCTGCGCCTGGCCAACCGGCTGCTGGGCAACCCCGAGGGCGCTGCCGCGGTCGAGGTCCTCCTCGGCGGTCTCGAGGTCGAGGCGCTCGCCGACCTCGACGTCGTCGTCACCGGCGCACCCGCACCGGTGCTGCTCGACGGGCGCCCGGTCGGCTCGCACGCCCGGACCCGGGTGGCGGCCGGGTCGCGGCTGACGCTGGGGGTGCCGGGCACCGGCCTGCGGTCGTACCTGGCCGTGCGCGGGGGCCTCGACGTCCCGCCGGTCCTCGGCTCCGCCAGCCACGACGTGCTCGCCGGCCTCGGCCGGGCGCCGCTCGCGGCGGGGGACCTGCTCGAGGTGGGGGAGCCCGCCGGTCCGCTGCCGGCGACCCACGCCGCGCCGCCGCCGGGCGACGACGGGCGCGACGTGGTGCTGCGCGCCGTGCTGGGACCGCACGAGGACCGGGTCGTCGACGTCGCGCCCCTGGCCACCGGCTGGTGGGAGGTCAGCGAGCGCAGCAACCGGGTCGGCGCCCGGCTGCAGGGCGAGGGACTGGTGGCGACCGACGACGAGCAGCTGCCCAGCGAGGGCACCTGGCGGGGCGCCGTGCAGGTGCCTCCCGGTGGCGAGCCCGTGCTGTTCCTCGCCGACCACCCGGTGACCGGGGGCTACCCGGTGGTGGCCGTGGTGGTCGACGCCGACGTGGACCGGGCCGCGCAGCTGCGCCCGGGGCAGCGCGTACGCCTGCGCTGGGTCACCGCCTGAGGAGCTCCACCGCGGGACCCCTGACACCTGTCACCCTCGGGTCGTGACGTCGGGCGCATCCGCCGACGGTCGCCGGCGTCCAGGCTGGGGCCATGACCACTTCAGCGGACACCGGTCCGGCGCCGGTGATCGACCTGCACGGGCTGCGACAGACGTTCTCGACCCGTGCCGGCGAGGTGGTCGCCGTCGACCACCTGGACCTCCGGGTGGGGGTCGGCGAGGTCGTGGCGCTCCTGGGGCCCAACGGCGCCGGCAAGACCACGACCCTCGACGTCGTCCTCGGGCTGACCGAGCCCGGCGGCGGCACCGCGCGGGTGCTCGGGCTCCCGCCCCGGCAGGCGGTGCAGCAGGGCCGGGTCTCCGCGGTCTTGCAGACGGGAGGCCTGCTGGCCGACCTCACGGTGGGGGAGACCCTGCGCTACGTCGCCGCGACCTACCCCTGCCCCCGGGCCGGATCGAGGAGGTGGTCGAGCGGGCCGGTCTCGGCGACCTGGTCCGGCGGCGGGTCAGCCGGTGCTCCGGCGGGGAGCAGCAGCGTCTCCGCTTCGCCCTGGCCCTGCTGCCCGACCCCGAGCTGCTGGTCCTCGACGAACCGACCGCCGGGATGGACGTGGCGGCCCGACGCGCCTTCTGGGCGACCATGCACGAGGAGGCCCGCCGCGGCAGGACGGTCGTCTTCGCCACCCACTACCTGGAGGAGGCCGACGCCTTCGCCGAGCGGATCGTCCTGGTGGCCCGCGGACGGGTGGTGGCGGACGGTCCCACCCACGAGGTCCGCGCCCGCGCCCTCGGCCGCGTGGTGTCCGCCGCGGTGCCCGACCTCGCCGCCGCGACCCGACGGCTCGACGGCCTCGGCGAGGTGAGCGCCGACGGCGGGCGCGTGCGGGTGCGTACCGGGCACTCCGACGCCGTCGCCCTCGCCCTGCTCACCGAGCTCGGCGGCCACGACCTCGAGGTGGCCGGAGCCTCGCTCGAGGACGCGTTCCTGCAGCTCACCGCCGACCCGACCGTCCCCACCGTCCCCGCCGTCCCGCAGGAGGAGACCCGATGACCACGATGCTGCGCCTCGAGCTGCTCCGCCTGCTGCGCGACCCGGTGACGGTGTTCTTCACCGCGCTGCTCCCGGCGTTCTTCTACGTCGTCTTCGGCGCCGCGCAGGACTTCGGCGACCAACGCGTCGGCACCGGCAACGTCGCGATGAGCGTGATGATCGCGATGGCGGCCTACGGGGCGGTGAGCGCGACGATCGGCATCGGCGGCGCCGCCGCGGTCGAGCGGTCCCAGGGGTGGGGGCGCCAGCTCGGGCTGACGCCGCTGGAGGACCGGACGCACGTCGCGGTCAAGGTGGTCCTGGCGGTGCTCGTGGCCTGCGTCCCGATCGCCCTGGTCTACGCGATCGGCGCGGTCACCGGCGCCGAGGGGTCCCTGGCCGCCTGGGGCCTCAGCGCGGTGGTGCTGGTCCTCGGTGCGGCGGTGTTCTCGCTGTACGGCCTCTGTTTCGGCCTGGCGTTCCGCTCCGAGGCCGCCGTGGCCGGCGCGGGCGGCTCCGTGGTGGTGCTCGGGTTCCTCGGCAACATCTTCTTCCCGCTCTCCGGGGTGCTGCTCGAGGTGGCCAGGTGGACCCCGCTCTACGGGTACGCCTCCCTGGCCCGGTACCCGCTGACCGAGGGCACGCTCTACGCCGCCGACGGGACCGTGTCCAGCGAGGCGCTGTGGGTCCCGCTCGTTAACGTGGCCGGGTGGTGGGCGGTGCTGGCGCTGGTGGCGACCTGGTTGGTGCGTCGCGGCCGGGCCCGCCCGTGAGCGGCCCGGGGCCGGCCGCCGACCCCTGGCAGCGGTACGGCTGGCTGCTGTGGTCGGTCTGGCTGGTGTTCCTGGTCTTCCCGCTCAGCGCCGCCCTCGTGGCCGAGCGCCCCGGGTGGGTCCGGGTGGTCGCGGTCGTCGCGGTGCTCGGGTTCGCCGCGACGTACGTCGTCGCCACCCTGCGGCTCTCCCGGCGCGGCGCGGGCCTGGGGGAGGCGGCCGTGGTGCTCGCGGTGCTGGTCGGCCTGGGGCTGGCGATGGTGCCCGCGATCGGCCTGCAGGCCATCTCGGTGGTGCCCTTCCTGCAGAGCTTCACCATGTTCGCGCTGCCCCGGCCGTGGTGCTGGGTCGCCGCGGGTCTCGCGGTGGCCTCGACGGTGGCGCTGCCGCTCGCGGCCGGCGAGGAGCAGGCGTTCTACTTCACCCTGGTCGTGCTCGGCGCCGCGGCCGGCACCGGCGCCGGGCGGCTGATGTCGGACCACGCCGCGGAGTACGCCCGGGTCAGCGACCAGCTGACCGTCACCGCGGAGCGCGAGCGGCTGGCCCGCGACGTCCACGACCTGCTGGGGCACAGCCTGACCGTGGTCACGGTCAAGGCCGAGCTGGCCGAGCGGATGGTCCGGCTCGACCCGGGGCGTGCGGAGTCCGAGCTGCAGGAGATCCGTGCCCTGACCCGCGAGGCGCTCGCCGACGTACGGGCCACCGTCGGGGGCCTGCGCGCAGCCCGCCTCGACGACGAGCTGAGGGGCGCTGCTGCCGCCCTCGGCGACGCGGGCCTCGCCGCGAGCGTGCCCGCCGACGCCGCCGTGCTCGACCCGCGCCGCCGCCCGGTCGCGGGCTGGGTGCTGCGCGAGGCCGTCACCAACGTGATCCGCCACAGCGGCGCGACCCGCTGCCGGGTCGAGCTGGGGCCGCACCTGCTGCGCGTGGTGGACGACGGGTGTGGCCTCCCCGCGGGCGACGACGGACCCGGAACCGGGCCCGGGCACGGGCTGCGCGGTCTGCGGGAGCGCGTCGAGCAGTCCGGCGGCACCCTCGGCCTCGGCCCCGGTGACGACGGGCGCGGCACCGCGGTGCAGGTGACCTGGTGAGCGCCCCGGTCCGGCTGCTGCTGGCCGACGACCAGGCGCTGGTGCGCGGGGCGCTGGCCGCCCTGCTGGGTCTCGAGCCCGACCTCGAGGTCGTCGCCGAGGTGGGTCGGGGCGACGAGGTCCTGGCCGCGGTCGCCGAGCACCGCCCCGACGTCTGCCTGCTCGACATCGAGATGCCGGGTCTCGACGGCATCGAGGTCTGCCGCCGCCTGCGGGCGGACCTGCCTCCGGGCCTCGCCCCGCGGGTGCTGGTGGTGACCACCTTCGGCCGCGCCGGCTACCTCCGACGGGCGCTGGAGGCCGGCGCGTCCGGCTTCGTCGTCAAGGACACCCCCGCCGCCGAGCTGGCCGACGCGGTCCGCCGGGTGCACGCCGGGCTGCGGGTGGTCGACCCGGTCCTGGCCACGACGTCGCTGGTCGAGGGGTCCAGCCCGCTCACCGAGCGGGAGACCGAGGTGCTGCGGCTCGCCCTCGACGGCGCCACGGTGGCCGCGGTCGCCGGACGACTGCACCTGTCGTCGGGCACCGTGCGCAACCACCTGTCCGCGGCCATCGGCAAGACCGGCACCCGTACCCGGGTCGAGGCGGCGCGGGTGGCCCGGGAGCGGGGTTGGCTCTGAACCGGCCCCGGACCGGGCCCGCGTCCGGTCAGGTCCGGGCCGGCTCGACCAGCTCGACGAGGATCCCGCCGGCGTCCTTGGGGTGGATGAAGTTGACCCGCGAGTCCGAGGTGCCACGTCGCGGGGCGTCGTAGAGCAGGCGGAGACCGCGCTCGCGGAGCACGTCGCTGACGACGTCGAGGTCCTCGACGCGGTAGGCGACCTGCTGCACGCCGGGGCCGTTGCGGTCCAGGAACTTCGCGATCGTCGACGACGGGCTGAGCGGGGCGAGCAGCTGCAGGCGCTGGTCGGAGTCACCCACGGCGACCATGGCCTCGCGCACGCCCTGCTCCTCGTTGACCTCCTCGTGCACCGTGTGCATCCCGAAGGTCGCGGCGTAGAACTCCTTGGCCTCGTCGAGGTCGGCCACGGCGATGCCGACGTGGTCGATCGCGGTGAACAGGTGCTGGGGTAGCTCCACGGGTGCGCTCATGGCGCCCATCAAGGCACGCGCCCCGGTGGGCCGCAAGGGCGTACGTCCGGCCACGGCGTGTGACGCTCGCCTCACGGCGCCGACGACCTCGGACCCTCGATCCCGGAGGCGGGGGCTGGGTAGGGTCGCTCTGACACCGATCCACCCGACCACCCGGCCCTCGCGGGCCTGCCGCAGGAGGCTCCCATGTCCGGATCCGTCATCGTCGCCGGAGCACGCACGCCGATCGGTCGCCTGCTCGGCGGCCTGAAGTCCCTGTCGGCCGCCGACCTCGGGGCGTGGCGATCAAGGGCGCCCTGGACAAGGCCGGCGTCGGCGGCGACCAGGTCGACTACCTGATCATGGGCCAGGTCATCCAGGCCGGGGCCGGGCAGAACCCGGCGCGGACGGCGGGGATCGCCGCCGGCCTGCCGCTCTCGCTGCCGTCGATCACCGTGAACAAGGTCTGCCTCTCGGGCCTGAACGCGATTGCCACGGCCGACCAGATGATCCGCGCCGGCGAGGCCGACGTGATCGTGGCCGGCGGGATGGAGTCGATGACCAACGCGCCGCACCTGCTGCCGAAGTCGCGGGAGGGCTTCAAGTACGGCGACACCACGCTGGTCGACTCGATGGCCTACGACGCGCTGTACGACCAGACCACCCAGCAGGCGATGGGGGCGCTGACCGAGCAGTGCAACGCCGCCGGGACGCAGCTCACCCGCGAGCAGCAGGACGAGTTCGCCGCCGCGTCGCACCAGAAGGCCGCCGCCGCGTGGAAGAACGGCGTCTTCGACGACGAGGTCGTCCCGGTCTCGATCCCGCAGCGCAAGGGCGACCCGGTCGTGGTCGGCCAGGACGAGGGCGTGCGGGGTGACACCACGGCGGAGTCGCTGGGCCGGCTGCGCCCGGCCTTCGCCAAGGACGGCACCATCACCGCCGGCAGCGCCTCGCAGATCTCCGACGGCGCCTGCGCCGTGGTCGTGATGAGCAAGGCCAAGGCCGAGGAGCTCGGCCTGGAGTGGCTGGCCGAGATCGGCGCGCACGGCATGGTCGCCGGCCCCGACTCCACCCTGCAGCTGCAGCCGGCCAACGCCACCGCGAAGGCGTGCGCCAAGGAGGGCATCAGCCCGGCCGACCTCGACCTCGTGGAGTTCAACGAGGCCTTCGCCGCCGTCGGCATCGACTCGGCCCGGGCGCTCGAGATCGCCGAGGACAAGGTCAACGTCAACGGCGGCGCGATCGCGCTGGGCCACCCCGTGGGCATGTCCGGCGCGCGCCTGGTGCTCCACCTCGCGCTCGAGCTCAAGCGCCGCGGCGGCGGCACGGGTGCGGCGGCGCTCTGCGGCGGCGGCGGCCAGGGCGACGCCCTGATCGTGAAGGTGCCCACTGCCTGAGACGTCGCGCGTCGGCCCCCGCCCCCGTGGCGGGGGCCGACGCGCGCCCGACGTGGCCGCGCTGGTCGCCGGCGCCCGTGAGGGCGACCAGCGCTGCGTGGCCCGGCTGGTCTCGCTGGTCGAGGACGCCTCGCCGCTGCTGCGCGAGGTGATGGCGGCGCTGGCGCCGCTGACCGGCCGCGCGCACGTGGTCGGCCTGACCGGGCCGCCGGGCGTGGGCAAGTCGACGACGACCGACGCCCTGGTCCGCCGGCTCCGTGCCGCGGGTCGGCGGGTCGGCGTGCTGGCGGTCGACCCGTCCTCGCCGTTCTCCGGCGGCGCGCTGCTCGGCGACCGGGTCCGGATGGGCGACCACGCCCTCGACCAGGGGGTCTACATCCGCTCGATGGCCTCCCGCGGCCACCTCGGAGGCCTGGCCTGGTCCACGCCGCAGGCACTGCGGGTCCTGGACGCCGCCGGCTGCGACGTGGTGCTCGTCGAGACCGTCGGCGTGGGCCAGAGCGAGGTGGAGGTCGCCGGGCTGGCCGACACCACGGTGGTGCTGCTCGCCCCGGGCATGGGCGACGGCGTCCAGGCCGCCAAGGCGGGCATCCTCGAGATCGGCGACCTCTACGTCGTGAACAAGGCCGACCGCGACGGCGCCGACCGGGTCCGCCGCGACCTCGAGGCCGCGCTCGGCCTGGCCGGCCTCGAGCCCGGCCGCTGGCGCCCGCCGGTGCTCGCCACCGTCGCCTCCCGCGACGAGGGCATCGACGCCGTCGTCGCCGCCCTCGACGAGCACCGGGCCGTCTCCGAGCGCTCCGGCGAGACCGAGCGCCGCCGGCTGCGCCGCGCGCGCGAGGAGGTCGAGGCGCTCGCGCTCACCACGCTGCGCGAGCGGTGGGAGTCAGCGTCCGGTCGGGGTGCGCCCGGGGAGGACCTGGACCGGCTCGCCGCCGGGGTCGCCGCCGGGCGGCAGGACCCGTACGCCGCCGCCGACGAGCTGCTCGCCGCCTGGGCGGCCTCCGCCCGTACGGCGGGCACCGCCGACCCCGCCTGACGCGCGCCTCCCACCTCCTCGTCCCCGCGGCTGCTAGGAAGGTCCTCGAGCCGTGCCCACCGGGGGCCGCCGACGTGGAGGATGCGCGCGATGAAGAAGGTCGGGCTGGTCCTGCTCGTGCTGTTCCTCGGGTTCTGGCTGCTCAACGACCCCCGCGGGATGGCCGACTCCAGCTCCGCCGCCGCCGGCGCGATCTGGGGCCTGACCGAGCAGGTCTTCACCTCCGCCATGGACTTCTTCGCCGAGGTGGCATAGGCCCGGTGGGTCTGCTCACCTCGGTCACCGACCCCAGGATCGGCCGCCACCTGCTCCGCGAGGAGGGGGAGGTGATCGTCGACGAGGTCCGGCGGCACTGGGTCGCCTACGTGCGTCCGGTCCTGGAGGCCGTGGTCGCGCTGGCCCTGCTCTGCACGGTCCCCTTCGTGCTGATCGACCTGGCCGGCCTCCTGATGGTCCTCGCGCTGCTGGTCCTGCTGCACGCCGCCTGGCTGGGGCTGGGCCACGCGCGGGACCGCTTCGTGATCACCAACATGCGGGTCTTCCGGGTGCACGGCGTGCTCTCGCAGCACCTCGCGACGATGCCGCTGGCCCGGATCCTCGACATCAGCGTCGTGAAGCCGCTGCACGGGCGGCTGCTCGGGTTCGGCCACTTCGTCTTCGAGTCCGCCGCCCAGGAGCAGGGCCTGCGCGACATCCGCTACGTCGGCGACCCCGACGCGCGCGACCTGGCGATCCAGCGGGTCGTGCAGCGCTCGGGCCTGCGCGGACGGATGGTCAACTGACGTGAGCCTGCCCTTCGACCCGATCGACGAGGCGGCGCGCCAGTGGGGCCGCCGCTGGGACGGCGTGCCCGCGATGCACGCGGTGACCTCGCTGATGCGCACCCAGCAGCTGGTCCTGGCCCGCCTCGACGCGCTGCTCAAGCCCCACGGACTGACCTTCGCCCGGTACGAGGCCCTGGTGCTGCTCGTCTTCTCCTCCCGCGGGTCGCTGCCGCTGGGCAAGATGGGCGAGCGGCTCCAGGTGCACCCCACCTCGGTCACCTCGATCGTGCGGCGGCTCGAGGACGCCGACCTGCTGGTGCGCCGCCCGCACCCCGACGACCGGCGCGCGGTGCTTGCCGAGATCACCGACGCGGGTCGCGCGGTGGTCGAGCGTGCGACCGCCGAGCTGGTCGCGGGCGACTTCGGTCTCGACGCGCTGGACCCCGAGGCCCTCGCCGACCTCTCCGCGCTGCTCCGCCCGGTCCGCGCCGCGGCCGGTGACTTCTGAGCCCCACCCCTGGCTGTAACGCTGTGTTACTTCCTCTGGTGCGGCGTCACGACGCCGCACTAGACGAAGTAACACAGCGTTACAGCGGGCGCGGGGGTGCGGGGCGGTGCCCGTCGCCGGGCCGGGACCGGCACTCCCTAGGATCGGGGGCATGACGCAGCAGCCGTTCAGCCGTCCCGGGGCCATCGACCTCTCCGCCCTCAAGCGCCCGGCGCCGACCGCACCCGCCGGTGCCGGTGCCGGTGCTGGTGCTGGTGCTGGTGGCGCCGGAGCGCCCGGCGCCCCGGCGGGCGGGCGACGCGCGTCGGCGTACGCCGTGGACGTCACCGAGGAGAGCTTCCAGGCCACGGTCGAGGCCTCGATGACCGCGCCGGTGCTGCTGGTGTTCTACAGCCCCAGCGAGTCGCCCGAGAGCGCGACCATGGCCGACGACGTCGCCGCCGCGGTCGACGACTACGACGGCCGCTTCCTGGCCGGGCTGGTCGACATCGACGCCTCCCCGCAGATCGCCCAGGCGATGCAGATCCCGCAGGTGCCGCTGCTGCTGGTCATCCTCGAGGGCCGTCCGGCCACCCAGCCGATCCCCGGCCTGCTCGGCGCCGACGAGCTGCGCACCCTGCTGCAGCAGCTCGGCCAGCAGCTGACCACCCAGGGCATCACCGGCCGCCACCAGCCCCGCGGCGGCGCCGCCGCCCCGGCCGACCCGGGAGCCGAGGAGGACGGCGACGCCGTCGACCCGCGCTTCGTCCCGGCCGAGGAGGCCCTGATGGCCGGTGACGCCGCCGGCGCGGTGGTGGAGTACCAGAAGCTGGTCGACGCCAACCCGGCCGACAGCGAGGCCGTCGCCGGGCTCGCCCGCGCGAAGATCCTCCAGCGCACCGACGGCGTGGACCTCGGCGAGGCCCGCGCCGCGGCGGCCGCGGCGCCCGACGACGTCGCCGCGCAGACCCTGGTCGCCGACCTCGACCTCGCCGGGGGGCACGTCGAGGACGCCTTCGCCCGCCTCGTCGAGCTCGTGCGCCGCACCGCCGGTGCCGAGCGCGACGCGGCCCGCGACCACCTGGTCGGGCTCTTCGCCGCGGTCGGCAACGCCGACCCGCGGGTGATGAAGGGCCGCCAGGCACTGGCGTCGGCGCTGTTCTGACGCCGGTGAGCGGGCCGGCGTACCTGCTGCGCGGGCTCGGTCTCTGGCGCACCCGCCCGCGGCTGATGCTGCTCGGCGTGGTGCCGGCCGCGTTGGTCCTGCTCGTGCTGCTGGGGGCGATCGCCGCGCTGCTCTGGCGGGTGGACGACCTCGCCGCGTGGTCCACGCCCTTCGCCGACGACTGGGCCGACCCCTGGCGGCCGCTGGTACGCGTGCTGCTCGCCGCCGCGGTCGTGCTCGGCGCCGTCCTGCTGTCGACGGTGGTGTTCACCGGGCTGACGCTGGCGGTCGGCGACCCGTTCTACGAGCGGATCTGGGCCGCGGTCGAGGAGCAGCTCGGCGACGCGCCGGACGGGGACGGGATCCCGTGGTGGCGCTCGGTGCGCGACGGCCTGGCGCTCGCCGCGACCGGCCTGCTCGTGGCCGTGCTGCTGCTCGTCGTCGGTCTGGTGCCGGTCGTCGGCACCCTGACCGCGCTGCTGGCGGGTCTGGCCTTCGGCGGCCGGCTGCTCGCCGTCGAGCTGCTGGCCCGCCCGCTCGAGGCGCGGGGTCTCGACCGGCACGCCCGCAAGGAGCTGCTGCGCCGGCGGCGTACGACGGTGTGGGGCTTCGGCCTGGCCACCCAGGCCTGCTTCCTGGTGCCGCTGGGGGCGGTGGCGGTGATGCCGGCCGCGGTCGCCGGCGCGACGATGCTCGCCCGCGACCTGCTCCGCCCCGCCGAGATGACGCTTCCGGACAGCCGAGGTGACGCTCCCGGCGCCCCGAGGTGACGCTTGCGGCGCGTCACACGGTCAGCTGCGGCGCCCGGAGACGCCGGCCAACGCGTCCAGCACCGCGGCGACGGCGGGGGAGTCGGCCATGCTCCGGCGGTGCACCGCGACGACGTCGCGCGTCGGCACCGGGTCGACCACCGGCACCGCCACCAGGTCCGCGCCGAGCGTGGACCGCCCGAGCCGCGGGACCAGCGCGATGCCGAGCCCGGCGCGGGCCAGGGCGAGGTGGGACTCGAACTCCATCGAGACGTGCGCGATCCGCGGCAGCGCCCCGGTGCCGTCGTACATCCGGCTGAGCCACTGCCGGCAGATCGTGCCCTCCGGCGTCGCGATCCAGCCCTCGCCGACGAGGTCGGCCGGGCTCACCCGGTCGCGTCCCGCCAGCGGGTGGTCGCGGTGGCACACGACGTCGGCGACGTCGTGGGACACGGAGGTCCGGACGAGGTGGTCCGGCACGTCCAGCGGGACGTCGCCCCAGGTGTGCACCACGCCGACGTCGTGGTGCCCGGCGGCGACGAGGTCGATGCTGTCCCAGGGCTCCAGCTCGGTGACGCTGAGGGTCAGCAGCGGGTGCGCGGCGAGCAGCTCGCGCACGGCGGGGGCGACCAGGCCGCGGGTGGCGGTCGAGAACACCCCCAGGCGCAGGTGGCCGGCCACCGCCCCGGTCTGGCGGTGCAGCCCGGCCTCGACCGCCTCCAGGTCGTCGAGCACGCGGACGCCCGCGTCGACGAGGTAGCGCCCGGCGCGGGTCACGATGACCCCGCGCCCGACCCGTTCCAGGAGCGGTACGCCCACCTGGCGCTCCAGCCGCTTGACCTGCTGGCTGACCGCGCTCGGGGTGTACCCGAGCACCTCGGCGGCCCGGGACACCGACCCGTGCAGAGCCACGGCCCGCAGCGACCCCAGGGCGGCGATCTCGATCATGTAGCAACGCTACATCGTCGGCGGTCCCGACCGTTGCTGGTGCTGCACGGTCGTGACCGGGAGGCTGGACGCGTGACCCGCCGTGACTCCGCCCTCGCCGCCCTGGTGGCCCTGATCTGGGGACTGAACTTCCTCGTCATCGACGCCGGCATGGAAGGCGTCCCGCCCCTGCTCTTCCTGGCCGTCCGGTTCGTCGTCGTCCTGGTCCCGGCCGTCTTCCTGCTGCCGCGGCCCGACGTGCCGTGGCGGACGCTGGCGGCCGTCGGCGCGCTGATGTCGCTCGGGCAGTTCGGGTTCCTCTACGTCGCCCTCGCCGCCGGTCTCCCTCCGGGCCTGGCCGCGCTGGTCCTGCAGGCCCAGGTCGTGTTCACGATCGTGATCGCCGCGGTCGCCCTGCGCGAGCGCCCCCGGCCGACCCAGGTCGTCGGCGTCGCGGTCGCGGTCGCCGGCCTGGTCGTCGTCTCGGTGGGCCGCGGGGGAGCCGTCCCGCTGGTGGCCCTGCTGCTCTGCCTGCTCGGGCCCTGTCCTGGGGTGCGGGCAACGTGGTGTCGCGCGCCGCGGGCGTGCCCGGCGGGCTGTCGCTGACGGTGTGGTCGGCGCTGGTCGTCCCGGTGCCGGCGCTGGCCCTGTCGCTGCTCGTCGACGGACCCGACGCCGTCGTCGCCGGCCTGGCGGCCTTCGGGTGGCAGGCGGCGCTGGCCACGCTCTACACCGCCGGGCTGGCCTCGCTGGTCGGGTACGGCATCTTCAACACCCTGCTCGCGCGCAACCGGGCCGCCGACGTGGTCCCGTGGGTCCTGCTGGTGCCGGTCGTGGCCATGACGGCCTCGGCGGTGCTGGGGGACCTGCCCACGACCGGCGAGGCCGCCGGCGGCGCGGTGATGGTGCTCGGGGCGCTGGTCAGCCTGCGGGCACCGCGGGCCGTCACGACCCCGGGCGGCCCGACTCCGTGTACCGACCGCCCGGCTGGTCCAGCGCGGACAGTGCGGCCTCGACCCGTCGCGCGGTGAAGTCGGCGCAGCGGGCGCGCACCTCGTCGAGGTCGCAGAACCGGGCCGAGGCGATCTCCTTGGTCTCCCGGACGATCGCGTCGGTCAGCGACGCCGCGTGCGTCCCGCCGTCGAAGACCAGGCACAGCGCGTCGTCCCACCCGCTCCACGCCGGCAGCCAGTCGGTCAGCAGCAGGCGACCCGGGTCGATCGTGAGCGCGAGCTCCTCCTCGACCTCGCGGGCCACCGCGACCTGGGGTGACTCGCCGACCTCGACGACCCCGCCGGGCAGGTCCCAGTCACGCTTGTACGTGAGCTGGCACAGCAGCACCCGACCCGCGTCGTCGCGGATCAGCATCTGGCTGATCGCGCGCTTGCGGGGCAGGAACGAGTTGAGCAGCGCCCGGAACCCCCCGGGCTCCTCGACCGGGGTGTCGGTCGCCAGGCGCGCGTAGACGACGTGGTCGCCGGCCACGCCGCGGCGTACGCCCTCGCGCCGCAGGCCCGACCACGTCGCGACCCGGTGGGCGGCGGTGTCGTCGGCCGCGACGACGGCCTCGACCCGCCCGTGGTCGACCAGCGCCGAGCGCACCTCGCCCGCCACCGCCGCCACCGTCTGCTGCCAGTCGTCGGCGGCGAGCCCGGCGTCCCAGGAGACGCGGGCCACGCCGTCCTCGACGGTGCTCAGGCGGGGCCGCGGATCCACCCGGTCAGCCTAGGGCGCGACCGGTGGTGCCGGCCGCGGTCGGGGAGGGCGTCGTCGAGTCGAGGCGCTGCCGGAACCAGACCGTCGCCAGCGGCGGCACGGTGATGTCGGCGTACGCCGGCTGTCCCTGGTGCTCGCCCGCCACCGCGGTGACGGCGCCGAGGTTGCCGACACCGGAGCCGGCGTACGCCGCCGCGTCGGTGTTGAGCACCTCCTCCCAGGTGCCCGCCGCGGGCAGCCCCAGGCGGAAGTCGCCGTGCGGCGTGCCCGCGAAGTTCGTGACGCAGACCAGGTCCGGGACGGTGTCGTCCTCGGGCGCCCGACGCACGAAGGAGAACACGCTGCGGCCGGCGTCGTTGGCGTCGACCCAGGCGAAGCCGGACCCGTCGTCGTCGCGCGCCCAGGCCGCCGGGGAGTCCCGGTAGACGGTGTTGAGGTCCTTCACGAGGCCGTGCAGCCCGCGGTGCTCGGGGTGCTCGAGCAGCCACCAGTCGAGCTCGCGGGACTCCGCCCACTCCGCCTCCTGGCCGAACTCCTGGCCCATGAAGAGCAGCTGCTTGCCCGGGTGCGCCCACATGAACGCGTAGTAGGCCCGCAGCGTCGCCAGCTGCTGCCACCGGTCACCGGGCATCTTGCGCAGCAAGGAGCCCTTGCCGTGCACGACCTCGTCGTGCGAGAGCGGCAGCACGAAGTTCTCGGTCCAGGCGTAGACGATGGAGAACGTCAGCTCGCCGTGGTGGTAGGCCCGGTGCACCGGCTCGCGCGCGAGGTAGTCGAGCGTGTCGTGCATCCAGCCCATGTTCCACTTCAGGCCGAAGCCGAGGCCGCCCTCGGAGGTCGGTGCGGTGACGCCCGGCCAGGAGGTCGACTCCTCGGCGATCGTCACGATCCCGGGCACCCGGCGGTACGCGGTGGCGTTCATCTCCTGCAGGAACTGCACGGCCTCCAGGTTCTCCCGGCCGCCGTGCACGTTGGGCGTCCACTCGCCGGCCTGGCGGCCGTAGTCGAGGTAGAGCATCGAGGCGACGCCGTCGACGCGCAGCCCGTCGGCGTGGAACTCCTCGAGCCAGTAGATCGCGTTGGCGTAGAGGAAGTTGCGGACCTCGCGGCGACCGAAGTTGAAGATGTGGGAGCCCCACTCCTGGTGCCACCCGCGCTGCGGGTTGGGGTCCTCGTAGAGGGGCGTGCCGTCGAAGCGGGCCAGCGCCCACTCGTCGGTCGCGAAGTGCCCGGGCACCCAGTCCAGGATCACGCCGATCCCGGCCTGGTGCAGCCGGTCGACGAGACGCCGGAAGCCGTCGGGGTCGCCGTACCGGGAGTCCGGGGCGAAGTAGGAGGTGACGTGGTAGCCCCAGGACCCGCCGAACGGGTGCTGCATCACGGGCATCAGCTCGACGTGGGTGAAACCCAGGTCCGACAGGTACGGCACGAGGTCGTCGGCCAGCTGGTCGTAGGTCCAGTAGGTGGAGTCCGGGTGCCGCTTCCACGAGCCCAGGTGCATCTCGTAGGTCGCCATCGGCTCGACGACCGGTCGCCGCTGCGCCCGCTGGGTCATCCACTCCTGGTCGTTCCAGGTGTGGGAGGACTCGAAGACCACCGAGGAGGTCCGCGGGGCGATCTCGGCCGCCGAGGCCATCGGGTCGGCCTTCTCGCGCCACTCGTCGTCCGGCCCGAGCAGGTGGAACTTGTACGGGGTCCCGGTGCCGAGGCCGGGCACGAACAGCTCCCAGACGCCCGAGGTGCCGAGGTGGCGCATCGGGTGCTCGCGCCCGTCCCACGAGTTGAAGTCGCCGCGCAGCCGCACGGCCTTGGCCGAGGGTGCCCACACCGCGAACGAGGTGCCGCTGACGGTCTCGCCGCCCGGGACGTCGTAGTGGTGGACGTGGGCGCCCAGGACGGTCCAGAGCTGCTCGTGGCGGCCCTCGTTGACCAGGTGCAGGTCCATCTCGCCCAGCGTGGGCAGGAACCGGTACGGGTCGTCGACCACCACGGTGTCGTCGCCGTAGGTGACCGCCACCCGGTAGTCGGGCACCTCGGCGACCGGCAGCACACCGACCCACACGCCCTCGTGCTCGTGGCGCAGCGGCGTCTCGGCGCCGCCGTGGCGCACGACCACGGAGGTGGCCAACGGCCGCAGGACGCGGACGGTGACGGCCCCGTCGTACGGGTGGGCGCCGAGGATCGCGTGGGGGTCGCCGTGCCGACCGAGGACCAGCTGGTCCAGCAGGTCGACGGGGACGGGGGAGGCGGTGGTGCTCATCGTGCTCCGATCCGAGCCACGGCGGCGAGCGGGATGGAGACCCAGGTCGGACGGTTCCGGGTCTCGTAGACGCACTCGTACACGGCCTTGTCGGCGGTGTAGGCCGTCAGCAGCACGCGCTGGCTCTCGGTCAGGTCCCCGCCGGCGTAGGCCGTCAGGAAGTGGTTGCGGTTGCGGTGGGCCCACTCGTCGGCCCGGACGGACAGCTGGGCGCTGACCTCCGGGTCGGTCTCGGCCAGGGTGCGCTCGACGACGTGCGGGGCGTAGTCGAAGGAGCGCAGCATCCCGGCGACGTCGCGCCACCGGGAGTCGGGCAGGGTGCGCTCGGCCAGGGTCTTGGCCGGCTCGCCCTCGAAGTCGACGATCTTCCAGCCCTCGGTGGTGCGCAGGGTCTGGCCCAGGTGCAGGTCGCCGTGGACGCGCTGCACGTGCAGGTCGCCGAGGTCGGCGACCGCCGCGAAGACCTCGCGCAGCGCGGCCCCGTGCGCGGCCAGCTCGGGCACGACCGGCAGCGCGGCGTCGAGGCGCTCACCCATCGTCGCGGCGAGCGTCCGGGCGTCGGTGGTCCCGGTCGGGAAGCCCTCGCGCATCGCGTCGTGCACGGCGGACAGGGCGTGGCCGAGCCGGGTGGCCTCGCCGGCGAAGTCGCCGCCGACCTCGTGGGCGTGCAGGTCGCCCTCGGCGAACAGGTTCCGCACGCTGGCCAGCGCCAGGTCGAAACCGTCCGTGGCGGTGCGCAGGAACTCCTGCAGCATCGCCAGGTGCAGGGGCTCGCCGGTGCCCTCGGGGTCGTCGAGCTGCACCCAGCCGTAGAGCGCGGCGACCTGCTCGCTGCCGGCCCGGGTCAGCGCGTCGTGGATCTCGATGTCGGGGTTGGCGCCCGGGGTCACCTTGCGGAAGACCTTGAGCACGGCGTCCTCGCCGAAGCGGACCGAGCTGTTGGACTGCTCGCCGGTGAAGAGCGAGGCCGCGGTCTCCGGGTCCAGCTCGTGGCCGGGGAGCCGGTGGAAGCTCAGGCCGGTGGCCGGGTCGCCGACGGCGTCCTCGGTGCGGCTGGCGACGAAGCTGCGCAGCCAGCAGGCCATCGCCTCCCGGTCGTGCAGCGCGTCGTAGGCGTGCACCCATCCGTGGTCGGGGTCCTCCCACCAGCCGATGAAGGCGTGGTCGAGACGGTGCTCCGGGTGCGTGTAGCAGCTGAGCGGGACCTGGTACGTCTCGGTCTCGCCGCCGGCGGGCCCGTCGGCGTAGGCGACGTCGACCAGGTGCAGGACGACCCGCGGGCCGCCCTCGAGCGCGCCCGGGACCGTGCCGACGCGGCGCACGCCGACGACCTGCAGCGCGCGCCCCTTCCCGCCGAACCACCGGGTCCGGCCGAGGTAGGTCTCGAACGCGGCGGCGTCGAGGTGTGCGGGGATCGCGGGTCCGCTCACAGCAGCTGTCCCTCCTCGTGGGTCTCCGGCCTGGTGAGCCGGAACCAGTAGAACCCGTAGCCGCCCAGGGTGAGCAGGTACGGCAGCTCGCCGATGGCGGGGAAGGGGACGCCGCCGAGCATCTCCACCGGCACCAGGCCCTCGAAGCGGCGCAGGTCGAGCTCGACGGGCTGGGGGAAGCGGGAGAGGTTGTTGACGCACAGGATGATGTCGTCGCCGCTCTCCTCGGTGTGGTGCTCGCGCACGTAGGACAGCACCGTGGAGTTGGAGCCCCCGAGGTCGTCGAACGTGCCCAGGCCGAAGGCCTGGTGGCCGCGGCGCGCGTGGATCAGCCGGCGGGTCCAGTGCAGCAGCGAGGAGGTGTTCTCCAGCTGCGCCTCGACGTTGACGCTCTGGTAGCCGTACACCGGGTCCTGCACCGCGGGCAGGGCGAGCTTGCCGGGCGTGGCCTGGGAGAACCCGGCGTTGCGGTCCGGGGTCCACTGCATCGGGGTGCGCACGCCGTCGCGGTCGCCGAGCCAGATGTTGTCGCCCATCCCGATCTCGTCGCCGTAGTAGAGCACCGGCGAGCCGGGCAGCGAGAGCAGCAGCGCGGTGAACAGCTCGATCTGGTTGACGTCGTTGTCGAGCAGCGGGGCCAGGCGACGGCGGATGCCGATGTTGGCCTTCATCCGCGGGTCCTTGGCGTACTCGTTCCACATGTAGTCGCGGTCGTCGTCGGTGACCATCTCGAGGGTCAGCTCGTCGTGGTTGCGCAGGAAGATGCCCCACTGGCAGCCGTGCGGGATCGGCGGCGTCTGGGCGAGGATCTCCGAGATCGGGAAGCGCGACTCGCGGCGCACCGCCATGAAGATCCGCGGCATCACCGGGAAGTGGAAGCACATGTGGCACTCGTCGCCACCGGACTCGTGGTCGCCGAAGTAGTCCACGACGTCGGCCGGCCACTGGTTGGCCTCGGCCAGCAGCACGCGGCCGGGGTACTTGTCGTCGACGTAGCGGCGGACCTTGCGCAGGAACTCGTGGGTCTCGGGGAGGTTCTCGCCGTTAGTGCCGGGACGCTCGTACAGGTAGGGCACCGCGTCGAGGCGGAACCCGTCCAGGCCCATGTCGAACCAGAACGACAGCGCCTCGATGATCGCGTCGTGGACCGCCGGGTTGTCGAAGTTGAGGTCCGGCTGGTGGCTGAAGAACCGGTGCCAGTAGTACTGCTGGCGCACCGGGTCCCAGGTCCAGTTCGACGGCTCGGTGTCGACGAAGATGACACGCGCGTCCTGGTAGAGCTCGTCGGTGTCGGACCAGACGTAGAAGTCGCCGTACGGGCCCTCGGGGTCCGAGCGGCTGGCCTGGAACCACGCGTGCTGGTCGCTGGTGTGGTTCATGACGAAGTCGATGATCACCCGGATGCCGCGGGCGTGCGCCTCGTCGAGCAGGTGGTGGAAGTCGTCGACCGTGCCGCACTCGGGGAGGATGTCCTGGTAGTCGGCGACGTCGTAGCCGCCGTCGCGCAGCGGGGACCTCATGAAGGGCGGCAGCCAGATGCAGTCCACGCCGAGCCACTCGAGGTAGTCGAGCTTCTCGGTCAGCCCCTTGAAGTCGCCGACGCCGTCGCCGTTGGAGTCGCGGAACGAGCGGACGAGCACCTCGTAGAAGACCGCGGTCTTGAACCACTCGGGGCTGGTGTCCCCGCTGGTGCCCTCGGGGATCGTGCTCTCCTCGTGCTCCGGGTCGACGCGGTCCGGGTCGTGCTCGGCGGGTGCCAGGTCGGCACTGGTCACGGGTTGCTCCTCAGCGTCAGGACGTGTGCGGGCTCGTGGTGCGGGTCGAGGCGCACGTAGTTGTGCTGGCCCCAGTGGTACTCCTCGCCGGTGATCTCGTCGCGCACGGTCAGGGCGTCGTGCCAGTCCAGGCCGAGCGCGGGGAGGTCGAGGTGGATCGTGGTCTCACGGGTCGCGTGGGGGTCGAGGTTGACCACCGCGAGCACGGTGTCCGTGGTGCCGTCGGCGAGCCGCGCCTGCTTGGAGAAGACCAGCACCTGCTCGTCGTCGCTGCTGTGGATGACGACGTTGCGCAGCTGCTGCAGCGCGGGGTGCTCGCGGCGGACCTGGTTGAGCCGGGTGAGGTACGGCGCCAGCGTGCGGCCCTCGGCCGCCGCGCCGTCCCAGTCGCGGACGCGGACCTGGAACTTCTCGGTGTCGAGGTACTCCTCGCTGCCCGGGCGGACGGCGACGTGCTCGTACAGCTCGTACCCGGCGTACACGCCCCAGCTGGGGGAGCCCAGCGCCGCGATCACGGCGCGGATCTTGAACGCCGGCGGCCCGCCGTACTGCAGGTAGGAGTGCAGGATGTCGGGGGTGTTGACGAAGAAGTTCGGTCGCATCAGGTGGTCGGACTCGCTCGAGACCTCCCGCAGGTACGACTCGATCTCCCACCGCGCGGTGCGCCAGGTGAAGTAGGTGTAGCTCTGGTGGAAGCCGACCGACCCGAGGCCGTGCATCATCGCCGGGCGGGTGAAGGCCTCGGAGAGGAACAGCACGTCGGGGTCGGTGCGGCGGATCTCCTTGAGCAGCCACTCCCAGAACGCCAGCGGCTTGGTGTGGGGGTTGTCCACCCGGAAGACCCGCACCCCGTGGCTCATCCAGTGCTTGACCACGCGCAGGACCTCGCGGCAGATGCCCGCGGGGTCGTTGTCGAAGTTGACCGGGTAGATGTCCTGGTACTTCTTCGGCGGGTTCTCGGCATAGGCGATCGTGCCGTCGGCGCGGGTGGTGAAGAACTCGGGGTGCTCGGTGACCCACGGGTGGTCCGGCGCTGCCTGGAGGGCGAGGTCGAGGGCGACCTCGATGTCGAGCTCCCTGGCGCGGGCCACGAAGGCGTCGAAGTCCTCGATCGTGCCGAGGTCGGGGTGCACGGCGTCGTGGCCGCCGTCCTTCGACCCGATGGCCCACGGCGAGCCGGGGTCGTCCGGGCCGGGCGTCAGGATGTTGTTCGGCCCCTTGCGGTTGACCTCGCCGATCGGGTGGATCGGGGGCAGGTAGAGGATGTCGAACCCCATGGCCGCGACGGCCGGCAGTCGCTCGGCGGCGGTGCGGAACGTCCCGGTCACGACCTTGCCGGTGGCCTCGTCGAACCGGGCCCCCTCGGAGCGGGGGAAGAACTCGTACCAGCTGCCGAAGAGGGCGCGCGAGCGGTCGGCGAAGGCGCGGAACGGACCCTCGACGGTGACCAGCTCGCGCAACGGGTGGGCGCGGAGGACCGCCCAGAGGTCGTCGGCCTGCAGCTGCGCCAGCCGCGCCTCGTCGGGCCGCGTGGTGTCGGTGGTGGCCTCGAGCGCGCCGTCGAGCAGGGCCCGCTCGGCGGGGGTGGCGGTGGCGGGCAGGTCGGCGAGCTGCCGCTCGACCAGCAACCGGGCCTCGGTGAACATCAGCTCGACGTCGAGGCCGGCCGGCACCTTGATCCCGGCCGCGTGGTCCCAGGTGTCCCAGGGGTCGGCCCAGGCGTGCACCTCGAAGGTCCAGGGCCCCTCCTGGTCGGGGGTCACCCACGCCTCGTAGCGGTCCGGGGGGTCGGCCAGCTTGACCATCCGCACCGGCGCCCGGCGTACGCCGTCGGGCCCGGTGAGCACGACCTCGGCGGCGAGGCTGTCGTGCCCCTCGCGGAACACCGTGGCCCGCACCGGGAAGGGCTCTCCGTCCGTCGCCTTCGCGGGCTGCCGCCCGAGGTCGACGACGGGCATCACGTCCATGACAGGGATACGACCGACCATCCGACAACCCTCGCGGCTCCACCGGGGCACCGCAACCTGACCCCCTCGCCCCCAGGGGTGGGGGACCCGCGACCAGGGGTGAAGCGGCACCAGTGGTACGCGCTGGCGAGCGACGAACGGGACCACCGTCGGGTCGTGACCTGGTGCCAGCCGGTGGCACCAGATCACGACCCGAGCCGGGTCGCCGTCGTCAGCGGGTGAAGGCCTGGAGCTCGCTGGCGTGGACGATCGTGCCGCGGTCGGAGGCCGTGGCGCAGTCGGTGTCGTTGAGCGGGTCCTCGTCCTGCTCGCCGGCGTAGCCGGCGAAGCCGGTGCACTGGTTCTCCACGGTGACCAGCCGCAGCGCGGAGGCCGTGGTCGCGGGCACCGTGAAGGAGCGCATCGTCAGGTCGGGGGCGACCGGCCGGGGCTGACGCCCCGGGAAGGCGTTGCCCTTGCTGGTGAGGACGGGCTTCCACGTGGCGCCGTCCGTGTCACAGGCCCGTACGCAGGCCTCGATCGCGAAGCGGCGCAGCGCGGTGAAGCGCGACCCTGAGTCCGGGTCCTCGTCGACCTGGGCCACCGGGAGCCCGTCGTCCCCGGTGGCGGCGGGGGTGAGCATCGCGCTCACCTGGACCCGACGCACGGTCGAGCGGCCGCCGGCGAGGTCGACGGAGACGTACGGCTTGGTCTCGTCGACGTTGCCCTCGGTGACCCCGCCCCAGTTCGTGGCCTCGGTGCCGTCGATCAGCAGGTCGGCGTTGAGCGACCCCGCGGTCGCCTCGATGACCGAGGCGCCCGCGGCCGACGCCGCCAGGTTGGTCGGCGTCTCCAGCTCACGCACGATCCGCTGACCGGCGCGCACCCTCAGCGTGAACCGCTGGAAACCGCCCTTCGGCGAGACGTGCAGCATCCGGTACGTCCCCGGCGCCATCGCCAGGGTGTCGTCGAGCCGGGTGCGGCGGAGCGTGTCAGCCACCGGGGTGGCGCGGGCCTCGTACTCGCCCACGTAGAACCGTCCCGGCAGGCCGCCGCGCAGGGTGACCCGGCCGTTGGCGGCGGTGGGGGAGGCGAAGCTGGGCGTCGTGTCACCGGAGTCGGCGTCGGGCACCGAGCCCCCTGCCCCCATCCCGCGGCGGGCGAAGGCGTCCCACATGACCTCGACGTCCTGGCCCCCGAAACGCATCCGGTCCGCGGCGATCATGGCGTCGCGGGCGTCGAGCATCGACGTGGCGCCCTGCTGGAGGAGGAACGAGTCGAACATCAGCTGCACCCATCGGCGGTTGCCCGGGCAGGACGCCGGCGGCAGGGCGTAGTCCGGCGTGGCCTGGGCGCACAGCAGCTGGTGCCGGTTGTTCTCGTAGTCGTAGTTCCGGCCGCGGCCGTCGAGGCGGTCGACGATGGCCTGTCGCACGCTCCACTGGGTCCCGTTCCAGATCTCGCCGTCGGCGTGGACCTCGTCGCCGGTGATGTCGAAGCCGTAGTCGGAGTAGTTCAGCGGGTTGCGGTTGATGGCGTAGTCGCGGATCGCGACGTCCTCGTTGCCCGTGGCGTAGACACCGACGGCCCAGACGTTCCCGCCGTTGTCGTAGCCGTGCGAGAACTGGTACTCGGCGGCGACCAGGTCGCTCCACGACTCGCCCATGGCCGCACCCTGGTTGGAGGTCAGCCCCTCGTCCGGACCGGCGACCATCCGGTTGCTGATGGCGTGGGTGTACTCGTGCCCGACGATGCCCATGTCGAGGCCGCCGTCGGTGCACGGGGCGTAGAAGGCGCCCGCGATCGGCTGGAAGAGGTACTGGTTGGTGATGCCGGGGATGCCGTCCTGCAGCGTGATCTGGTTGGCGTTGTCGCGCCCGAGGTACGTCGGCTGGCCGCCGGTGATGGCGCCGGCCTGCGCGTTGCCGATCTCCTGGTCGCCCTCGACGCCGCCGCGGCCGAGGTTGTCCAGCTGCATGTTGTAGTTGCCCTCGTCGAAGCCGAGGTAGTAGGCGTAGTCGTGCATCCGGTTGTGGACCGAGAAGAGGTTCGTGACCGAGGCGAGGATGTCGTTGCCGCCCGGCACCAGCTCGGCAGGGCTGCAGCCGGAGTTGTTCCAGGCGTCGGTGAACTCGTCGGTGTAGTCCTGGGTCGGTGAGACCGGTGCCTGCGCCAGGCCACCGGGCGAGAGCGGGCTGGCCCACGCCTCGTGGGTGTTGGCGTTGTTGCCGACCGTGGTGAACGACGGCACCTGGGCGTTGGTCAGGAAGTCCCAGGGGCCGGGGGCGGCCACGTTGCGAAGCCGGCCGGTGGGCAGCGTGCAGTCACCCGCGGCCTCACGGGAGGTGAACCAGCAACCGATGACGCTGTTGGTCGGCGTGCCCTGGACGCTGTCGTCGTCCGGGTTGGCGGTGAAGAAGCGCCAGCGCGGTGAGCCCTCGGCGGTGGTGCCGGTGCCACCGCCCTCCGGTGTCGCGACGTCGCTGCTCAGCACCGACAGGGCGTAGTCGCCCGGAGGCAGGAACGGCACGGTCGGGTCCGCGAAGGGGCAGACCTGGGCCGAGTAGACCCCGGCCGGGATCTCCTCCGCGGTGTAGGTCGCGACCTCGGGGCTGGTGCCCGTGTCGGCGCTGACCAGCAGGTCGCCGTCCGGGTCGAAGATCGTGACCTCGATGTCGTTGAGCGTGTTGGCCGTCAGCGCCGCTGCCACGAGCTGGCGGGTGCTGCCGTCGGTCAGCTCGAACTCGTGCCTCGGCCCGCACTCCGTCGCGGTCACCTGACCCTGGAACGGGTACGCGTCGTTGTTGTTCTCGACCTGGTTCTCGCGGTGCAGCACCTCGCCCGAGACGGCGTCGACCATCACGGTGTACGCGCTGGCCGCGCCGCCGGCGACGTTGACGACGTTGGCCTCGACCACCGGCCGCACCGTGCCGTCGGCCCCCGCGAGGGCGCGGATCCGGGCCTGCTGCTCCTGGACCAGGCCCGGCACCTTCAACCGGGTCCAACCGTCGCGCAGGCCGCTGGTGATGTCCCCGACCGCGGGGATGTTCGCGCCCACGCTCTCGGCGGCGGCGACCCACCCCTCGAGCGGGGTCATCGTCGGCGCGTCGACTTGGTCGGCCGGGTCGCGGACCAGCGACGAGGAGACGTACGCGATCCGGCCCTCGGCCACACCGACGGTGACCATCGAGCCGATCGAGGGCGTGAGCCCGTCGAACACCTGGCGGAACAGCACCGCGCGGGCGTTGCTGCCGACCAGCTCCTGGGACTCCACCAGCTCCAGGTTCGACGGCGCCAGGTCGGCTGCGGTCAGCCCGAAGACGCTCGCGTGGCCCTGGAGCCACCTGCGGGCCGCGACGGCGGGGTCGCCGCTCGCGGATCCGAGAGAGCCGTCGACCGGCAGCAGGGACGAGGGGGTGCCGAACCGGTTCCAGCGCACGTCGCGCACGCCGAGCCGTGCGACCGCGTCACGCTGGGAGGTCAGGGCCTTCACCGTGCCCCGGACGTCGACGTCCTCCAGGCCGCCGACGGCGTCCCCGGGGGTGACCAGCGGGACCGGCGTCGGGCCCGGGTCGGCCGCCAGGATCGCCACGGCGGCCGGTGGGGCCGCGCTCGC